>JAXMJF010000014.1:0-47883 GCA_034376805.1 Arthrobacter sp.
CACCCTTCGGGGGGGCCCGGCCGCCGTCGTTGGTGCAGCCCGTTGGTTGGGCTGATCCTCAGGTCAGCTGCCTGCTACCTGGCCGCTTCCAGCAGTTCGGCGCGGACCGTCTGCGTGGCGTGGACCAGGTTGCGCAGGGACTCTTCGGTCTCGGCGTAGCCGCGGGTCTTCAGGCCGCAGTCCGGGTTGACCCAGAGCTGGCGGGACGGGACGTGCTTGACGGCGGTGCTGAGCAGTTCGGTGACTTCCTGCTCGCCCGGGACGCGCGGCGAGTGGATGTCGTAGACGCCCGGGCCCACGCCGCGGCCGAATCCGTGGGATTCCAGGTCGTGGACGACCTCCATGCGGGAGCGGGCGGCCTCGATCGAGGTGACGTCGGCGTCGAGGCCGTCGATCGCATCGATAATGGCGCCGAACTCGGAGTAGCACAGGTGCGTGTGGACCTGCGTGGCGTCCCCGGCCCCGGCGGTGGCGAGGCGGAAGGACTTCACGGACCAGTCCAGGTACGCGGCCTGGTCTTCCTTGCGCAGAGGCAGGAGCTCGCGCAGGGCAGGCTCGTCCACCTGGATGACCTTGATGCCGGCGGCTTCGAGGTCGGCGATTTCGTCGCGGAGGGCCAGTGCCACCTGGTTGGCGGTCTCGCCGAGCGGCTGGTCATCGCGGACGAAGGACCACGCGAGGATGGTGACCGGACCGGTGAGCATGCCCTTCATCGGCTTGTTGGTCAGGGACTGCGCGTACCTGGCCCACTCCACCGTGATGGGGGCGCTGCGGGTGACGTCGCCCCACAGGATCGACGGGCGGGTGCAGCGCGAGCCGTAGGACTGGACCCAGCCGTGCACCGTGACGTCGAAGCCGTCGAGGTTCTCGGCGAAGTACTGGACCATGTCGTTGCGCTCGGGCTCGCCGTGGACCAGGACGTCGAAGCCGAGCTCTTCCTGCAGCTCCACGACGCGCTTGATCTCATCCTTCATGAGCTGTTCGTACTGCTCGGTGCTGAGCTCGCCCTTGTTGGCCCGCGCCCGGGCGGTGCGGATTTCGCCGGTCTGCGGGAAGGAGCCGATGGTGGTGGTGGGCAGCGGCGGCAGGTGCAGGGCTTCGGTCTGCGCGGCTTCGCGGACGCCATAGTCGGAGCGGCTGAAGTCGGCGTCGGTGAGGGCCGCGGTGCGGTTCCGGACCTCGGCGCGGCGGACGCCGTCGGCTGCGGCACGGTCGGCGATGATGCGGGTGGCCTCGTCGATGGCCGGCTGGACGGCTGCCGGATCCGTCAGGAGTCCGGCAAGGGTGACGACCTCGGCTGCCTTCTGGTCGGCGAAGGCGAGCCAGCTGCGCAGCTGCGCGGAGAGCTGGGTCTCCGCGTCGACGTCGTGCGGGACGTGCGCGGTGGTGGTGGAGGTGCTGACCGCCAGCTTGGCGACGGACTTCTTCAGTTCGGCGATCTTCTCCGCTGAGGCGGCGAGGTCGTTGCGCCAGATGTTGTGGCCGTCCACGACGCCGGCAACCAGGGTCTTGTTGCCCAGGGCGGCCAGCGCCGCGGCGGAGGGCACCCCGCCCTTGAAGACGTCCAGGTGCAGGGCGTCGATGCCGGTCGCGGCGAGGGTGCCCAGCTGGCCGTTGAGCGCGCCGTAGGGGGTGGAGACGAAGAGCTGCGGGCGCTTCGCGGCGCCGGAAAGCACCTCGTAGGAGCGGGCGACGGCGGCCTGGATTTCCCCGGCGGGGATGTCCTGGTCCACCACGAGGGCGGGCTCGTCCAGCTGGACCCAGCCGGCGCCGGCGGCGGCGAGCTTCTCCAGCAGCGCGGTGTAGACCGGGAGGACGTCCTCGAGGCGGGACAGCGGGCTGAAGCCGGCCGGGGCGTCGTCGGAGGCCTTGCTCAGCAGCAGGAAGGTGACCGGGCCGACGATGTACGGGCGGGTCTGAACCCCGTTGGCGAGGGCGTATTCGAATTCCTCGACGATGCGGCTGGAAGTCAGCGAGAAGCTGGTCTCCGGGCCGATTTCGGGGACGAGGTAGTGGTAGTTGGTGTCGAACCACTTGGTCATTTCCAGCGGCTGCTGGTCCTTGGTGCCGCGGGCCAGGGTGAAGTAGCCGTCGATGTCGAGTTGGCCCTCCGCATTCAGGAGGTTGCCGAAGCGGGCCGGCACGGCGCCGAGGTGGGCGGCGGCGTCGAGCACCTGGTCGTAGAAGGAGAACGTGCCGGGAACGGCGGCGGCTTCGGTGAGGCCGAGGTCCTGCAGGCGCTTGGCGGTGCCGAGCTGGATCTCCTTGGCGGCGGCATCCAGGGCGGCGGCGTCGATCTTGCCGGCCCAGTAGGCCTCCACGGCCTTCTTGAGTTCGCGGCGGCGGCCGATGCGCGGGTAGCCGAGGATGGAGGCGGACGGGAAGGGGGTGTTGGTGGCAGAAGTGTGCTGTGCAGTCATGGGAAAGTCCTAAGCGTTGGCGGGGGTTAGCTGGCGAGCTGGCGGCGGCCGGCCGTGCGCTGGTGGCTACTGTGCCGGTTGCCTCTCTGAGGCCGGGGCAGGGCGAGCTTGTCCAGCACGTCAAGTGCGGCGGTGTGTTCGTTGAAGGTGTAGAGGTGCAGTCCGGGGGCGCCGGCATCCAGGGCCGCGTTGGCCAGGTCCACGGTGGCGCTGACCCCGATCCGGGTCCGTTCGGCGTCGGTCCCGGCAGCGGCGAGCCGTTCGATCAGGACCGGGTCCGGTTCGACGCCGGTCAGCTCGCTGAGCCGGGCGAGCCGGCGGATGCTGATGAGCGGCATAACGCCCGGGATGATCGGGATGGTGACGCCGGCCCGGCGTGCCCGGGTCAGCAGGTCCGCGTACTGCTCGGTGTGGAAGAAGACCTGGGTGATGGCGAAGTCGGCGCCGGAGCGCTGCTTGGCTAGCAGCACCTCAACGTCGTGCGCCTCACTCGGGGATTCCGGGTGCCGGGTGGGGTAGGCGGCTACGCCGACGGCCACTTTGCCCGCGCAGAGCAGTGCGGAGCGGCGCTGTTCGACGCGGCGGATGAGCTCGATCAGGTCCTGGGCGTAGCGCAGCGATCCCTCGGGAGGGGCCACGCCGTCCTTGGGCCGGTCTCCGCGCAGGGCCAGGATGCCGCGCACGCCGACGTCGAGCAGTTCGCCGATGATTTCGGCAAGCTCCTCCGGGGAGTTCCCCACACAGGTCAGGTGCGCCAGCGGCCGCAGGGTGGTTTCCTGGACGAGGCGGTTGATGAGCTCGACGGCGGTGTTCCGGTTGGAGCCGCTGGCGCCGTAGGTCACGGAGACGTAGTCCGGGTCCGTGGCTTCCAGTTCGCCGATGGTGGTCCAGAGCGATTCGGCGGCAGCGGGCGACCGCGGCGGGAACAGTTCATAGGACAGGGCGACGGGCGCCGTGCCGGCAAGATTTGGATGGGTGTCAATAAGGCTAGGTGGAGACATTTGCGTCCTTGGCTGTGAACACTGACAGCTGTGCCCGAAAACGGGGGCCGTCGGTGAATTGAGTTTGGGGAACACGGAGAGAACTCCAGCAGGACGCAGCCGCGACTGTTACGCCTGATACGAAGTTGTCCGTGAGCAAATGTCAGGCCCACATGGGGGCACCCACACCCTCCTGGGCCGCCGTGGGGCTGGCCGTGAGCGGAGGATCGCTGACACGTTACTGAGGTAACTTGGATAGAACTCTACGGTCCACCCGGGAGGCGGTTCAAGTTGTCCCCCGAATTAAGACGCACCTTTACGGCATATTTCATTCCGGTACAGAATATTGTTCGCCCGGTTGGTCACCAGGGCTTGTCCGTGAGCGGTCCGGAGCTGGTGCCGTTGAGATACTCTTCCCGCTGCAGGCCGCGGTTGCGCTCCCGCTGGGCGGACTGTGCGGCCTCCCGGAGCTGCTCCAGCTTCGGGTCGAGAGCGTTCCCCGACCCGGCTGCGCCTTCTTCTGCGGGTCCGGGGTCCACGTCGGGTCCGGCGGTGTCGCCCGGTTCAGCCCGGCTGCGCGACCGCTCGATTTTTTCCTCCAGCCGCTGCCCGGTCTGCTGCAGCCTCTCCCCCGCTTCGCTGTCGGCGCTGTCGGCGCCGAAGCAGCCGGCGGGCGCGGCCCTGACCACGGCCAGGGCTTCCTCCAGCAGGCGGACGCCCCCGCCCGTGCCGTCAGTGCCGCCGCTGCCGTCTGTGCCGCCGCCGCCGGTGTCGCCCTGCCGTTCGATGCTGAGGGCCAGGTTGGCCCGCACCCGGCATTCGTCGGCCGGCGGGGCCGCATCCAGGGCCGCCTCGAACGCGGTGCGCGCGGCGGTGTAGTCGCCGCGGAGCGCCAGTGCGTCCCCGGCCGCGAAGGGTGCCTTGTGCGGCTCGAGGAAGTTCGCGACGCCCAGGACCGCGGCGGCCGACTCCACTGCCGGGGCGTCACCCCGGGCAAAGGCCCCGCTGGCCTGGCTGGAGAACCAGGCGGCGCTGAGCAGTTTCGCGGCGAGCAGCAGCGCCAGCAGGACGGGAAGCGCGGACCACAGCAGGAGCCGGCGCCGGCGTCGGACGCTCATGCGCGTGGCCCCCGGCCTGCGGCCGGTAGCGTCTCCGGCAGTGCCGCCGGGGACGCCCGGCGGACGGGGCGAGGGACGGGCCGGCTGCCGGGCCGGAGCTCCCTGAGCTGGCCGGACACCAGCAGGGTTTCACGCAGCGCCAGCAGGAAAGCGGCGAAGGCCGGCGCCCAGTAGAGTTCGATCCTGCCGTCGAGGGTGTCACCGGTGCGCAGCAGGGTGCCGGGTGTGGCCTGCTGGAGCATCGGGGCCGCAGCGTCCCCGGCCGCTCGGTGCAGATAGGGCACCGCCAGCTGGCGTGCGAGGTCCCGCAGGCGGTCCTCGTCGAGGCGGGAGACGGCATCATCGCCGGTGTCCGGGTCCTGGATGTAAGTCCCGGCAGGCCGGGTGGGGTCTCCGCTGTTTTCCTTCATCCGGCCGCCGTCCGGCGTGCCGTAGCCGAGGACGGCGCCGCCGCTCACAAGGGAGCCGTCGATCCCCAGGGCCTGGGGTGCGGCGGCGCTGGTCTGTTCGCCGTCGCCGAAGTAGAACACCAGCCGGGGCCGTTCCGGGTGGCTGTCCCGGGCGGTGGCGAGCCGTTCGGCGAGGAGTACCCGTGCTGCGGTGACGCTGCTGCCCTGCGAGTAGTAGGTGACCTCGGGCCCCAGCACGGCAACCGCGGTCTCGAGCGCGGACGTGTCGGCGGTCAGGGGCATCCGCACTGTGGCGCTGGAATCGAAACTGATGAGCGAATAGCGGGCGCCGCCGAGTTCCCGGGCGATGGCCCGGATGTCCTCCCGGACGCCGTCGAGCCGTGGCACGCCGGCCGGTTGGCCCTTTGCTGCCTGGCCCGTTCCTGTCTGGCCCCCGGCTGCTTGTTCCTTGCCTGCTTGTCCCCCGGCTGGGCGTGGTCCTCGGCGGCGATGCTGCTGCTCGTGTCCACCACAAAGAACACGTTCAGGTCGGTGGCAGCGGCTTGGACGGTGCCGCCGGGAATGCCGGGCCGGCAGGCTGCGAGGAGCAGGAGCAGGACGAGTCCGCCGCGGACGAGCCAGCCGCGGATCCCTGCATCCCCGGAAGGCGCGGGCTGCTGCCGGGAGTGGAACAGGACCCAGCCGAGGCCCAGGACGATGGCGGCGGCCAGCGGGCCCATGACCCACCAGGACAGTATGGGGTTGAGCGTCATCGCCGGAGCCTCCACGATGCTCCGGCGAGGACCAGTCCCGCCAGCAGGGCCACGGCGAGCGGAACCTCGGCGCGGTCCGACACCACGGCCCGGGGTGCGCCCCGGAACGCCGCGGCCTGGGTGGCCTCGATCCCGGTGACAATGCCGGGAACCGCGTCCGGGCTGTCGAGGGCGTAGTACGCGCCGCCGCTGCCCTCCGCCACGCTGCGCAGCCGGGCGCCGGGCTGTTCCGCGCCGGGCTGTTCCGCGCCGGCGTCCGGGCCGAAGTCGTAGTCCCCCGGGTTCAGGGCGAAGACCCGCACGTCCCGGTCCTTCGCCACGGCCCCGGCTTCTGAGAGGGTGACGAGCGGGGTGCCGGACAGGAAGTTGTCCGTGGCCAGGATGACCGAACGGGCGCGGCGTCCGGCCTCCTCCCCTTCGCGCGCCGCCGGGAAGCCCTGGAGGCAGGAAGCAAGGCCGTCGCCGATCAGCGAGGAGCCCTCGCCGTTCCACGTCCCGTCGAGGAAGCTGCCGCTGCCGGCCCCGTCGAAGGCGCTCTTGGCCTGCTGCAGCTGGTCCTGGACATAGTCGTAGTCGTCGGTCAGCGGGAACACCTGCACGGCACTGCTGTCGAAGACCGTGAGGCCGATCCGCTCGCCGTCGAATTCCTGGGCGAGCCGGCCGAAGACGTCCACCACGGCGGCATCGGCGCTGTTCATGGAGCCGGAGGCGTCCAGGCACAGGATGATGTCCCGTTTGTGTTGGTCGGGCTGGACGGTACTGCGTTCGGCCGGGCGGGCCGCGGCGACGACCGCGGCCACCATCAGCACGGTGCCGGCGGCGGCGAGCAGCCGCAGCCGGTTCCGGTGCTTCCGCAGGGCCGCCTGGTACTCCGGCAGCGCCGTGAGGCGGTCGCTGTGGGCGACCGGCCGGCGCCGGGAAGCGCGGGCGCGGTGGCGGCGCCGCCCGAGGAGCCAGACCGCGGGGACCGCCATAGCAGCGGCGGGCAGGATCCACCAGAACATCAGTTCCATGAACGCACCACCTCCCGCGCGGCCCGGGCTGCGTCCCGAACGCCCGACGCCGGTCCGGCGGCGAACTCTGCCGGGTACAGCGCCGCGATGGCGTCAGCCGCGGCCGGGACGCCGCGCGCCGCCGGGCCCACCGCGCCTGCCGCCCGGAGCTCAGCCAGGGTCATCCGCGTCGCGTCCATCCCGGAGGCGTCGCGGACGAAGCTGCGGATCAGCAGGCTGAGCTCCTGGTGCGAGGAACGGCTGGAGCGGGTGCCTGCCGCGGCCTCACGGTCCACGGCGTCGATCCGCTGCAGGTAGTCCCGCCGGAGCCGGGCCAGATCCGGCGCGGCAAAGGCGGCGGGAGGCACCGGGGTTTGCCCGGCCTGCTGTGCCGCGGGCCGGCGCCGGGTGCTGCGGAAGACGTAGCCGTACCAGGCCGCGACGAGAACCAGCAGTCCCAGGCCCGCCCACAGGAACCAGGCGCTGTACTCCAGCGGCCCGAAGAAGTCACCGTCCATCCCGGTCACCGTCCCCGCCGGTGCCGTGCCAGGAGGGTGAAGACGGCGGGGATCACGTCGCGGGTGCTGCCGGCTTCGGCTTCGGCAATCCCCAGCCGGCGCAGCATCGATCGCCGCGCCGCGTCGCGTTCGTCCCGGGCACGCGCGTAGGCCCCGGCGATGGCGGCGGAGTCCGCCAGCCCGCCGGGCAGCAGTCCGGACCGCGCTCCCGCCTTATGGCCGGAGCGCAGTCCCGCAGGGGTGCCGCCGACGTCGTAAGAGTCGGCGGCAGCGCCGGCGCCGAGCAGGTCGGCGTCCCGGACCGTCAGCCACAGGATCTCGTGCTGGGCGCGCAGCCGGCGGAGCAGCCGTTCCGTCTCCGCATCCGGCAGGAGTTCATCGGCCACCACCAGGAGCAGCATCCGCCGGGAGAAGTTCCGGGCCACGTAGTCCAGCTGGGTTTCGAGCCGGCTCGGCGCGGCGTCCAGTGAGGTGGTGTCATGGACTTCGCTGAGCAGCCGTTCCAGGTGCGCTTCGCCTGCCTTGCCCGGGAGCGCACGGGATCCACCGGAGTCGCCGCAGACCAGCCCGACGGCGTCGCCGTGGCGGTCCGCGAGGTAACCCACGACCCCCAGTGCCAGCACGGCGATGTCCCTTTTAGGCTCGCCGTCCCGGGACTCGGCGGCCATGTTGCGGCCGGTGTCGGTGACCAGCAGCAGGGTCTGCCGCCGTGCCGCGAGGTAGCGCCGGACCAGGGTGGAACCGTGCCGGGCGGTTGCCTTCCAGTCGATGTCGCGGACCTCGTCGCCGGGCACATAGGCGCGGAAGTCCTCGAAGTCCAGGCTGCGGCCGTGGGAGACGGAGCCGTACTGGCCCTCGAGCAGGCCGCGGGCCTTGCGGTGGGCGAAGATCGACAGCTTGGACTTTACGCGCTGGAGGTGACTCGCCATTCTCAGGGGGTCTGGACGGCGCCGACGATGGCGTCAATCACGGTCTCCACCGGAACCTGTTCGGCGACGGCCTCGAAGCCGAGGATGAGCCGGTGGCGCAGGACGCGGTGGGCGAGCGATTTCACGTCCTCGGGGATCACGTGGTCCCGTCCGTGCAGCAGTGCCACCGCCCGGGCTGCCTGGCTGAAGGCGATGCTGGCGCGGGGGCTGGCGCCGAACTCGATGAAGCCGGCCAGCCGCGCGTCGATGTACTCGGCGGCGTTGCGGGTGGCGAAGGCCAGGCCCACGATGTAGCGGACGATCGCCGGGTCGATGTACACCCGCCGGACGGCGCCCTGAAGTTCACTGACGTCGTCGAGCGAGGCAACCGCGGCGGGTTTTTTCTCCGGAGTGAACACGCCGGCGTCGATCCGGCGGATGATCTCCGCTTCTTCGACCGGGGTGGGGTAATCCAGCACGTCCTTGAGCATAAAACGGTCCATCTGGGCCTCGGGCAGCAGATAGGTCCCTTCCTGCTCGATCGGGTTTTGCGTGGCCAGCACCAGGAAGGGGGCGGGCAGCGGGTGCACCACTCCGCCGATGGAGGTCTGGCGTTCCTGCATGGCCTCGAGCATGGCGCTCTGGGTTTTCGCGCTGGAACGGTTGATCTCGTCCAGGAGGACGATGTTGGCGTGGACCGGGCCAAGCTGGGTCACGAAGAGGCCCTTCGCGGCGTCGTAGAGCTGGGTCCCGACGATGTCGCTGGGGAGCAGGTCCGGGGTGCACTGGATCCGGCGGAAGTCCGCGCTGATGGCCTCGGCCACGGTCTGTGCGGCTGTGGTTTTCGCCAGCCCGGGGACGCTCTCCAGCAGGATGTGCCCGCCGGTCATGAGTCCGATCAGGAGGGATTCGCGGAGCCGGGCCTGGCCCACCACCTTGGCGTCGAAGCTGCGGGAGATGGCCGCCAGGGTCAGCTGCGCCCGGGCCAGTTCCGCCGGTCCAAGCCGTGCGGCGGCCATAGTCTGAAGCACTCGAAATCCCCCTGTAGCTGGTCTGCGGCGGCGGCCTGCCTCAGCGGCAGCCAACGGCCATCCTATCCAAGCCCGCGCCGGGAACCCCGGCAATGGGGAGCTCTCCCCATTGCGCCCGCGCAGGACTATCCTTTTGCCATGATCCAGCTTCCAGCCAGCTACCAGGAGTATCTCGCCGGCAAAAGCGAGAGTTTCATCAACACCGTCCGGCCCATACTGATGCAGTCCGCAGCAGACAAGTCGCACGGTGTCCGGGTCTCCTACAACCCGGGCCCCACCGGCCACCAGGCGCACCTGGACGAGTCGATCCCGTTCGGCACGGTCATCGAGGACATCGACTGACCCCTTGGCCCCGGGACCGGTCCGCCGGCCGGCTCTAGCCCTCCAGCAGGAGGCGCTGTGAGCGGGGGGCCAGCGTGTGTTCCAGCACGAGGCAGGCGGCCCCGATCGCACCGACATCCTCGCCGACACCGGTGCCGACCACCTCGATTTCATGGATCTTCCGGGTGGCGCTGTTTTCCCGCACCAGCTCCGGGATCCGTTCGAGATACCGCTGCGAGAGGCAGGTCCAGAACGGTCCGCCGAACACCACACGGTCCACGTCCAGGGCATTGGTGACAGTCGAGACGGCGCGGGCAACGAGAACGGCGGAATGGTCGATGATCTCCGCGGCCCTCGTGTCGCCGGCGGAAGCTGCAGCACACAGTGCGGCGAAGCTCTCCTGGATGGCGGGACCCGTCGCTGCTTCGACGGGGCCGTCCAGGACCCCGGCTTCGACGGCCCGGGCCACCAGCACCTGGGGAATGCAGGAGGACTTGACGCAGCCGCGCAGCCCGCAGTCGCAGGGTGCGCCGTCCGGATCAACGATGATATGCCCGATCTCCCCGGCGTTGCCCGAGGTGCCGCGCACCACCTCGTCGTTGAGCACGATCCCGCAGCCGATTCCGGTGCCCATGTACATAAAGACGAAACTGCCGGCGCCGCTCGGACCGCCGGCCCAGGTCTCCGCCACGGCGGCGCTCGTCACGTCCTTGTCCACGATGGTGGACAGCCCGGTGGCCGCGGCCAGGGCGTCGCGGAGCGGCACGCGGTCCCAGCCGAGCAGGAGTGGAGGGTCGACGACGGTGCCCTCCTCGAGGTCGATCGGTCCGGGCGAGGCGATCCCCAGGCCGGCGATCCGGGCCGGGTCCACGCCGGACTCCGAAATGAGTTGCTTGATCTCGGCGGCGATGGTGTCGATGACGGCCCCTGGATCGCTGCCTGCCGGCGTCTTGATCCGGGTATGCTTCACCACGGCTCCAACCAGGTCCAGCACCACGAACGTTGTCACGGCCGGATCCAGGTGGACGCCCACGGCGTACATTCCGGAGGACTTGAGCCTGAGCATGGTCCGCGGCTTGCCCGGTCCGGTGCCTTCCTTGCCGGCCTCATAGATCAGGTCCTGGTCCAGAAGGCGGCGGGAGATATTGGAGATCGTCTGCGGGGACAGCCCGACGATCTGGGCCAGCTCCACGCGGCTGAGGCCGGCCGGGGAACGCCGGATGGCATCGAGGATTACCGTGAGGTTGAAGTCCCCCATACGGGGCAAATTGGTTCCGCGCCTCGGCGATGGCTGGCGGATCTCAGTCACTGATACCCCTAAACGTCTTTGGCTACGCACTGCTTATCTCAGAATCGTACGTTACGCTCCTGTGACCGCCCACACGCCCCGCTTCACACTTCGTGGGTTTTTCGGATGCTGGCGGTCACCGTGAATTTCGGGTTCCGGCCGATCTCGCGGGTCGGGCCGATCAGCCGCTGCAGCGCGGGCTGGTAGTGCAGGTGGCTGTTGAACACCGTCCAGAGTTCGCCGCCCGGCGCGAGGACCCGCCCGGCCGCCTCGATCAGTTTCAGGCCGGCCCCGGCGTGCACCGCGGCTCCGACGTGGAAAGGAGGGTTGAGCAGGATCAGATCGGCACTGGCATCCGGCAGCGAGGCCATGGCATCGTCCTGGAGGACGGTGATCTGGCCCGCGAGGCCGTTGGCCTCCGCTGTCGCCCTGGCGGAGTCGACGGCGGCCGCGGACTGGTCGGTGGCGGTGACCCTGGACCCGGGGTTGCCGCGGGCATACATGGCCGCGAGGATCCCGGTGCCGCAGCCGAGGTCGATCGCGTGCCGCGCCGGCGGCATCCGGGGCAGGAACTCCAGCAGGAACCTGGTGCCGATGTCCAGCCCGGTGCCGGCAAACACGGCGCCGCGGGCGCACACGGTCAAGCCCAGCTCGGCGTTGACCCCGGAGACCGGGAACGGCGGGGCGCCGGTGGCGGGCCTGGGTCCGCGGGCCAGCAGGATCCGGGATTTTTGCCGGGCCCGCTGGGGCTGGACCTCGCTGAAGTGGCGCTCCAGCACGGCGTTCATGCCCAGGCTCATGTGCTTGACCCGGCCACCGGCCAGCAGCACAACGTTGGGTGCCCCGTGGCGGGCGATGGCGTCGGCAATCTCCTCCAGCTCCGCCAGCGACTTGGGCAGCTGAAGGAGCACCACGCCGGCCCCGGACAGGAGCGCGGCTCCGAGGGGTAGCTGTTCGAAGCCGCCGGCGACGCCGGTCCTGGAGGCGTTATGGCGGAGGGCATGCTCACCGGTGATGAGGTCCTGGTGCACCCGGACCGGCCCGGCCCAGCTGACAGTGCCGTCAGGGCTGGCGGCGCTGAGTGACAGGGCGCCAAGGGTCAGCGCACCGTAGCGGTCCCCCACAATGGCGACGCGGCTTCCGGGATGCAGGGCACCGGCCGCCAGCAGGTCGGTGGCGGTGTCCAGAAGGAGCCTGTCCGTGGCGTCCCATGCCTGCAGGTTCGCCGCCTCCACGTCCGGGAACCTGCCCAGCCGGGAGAAGAGGGAATCAAGAGTGTTGTCCGCCACGCGCGAGCTGCCGCCTTTTGTGAGTCAGGTTGTTTGGACCTCGAAAATGAGGACCCCTGCAAACTTATCCTGATCTCTGCTCGCCGTCGTCGAATTTGGCGCGGCCGGGGCCGGCTACCATCCATCCGGTGACGCCGCCGAGCACAGTGAGGCCCGGAACCAGATTCCACGACAGACCCTGCAGCTCCCGGACCCACCCGGTGCTGGCTTCCAGCACAGGGGTGATCAACAGGTAGGCGACCGATGCCAGGACGAAGCCTGCGGTTCCCCCGCCGAGCGCTCCCCACAGCCGCCGTCGGTGTCCCCGCCTGCCCGGCGCGGGGGATGCTGACTTATTCACGACCCTCCTGGGGTCAAAAACGGGTGACCGGATCCATCGCGCAGGCCGCGGCCGCTGAGGAACCAGTGAGCACCCGCGCCCATCAGCAGGAAGCCGATAACGCCTATGGTCGTGATCTGCGTGATGATCCCAGCGATGATCAGCGCGAACCCGGCCAACGTGGCCAAAATACCGAACACCGCGCGGGCAGCCATACCGCGGGGTTGTCCGGACTGCAGTTCGAGGTTCAGGTCCGGGTCGCTTGCGGCCAGGTCCTGTTCGAGAATTTCAAGGCGTCTGCGCTCTTCGTCGGACAGTGGCACGGGAACTTTTCCTCCCCCGGAAGTGCGGCAGGGAACCTTGAATCGGAAAGGGCGCCGATTCCCCGGCCATGGGCACCGGCCGGGCACGGTACGGTGCTTGCGTTAATTATCTGCCTGTTCCCGGGCACTTTCCATAGGCCGCCTGGCCCCCTGCCGGCGCCGTGGTGCATGAATCCCGACCATGCCGGCGGACGGGCCGGTCAGGACCGGGTCAGATCTTCTTGACCACGCTGGATTTGAGCTGCATGGGACCAACGCCGTCCACCTTGCAGTCGATGTCGTGGTCGCCCACGCCGTTCACAAGCCGGATTCCGCGGACCTTGGTGCCGACCTTGATCACGGTGGAACTGCCCTTGATTTTCAGGTCCTTGATGACTGTGACGGTGTCCCCGTCCGAGAGGATGTTGCCGACGGCGTCCTTGATGGGCTGGGGTTCCTGGTCCTCCGGCTCCGGCTCCGCAGCCGGGGACCACTCATGCGCGCACTCCGGGCAGACCAGGAGCGCCCCCATCTCATACGTGTATTCACTGGAGCACTCAGGGCAGGGAGGCAGGGTCTCATTCACGTGCCCAACTTTAGTCGAGCAGGCGGAACGAAGGCCGCCCAGACCGGATTGCTAAGCTGATTTTCCCCAGAGTGAAGGCGGCGCCGCATGGCCAGCAATCCAGTCCAGTCCCCCGGTCCGGTTCCACCGCACCACCCGGTGCCGCCCCGTACCGCGGATTCCCGGCTGCGCTCGGGGTTGCGGAGCGCCGGCCGGCTGCTGCTGGGCGGGTTCCTGGTCCTGGCCGGTGTCAGCCACCTGGGTTGGAGCCGTGAGTCGTTCTACGCCCAGGTGCCGCCCTGGCTGCCGCTGGACGTGGACTTCGTCGTGGTCGCTTCCGGCCTGGTGGAGATCGGCCTGGGGCTGGGCCTGCTGCTGCTCAGGCGGTGGCGGGTGGCTCTCGGCTGGATAGTCGCGGCCTTCTTCGTCGCGGTCTTCCCGGGCAACATCTCCCAGTTCGCCACGGGCACCGATTCGTTCGGACTCAATTCGGACCTGAGCCGGGGAATCCGCCTGCTGTTCCAGCCGCTCCTGGTGCTGTGGGCGCTGTGGTCCACGGGCGCCTGGCGGGCCTGGCGGGAGCGACGGAAATCCGGCAAGCACAACGGCTGAGCACGCCGCCGGGCCCGGCAGTTCACTTGCAGGCAGTCCGCAAAAACAAAGGAGGCCCTGCTCAGTGAGCAGGACCTCTTCGGTGGAGCTGAGGGGACTCGAACCCCTGACCCCCTGCATGCCATGCAGGTGCGCTACCAGCTGCGCCACAGCCCCGAATTTGCCTGGTAAAACATTCCCGCGAAGGACCGTCTTCCCTGAAGCAACCTGATTATCTTAAACCACATTTCCGGTTCACGCGAATCGACACGCCGCCCACGCCTGCAACCCGGAAAAACTTCCGATGGCCGGCCACGTCGCAGGCCGCGCCAGCACTTCATCGGATAAAAAAATCCGCCGGGATCTTTCGATCCCGGCGGATTATCCGGTGGAGCTGAGGGGACTCGAACCCCTGACCCCCTGCATGCCATGCAGGTGCGCTACCAGCTGCGCCACAGCCCCGAATTTTCGTTGCTCCTGACCCGTCAGCAAACTTCCGGTTCCGGATTTTTGGTCCGGATCTCTCCGAAGCAACTCAAATATCTTAGAACAGCCTTTCGGAAAATTCCAAATCGGGCATATTCCGTTGCACTCCCGCAGCTACTCCGTTTCGGAGGCTGCCGCGGCCTTGGCGGAGGCGTCGTCCCCGAGCTGCAGGTCCACGACGGGGCAGTCCTTCCAGAGGCGCTCCAGGGCGTAGAACACCCGGTCTTCCTCGTGCTGGACGTGGATGACGATGTCGCCGTAGTCCAGCAGGACCCAGCGGCCGCCGGAGCGTCCTTCACGGCGGATCGGCTTGAGCTCGAACTTGGAAAGTTCGTCCTCAATACCGTCCACGATGGCGTTAACCTGGCGCTCGGACGGCGCGGAGGCGATCAGGAAGATATCGGCCAGGGCCAGCCGTTCGCTGACGTCCATTGCGATAATGTCCTCGGCGAGTTTCTCCGCGGCAGCTCGGGCTGCGTGGCGGGCTGTGGTGATGGCTGAATCTGTTGCAGTCACGGGACTCCTTGTTGGGGAAAAGCTTGTTATGAGAAAGCTTGTTGGGTGAAAAAGCGTGTAGAGCGGAAAAGCGCGGGGCCGCCACCTGGAACGGCGGGGCCCGGCACGAAGGTGGCTAGCCGGAGAGTCCGGTGATGATCAGCATGATGCCGGCGATCAGCGCAATCACGCCAAGGACCAGCACCGCGAGCTGCACGAGGCGGAGACGCCGCGCCCGGCCCAGGCCGGCCGTGTCCGCGTCGAGGGGGTCAAGCCCGTAAGCGGTGTTCGCGGCGACGGGCGACCCGCCGGCGAAGTCCTCGTCGGGCTGGGGTGCGGCGGGGATCCCGGTCACGGGGGACGATGCCTGGGGTGAGGAGGCAGCCCTGGCGGCGGCCTCGGCGCGGGCCAGCACTCCGGCACGGCTGGACGTGCTGCCCGCACCCCGTTGGCGGGAAGGACCCGGACGGCGGTTGCCGGACTTCCGGGGCTGCTCAACCCGGGTACCCGGGTTGGTGACGACCGGCACGTGGGACGTGGCAGGGCGCTTCAAGACTGGCCGCTCCACGCCGGGGACCTGGACGAATTCCAGGGGTGTGACCATGGCCAGGTTGTTGGCCGTGGTCGGGTCATTGCGCACCGGTTCGGGTTTGCTGTTCTGCTCGGCCAGTTTCTGTTTGGCGGCCGCCCGTCGGTTCAGCACGGCGGCCCGCTCAGCCAGGGCAATCTGCTCCGCCAGCATGTCAGGCTCGACGGCGTCCGGGTCGGTGGCGTTGATGTGTTCCATTTTGGCCAGCTGGTTTTGGGCCTGCTGGGCCAAGAGCTCCCGCGCGGCGAGGGCCTGTTCCACGGTCATGCCCGCGGGCCCCTCGCCGCCCCGGCCTGCAGCGCCGGCGCCGTCGGTCTTCTGCCCGGGGGCTTTGGCGCCATCAGCGCCAGAGCGGTCAACGCCGTGCTGCGCACCCGCCGTTTCCGGTGCGGCAGCGGCTTCCGGTGCGGCAGCGGCCTGCTGTGCACCCGCGCCGGCGCCGGGCTGGCGGACGACCGGGGTGGCCCGGGTCCGCGGCGAGGCGGGGACAATCAGGTTGGCGGAAGTTGCCGGGGCTGTTTCGGCTGCCAGCTGCAGCAGCCGGAGCTGGCGCCGCGTGGGCGGCCCGCCGCCGGCGAGATTGCCCTCTTTTTCGGCGAGTTCCTTGATGGTGCGCAGGGTGGCGCGGTCCCGGGCCCGGACCTGCGAGGACCGCTCCGAGCCGGCGGACGTGCGTACTGAGTCCACGGGGCCAGGATTCCGGCGGCGGCCGGTGACCTCCGCTTCCGTGGGCTCGCCGGGGGCGACACCACCGGGCCCCGGAGTGGCGGGGCTGTTCGAGCCGGGCATTTTCGAGGCAGGGGAAACCGCTCCGGGACCTGGGGTACCGGGCTCCTGGTTCGCTTCCAGGCGTTCATCTCTGGCCTGCCGCAGTTCGCGGCGGCTGCGGATTGGTGGCTGTTCCTGACTCATTGCAAACTCATTCGGTGCTGGCGGGTTGGGCTATCTCGGTGCTTCGGTCATAGCGGGCGGCGCCATTGCCGGCGGAGGTGTCCCCGGTGTCCGGGTCGCTTCCGTACAGTCCGTACTTGGCGATGTACTGGACGACGCCGTCCGGGACGAGGTACCACACGGGGTTCCCTGCCGCGACCCTGGTGCGGCAGTCGGTCGAGGAGATCGCCATGGCGGGAACCTCGAGCAGGCTGACGTCCTTGCGGCCCATCCCGTCCAAGACATGGCCGGGCCGGGTGACGCCGACGAAGTGCGCGAGGGACCAGAGTTCGTCGATGTCTTTCCAGGACAGGATCTGGGCCAGGGCGTCGGCGCCGGTGATGAAGAAGAGGTCAGCGTCCGGACGCAGGGTGTGCAGGTCCCGAAGCGTGTCGATCGTGTATGTGGGCCCGGGCCGGTCCACGTCCACCCGGCTCACGGTGAAGCGCGGGTTCGAGGCCGTGGCAATGACGGTCATCAGGTAGCGGTGCTCGGCCTCGCTGACCAACTTGTTCATCTTCTGCCACGGCTGGCCCGTGGGCACGAAAACCACTTCGTCCAAGTCGAACTTGGCCGCGACCTCACTGGCCGCGACAAGGTGCCCGTGGTGGATGGGATCGAACGTGCCGCCCATCACACCCAGACGCAGGCGGCGCTTGGCGCCGCGCTGCTCCCCGGTGGCGGAAATATTAGTGCCCTTGGCCGTGATCGTGCTTGTTCGGGTGCTGGCGGTGCGGGTCCGCGTGCTCCTCGACGGCTTCGTGGCGCTTGCCCAGGTTGGAGTAGGACAGCGTGACGAACAGCATGACCATGAGCAGGGCGAACATCACGGCGCCAACGACCAGCGGCGGAGCAATGAGCGGCGCGAGTTCCTCGTGGCCCGATTCGCCAGCGGCGGTGACGATTGTGGCGATCTGCTGCAACAGCATGTTCTCCCCTAGTAAGTTCAAGATTTGACGACGGCGGGTATCCCCGCCATTCCGGACTTCTGTTCCATGTTACAGCGTTGCTAGGCCCTGATCTGGCCCTCGCCCTGGACGATCCACTTGGTGGTCGTCAGTTCCGTGAGTCCCATCGGCCCGCGGGCGTGCAGCTTCTGGGTGGAAATACCCACCTCGGCGCCCAGGCCCAGTTCGCCGCCGTCCGTGAAGCGGGTGGACGCGTTGACGATCACGGCGGCTGAATCCACTTCCGCGATGAATCGTTCGGCGTTGCCGAGGTCGTTGGTCAGGATGGCTTCGGTGTGGCCGGTGGACCAGGTGCGGATGTGCTTGACGGCGTCGTCCAGGCTGTCCACCATGGCCACGGCGAGGTCCAGGTCCATGTACTCGGTGGCCCAGTCCTCCTCGGTGGCGGGGACGGAGTCGACCGTGGCCGGCAATGCGGCGCGGATCCGTTCGTCAGTGTGCAGGGTGACGCCGGCGGCGCGGAGGGCCTCGGCGACGGCGGGCAGCACGGTCGACGCCGAATGGACCAGCAGGGTTTCCACGGTGTTGCAGACGCTGGGCCGCTGGGTCTTGGCGTTCAGCAGGATCTCCACGGCCATCTCCTCGTTGGCCGAGGCATCCAGGAAGATGTGCACGTTGCCTTCGCCGGTCTCGATCACAGGGACCTTGGCGTTGGTCACCACGGACTGGATCAGTTCCCGTCCGCCGCGGGGAATCAGGACGTCGACGCGGCCGCGGGCACGCATCAGGACGTTGGCGCCTTCACGGCCATACTCGTCGACGCTCTGCACGGCGTCGGCGGGCAGGCCGACCGATTCGAGGGCGTCCCGGAGCACGGCGACGAGGGCGGCGTTGGTGGCGGCAGCGGCGGTCCCGCCGCGCAGGATGACGGCGTTGCCGCTCTTGAGGCCCAGTCCGGCGATGTCCACGGTGACGTTGGGGCGCGCCTCGTAGATGGCAGCGACGACGCCCATGGGCACGTTGACCTGGCGCAGCCGGAGTCCGTTGGGCAGGGTCTGGCCGCGGACCACGTTACCGACAGGATCGGGCAAGGTGGCGAGGTTCTCCAGCGCGGCGGCGAGGCCCTGGATGCGGGCGTCCGTGAGGGTGAGCCGGTCCAGCAGTGCCGCGGAGGTGCCGTTGGCTTTGCCGGCGGCGACATCCTTGGTGTTGGCGGCGAGGATCAGGGGCTGACTTTTCAGCAGTGCGGCCGCGATGGCGCGGAGACCGCGGTCCTTCCAGGCCCGGTTGGCGCGGGCCATTCTGCGGGCGGCCTGGCGCGAACGGTCGGCGATGGCGTGGACGGCTGCCTCGACGTCGGCCGATGAGGGACGCGCCTTCTCTGTTTCGGGGCCCGGGGTTGCCTGCCTGGCATCGTAGGATTTCTCAGCGGCTTGGGGAATCAGTGCCTCAGTCATCCTTCAAGTCTAGGCGGGCCCGCTCGCTAAACCAGAACCAGATCGTCAACGTGAACAACCTCGCGGTCAAATCCACGTCCCAGCGACTCGCCGAGCTCCACCGTGGAACGGCCCAGCATCTGCGGCAACTCAGCGGCCGAATAGTTGACCAGACCGCGCGCAATGACGGTTCCGTCGGCAGCCACCATTTCCACGGCGTCCCCTGCTTCGAAATGACCTTCAACCGCAGAGATCCCGGCCGGGAGCAGCGAGGTGTGGCGGTCGCGCACGGCCTTGACCGCGCCGTCGTCGAGGATCAGCCGGCCCTCCACGTGCGCGAGGTGAGCGAGCCACATCATCCGTACCGGCTTGCGCGCCCCGTTCACGGTGAACCACGTTCCAACGTCCTCGCCGGCCAGGGCTGCCAGCACATTCGCAGTCGACGTGACCATCGCGGGGATACCGGAGTCGGCCGCCATAATGGCTGCCTCGACCTTGGTCTGCATGCCGCCGGTTCCGACTCCGGCCTTGCCGGGCGCCCCGATGGTCACGCCCTTGAGGTCCTCGGGGCCGTCGACACGGGGAATCCGCTTGGCGCCCTTCGACGGAGGGCCGTCATAGAGCGAATCAACGTCGGACAGCAGCACGAGCGCGTCCGCCCGGACCAGATGGGCCACCAGGGCCGACAGGCGATCGTTGTCGCCGAAGCGGATCTTGTGCGTGGCCACGGTGTCGTTTTCGTTGACCACCGGCACCACCCCAAGGTTAAGCAGCCTGTTCAGGGCGCGAAAGGCGTTCGTATGGTGGCTGCGCCTCATGAGGTCATCGGCCGTGAGCAGCACCTGGCTGACAGTCACGCCGTGGGCTCCAAAAGCCTGCGTGTAGCGCGCCATCAAGAGTCCCTGGCCCACACTGGCCGCTGCCTGCTGGGTAGCCAGGTCACGGGGACGCTTGGCCAGGCCCAGCGGTGCCAGGCCGGCAGCGATGGCCCCGGACGACACCAGGATGATTTCCATGCCCGCATTGCTTTTGACGGCAAGGGCATCCGATAGCGAGATGAGCGCTTCTTCGGAAATGCCGCCCTTGATGCTGGTGAGCGACGACGATCCCACCTTGACCACGATGCGGCGCGCCCTGGCAAGCACGCTCCTGTCATCGCAGGGTTCCTCGATTAGTACTGCGGAACTAGCACTCACGTCTGCGGGTTCACTCCCCATTTTCTTCGCCCAGTCCACTCTCCTTGAGCGGCTTGGGCCGGCGTCCGCTGACGGACTCGGTCCAGATCCCGGCCTTGCGCTCGGCTTCGAGCTCTGCGCGGGCCGCGGCCTTGGCCTCGCGGCGTTCGACCTGCTCGTCGCGCTTCTGTCCGCGGGTGGGGCGGTCGCCGATGTCGGCGAAGCGCACGTCCGTGCCACGCGGCGCGGCCAGCAGTTCGGCGCCGGCCATCATGGTCGGCTCCCAGTCGAAGACGACGCCGTCGTCCTCGCCGATGACCACCATGTCGCCCGGCTTGGCGCCCTGCTTGAAGAGTTCGTTTTCGACGCCGAGCTTGGCCAGGCGGTCAGCGAGGTAGCCGATGGCTTCCTCGTTGGTGAAGTCGGTCTGCTTGACCCAACGCACCGGCTTGTCGCCCAGGACGCGGAACAGCGGTTCGAGGTTCTTCTCCTCGCGGCGGATCTTGAAGCCGGATTCGTTGACGGCGCGGGGCTTGAGCACCGGAGCGTGAACCTTCGGCGGGGCGGCGGCGACGGCGTCGCGGGCGGCCTTGACGATCTCGGCCATGGCAAAGCCAAGCTGGCGGAGGCCCTCGTGGCTGGTCGCCGAGATTTCGAAGACCCTGTAGCCGCGGGATTCGAGTTCGGGGCGGACGAATTCGGCCATGTCCTTGCCGTCGGGCAGGTCCACCTTGTTCAGGGCGATCAGGCGCGGGCGGTGGTTTAGCGGGACCACTTCACCGTCGGAACCGGCAAAACTCATGTCCACGGCGTACTTTTCCAGCTCGGCTTCGATGACGGCGAGATCCGAGAGCGGGTCGCGGTCCGATTCGAGCGTGCCGCAGTCCAGGACGTGCACCAGGGCGGCGCAGCGCTCGACGTGGCGCAGGAAGTGGTGGCCGAGGCCCTTGCCTTCGCTGGCGCCTTCGATGAGTCCCGGCACGTCGGCGATGGTGAAGCGGACCTCGCCGGCCTGGACCACACCGAGGTTCGGGATCAGGGTGGTGAAGGGGTAATCGGCGATCTTGGGCCGCGCGGCGGACATGGCGGCGATCAGGCTGGACTTCCCGGCGGAGGGGAAGCCGACGAGGGCGATGTCGGCGATGGATTTCAGTTCCAGGACAACGTCGCTGGATTCGCCTTCGATGCCGAGCAGCGCGAAGCCGGGGGCGCGGCGCTTCTGCGAGGACAGCGAGGCATTGCCCAGGCCGCCGATGCCGCCGGCGGCCGCGATGTATTCCATGCCTTCGCCGACGAGGTCCGCGAGGACCGTGCCGTCCTTGGACTTGACCACGGTGCCCTCGGGGACCGGGAGGATCAGGGTCTCGCCGTGCTTGCCGGCTCGCCAGTCGCCCATGCCGGGGCCGCCGTTGGTGGCGTGGCGGTGCGGGGCGTGGTGGTAGTCAAGCAGGGTGGTGGTCTGGGGGTCGACGCGCAGGATGACGTCGCCACCGTTGCCGCCGTTGCCGCCGTCGGGACCACCGAGCGGCTTGAACTTCTCGCGGTGAACGGAGACACAGCCGTGGCCGCCGGTACCGCCGGATACGTGCAGTACTACCCGGTCTACAAAGCTAGCCACGTGGATCTCCTCAGTGCTGTTCCCCGGGTGTCCAAAGACTCCCAAGATGATTGTAATGCGGTTAAAACACCGGTGGAGCGGACCTAATGGTCCGCCCCACCGACTTAAGACTTGTTGTTACTCTGCAGCTGCTGCAGCCACAATGTTCACAACGCGACGACCGCGGCGGGTGCCGAACTCGACAGCGCCGGGGGTCAGGGCGAACAGGGTGTCGTCGCCGCCACGGCCAACGCCGGCGCCCGGGTGGAAGTGGGTGCCACGCTGGCGGACGATGATCTCGCCTGCGGAAACTACCTGGCCGCCGAAGCGCTTGACGCCGAGGTACTGGGCGTTCGAGTCACGACCGTTGCGAGTGGAACTCGCGCCTTTTTTATGTGCCATTTGGAAATGCCTGCCTTAAAATTCTGGGGAATCTGCTGAAAACCTGAACAGTAACGATTAGTTACTTGATACCGGTGATCTTGACCTTGGTCAATTCCTGACGGTGACCCTGGCGCTTCTTGTAACCGGTCTTGTTCTTGAACTTCTGGATGACGATCTTGGGACCGCGAAGGTCCTCAAGGATCTCAGCCGTAACCTTTACCTTGGCCAGGTCCGAAGCTGCAGACGTGACCTTGTCACCGTCGACCAGGAGCAGTGCGGGCAACTCAAAGGTGCTGCCGGCTCCACCGGGGACGCGGTTCAGGGTAACGAAGTCTCCAACGGAAACCTTCTCTTGGCGGCCGCCTGCGCGGACAATCGCGTACACCACTGGGGAACTCACTTCTCTCGACGTTTATTACTAGATTTGCGTGCGGAACCTGGGTCCAAAGTTTTTGGTCCGGCTCACGCTGTGCCTCTACGCCGGTGGGTTCCCCGGGGGGACCCATGAGCTATCCCGTGGACAATCGCACTCGAAATCAAGTGGAGCGTCCTCAAGGTCATAACCCAAGTGTTGGCGTAAGCACCGAAGATCTAGACTACGCTAATTTTGCCTTCGGCCGCAAATGAGGCTGGTTCCGAAGGGAGGTACGTGGTAGGCGCCACTCTGTGTGGACAGGGTGTTGCCGCAACGACTTCCGGAACCGTGCCCACCTATCGTACAGGCTCCGCCCGGCCCCCGGGGTCAGGCGTGCAGACGCGGCGCGTCGAAGAAATCGACCTCGTACCGGGCGGAGTGCCGGAAGGCCGTCGTCATGGCCTGCCGTTCGCTCTCCGAGGCCGCTAGTCCCGCCGCGTCGGCATAGGCGACGGCCTGCCGGGTGGCGGCGGCGAACTCCTCATCCGCATAGGTGCGCAGCCACGCCGCATAGGGGTGCGCGTCCGGGGCGCCGGCGGCGAGGAACTGCGCGTGCAGGGTCTCCCCCACCTCTGCGTAGAGCCAGAAGCACGGCAGTACAGCGGCCACCAGCACACCATAGCTGCCGGAGACCGAGGCGGCCAGCAGATGGTCCACATAGGACTTGGTGACCGGCCCCGGCGTCACCCCGGCCGAGCGGGTGCCCAGCCAGGTGCGGTGCAGCTCCGACTCGACTTCGAGGCAGTTCTGTGCGGAACGGGCCCAGAAGAGCTGCTCGGCCTCCGTGGGCGCGATTGCGGCGGCGCGGGCCAGGACGCGGGAATAGCCGTTCAGGTACAGGGCATCCTGGGAGAGGTAGTAGGCAAACTCCTTCTCCGGCAGCGACCCGTCGGCCAGGGCCTTGATGAAGTCCAGCCCGTAGATCGCCGCCAGGTCCCCGGTGGCCGCTTCCCGGAGCGCGGCGGCGAAGGTGCCCGCGGCCGGGACGGGGCCGGTCCTGCCATGGTCCTGGGTGTGCTGCTGGACGTGGTGGAAATGATGGACCGGGCCGCTGCCGGTTCCGACGTCGAGGTCCGCCGAGGTGCGCAGGGCCTCCTGCAGCCAGGGCTTGACCTCGCGGAGCGCGGCCTCCCAGTCCCCCGGCTCGTTGTGTCCAATGATTCTGGCCTGCACGGTCGCCATCGACGAGGACAACGAGCATCCGGTGCCGTGGCTGTTGCGGGTGGGTACCCGCTCCCCCGGCACCACAACGACGTCCTGGGCCAGCAGTCCTGCGGTGTTGACCAGCGCGTCCGGGCAGCCGGCGCCGTCGAGGTGGCCGCCCTTCACCAGGACCGTCGCCCCGGTCTGGGCCGCCAGCCGTTTGCCCTGTTGCAGCGCCGCAGCCCAGTTCCCGGCGACGGGCTCGTGGAGCAGGAGGGCGAGTTCGGCAAGGTTGGGGGTGATCAGGTCCGCGTACGGCAGCAGCTCCTGCAACGCCGCCTCGGCAGACGCCTGGAGCAGCCGGTCGCCGCTTGTCGCCACCATCACCGGGTCCAGGACGACGACGGCGGGCCGGACCTTTTCCAGCCAGCTGCGGACGGCGGCGATCACGGCCGCATCCCCCAGCATCCCGATTTTGACGGCGTCGATGCCGATGTCCTGGCTGACGGCGTCCAGCTGTGCCGTAAGGAACTCTGGCGGCGGGACATGGACGGCGCTGACGCCGCGGGTGTTCTGCGCGGTCAGGGCGGTGATGGCCGCCATGCCGTAGCCGCCGTGCGCGGCGATGCTTTTGAGGTCGGCCTGGATCCCTGCGCCGCCGGAGGGGTCGGATCCGGCGACCGCGAGCACCCGCGGGATCCGGGGTGCCGGGAGGTCAGGGACATGCGGAAGAAACGTGGAGGTGGTGGTCAAGAGAGACATCCCTTCGCCGGTGCTAACCGGACAGGTTCAACGGGTCTGGATCTCAGCCGGCTCGATGCGCGGCACCCCGTGTCAGTGATCCAGCCTAGCCGTATCCCTTAACGAAGTCGCGGGTGCAGCCCGGACCTGGTCGTATTGCTACGACGTCCGGACCGCACCCGCGGCCCTGCTGAACTGTTCCGGTGCTAGAGCTCCGAGGCCGGAACCCCTACTCCGAGGATGATCGGTTCGCTCGCGGCAGGCTTGGCCGCCGGCGTGGTGGCCGCCGGGACCTTGGCCTCATGCACCGAAACGGCGGCTGCCTGCCGGGTTTCCTGGCGCTGTTCCACCGAGGTCTCGTTGGCTGCGCCCTGGGCGCGGCTGGCGCTGCGGTTGCGGCGTCCGCGGCGTGCCCTGGAGGTGCCGGCCTCGGCTTCCGCTTCGGTCTGGGAACCCGGCGCCTGGGCGCGTCCCGGTCCGGTTCCGCCCGTGCGCGCCGGAGCGGCGGCCGTTGCGGTCCGGGCTGCCGGAGCCTTCGTTGCCGGCGCGCTCACGGACGGCGCAGCCGTTTCCTGCAGAGCCGGTTCCTGCGCGGCCGAGGCCGTCGCTGCGGGGGCCGTGGCTGCCGGTGCTGCCTCGGCTTCACCCAGGTGGGCGAAGGCCTCGGTCAGGAGGTCCAGGGTGAGCGCGGGCGCGCTCGTCTCGTCGGCGTGTTCCACAAACGGCAGGGCGACCTGCTCGCCGCCGAACGTCAGCACGGCGGCGGGACGTCCGGCAGCTTCCTCCGTGGCGGCCAGCTCGACGGCTGCCTCGAGGGCAGCCTGGCGGGTCCCGGCGTCGGCAGCGGTGGCTGCTTCCCCGTCATGCAGGTGGGCGGCGTGCGCCGCTGCGGCGATGTTCGCCAGCGCGGCGCGGGTCGCCTCGGCCTTGGCGTGGCGCTCGGCCTCGGAGGGCTCGGTGTGGACTGCTGCCGGGGCGGTCTGCTCGTCCGTGCCCTGGCCGCCCCTGCCGCGGCGGCGGCCCTTGCGTTCGGTCCGCGCGGCGGCGGGCTGGTGCTCAGTCCGCGGGACGTGGTGCTCGGCCGCCACGACGTTGGCGCGGCGGTGCTCCACCGGCTCATCGTGGGTGACGATGCCGCGGCCGGCGCAGGTTTCGCACTGTTCGCCGAAGACTTCCAGCAGCCCGGTGCCCATCCGCTTGCGCGTCATCTGCACAAGGCCCAGCGAGGTCACTTCGGCGACCTGGTGCTTGGTGCGGTCCCGGCCCAGGCACTCCACCATGCGGCGCAGCACGAGGTCGCGGTTCGATTCGAGCACCATGTCGATGAAGTCGATCACGATGATGCCGCCGATGTCGCGGAGCCGGAGCTGCCGGACGACTTCCTCGGCTGCTTCGAGGTTGTTCTTGGTGACGGTTTCTTCGAGGTTGCCGCCGCTGCCGGTGAATTTGCCGGTATTGACGTCCACCACGGTCATGGCTTCGGTGCGGTCGATCACGAGGGAGCCGCCGGAGGGCAGGAAGACCTTGCGGTCCAGGGCCTTGTGGATCTGCTCGTCGATGCGCCATGCGGCGAAGATGTCCGTGTCCTTGGTCCACTTCTCCAGCCGGCCCACGAGGTCCGGGGCCACGTAGGTGACGTAGGCCTCGATGGTGTCCCAGGCTTCCTCGCCGGAGACGATCAGCTTGGAGAAGTCCTCATTGAAGACGTCACGGACCACCTTGATGGTCAGATCGGGTTCGCCGTAGAGCAGTTCGGGGGCGAGGATCTTGGTCGAGGTCGACTGTCCCTCGATGCCTTCCCACTGGGCGCGGAGGCGGTTGATGTCGTGCGTGAGCTCTTCCTCGGACGCACCCTCGGCGGCGGTGCGGACAATGACGCCCGCATCTTCCGGCAGGCGGTCCTTGAGGATCCGCTTCAGGCGGTTGCGTTCGACGTCGGGCAGCTTGCGGGAGATTCCGGTCATGGAACCGCCGGGAACGTAGACAAGGTAGCGGCCCGGCAGCGAGATCTGGCTCGTGAGGCGGGCGCCCTTGTGCCCGACCGGGTCCTTGGTGACCTGGACCAGCACGGAGTCGCCGGACTTCAGCGCGTTCTCGATCCGGCGCTGCTTGCCCTCGAGGTTGACGGATTCCCAGTTCACTTCACCGGCGTAGAGCACGGCGTTGCGGCCGCGTCCAATGTCGACGAAGGCTGCTTCCATGGACGGCAGCACATTCTGGACCTTGCCCAGGTAGACGTTGCCGATCAGGGAATCCTGCTGGGTCTTCGACACGAAGTGCTCGGCCAGGACGCCGTCCTCAAGGACGCCGATCTGGATTCTGTCGTCGCGCTGGCGGACGATCATCTGGCGGTCGACCGATTCGCGCCGGGCCAGGAACTCGGCCTCGGTGATGACGGTGCGGCGGCGGCCGGTGTCGCGGGATTCGCGGCGGCGCTGCTTTTTCGCTTCAAGCCGGGTGGAGCCCTTGAGCGACGTGACGCGGTTGTTGACGGGCGCCTCGGTGGCTGCGCGGGGTGCACGGACGCGGGTCACCGTGTTGGGCGGATCGTTGTCGTCCCCGCCGGTCAGTTCCAGGTCCTGGTCACCGCGGCGGCGGCGACGGCGGCGGCGCGAGGTCACGCCGTCTTCGAGCTGGTCCTCGGCGCCCTCCTCTGCTTCTTCTCCGGTGTCTTCGGCTTCGCTTTCGGCACCGGCCTCGTTGTCGGATCCGCGGCTGCTGCGTCCACGGCGTCCGCGGCTGCGGTGGCGGCGCCGGCTTCCGGCGTCCTCGCCTTCACCTTCCTCGCCCTCTTCCTCGTCGGCTTCTGCCACAGCGGCGGCCGCCGGGGCCGGGCGCACGACGGCGGCCAGGTCGGGTGCCTGGAAGATCATCGAGGTGACCGCTCCCGGCTCCAGGAAGAGCGAGGAGGCGGCGGAGGGTGCTTCGTCCGGCGTTTCTGCTGCTGCCACGGGGGCTGCGGCGGCTGCCTCGACGGGGGCGGAGACGACGGCTGCCGCCTCCGGGGTGACGACAGTTTTCTCCGCGGCCGGAGTCCCGTTGACGGTTTCGGCTGCCGGGGTCTCGGCGGCGGGGGCTTCCACGGCGGAAGCAGCGGTCTTGGCGCGGCTGGCGCGGCGCCGGACCGGCTTCTCTGCCGGAGCTGCAGCGGCCTCGGCGGCGGTCTCTGCTGCCGTCTCTGCTTCCGGAGTATCGGCGTCATCAGCGAAGGCCGGGAGGGGTTCGGCGACCTTGCGGGCGCGGGAACGCCGGGCGGGTGCTTTGGCCTTGGCTTCGGCAGCCGGAGCCGCGGCCGCGTCGGTCACCTGTGCGGGGACTGCGTCGGCGGCACCGAGGGCGGGAACTGCTGCGACTGCTGCGTCCTCGGGAGCGGCTGCTGCGTCCGCGGGGGCTTCCTTCTTCGGAAGGGCCTTGCGGCGGGTCCGGACGGGCCGCTTCGGCGGGGTTGCCACAGCTGCGGCTTCTGCTGAATCGTCGGCGCCGAGGGCGTTGTCATTAACCGTTACAACCTGGTCATTATCCATATGTGGCGACACTCCTGCCCCTGACGTGCCGCCACATCCGGCACCCGTTGGGGCAAATATTTGTCAACACCCGCAGGCATTGACAGAAGTCAATTGGATACCCTCAGGTTCGCACCGGCAGTGGGGTGCGGCAGCCCTGGAGGGCCGGCGGAATTGTTCTGAAACCCGTTGATCTACACGTCACAACCAGGTGCCGTCCAATGGCATTGCGGGACAGCCGGGATCAGAGGATCCGTGGCTCCCTGCTCATCATTGGCGGTCTTGGGAACAAAGTCGCCGGACCGGAATCCGGATGTGGATCGGGTTCCAGCCACGATCATTGTCTCACAGGACCCGCCAAATCAGGCGTAAGCGAGGCATCCGGCCCGCACCGTGGACCGAATCACTGGGGACAGCACGACGCTTCCCGGACTTCATCCAGTCTCCGGCGATAGAATCGGGCTAGCAGCACCCGACCCGAAGGACTTTCATTCCATGCCCACCATTTCCAGCACTGCCAGCACTGCCAGCACTGCCAGCGAGGCAGCCGCCCAGCAGCACGGCTCCAGCACGTCGGTCGCGGAACGGCCCTTGCCTCCGATGACCCGCGACCGCCCGTTCGCATGGCTGCTGCTGATCACCGGCGTCGTGGGCTGGGTTGCCTCCGGGGCCCTGGTGCTGGAAAAGCTCGAGGTCCTCAAGGACCCCAGCCACGTGACCGTGTGCGATGTGAACCCCTGGATCTCCTGCGGGCAGGTCATGCAGACCTGGCAGGGTTCGGTGTTCGGCTTCCCGAACATGTTCATGGGCATCGTGGCGTTCGCTGTCGTCATCACCACGGCCATGGGCATGCTCGCGGGGGCCACGTTTGCCCGCTGGTACTGGCTGGGCCTGCAGGCCGGCGTGACCCTGGGCTTCGCGTTCGTGGTGTGGCTGTGGTCGCAGGCGCTGTACTCCATCCACATCCTGTGCCCGTTCTGCATGGTCGTCTGGGCTGCGATGATTCCCCTGTTCGTCTGGGTCACCGTCCGCAACGTGACCCACGGCGTCATCCGCCTGCCCGCCGGCGCCACCAGGATCCTGGGCGACTCGGGCTGGATCATCACGGCGCTGCTCTACGTCGCCGTGATCGCCACCATTTTCTTCGCCTTCATCCAGGTTTTCATCGGGACCTCCGGCTACTGAGCAGATGAGCCCGCGTTAACCACCGCGAGGTGACAGTTAAGGCCCATGTTCATCATGAACATGGGCCTTAACTGTCATCTCGCGGGGAGGGCGGGTCCGGAAGTTAGCCCTGGAACCAGATTTTGATCTCGCGCTCCGCGGACTCCACGGAATCGGAGCCGTGGACCAGGTTCTGCTGCACCTTCAGGCCCCAGTCGCGGCCGAAGTCGCCGCGGATGGTCCCGGGAGCCGCCGTCGTCGGGTCCGTGGTGCCGGCGAGCGAGCGGAAGCCCTCGATCACGCGGTGGCCCTCGAAGATCGCCGCGACGACCGGTCCGCTGAGCATGAACTCGACGAGCGGCTCGTAGAACGGTTTGCCCACGTGCTCCTCGTAGTGCTGCTCCAGCAGCTCGCGGCTCGCGTCGACCTTCTTGAGTTCGGCCAGGGTGTAACCCTTGGCCTCGATGCGGGCGATGATGCTGCCGGTCAGGTTGCGGGTGACGCCGTCGGGCTTGATCAGGACGAGGGTGCGCTCAAGGCTCACAGCTGCTCCAATGTGTTGGGGTCGGATTCGGAAATAAGTCTAGTTGCTTTGACCTTCGGGGTGCGCTGCGTCCCAGGCGGCCTGTTCGCGTTCCCGCTGGGCGGCCTCCCGGTCGATCCGGATACCGGTCCGGATGCCGTACCACCAGGCCACCGCGAAGAGGCCGCCGACCAGGAACATGGCCGGCTCGAAGATGCCGGTCAGGACCAGCACGATCTGCAGGATCCAGCCCAGCGCCACTCCCCACGGCCTGGTCAGCACCGCGCAGGTGAAGGCGTATACGAGGCTCAGCGTGATCCCGACCGAGAAGATCAGGACCGGCGGGAATTCATCCCGCCGCAGCCCGAAGACGGTGAGGGTGCCGAAGAGCACGACGAAGGACTCCAGCAGCAGCACCGTCGAGGCGAACATGACCTTGGTGGAGCGGCGCTTCTTGGGCATGCCCGGGCGCCAGTCGCGCTGGGCTTTGGTGAGTTTCGCCATGGTCTAGGCGTCCGCCTTTCCGAGCAGGATCCGGGCTTCCGCGACGAGGGTGATGGACCCGGTGACGAGGACGCCGCCGGCGAGGTCATCGTTGGCCTCGGCACGTTCCACGGCCCATTCGAGGGCGTCGTCGAGCTTTTCGGACACGTGGATGTTGTCCTCGCCGAACCCAAGCTCCGCCGCGAGTTCCGCGAGGTCCTCGGCCGGCACGGCGCGGGGCGAGTTGGACTGCGTGAAGCAGTACTCGGCGGCCAGGTCGCCGAGGGATTCCTTGAGCTGCCGGAGGATTTCCTCGGCGTCCTTTTCCCGCAGGATGCCGACCACCACGACGAGCTTGGTGAAGCTGAAGGCCTCGTGGATGGCCTCGGCGGAGACCCGGATGCCTTCGGGGTTGTGCGCGGCGTCCACGATGATGGTCGGCGCGGTGCGCACCACCTCCAGGCGGCCGGGCGAGGTGACCGAGGCGAACGCCTCCTGCACGAGCCCGGCGTCGAGCGGCTTTTCAGCGCCGAAGAAGGCCTCCAGCGCGGCGATCGCGACGGCCGCGTTCTCGGCCTGGTGCGCGCCGTGCAGCGGCACCAGCAGATCCTCGTAGCGGCCTGCGATGCCCTGGATGGTGACCATCTGGCCGCCGACGGCCACGGTGCGGGATTCGACGCCGAACTCGACGCCTTCGAAGCGGAACGGGACGTTGGTTTCCTTGGCTTTTTCCAACAGCACCTGTGCCGCGTCGCGGGGCTGCGCGGCGCTGACCAGGAATCCGCCGGGCTTGATGATCCCGGCCTTTTCGTACGCGATGTCCTCGGTGGTGTCGCCCAGGAGGTCCGTGTGGTCCAACGAGATCGGGGTGACCACAAAGACCTGGCCGTCGCCGACGTTGGTCGCGTCGGTGATCCCGCCGAGGCCCACCTCGATGACGGCGACGTTGACCGGCTGGTCCGCGAACACGGCGAAGCCCAGGATGGTCAGGCATTCGAAGTAGGTCAGCCGGGGCTGGCCTTCGGCTTCGAGTTCGCTGTCCACGATGGCCAGGTACGGGCGGATCTCGTCCCAGATCCGGACGAAGGTCTCGTCCGGCACCGGGGCGCCGTCGATGCTGATCCGCTCGGTGACCTTGGACAGGTGCGGGCTCGTGTACCGCCCGGTGCTCAGACCGTGCGCGCGCAGCCCGGCCTCGATCATGCGGGCAGTGGAGGTCTTGCCGTTGGTGCCGGTGACATGGATGATCGGGAACGCCTTGTTCGGCTCCCCCAGGATGTCCATGGCCCGGTGCAGCGGGGCAAGCCGCGGTTCCATCTTGTTTTCCGGCGCCCGGCCCAACAGCTCGGCGTAGACGCTTTCAACGGAGAATTCATCGGTCATGGACTACGCCTCAACTTTCTTGGCAACGCTGACCTGGGGTTCCGTAACGTCGGCCGCCACGGTTTCCAGCTCGACGGTCAGCGTTTCGGTCTTCACGAGCTCCGCGTTGGCCAGCAGGGCCTCGACCACGTCCTGACGGGCAGTGACGGTGGTGTGGATCCGGTCGCTGACATTGAGTCCGGCATCCTTGCGGGCCTGCTGGATGGCGCGGACCATGTCGCGGGCCGCGCCCTCGGCCTCAAGCTCCGGGGTGACCTCGGTGTTGAGGACCACAAAGCCGCCGCCGGGCAGCACGGCAGCTGCCCTTGTGGCACGACCAGTTCCTTCGCCCTCCGCGGCTTCCGCCACGACGGTTTCCAGGGTGTACTCCTGCGGCTCGAGCGCGAGCCCGCCGGAAACAACGACACCGTCGACACCGTCGATCGTTTGCACGGACCAGTCGCCGGACTTGGCGCCCTTGATGGCCTGCTGGACGTTCTTGCCCAGCCGCGGGCCCGCGGCCCGGGCGTTCACCACGAGCTTCTGCTCGATGCCGAACTCCTCCGGGGAGGCGCTCCCGGCGTCGAGCAGGCGGACCGAGCGCAGGTTCAGTTCATCGGCGACGACGGCGGCGAAGCCTTCCAGCGCATCCGCGCCGGGTGCCACGACGGTGAGTTCCTGCAGCGGCAGGCGGACGCGCAGGTTGGCGGCCTTGCGCAGCGAGGATCCGGTGGAGCAGATCTGCTGGACCCGGTCCATGGCCTCGACCAGGTCCGGGTTGGCCGGGAACAGTTCCGCGTCCGGCCAGTCGGCCAGGTGCACGGATCGCCCGCCGGTGAGGCCGCGCCAGATCTCCTCGGAGACCAGCGGCAGCAGGGATGCCGAGACCCGGCAGACCGTCTCCAGCGCGGTGTAGAGCGCGTCGAAAGCGTCCACGTTCTCGTCGAAGAAGCGCTGGCGGCTGCGGCGGACGTACCAGTTGGTGAGCATGTCCAGGTAGCCGCGCAGTTCGTCACAGGCCCCGGAGATGTCGTAGCTGTCCAGCTGCGCGGTCATGTTCCGGACCAGGTCCCCGGTGTTGGCCATCAGGTACTGGTCCAGGGTGTCGGCGTAGCCGTCGTAGCGCAGCTTCGCGTCATACCCGGCAGCTGTACCGTCAACTGCGTTGGAGGCGTTCGTGTACAGCGTGAAGAAGCTGTACACGTTCCACAGCGGCAGGATGACCTGGCGCACGCCGTCGCGGATGCCCTGCTCGGTGACCACGAGGTTGCCGCCGCGCAGGATCGGGCTGGACATCAGGAACCAGCGCATCGCGTCGGAGCCGTCACGGTCCAGGACCTCGGAGACGTCCGGGTAGTTGCGCAGGCTCTTGGACATCTTCTGCCCGTCCGAGCCCAGGACGATGCCGTGGCTGATGACGTTGCGGAACGCCGGCCGGTCGAACAGCGCGGTGGACAGGATGTGCAGCATGTAGAACCAGCCGCGGGTCTGGCCGATGTACTCGACGATGAAGTCCGCCGGGTTGTGCGTGTCGAACCATTCCTCGTTCTCGAACGGGTAGTGGACCTGGCCGTAGGGCATGGAGCCGGAGTCCAACCAGACGTCCAGGACGTCCTCGACCCGGCGCATGACGGACTGGCCTTCCGCCGGGGTGCGGGGGTCGTCCGGGTTCGGGCGGGTCAGTTCGTCGATGAACGGCCGGTGCAGGTCCACCTCGCCGGCCGTGTTCAGCGGCAGCCGGCCGAAATCGGCCTCGATCTCGGCGAGCGAACCGTAGACGTCGGTCCGCGGGTAGTCCGGGTCGCTGGACTGCCAGACCGGGATGGGGCTGCCCCAGTAACGGTTCCGGCTGATCGACCAGTCGCGGGCGTTGGCGAGCCACTTGCCGAACTGGCCGTCCTTGACGTTGCCCGGGATCCAGTTGATGTCCTGGTTGAGCTCGGACATGCGGTCCTTGAACTTGGTGACCTCGACGTACCAGGAGGACACGGCGCGGTAGATCAGCGGGTTCCGGCAGCGCCAGCAGTGCGGGTAGCTGTGCTCGTAGCTGGCCTGGCGGACCAGGCGGCCCTGGGCGCGGAGCACCTGGGTGACCGGCTTGTTGGCTTCGAAGACCTGCAGCCCGGCGATTTCGGCGAGGTCACCGTGGCCGAACAGCGGCAGGAACCGGGCGCCTTCGTCCACTGAGAGGACGACCGGGATGCCGGCTTCTTCACAGACCTTCTGGTCGTCTTCACCGTAGGCGGGGGCCTGGTGGACGATGCCGGTACCGTCGGTGGTGGTGACGTAGTCGGCGACGAGGAAACGCCAGGCGTTCTCGGTTCCGTACTTTTCGACGTCGTGGAAGTAGTCCCAGAGCGGCTCGTAGCTCAGGCCCTCAAGCTCGGCGCCGGTGTGGCGGGAGGTCACGGCGGCTTCGGCGGCCGCTGCACCCTCGGCGCCGTCGCCATAGCCGAGGTCCTTGGCGTAGGCGCCCAGGAGGTCCGCGGCGAGCAGGAAGCTGCCGGTCACGGGTGCCTCGGCCGAAGCCGCCTTGATCCCGTGCGGGCCGGCCGGCAGGACGACGTAGGTGATGGCGGGCCCGACGGCGAGCGCCAGGTTGGTGGGCAGCGTCCAGGGGGTGGTGGTCCAGGCGAGCGCCTGCACGCCTGCGAGCTGCCGGGACAGTTCCGTCTCCCCTGCCGTGATCGGAAAGGTGACGGTGACGGTCTGGTCCTGGCGGTTCTTGTAGACGTCATCATCCATACGCAGTTCATGGTTGGACAGCGGCGTCTCGTCCTTCCAGCAGTACGGCAGCACGCGGTAGCCGTTGTAGGTCAGGCCCTTCTCATGCAGCTGCTTGAAGGCCCAGAGCACGGACTCCATGTATTCGACGTTGAGCGTCTTGTAGTCGTTCTCGAAGTCGACCCAGCGCGCCTGGCGGGTGACGTAGCTCTTCCATTCGTCGGCGTACTTCATCACCGAGGCCCGGCAGGCGTCGTTGAACTTGTCGATGCCCATGGCCTCGATCTGCGTCTTGTCCGTCATGCCCAGCTGCTTCATGGCTTCCAGCTCGGCGGGCAGCCCGTGGGTGTCCCAGCCGAAGCGGCGCTCGACGCGGCGTCCGCGCTGCGTCTGGTAGCGGCCCACGAGGTCCTTGGCGTAGCCGGTCAGCAGGTGGCCGTAGTGCGGCAGGCCGTTGGCGAAGGGGGGACCGTCGTAGAAGACGAACTCGTTGCTGCCACGCTTTCCCCCGGGAAGATCAGAGGGGCGCTGGTCAATGCTGGCCTGGAAGGTGCCGTCCTCGTCCCAGTACTTGAGGATGCGTTCTTCGACGTCCGGGAACTTCACGGAGGCCGACACACCGGAGGTGCTGGAAGCGGAGGGGGTGGCGCCTGCGCCGGAAGGTGCGGCGGAGGCCTTCGGGTAATAAGTCATCTCGACATCCTGGGTTGAGCTAGTGAACAAATGGATTCATTCAGGATGCGAGGACGGCCCCTGCACTGTCTTGTCGACAACACCGGCGCCGCGGTACCACCTCACTTACCGGCACCGGTACCGCTCCCCCGTGGGGAAGCACCGGAGCCGGCCGCTCATTACTGCTGTGACGGGCTTACCCGTCCGGTTCTACCGGCCCTGGCGCACTGAGTTGCAGGAAAGTCGTGGCGCCGGGGCGTTCTTCCGGAAGCTCACCGGTGATGGCCGGGTCATAGCTGTTACCAGAAGTCTAACAACTATGGCGGGCCCGCAATGCCTACACTGAATCCCATGATGTTCCGGACCCGGGGCCGCGCCGCCCCGCGAACGCCTGCGGGCCGGGCTGCCTCCGGCTGGCGGTGGCTGGCAGGGCTGGCGGCCGCTCCCGTTGTGGTGGTCTCCGTCTTCCGGGCCGTGCCGCGGGAATGGCCCACCACGGCGGTCCAGCTGGTGTCCTTCACCCCGTGGCTGGTGCTGCCTGCCGGCGCCTCGCTGCTGTTCGCGGTGCTGGGCCGGCGGCGATGGATGGCGGGCGGCGCGGCCGGCCTCGTGGCCGTGCAGCTCTTCTGGCTGGTCCCGCTGGACTACGCCCGGGCCGCGCCCGACGCCGCGGGGGGCTCCGGACCGGATTCCGTGGCGGATTCCGGGCAGGGGGCTGTGGCGCTGCGGACAATGAGCATCAACGCCAAACTCGGCAAAGCGGACGCGGCGGACATCGTCAGGCTGGTCCGCGAGCACGGCATTACCTTGCTGACGATCCAGGAGTACACCCAGTCGCTCGAAGACCGGCTGGCTGCTGCCGGCCTGGCCACCCTGCTGCCAAACAGGATCAGCGACCCCGCGGTCCGCGCCGCCGGGAATGCTGTCTACTCGATCCACGCTCTGGCAGCCGCCGGTGAAGTCCCCGACTCCCACTTTCCGATGCCCGTGATCCGGCTCACCGCCGATGCCTACGGGCAGCGGGCCGTCGTTGAAGTGACCAACGTCCACGCACGTGCGCCTGTGGGCGTTGGCCTGCCGAAGTGGCGCAGCGACCTCGCGGCACTGGGCCGGCTGGCGTCACGGCCGGGGACCATGGTTCTCGCCGGTGATTTCAACGCCAGCTACGACCATGCCGAGTTCCGGAACTTCCTGCAGGGCGACGGCCGGAAACTGGTGGATGTGGGTCTGGCCCAGGGCTCGCGCCTGGTCCCCACCTGGCCGATGGAGGACATGTTCCTCCCCGGCATCACAATTGACCACCTGGTGACGAGCCCGTCGGTGCGCAGCGCGGACTATGCCGTGCACCGCGTGGCCGGGACGGACCACGCCGCCATCCTGGCGACGCTGACCGTCCCGGCCGCCGGTGCAGCAGCCAGCCCGTAACGCTTTGGCCCTGAGCCCCTAGCCCCTAGCCCCTAGCCCTTAGCCTTAGCCCTTAGCCTTAGCCCTTGCGGATCAGCTTGTAGTTGGCGGCCTGCGCCACCGGGCGGATCACGATCTGGTCCAGGTTGACGTGGTGCGGTGCCACGACGGCGTACCGGACGACGTCGGCGACATCCGCGGCGGTCAGGGGCTTCTCGACGCCCTGATAGACCTTGGCGGCCGCCGACTGGTCCCCGAGGCGGTTCAGCGCGAACTCCTCCGTCTGGACCAGGCCCGGAGCCACCTCGATCACGCGGAGGTTGTGCTCTGCCTCTTCGAGGCGCAGGGCGCCAGTGAGTGCATGCTGGGCGAACTTCGCCGCGTTATAGCCGCCGCCGCCCTCATAGGCGGACAGCCCCGCCGTCGACGTCAGGTTCAGGACGGTGCCCTCACCGCAGGCGCGCAGCATCGGCAGGAACGCCCGGGTGAGCTTCATGGTGCCCAGGACGTTGACCTCGAACATCCATTCCCAGTCCTCGGTCTTGGCCTCGGCCACCTTGTCCGCGCCGCGGGCGCCGCCGGCGATGTTGATGAGCGTGTCGACGCCGCCGGCACGGGTCACCTCGTCCAGGAGGCGGGCGACGTCGGCGTCGTCGGTCACGTCGGCCGGAAGCGCGACGGCGCCGGTTTCCGCGGCGAGCGCCTCCAGCCGGTCCGCGCGGCGGGCGACGGCGTACACGGTCCACCCCTCGGTCCGGAGCGCACGCACGGTGGCCTCGCCGATTCCGGTGCTGGCGCCTGTAACTACTGCTGCCTTGTGCTGCATTCCCTCATTCATGGCACCACCCTAGTGGATCAGGGCAGGGTGCTCGGTTCCAGATCCTCGTCTTCCAGACCCAGGACCTTGAGCTTGCCGCTCTTCCGGTCGGCCAGGTACTCCTGCATTTCCCGTTTGATCACCGGCAGCAGCAGGTAGACGCCGAGCAGGTTCACGAAGGCGCAGACGAACAGTGCAGCATCGGCGAAGCTCAACACCTGGGTGAAGGTCAGGACGGTTCCGACCACGGTGAAGAACAGGAAAATGCTCTTGTACGTGACCTCGGAGGCCTTGCTTCGGCCGAAGAGGTACCCCCAGGCCTTCAGCCCGTAATACGACCACGTGATCAGGGTGGAGAAGGCGAACAGCGAGACGGCCACGGCCAGCACCGCCGGGAACCACGGGAGCACCGTGGCGAAGGCATCAGAGGTCAGGATGACGCCGTCGGGGGCGCCGCTCCCGGCCTGCACCGAGTCAATGCCGGCCTGCAGGCTCGGCGCACCGGCGATGATGATCGCGAGTGCTGTCATGGTGCAGATGACCACCGTGTCGATGAGGGGCTCGAACATGGCCACGAAACCCTCGCTCACGGGCCGGTGGGTCTTGACGGCCGCGTGCGCAATGGCGGCGGAACCCAGGCCCGCCTCGTTGGAGAACGCCGCACGCTGGAAGCCCACGATCATGACACCAACTACGCCGCCGGTCAGGCCTTCCGCGTGGAAAGCCCCGGCCATGATCGATGCCAGGGCCGCGGGCACGTGGTCCAGGTTGGCGAGGATAACGAACAGGCAGGCGGCCACGTAGACGATTCCCATGGCCGGGACAAGCTTGCTGGTGGTGGCACCGATCGACTTGATCCCGCCAAGGATCACAGCGGCCACGAGCGCGGCCAGGATGACCCCGAAGATCACCGCGGCTCCGGCGCTGCCAAGCGGACCGTCCTCGCCTCCCGTGACGTTTTGCACCTGGGCGAACGTCTGGTTCGCCTGGAACATGTTGCCCCCGGCAATGCCGAAGATCAGGATGGAGACCGCGAAGATGCCGGTGAGCGTCTTCGCCGGGATCCGGCCGAATTTCTTGAACGCGACGGGCAGGTACTTGAACGGACCGCCGGTCACCGTCCCGTCTGCGTGGACTTCCCGGTACTTGACCCCGAGGGTGCACTCGGCGAACTTCGTGGCCATGCCGAGCAGACCGGCCAGGATCATCCAGAACGTGGCACCGGGGCCACCGAGCGCCATGGCGGCGCCGACGCCGGCGATGTTGCCGAGCCCGACCGTACCGGACAGCGCTGAGGTCAACGCATGGAAGTGCGGCACCTCACCGGGATCTGATTTGGACGAGTAGTGTCCGCGGATTACCTCGTGGGAGGTCTTGAGTCCGCGGAACTGAATGAAGCCGAAGTAGACCGTAAAGATCACACCGGCGGCGATAAGCCATGCCACGACGGCCGGAAAGCTCACCTCGCCGATGGTGATGGGAAAGAAGACAATGCTTGAAAAGATTTCGGCGACGGGCTGGACGACCGTATCGGCGGCGTTTTCGACGGCGGCCAGCCAGCCAATTTCGTCGGAAGCGGCTTGGGCTGGCATCGCTAGGTAGATAGACATCCCTCTACTAGAACCTCCGCGGGACGTGATGGCAATCACACAGCGGATACCCTACACACGCAAGGGCCGCGCTCTGGAGGGTTCCTCCATGGGCAGTGCTGACGGAATTGTGCATCGGCCCCCGGAGGCCGCGCGGGTGCGGTTCGCAGCCTCCCCAGCCGTCACTGCGCGGCGGGGACCGCCGGCCATGAAAGAATTGGGCCCATGGCTGAAGACACGCAGGGTACAGACACGCCCACCACCGCCCCCATCAATGTTCCGGACAAGCCCGCCCTGGAGGGGCTGGAAGACGCCCTGACCCGGCGCTGGCTTGACGAAGGGACCTACAAGTTCAATCCGGACACCACGCGGGAGCAGGTGTACTCGATCGACACTCCCCCGCCCACGGCGTCGGGTTCGCTGCACGTCGGCCACATGTTCTCCTACACCCAGACCGACGTCCTGGCGCGCTATCAGCGCATGACCGGCAAGAATGTCTTCTACCCGATGGGCTGGGACGACAACGGCCTGCCCACCGAGCGCCGCGTGCAGAACTACTACGGTGTGCGCTGCGATCCGACCACCGCCTACGACGCCGGCTACCGGCCCCCGGCCGAGCCCGCCAAGAACCAGCGCGACTTCGACGTCGTCTCGCGCCGGAACTTCATCGAACTGTGCGAGGAGCTCGCCGTCGAGGACGAAAAGGTCTTCGAGAACCTGTTCCAGACGCTGGGCCTGTCGGTGGACTGGGACCTGACCTACCGCACGATTGACGACAAGTCCCGCGCCATCTCCCAGCGCGCCTTCCTGGCGAACCTCGCCGCCGGCGACGCGTACATGGCCGAGGCACCCACCCTGTGGGACGTCACCTTCCGCACCGCCGTGGCCCAGGCCGAACTCGAGGACCGCGAGGTCGCCGGCGCGTATTACCGCTACCCCTTCTTCACCGAAGACGGCGGGAAGATCTACATCGAGACCACCCGCCCGGAACTGCTGGCCGCGTGCGCCGCCCTGGTGGCGAACCCCGACGACGAACGGTACCAGCCGCTGTTCGGCAAGAAGGTCACCTCCCCCCTCTTCGGGGTTGAGGTGGAGGTCAAGGCGCACCCGCTCGCCAAGGCGGACAAGGGCTCCGGCATCGCCATGGTCTGCACCTTCGGCGACCTCACCGACGTCACCTGGTGGCGCGAGCTCCAGCTGCCCACCCGCGCGATCGTGGGCCGCGACGGCCGGATCATCGGCGAGACCCCGGAGTGGATCACCACCGCCGAAGGCCGTGCCAGTTTTGAGTCGATCGCCGGCAAGACGGTCTTCAGCGCCAAGGAAGGCGTGGTGGAGCTCCTGGCCGCTGCCGGACTCCTGGACGGCGAGCCGAAGAAGATCATGCACCCGGTGAACTTCTTCGAAAAGGGCGACAAGCCCCTGGAGGTCGTGACCTCCCGCCAGTGGTACATCCGCAACGGCGGACGGGACGCGGAACGCCGTGAGCGGCTCATTGCCCGCGGCCACGAGATCGATTTCCACCCGGCCTTCATGCGCTCACGCTACGAGAACTGGATCTCCGGGCTGAACGGCGACTGGCTCGTTTCGCGCCAGCGGTTCTTCGGCGTGCCCGTGCCCGTCTGGTACCCGCTGGACGCCGACGGCAACCCGGACTTCGCCGCTCCCATCGTCCCGTCCGACGCGCAGCTGCCGGTGGACCCCGCCGCGGACGCGGCCCCCGGTTACGAGGAGGCCCAGCGCGATGTGCCAGGCGGCTTCACCGGCGACGCCGATGTGCTCGACACCTGGGCCACGTCCTCGCTGACCCCGCAGATCGTGGGCGGCTGGAGCACCGACGAGGCGCTCTTTGCCAAGGTCTATCCCTTCGATGTGCGCCCGCAGGGCCACGACATCATCCGGACCTGGCTGTTCTCCTCCGCGGTGCGCGCCGACGCCCTGCAGGACTCCGCGCCGTGGAAGCACGCCGCCATCTCCGGCTGGATCCTGGATCCGGACCGCAAGAAGATGTCCAAGTCCAAGGGCAACGTGATCGTCCCCACCGACGTGCTGGAGGAGTACGGCTCCGACGCCGTCCGCTACTGGGCGGCCTCGGCCAAGCTCGGCGCGGACACGGCCTACGAGATCGCGCAGATGAAGATCGGCCGCCGGCTCGCGATCAAGCTGCTCAACGCCTCCAAGTTTGTGCTGAACCTGGGCGCCACGGAGAACTCGGTGGTTTCCGCTGACCTGTCCGTGCTGGGCAACCCCGGGGTTGATCGACCCAACGCGAAAGAAGCACTCGCGTCGGAGCCCTTGATCAACCCCTTGGACCGGGCCGTGCTGGCGCAGCTCTCCGATGTGGTCCAGCAGGCCACGAAGGCGTTCGAAAACTACGACTACGCCCGGGCGCTGCAGATCACGGAGAGCTTCTTCTGGCACTTCACCGATGACTACGTGGAGCTCATCAAGGACCGCGCCTACGGTGCCGCCGGCGAGGCCGAACAGGCCTCTGTCCTCGCGGCGCTGGCGACGAGCCTGGACACACTGCTGCGCCTCTTCGCCCCGTTCCTGCCCTTTGCCACGGAGGAAGTCTGGAGCTGGTGGCGCACCGGTTCGGTGCACCGTGCCCAGTGGCCGACCGCCGTCGGGATCGACGGCGACACGAACCTGCTGGCCACCGTCGGGACCGCGCTCAGCGGCATCCGCAAGGCCAAGTCGGAGGCCAAGGTAAAGCAGCGCACTGCGGTGCTGTCCGCGACCATCACGGCCTCGGAGTCCCTCACCATCCAGTTGAAGGCCGGCCTCGCCGACCTCAAGGCTGCGGCCAACGCCCGCGAATTGACCCTGGCGGTGGGCGACGGCGACCTGACCGTCAGCGACGTCGTCCTGGCGCCGGCCGAGGAGCCCGCGCAGGCATAAGGGCCGCCGTCACGGCACCCACGACGGGGCTCCCCGCCCGGCTCAGGCCGTGCGGGGAGCCCCGCTCTGTTCCAAGGGCTGTGCGGACCGGGCCTCAGACCTCGAAGGAGGTCTCGAAGTGCGTCAGCACCGGTGGGGCCGCCAGGAGCTCCCCCAGCCCGCTCGCGCCGTCGCCGGCCCGCCACGCGCGGTAGGCGGAGTCGCGCTCCAGCGAGGCCCACTGTTCAACGACAAGAAGGTGCGCCGGATCCTTGCTGTCGACCAGCACATCGACGCCGAGGCATCCGGGGAACGCCCGCGTATCGGAGAGGATCTCGCGGAGCACGGCCGGCGCCGTGGGCAGGGCTTCCGCTTTGAGGGTCAGGTCAAGGTGGGCTGTAATGGGCATGGCGCTCCAATGTTCGCAGGTGGGCACAGGACACAGGACACCACCGGGCGGGTTGCCTGGGGCTCCCGGCTCCGGGAGAAGTGCCCTGCCATTGGAGGCAACCGCGGCGCCGCCGGGCTTCTTCCTTCGAATCTCCGCGGCCGGTTTTTGGGCAAAGGGGAAGCCCCATCAGCGTTTTGCCGTTGGTGGGGCTTCGACTTTTCGATTGTCACGTGACGTCTTAGACAATCTGGCAGAATCCTTGGATTTTCAGGTCTTCCTACCTCGTCACTGGTAGCCATCATCTGACTTTGCCGAAGGCTGCGTCGGATGAGTGTCACTGAATCTTTGGTTCCTGCGTCCCGCTTCTTTCGAAGTGGGTAAGTTCTATTGTGATCCCGTCCTTGCGGATGCACAAGAGCCCCGGAAGAACTACATCGGAGTAGTTCTTCCGGGGCTCGTCGCTGTCCTGCGGGCGGCGTGCCTTTGCCCGTCCGGGCCTTAGTTGAACACGGGGTCCTCGGTGCGGCTGCGCTTGATTTCGAAGAAGTACGGGAACGAGGCCAGGGCCACCGAGGCATCCCACAGCCGTCCGGCTTCCTCGCCCCGCGGGATGCGCGTGAGCACGGGGCCGAAAAAGGCGGTTCCGTTGAACGCAACGATGGGTGTGCCCACGTCCTGGCCCACCAGCGAGATTCCGGCCTCATGGCTGGTCCGCAGCGCGGCGTCGAAGGCATCGTCCTGGCCGGCCGCTGCCAGTTCCGCGGGCAGGCCGACTTCGGCGAGGGACTTCGAAATCACCTCCGCGATGTCCTTGTTGCCCTCGTTGTGGATCTTGGTGCCCATGGCATCGTAGAGGGCCCTGATGTGCTCGGTGCCGTGCTGCTCGGCGGCAGCCGTGATGACCCGCACCGGAGCCCAGGCCTTGACCAGGAACGCCTTGTACTCCTCCGGGAGCTCCTCGCGGCCGTCGTTGAGCATGGCCAGGCTCATGACGTGCCATTCGGTGCTGATGTCCCGGACGTTTTCCACCTCGCTGATCCAGCGGGAAGTCACCCAGGCAAACGGGCACATCGGGTCAAACCAGAAGTCAGCTTTGTTGGTCTCAGGCACAGGTGTTCTCCTTGGGAAGTCTGCGGGGAAAGGTGCACGGCGCCAGCCCAAAGACCGGACGCGTCACAGGCGACAGCGACCGGTGCGGCTTGTTTATTCCGGATCAGGCGGACTTGCGGCGCTTGACGTCGTGGGCGATCATGGTCGGCGCGGCCTTCTTGGAGACGACGTCCTCGGTGATGACCACCGTGGCGATGTCGTCGCGGCTGGGCAGGTCGAACATCACCGGGAGCAGGACTTCCTCCATGATGGCGCGGAGCCCGCGGGCGCCGGTGCCGCGTTCGAGCGCCTGGTCCGCGATCGTGTTCAGCGCCTCCTCATCGAAGACCAGCTCGACGCCGTCGAGCTGGAACATCTTCTGGTACTGCTTTACCAGCGCGTTCTTCGGCGTGGACAGGATCTGGATGAGCGCAGCCCGGTCCAGGTTGGAGACCGTGGTGATGACCGGGAGGCGGCCAATGAATTCCGGGATGAGCCCGAACTTCAACAGGTCCTCGGGCATGACCTCGCCGTAGGAATCAGTGTTGTTTTTGACCTCATTGAGCGGAGCACCGAACCCGATGCCCTTGCGTCCGGAGCGCGAACCGATGATTTCCTCGAGCCCGGCGAAGGCGCCGGCGACGATGAAGAGCACGTTCGTGGTGTCGATCTGGATGAATTCCTGGTGCGGGTGCTTGCGGCCGCCCTGCGGCGGTACCGAGGCGACGGTTCCTTCGAGGATCTTCAGCAGCGCCTGCTGCACACCCTCGCCCGAGACGTCACGGGTGATGGAGGGGTTCTCGCTCTTGCGCGAGATTTTGTCGATCTCATCGATGTAGATGATGCCCTGCTCGGCCTTCTTGACGTCGTAGTCGGCGGCCTGGATGAGCTTCAACAGGATGTTCTCGACGTCCTCGCCGACATAGCCGGCTTCAGTCAGCGCGGTGGCGTCGGCGACGGCGAAGGGGACGTTGAGGCGGCGGGCCAGGGTCTGCGCGAGGTAGGTCTTGCCGCAGCCGGTCGGGCCGATGAGCAGGATGTTGGACTTGGCGATCTCGACGTCGTCGTGATGGACACCTTCGGCGAGGCTGCCGCTCTTGGGCGCGTGCCCGGCCTGGATGCGCTTGTAGTGGTTATAGACCGCGACGGCGAGCGAGCGCTTGGCGGGCTCCTGGCCGATCACGTATTCCTGCAGGAAGTCAAAGATCTCGCGGGGCTTGGGCAGTTCGAAACTGCCCAGGTCAGCTACTTCGGCGAGTTCTTCTTCAATGATCTCGTTGCAGAGTTCAATGCACTCGTCGCAGATGTAGACGCCGGGCCCGGCAATGAGCTTCCGAACCTGCTTCTGGCTCTTTCCGCAGAAAGAACACTTCAGCAGATCCGTGCTCTCGCCAATCCGAGCCATATGTGAACCCCTTTAGAATCTTGCTGCCGGCCGTGTTCTTCTCCTGCGCAGCGCTGCACTCGTTACTGGAATCACGGGCGTGCCTTGGGAGACGCCAGCCGTGACATGTTCCACTCTAGGTCACTTTGGGCCTGTTGGGTGGAAAGCCGACGCCGGTGCGGCCACTTAAAGTGGGCCGCACCGGCGTCGGGTACTGCTTGTTACCTGATGGCCTGCTACTTGGTGATTGCCTGGGGCTTCATCTTGCGGGAATCCAGCACCTGGTCGATCAGACCGTACTGCATGGCCTCGGCCGCGGTGAGGATCTTGTCCCGCTCGATATCGTTGTTGACCTGCTCCGGCGTCCGCCCGGAGTGCTTGGCCAGCGTGTCCTCGAGCCAGGCCCGCATGCGCATGACCTCAGCGGCCTGGATCTCCAGGTCGGAAGCCTGGCCGCCCTGGCCACCGGACAGCGAGGGCTGGTGGATCAGGACCCGGGCGTTCGGCAGGGCCAGGCGCTTGCCCGGGGTACCGGCCGCGAGGAGCACGGCAGCGGCACTGGCGGCCTGGCCGAGGCAGACGGTCTGGATCTCCGGGCGGATGTACGTCATGGTGTCGTAGATAGCCGTCATGGCGGTGAAGGAGCCGCCCGGGGAGTTGATGTAGAGCGTGATGTCGCGGTCCGGGTCGGTGGACTCAAGCACCAGCAGCTGCGCCATCACGTCGTCGGCCGACGCGTCGTCGACCTGGACGCCGAGGAAGATGATGCGGTCCTCGAACAGCTTGGTGTACGGGTCCTGGCGCTTGAAGCCGTACGGGGTGCGCTCCTCGAACTGCGGCAGCACATAGCGGCTGCTCGGCAGGTTACCGGCAGTCGAACCGAAGTTGTAGTTCATGTTCATTGCTCCTGAATTCATTGCTGTCTACGTGCCGGTCAGTTCTCGGTGGCAGCGTCGGTTGAGTCGGTGACGGAGCCATTGGAGTCGGCGTTGGTTCCGCCGCCGCCGGCCACGGATCCCGCGTGCGCCGCGATCTTGTCGAAGAAGCCGTATTCAAGGGCTTCCTTGGCCGTGAACCACTTGTCGCGGTCGTTGTCCTTGAGGATGGTCTCGACCGACTGCCCGGTCTGGTCGGCCGTCAGTTCGGCCATGACCTTCTTCATGTGCAGGATGAGCTCGGCCTGGATCTTGATGTCCGAGGCCGTGCCGCCGATGCCGCCGGAGGGCTGGTGCATCAGGATGCGGGCGTTGGGGGTGGCGTAGCGCTTGCCCTTGGTGCCGGAGGAGAGCAGGAACTGTCCCATCGAGGCGGCGAGGCCGGTGGCGACGGTGACGACGTCGTTCGGGATGAACTGCATCGTGTCGTAGATGGCCATGCCGGCGGTGACGGAGCCGCCCGGTGAATTGATGTAGAGGTAGATATCCTTCTCGGGGTTCTCGGCCGAGAGCAGCAGCAACTGCGAGCAGATCGCGTTGGCGTTCTCGTCGCGGACCTCGGAGCCGAGCCAGATGATGCGCTCTTTCAGCAGGCGGTTGTAAATGTAGTTATCCTGGGCTGCCGGATCGACAGTAGCCATCCGGGGTGCCCCTGCTTGCTGTGACATATGTACTTACCTCTCGCTGGCGACGGTGACGCCACTGGACGACATCACTGAACTTTCCTACATGGACACTAACGGTTTTCCCGGCACCAGTGTGCTCAGGCGCGGGGCTGTTCGCTGACGGCGCACGATTGCCCGGGAGGGTTCATCCCCGGCTTAAAAGGCCGCACCCCCGGATCGAGGATCCGGGGGTGCGGCAGGAACTGCGGGAACAGAAAAGTCTTAGAACTTCACTGCTGCCGGGTCATCGTTCTTCGCGGTCTCGGCGGCTGTTTCGCCGGAAGCGGCGTCCTCGACACCGGCATCAGTCTCGGCTTCGGTCTCGGCTGCTGCCTCAACCGGTGCCTCTTCGCCGCCGGGGCGGACGAAGTCGCTGAGGTCAACCGTGTTGCCCTCGGTGTCGGTGACCTCGGCCTGGCCCAGGACAACGGCCAGCGCCTTGCGGCGGCGGACCTCGGAAACCATCATGGGGACCTGGCCGCTCTGATCGATGATCTGGGCGAACTGGTTCGGGTCCATGCCGTACTGGCCGGCGGTGGTGACGATGTAGTCGATCAGCTCGTTCTGGCTGACGTTGACTTCTTCCTTTTCGGCGATGGCGTCAAGGATGATCTCGTTCTGGAAGGCGCGCTCCGTGTTGGCCTTGACCTCGGCGCGGTGCTCCTCGGTGTCGTGCTCGCCTTCACCGTGGGCGTTCTCGGCGTTGAAGTGCTGCTCGAGCTGCTCTTCGACGACGGATTCCGGAACGGGAACCTCTACGAGCTCAACGAGCTTGTCGAGGACCTTGTCGCGGGCCTCCACGCCCTGCTCGACGACCTTGGACTCTGCAGCCTGCTTGGCGAGGTCCTCACGCAGTTCGGCCAGGGTGTCGAATTCGGAGGCCAGCTGGGCGAAGTCATCGTCAGCCCCGGGAAGCTCGCGCTCCTTGACGGACTTGACGACAACCTTGACCTGGGCTGACTCGCCGGCGTGCTCGCCGCCTACGAGGGTGGTGTCGAAGATGGCGTCCTCGTCGGCGCTGAGGCCGGTGACGGCTTCGTCGAGGCCTTCGAGCATGGTGCCGGCGCCAACCTGGTAGGACAGGCCGGTGGCGGAATCAACCTCGGCGCCGTCGATGGAGGCAGTGATGTCGATCGTCAGGAAGTCCTTGTCGGCAGCCGGACGGTCCACGGACTTCAGCGTGCCGAAGCGGCCGCGGAGTTCGTCCAGGGCCTTGTCGACGTCGGCGTCGGTGGACTCAGCCGCGGCAACCTCAACCTTGATCCCGGCGTAGTCGGGCAGTTCGATCTCGGGGCGGACGTCAACCTCGGCGTGGAACTTCAGTTCACCGTCGGTGGCGGACGGGTCCGGAACCTCGGTGATTTCGACCTCGGGACGGCTCAGCGGGCGGATGCCGGTTTCCTGAACAGCTGCCTGGTACCAGCCGTTGAGGCCTTCGTTGATGGCAGTCTCCAACACGTAGCCACGGCCAACGCGCTGGTCAATGAGCTTGGAGGGGACCTTGCCCTTGCGGAAGCCGGGGACCTGGATCTGCGAAGCAACAGTCTTGTATGCCTCTGCGATGCTGGGCTTCAATTCCTCAAAGGGGACCTCAACATTGAGCTTGACCCGCGTGGGGGTGAGGTTCTCGACAGCGCTCTTCACAGTCTAAGTACTCCTGGTTTTAGGGGGTGGGGTTCTGCACCGCCAAGGGTCTGGCTGTACCTGCAGAGTCGGGGTGACAGGATTTGAACCTGCGACTTCCTGCTCCCAAAGCAGGTGCTCTAGCCAAGCTGAGCTACACCCCGTAAGTGCACAGAACAGTCTACGATCATTCTGCGCCCATTTGCACATTTGACACCGGGGCCCTGAATTAGGTTTAGTTGTATCCGGCTTCAACAGCCGCCCGGAAGTTTTGCAGAAAGTTCCTGCACATTCCCGGGGACGTAGCTTAATGGTAAAGCCTCAGTCTTCCAAACTGATTACGCGGGTTCGATTCCCGTCGTCCCCTCCAAAATATGACGAAAAAGCCCCTCATCGGAGGGGCTTTTTTGTCGCTGGTGGTGCGCCGTTCACGGGTTAGCGGCCAAAATGTGTGTATGGCTTGGGCGCGTCACCGGCTTCTTCCTGCCCATCCTTGCTGGATTCCGTTGCCGTCCTCGAAGCTGAACGCTGTGCCGTAGTGGGCAGGGAGGACGGCTTCCTCCGCTGCTGTT
>JAXMJF010000015.1:0-67391 GCA_034376805.1 Arthrobacter sp.
GCCGTCGCGGAGCCGGAGCCAGTGGCGCTGGGCTTTGGTGAGGCGGTAGCTGGTCCGGCCGATTTCCAGCGGCGCCCCGTCCCGCGGATCCGTCAGAACCCGGTAAAAGGAATCCGCGCCGTCGGCGACCAGGGCCCGGGCCATCGAGGGCGGGATCGGCCCGTACCCGTCCAGCATCGCCGGTTCCTCCCCGGCACCCAGCAGGGACAGGACCGGGACGGTGACCAGGACCTGCGCCCGCGGGACCGGCACACCCCCGCACCCACATCCGCCACCGCAGGAACCCGCGGGCATGCCCGTTCCGCCGGTGCCGCCGGCGGCAGTATCGCTGCCTGCCGGACCGCCCGAAGTGCCGGTGGTGGCGCCGGTGGTGTTGCTGCCGAAGAGCAAGGTGGCGGCGATGTCGGCGCGGAGCTGGGTCAGGGTACGGGCCTCCTCCGGGCCCTGGAGGGAGCGGGCCGCGGCGGTGGTCCGCTCCCAGATACCCGCAGCGGTATCGGCCGGGAGGTAGGCCGAAAGCCAGGCCATCCCGTCCCGGTCCGGGCAGTATTCGACCCGCCGGTCCGCAGCACTCTTGGTGTGGCGTTTCTCGATGCTGACCGGGTGGTGGCGTTCCCGCCACGTGCGGGCCTTGGCCCGGAACCGCCCCGGGACGAGGTCCCCGGCCGGGCACCCCCGGGCCGGGTTAGGTGCGTCCGGGTCCAGGAAGTGCGCCTCCAGCGCCGCCGCCCCGGCCGGATCCAGATTGCTGGTCTCGTCGACCATGATCCGGGCGTGGGCCCAGGAGATCGTCCCGGCCTGCAAGGCCGCCAGGGTCAGCGGCAGCGACTTCGTCAGGGCCTGACTCTCACCCAGCAGGGCGCCGGCGGCGTGCTCGCTGACCGTCAGGACACACGCGAGCTCGGCGACCATCGCCATCTCCTGGACGGCGCGGTCATGAGGGGACGCCGCCGGGGACGCCAGCGCCCGGGTCGCCTCCACGTAGTCCGCAGTAAACCTGACCTTCAACGCAGCGAACCGGGCCTCCATCCGGGCCAACCCCGCGAGCCCGTCCAGGGACGCATCCGCCAGATCCCGCAACGGATCAGCGCCGGGCGGATCAGACTCGGCAGCCCGGATTGAACCACTGCCCGAAGACTCGGCGTCCCGCAGCCCACCGCTGCCAGGGGCATCAGGACGGTCCGCGCCGGCGCCGATGAAAGCACCAAGCGCAGCAACGGACGCCGCAACGGCCTCCACCGCCTCCCGGCATTCCATGCTCCACGCTGCCCTGCTATCCACACTCCAAGCATCTCTCCAGGCACTGACAAAAAACGTGACTTCGCGTACATACGCCCGGACCCTGATGCCGGCCCTTAGGTGTCCTAAGCCTGACGGAGGCCACCTTGATACGTCCTGTGCTGGAGGATGACCCGGGCGGGGTGAACCTGGACCGTCCCGGAGGGGGTTGGGCTGCTAGGCCTGGTCCAGGACGGCCAGCGCACCGGCAAAGCCTGCGGGCAGGCCCAGCGCGGCCGTGTCCAGGTCGACGAGGATGGCGCCCTCCCCGGGCTCCGCATAGGCCTCGACCGAGGCCGGATCGATGCGCAGTCCGGTGCCGCGGGCCTTCAGCAGGGCTTCCTTGCGGGCCCAAGCGGCTGTCCGCCAGAGGATCGCCCGGTCCGGCGCCAGGGCGGCGAGCAGCTGCCGTTCCCCAGGGGTGAGGGCGACGTCGTCGAACCCGGGGAACATCGCTCCCGCGCTGTGCTCCAGATCGATGCCGACTGCCGCCCCGGCGCCCCCAGGACCAACGGCGCCAACGGCGCTGCCGGCGGCCAGCAGGGCCCAGCCGCGGCTGCGCGAAAGGCTCAGGCTGAGGCCGACGGGTCTACCGTCGAGCCGGTAGCCGGGCCGGCCGTGGTCAAGCTCCGGGCCCGTTCCGCAGTCCGGGCAGGAATAGGCGGTTCTCAGGTCCCCCGGGCGCACTGCCAGGATCCCGGCGGCGAAATCCCGCAGCGCGATCCGGCCGGCCAGGAAGTCCCCCCGGGTTGCCGGGTCCGTGATGCCCGCGGCACGCGCGCGTTCCGCGGGATCAAGGAAAGCCTCGCCGTCCGGTCCGACGACGGCAAGACGAACGGACCGGACGGTGATTCCGGCGACGGCGAGTTTTCCGCCGTACTCTAGCGTTGGACTGCTCCGAAGCGCTCGTGGGCGACCGCCACAGCGGCCTCGCGGGCGCCGGATGCCTCGTCGGCGGTCAGCGTCCGGTCATCGGCCCGGAAACGCAGGCTGAAGGCCAGCGATTTCTTGCCGTCCTCGATGCCCTTGCCCGCGTATACGTCGAAGAGTGCGACGTCTTCGAGCAGCTCCCCGGCGCCTTCGCGCAGGGCAGTGAGCACTTCCTCCGCCGGAACCTCCTGGGGCACCACCAGGGCGACGTCCTGGGTGGCCACCGGGTAGGTGGAGATGTGCCGGGCGACGATCACGTCGGCGGCGGCCTCAAAGAGGGCGTCCGCGTTGAATTCGAGCGCCACGGACCGTGCGGGCATGTCGTTGGCGGCCAGCAGCTTCGGGTGCAGCTCGCCTGCATGGCCCAGGACCTCTCCGGTGCGGAGCGCCAGCTGCGCGGTCCGTCCCGGATGGAAGGCCTGGTGCTGGCCCTGGCTGATGACAATCTCGACGCCGAGCACGTCGCCGGCGATCCGGGCGATGTCCAGGGCATCAGCCCAGTCCCACGCACGCGGCGCGTGGCCGGCGGCGGCCGGTGAGTCGTGTCCGGTGAGCACGGCGGCGAGGTACAGCGGCTGCTCCGGGACGCCGTCGTACAGGCCGTCCAGCACCTCTTCGCTGGGCCTGATGCCAAGCGGCGGGATCGAGGCGGTGCCGAGGGTCTCGCCCGGCAGGAACACGAGGCCCGCCTCGAACAGCGCCAGGTCGCGGAAACCGCGCGAGTGGTTGCGCTTGGCGACCTCGATCAGGCCCGGCAGGATCGAGGTGCGCAGGTAGCCCTGCTCCTCGCTGATCGGGTTGGCGAGCTTAAGTGCCTTCCGCGGCGATCCCGCCGTGGACACGCCGAAGGTGTCATTGGCGGCCTTGGAGACAAACGGGTACGCGAGGACCTCGGTGAGGCCGGACGCCGCCAGGGACTGCACGAGGCGGCGGCGCTGCTGCTGGACGCGGGTCAGCCCGCGTCCCGGAGGAGCCACCGGCAGGGACGCCGGGATCTGGTCGTAGCCGACCAGCCGGGCGATCTCCTCGGAGAGGTCTTCCTTGGTTTCCAGGTCGTTCCGCCAGCTCGGCGCGGTCACGAGGTACCCGCCGTCGTTCTTCACGACGACGGCGCCCAGGTCCCCGAGCGAGGTGAGGATCTGGTCCTCGGTGAAGTCGATGCCGATCCGTTCCGCGGCGAAGGCTGCGGGCAGCTCGACGGTGACGGCGTCCGGCGCGGTGCCGACGTCGGTCCCCTCGGCCACGGCGGTACCGCCGGCGAGCTCGACCAGGAGGTCCACGACCCGCTGGGCGGCCACACCGGCGACCTGCCAGTCCACGCCGCGTTCGAAGCGCTTCGAGGCCTCGGACGGGAGCTTGTGGCGGCGGCGGGAGCGTGCGATGGACACTTCGTCGAAGTGGGCGGCTTCAACCAGGACGTTCGTGGTGGAGCCGGACACCTCGGTGGCGGCGCCGCCCATCACGCCGGCAATGCCGATCGCGCCGGAACCGTCGGTGATGAGGAGGTCCTCGACGTCGAGCGCGCGTTCCTTGGCGTCCAGGGTGGTGATCTTTTCCCCGGCCACGGCCCGGCGCACCACGATGTCACCGGACAGCGTGTCCAGGTCGTAGCAGTGGGTGGGCTGGCCGAGTTCGAGCATGACGTAGTTGGAAATGTCCACGGGCAGCGAAATCGAGCGGATGCCGGCGAGCCGCAGCCGGGAGGTCATCCACGGGGGCGTCGGCTTGGTGGCATCGACACCGCGGACGGTGCGGGCCACAAACCGGTCACAGCCAGGCTTGCCGTAGATCGGGGCGTCGTCATTGAGTTTGACGCCGTATCCGCCGGCCAGTTCCGCCGGCGCCTGCACCTTTGACGCCGGGTCGGTGAAGGACGTGCCGGTGGCGTGGGCATACTCACGGGCCACACCGCGGATCGAGAACGCATAGCCGCGGTCCGGGGTGACGTTGATTTCGGCGGCCTGGTCGTAGAGACCGAGCAGCTCCATGGCGTCCGTGCCGATTTCCGGGTCCAGCCCGATCCGGGACAGCACCAGGATGCCGTCGTGGTCCTCGCCGATGCCGAGCTCGCGCACGGAGGCGATCATGCCGGCGGAGAGGTGGCCGTAGGTCTTCCGCGCGGAGATGTGGAAGTCGCCGGGGAGCACGGCACCCGGAAGGGTGACCACCACCTTGTCGCCTTCCACGAAGTTGTGAGCGCCGCAGATGATGCCCTGGACACCGGAGGGGTCGATGCCCTCGCCGGTGAGGCTCTGCTGCTGTCCTTCGGGGACCACCCGGACCTGGCACCAGTTGATGGTTTTGCCGTTGGTCTGGGGTTCCTTGACGATGCTCAGGACCTGGCCCACCACGATGGGGCCCTGGAGGGTGTCCGTCGGCCGGTGGACCGCTTCTTCTTCAAAGCCGACCTTGACCAGGTCCGCCATCACATCTTCGGCCGTCGCTCCGGCCGGTACCTGCGCGAATTCACGCAGCCAGGAAAGTGGGATACGCACTGTTAGATCTCCATCCCGAAGTGCTCGCTGAAACGTACGTCGCCTTCGATCATGTCGCGCATATCGCCGACCTCGTTGCGGAACATCAGGGTCCGCTCGATGCCCATGCCGAAGGCAAAACCTGAATAGATGTCCGGATCGATGCCCGCGGCGCGGAGCACATTGGGGTTGACCATGCCGCAGCCGCCCCATTCGATCCAGCTGGGACCGCCCTTGGCGCCCGGGTGCCAGATGTCCAGCTCGGCGGAGGGCTCGGTGAACGGGAAGTAGTTGGGGCGCAACCGGATCTGGGCCTCGTCGCCGAACATCTGGCGCGCGAAGTGTTCCAGGGTGCCGCGGAGGTCCGCCATGCTGAGCTTCTTGTCGATGGCCAGGCCCTCGAACTGGTGGAACACCGGGGTGTGGGTGGCGTCGAGCTCATCGGTGCGGAAGACCTTGCCGGGGCACAGCACATAGATGGGCACTTCGCGTTCCAGCATGGAGCGGACCTGCACCGGGGAGGTGTGGGTGCGCATCAGCAGATGGGCCTCGGGCGGCTCCACGAAGAAGGTGTCCTGCATTTCGCGGGCGGGGTGGTCCGGCTTGAAGTTCAGCGCGTCGAAGTTGAACCACTCGGACTCGACCTCGGGGCCTTCGGCAATCTCCCAGCCCATGCCCACGAAGATATCCGCGACGCGTTCCTGCAGGGTGGACAGCGGGTGCCGTGCACCGGCACGACGGCGGCGCGGGGCGGCCGTGACGTCGACGGTCTCCTCGACCAGGATGCGCGCGTCGTTCTCGGCTTCGAGCTCGACCGTTCGGTCCGCGAGCGCCTTGTTGACGCGTCCGCGGGAGGATCCCATGAGCTTGCCGGCGGCGGCCTTCTGGTCCTTTGGCAGCCCGCCGATTTCGCGGTTGGCGAGGCTCAGCGCGGACTTCTCACCGGTATGCGCGAGGCGCACGGCCTTGAGTTCATCGAGCGTGGAGGCGGCGGCAATGGCGGCAACGGCCTGGTCTACGGCGGCGGTGATGGCGGCTTCATCCAGGGGATTCGGGACGCCGGCGCCCGGCAAAGTTTCAGTCATCTACTGTTCTTAGCTACGAGTCGGTTCATGCCAACGCACAGGACCTTGGAGGTGCAGGGACCGGCGCGTTGACAAAGGGCAGGGCTCGCCAAAATCGCTCCGGCGGGCACTCCCCTCCAGTCTAGTTGAACGGGCTCAGGTGCCAGAACGTGACGGCGATCCCTCTCCCCCCGGGGCTCCGCTCCGCCGCATGCCCCTTCCGTCCACCGCTTTGTCACTCCCCGCTGTATCTCCCCGCTACATCCCCCGTGCTTCGTATCCCGCCGGCGGGTCCCCGGCTAGCATGGCCTCATGACGCCGGGACAACGGCTGCGGCAGCTGGCCAATGTACTCAATGCAACGACTCCACTGGGGTTGCTGCTGGCCGGCTGTGCCCGCGCCCCCGTCCGCCGCGGTCCCCGGGGACTGCTGGTAGCCACCGGCTACCGCTGGCGGTTGCCTTTCGCCGGCGCCTTCACGGTCGGCAATGTGGTGATCTTCCGGGCCGGGCCCGCGGAGGTCCTGGCCAACCCGGTGCTGCTGGGGCACGAGGAGCGCCACTGCACCCAGTACGCCTGGTGCCTGGGCCTGCCGTTCCTCCCACTGTATTTCCTCGCCGCAGGCTGGTCCCTGGCCCGGACGGGCAACCCCGGCACGCGCAACGTCTTCGAACGCCACGCCGGGCTGCAGGCCGGCGGCTACCCGGAGCTGCACACCGGCTACAACCACACCGGATCCACCAACAGGGAATCCACCAACAGGGGTTCGAAGCACCCCGGCAGGACGGAACCGCCCGCCCGCGAACGGAACGAGGCATGACATGAGCGACAGCCCCAGGACCATCTCCGTCACCGGATCCGGCAGTGCGGAAGCCGCACCGGACCTGCTGACCCTCTCGATCGGTGTCGAGTGCCGTCGGGAGGACGTCGGCGCGGCGTACGCTGAGGCGGGCCGGGTGTCCGCGGCCATCACGGCGGCACTCCGCGGCTATGGCGTGGCGGACCCGGACATGACGACGTCGGGACTCAACGTCCGCGCCGAGGTGAACTGGCAGGAGGGCCGGGGGCAGGTCGTCTCGGGCTACCTGGCGTCCAGCGTGCTGAGTGTCCGGATCAGGGAGCTGGGAGCATTGTCCGACGTCATCGCCGCCGCTGTCGCGGCCGGCGGGAACGATGTGCGGCTCAACGGGCTGGAGCTCGGCTTCGCTGATCCGGCGGCCGTCACTGCCCGCGCCCGGGAGGCCGCCTGGCAGGATGCCCTCACCACGGCCGGGCACTTCGCGTCCCTCGCCGGGGCCTCGCTGGGCAAGGTGGTTTCGCTCACGCAACAGACCGGTTACCCGGCGCCGATCCCGGTGGCGAAAATGCAGCGGGCTGCCGCGGTGGAGTCGCTCACCGTGGAGGCCGGCGAATCCAGCGTCAGCGCCACCGTCAACGTCGTATGGGAACTGCTCGGCTGAGTCGCCGAGTGACAGGCAGGGTCCGGGACAGGCAGGGGCAGGCAGGGTCCGGGGCCGCTAGTGCATGGCGCCGGCGGGGAGCCTGAGATCTGTTGTCGTCGCCAGGGTGCTGCGGACGACGACGGCGAGCGCCTCCGCCAGCTGTTCCAGCGGCAGCGCCGGATCCGTGCTCCCGGGCGGCAGCTGGGCCGGCTCGTAGGGAACGTGGACAAAGCCGCCCCGGGTTCCGGGCCGAAGCCGCAGGGCGTGCATCAGCCCGTAGAAGAGATGGTTGCAGACGTAAGTGCCGGCGGTCTGGGATACCTCGGCGGGGATCCCAGCCGCCAGGAGGGCCGCGAGCGCCGCCTTGACCGGAAGGGTGCTGAAGTACGCGGCCGGTCCGCCGGTGACCACCGGCTGGTCCACGGGGGCGTTGCCGGCATTGTCCGGGATCCGCGCGTCGTCGCAGTTGATCGCGATCCGTTCCAGCGAAATCCGGGACCGTCCGCCGGCCTGGCCCGCGCAGACCACCAGGTCCGGGCGGTACTGCTCCAGCGCGGCTTCCAGCCCGCGGACCGCGTCCCCAAAGACGCAGGGCAGCTCCACGGCCCGCGCATCGAGTCCCTCGGCCTGCAGCCTGGCCGCGGCCTCCCGCGCTGCCGACCACGACGGGTTGGTGCTTTCGCCGCCGAAGGGCTCGAAACCTGTCAGGAGAATCATCGCCCCAGCCTAACAAGGCGGCTTAAGGCCAGGCCGTGAGGAGGGGCCGGCGGGAAGCGGCGCTGACCGGGCGCCGGTGCCATCGGGATGTGCCGGTGACCGGCGGGGGTCCTTGACTTAAACTCGAACATACATTCGAATGGAGCCATGAGATGGGACGCACAAGCACTCAAACCCGCGCCCGACGACAAGGCTCCGGGAACCCGCGCCCCCGGAGCCGGGTCCCCGGTTGGCGAAGCACCCGCAGACAGGAGCGGGCACAGCCAGTCCCCCGCTACCGATCCCCTGTTGCCCCTGATCGGGCTGGTGCGTTCCGTGACCACCCCCGAGTTTGCCGGCGTCACTTTCCATGAGGTCACCGCCAAATCGGTGCTCAACAAAGTGGCCGCCGGTTCGCGGATGCCGTTCGGGTGGACCATCAACCCTTACCGCGGCTGCAGCCATGCCTGCGTCTACTGTTTCGCCCGGAAAAGCCACACCTACCTCGACTTCGACGCCGGCCTGGACTTTGACAGCCAGGTGGTGGTGAAGATCAACGCCGCCGAGGTCCTGCGCCGGGAACTGGCCAAGCCCTCCTGGGGGCGTCAGCATGTGGCCCTCGGCACCAACACTGATCCCTACCAGCGGGCCGAGGGCCGCTATCAGCTCATGCCGGGCATCATCGGGGCGCTGGCCGATTCCGGCACTCCCCTGTCGATCCTGACCAAGGGCACTCTGCTCGCCCGGGACATCCCGCTCCTGAAGCACGCCGCCGCCCAGGTGCCCGTCGGTGTGGGCATCTCGCTGGCGATGACGGACGAGCACCTCTCCGAAGCCGTGGAGCCCGGCACACCCGGTCCTCGCGCACGCCTCAAGCTGATCACCCGGCTCCGGGAGGCGGGGCTGCCATGCGGAGTCATGGCCATGCCCATCCTGCCGTGGCTCTCGGACAGCGACGAGGCCCTGGATTCGCTGTTCGGCTCCCTGGCGGCGGCGGGCGCCACCGGCGTCACCGCGGGCGCCCTCTACCTCAAACCCGGAACCCGGGAATGGTTCATGCAGTGGATCGCCAGGGAACATCCCCAGCTCGCCGGCAAGTACCGGCGGCTGTACGGCACCGGCTCCTACGCCTCCAAGGAGTACCGGGCCTGGCTGTCCGGACGCATCCGCTACTTCAAAGCCCGCCACGGCTTCTCCGGCTCGCAGGGCTTCAGCCACCGCGACCTCAACGACGATCCCGGCAGCAATGACCCCCGGGACGAGGAAGCGCAGTACCCGGCCGGCAGCATCCCCGAAGCGGCCGCAATCGTCCCTGGCGCGGGGCCCGCAACCGCGGCCGCGCAGCCCACCCTGTTTTAGCGGGCCGCCTAGAGGGCCTTCACGGCGCCCAGGACCCGGGTGAGGGAATCTTTGGCGTCACCGAACAGGAGGGTGGTTTTGGGATCAAACAGCAGCTCGTTCTCGATCCCGGCGAAGCCCGGGCGCATGGACCGCTTGAGGAAGACCACCTGGCCGGCCTGGGCCACCTCCAGGATCGGCATCCCGTAGATCGGGGCCCCGGGCGTGGACTTGGCGGCAGGATTGACCACGTCGTTGGCGCCGACGACGAGCGCCACGTCGGTGTTGGGGAACTCCGGGTTGGCTTCCTCGAGCTCCTTCAGTGCCTCATAGGGAACGTTGGCTTCCGCGAGGAGGACGTTCATGTGGCCCGGCATCCGACCGGCCACCGGGTGGATGGCAAAGACCACCTCGACGCCGCGGGCCGCCAGGGCCGTGGCGAGCTCGGCGATCGTGTGCTGGCCCTGGGCCACGGCGAGACCGTAGCCGGGGACGATCACCACCCGCTGCGCATATCCGAGCTGGACGGCGACGTCCTCGGGCGAGGAGGAGCGCACCGGCCGGTCGCTTTGCGCTGTGGATCCCGCCGTCGAGCCGCCCCGGAAGGCACCGAACATGATGCCCGTAACGCCGCGGCCCATGGCGGACGCCATCACCTTGGTCAGGATGGTACCGCTGGCCCCGACAAGGGTGCCGGCGACCAGCAGAAGCACATTTCCCAGCACAATGCCCGACGCCGCGACCGCGAGGCCGGTGAACGCGTTGAGCAGCGAGATCACGATCGGCACATCGGCCCCGCCGACGGGCAGCACCAGCAGGAGCCCTGCCACGAGGCCCAGCACCAACAGTGCCACGGCCCACCCGATCGACCCGGTGGCCACCACGAGGCCCCCGGCGGCGATGGCACCCAGCACCACGGCGCCCATCAGCACCGGCATACCGGGGAAAAGCAGGGGGCGGGTGCTGATCAGCTCCTGGAGCTTGCCGACTGTCACGGCAGAACCGGCAAAAGACACCGCGCCGACCAGCATGGTGAACACCACGGCCAGCCGCACCCAAGGGTCCTCGCTCTGGCCGAGTTCCAGCACTGCCACCAGCGCTGCGGCGCCGCCGCCGACCCCGTTGAACAGCGCGACCAGTTGCGGCATCTGGGTCATCTGCACACGCCGGGCCACCGGGACGGCCACGGCGGAACCAACAGCGATCGCGGCGATGATCAGCGGGATGTTGTCCAGCTTCGCGGAGAGGAACACCGTCACCACGGCCACGAGGGCACCGGCCGCTCCGATGGCGTTGCCCCGCCGGGCGGTCCGGGGAGAGCTCAGGCCCTTCAGCGCGAGGATGAAGCAGACGGCGGCCGCCAGGTACAACAGCGCAGTCCATCCGGGGCCGAGGACGCTCATCTGCCGTCCTCCCCCGTCCCGGCACGGGGCCGGGCCGGCTTCCGGCTGCCGAACATCTCCAGCATCCGGTCCGTCACGACGAATCCGCCGACCAGGTTGGCGGTCGCCAGCACCACGGCGAGGAGCGCGATCGACAGCAGCCACGGGTCGCTGGCCTGCCCGGCCACGATGATGGCGCCCACCAGGATGATGCCGTGAATGGCGTTGGCACCGGACATCAGCGGGGTGTGCAGCTTGCTGGTCACCTTGGAGACGACTTCGAAACCTACGAACACGGCGAGCACCACCACGGTCAACAACGTGATCGGATCCATCATTTGAGGGCCTCCAGTGCTTCGGCGGTGGCGGCATGGCGCACGGAACCGTCGTGGGTCAGGCAGGCACCGGCGACAACTTCGTCGTCGAAGTCCGGGACAACCCTGCCCTCGGCGGTCATCAGGGCCAGCAGGTTCGCAACGTTCTTGGCGAACAGCCGGGAAGCATCGGAGGGCATCGCGGAGGCGGCGTCCTGGAGCCCCACCAGGGTCACGGATCCGCCGTCCACCGGGACCTGGAGATCCCGGCCCGCGATGACGCCTTCGACGTTTCCGCCGGATTCCGCGGCCAGGTCGACGACGACCGAGCCGGCCCGCATGCCGGCCACCATCTCCGTCGTCACCAGCAGGGGTGCCGCCCTGCCGGGGATGGCCGCCGTGGTGATGAGGACATCCGCTGCCGCGACATGCGGGGCCAGCAGGGCGCGCTGGCGTTTGGCCCGGTCCTCGCCAAGTTCACGGGCGTAGCCGCCGCTGCCTCCAGCGGACGTGTCCGCAGTTCGGGTGTCGAGTTCCAGATGGATGAACGTGCCGCCCATCGAGGCGACCTCGTCGGCGGAGGCCGCCCGGATGTCGTTGGCGGCGACCCGCGCCCCCAGGCGTTTTGCGGTGCCGATCGCCTGCAGCCCGGCGACGCCGGCACCCAGGATGAGCACCCGTGCCGGCGGGATCGTTCCGGCGGCCGTCATGTACAGCGGAAAGAATCTCGGGTAGCGCAGGGCGGCCTCCAGGACGGCGCGGTAGCCGGAGACCAGCGATTGGGAACTGAGTGCGTCCATGGACTGGGCCCGGGAGATGCGCGGCACCAACTCCAGCGCGAACGAGGTTACACCCGCGGCAGCGAGGGCGCCCACCCCGGGCAGTTCCGATCCCGGGGAGGCGAAGCCGATGGTGATGGTGCCGGGCCGGAGCCGCCCGGCGGTCTCCGGCTCGAGCGGCCGGACGTGCAGCAGGACATCCAGTGATTCGGCGGTCAGCTCCGGAACGATCGAGGCTCCCGCCGCGGCGAAGGCGGCGTCCCTGTACCCTGCCTCGGCGCCGGCATTGCTCTCCACCGCCACGTCCAGGCCGAGAGCCCGGAGTTGTTGCACCGTTTCCGGCGTGGCGGCAACCCGGCGTTCCCCTGCACGTTGCTCCCGCCTGACCCCAACCTGCACGGGTTGCTCCTCTCGATTCGCTTCAGCGTAGTCACATGCTTCACGCTTTGGCGAGAGGTGGGGTCCCGGCGGCCCGCGAGCTCAGCTCAGTTCGCGGAAACGGCCGGGGAATCCGCTACCGGCAGTCTGTCCAGCAACGCCTCGACGATCGGCAGGTCAGCCGGGATCCACGGCAGGCCCAGCACCTCATCGCGGTTCCGGAGGTTGACCCAGCGCAGCTCATCGTGGTCCTGGAGGGGGTGGGGAACGCCGTTGAGCAGTTCCGCGAACCACACCCGCATCGCCGCGCGCTCGTTGAGCGGCCAGCCGTCGGCGGATCCGCTGTCCAGTTCGGCGCCGATCCGGATGCTCACGCCCAGCTCTTCGAGGAGCTCACGGTGCAGGGCCTGCTCGGCCGTCTCGCCCGACTCGACCTTGCCGCCGGGAAACTCCCACATCCCGGCGAAGTGCGGGGGCGCAGTGCGCCGCGCCACGAGCAGCCGTCCGGGGTCGGCCAGGGAGTCCAGTACGGCGCCGCCGACGACGCTGATGAGTCCAGTCACGCCCACAAGTCTAGGGGCGGCGCCCGCTTAGGGGAGAATGGAGAGGGCCGCCTTCGACGTGTACCCGGAATACCGGGCGGGCCTGCCCCGTTACACACTTCAGCCCACACATCAGATTTATTTTGCCGCATTCTCCTGGCTCCAGCCGGGGACGTCACCGAAAAGCAGACGAATGACTACCACCACACACGCCCCGGCGACGCCCAAAACCGGCCCCCGCCATGTTGCCCTTGCCATCGTTTCCCTTGCCATGGGCGGATTCGGTATCGGCACCACGGAGTTCACCATGATGGGCCTGCTCAAGGAGGTGGAGCAGGGGCTCAACATCAGCACCCCGGAGGCGGGCCACCTGATCTCCGCCTATGCACTGGGTGTGGTGATCGGGGCACCGCTGCTGGCCGCCGTTGGTGCCAAGATGCCGCGCAAGTACCTGGCCCTGGGACTCATGTTGTTCTTCAGCATCGCGAACCTGACGTCCTTCATCGCACCCGACTACGGCACCATGCTGGTGTCGCGCTTCGCCGCAGGGCTGCCCCACGGAGCCTTCTTCGGCGTCGCGGCCGTGATCGCGGCGTCGCTGGTCGCACCGACCAGGCGGGGCTGGGCCATTTCGATGGTGATGGCCGGCCTGACCGTCTCCAACGTCATTGGCGTCCCCTTTGGCACCTGGCTGGGCCAGGCCTATGGCTGGCGGCTGCTGTTCCTGCTGGTGGGCGTCATCGGCATCATCACCCTGGTGATGCTCTGGAAGTTCCTGCCGTTCCAGAAGCCGCACGCTGATGCGAGTTTCCGACGCGAACTGGGTGCGCTCAAACGGCTCCAGGTCTGGCTGGCGATCCTGATCGGTATCGTCGGTTTCGGCGGGTTCTTCGCCACTTACACCTACATCGCCCACACCATGACCTCCGTTGCGGGCATTCCCGCGGCCTGGCTCCCGCTGGTCGTCGCCCTCTACGGGCTGGGCATGGTGGCCGGCAACATCGTCGGCGGCCGAATCGCGGACAAGTCCGTGATGGGAACGATCTACTGGGTGCTGCCGGGCATTGCCGTGGCGCTCGTGGTCTACGCCGTGGCCGTGCACTGGCCGTGGTCCGCCTACGTCATGGTCTTCGTCGTCGGCGCCGCGGGGGCACTGCTGGTACCGGCGCTGCAGACCCGGCTGCTGGATGCTTCCCCGGATGCCCCCTCGCTGGCCTCCTCACTCAACCATGCGGCCCTCAACGTCGCCAACGCTTTGGGCGCCTTCCTCGGCGGCCTCGTCATCGCCTGGGGGTGGGGCTACGTCGCACCTGCCCTGGTCGGGGCCGTGCTGGCGGTCCTGGGCCTCGGCGTCGCCCTCATCAGCGGACTGGTGGAACGCAAGAGGCCGCTGGTCCGGTAGCCCGCAATGCTGCCACCGCCCAGCGGCTATGCCAACCGTGGTGGCGCGGATTCGCCGGGCAGCAGCGACTTCGTCTCCACGGCCAGCACGGCGGCGATGGCCACAAGCAGGATGCCGATCAGGGCAGTCCCCGGGGCATCCCAGATGCCGTTGCCGATGCCGTTGCCGAGCGTCGTACAGAGGGACCCGGCGATGATGGCGGCAGGACCTGGTGGCCGGAGTCAGCGAGCGAGTGGATCGCTTCGGCCAGAGCACCGTACCCGGCACAGGGAGGCTGCCCGGTTGGCCAGCAACGCCGCTGGTCACCGGGCAGATAACGATTGGGTGTGATCCTGCTGACAAGCAAACTGGCCTATGTTAGCTTGAAGCCATAATCGGGATCCACCATTTGGATGCCGACGAATATGTAGGAGGAGTAATGGGCTTTCTTGGCTGGATCATTCTCGGACTCATAGTAGGTGCAATCGTCAAAGCAGTTATGCCTGGCAGGGTCGGCGGCGGCTGGGTCACCAGCCTCGTGCTTGGTGTTGTCGGCGCAATTGTCGGCGGCTGGATCGGCGACCTTCTGTTCGGCGGCGGCAGGATGGAATTCTGGAATCTCGGTTCCTGGCTCCTGGCCATTGTCGGCGGCCTGGTGGTCGCCCTCGTCTATGGCGCCATCACAGGACGCAACAAGACCAGTTAACTGCACACGTACGACGGCGGGGGCCCACCTTCCGGTGGACCCCCGCCGTACTTTTTTGCCTCGTGCCGGTTTCCCTCCTGCCGGCCCGATGACATGAACCTGTATGGAGCTCAGCTGGGCGGGTTTGTCACGCCGTCCTGCTGTGCGCGGGCGCTGGCGTAGAGGCAGACCGTCGCCGCGGTGCCAAGGTTCAGGCTTTCAGCAGCCCCGTACACGGGCACTGCCACGCCGTGGTCCGCCAGGGCGAGTTCTTCCTCGGCGAGGCCCTGCGCCTCATTGCCGAAGAGCCAGGCCGTCGGGTTCTCCAGCGCGTACTCGGACTCCCGGGGCGTTCCCCCGAGCCGGCGGGCGGCATTCTGGTCCTGCAGCCGGTCCAGGTTGAGCTGGCCCTGGCCGTCGGCGGCCAGCACTCCGATGCCGCGTTCCTTGCAGCGGGCCACCAGTTCCTCGATCTCGGCGCCAAGCACCACGGGCAGGTGGAAAAGGGATCCGGCCGTGGACCGCACTGCCTTGGGGTTGTAGATGTCTACACTGGACGCTGTCAGGACGACGGCGTCCGCGCCGGCTGCGTCCGCTGCCCGCAGCACGGTGCCGGCGTTGCCGGGGTCCCGGACCTGGCACAGCACCGCGATCAGCCGCGGGCCGGCGTCGAGCACCTGTTCAAGGCTCACGTCCAGGAAGCCGCAGACCGCTAGAATGCCCTGCGGGTTGACCGTGTCCGCCATTGCGGCAAGCACTTCGTCGGTGGCGAGGTAGGCGGTGGTGCCTTCCGCGAGGGTCTCCAGATCCGGGTGCCGGTCCAGGCAGGTCTCGCTTGCGTAGACCTCGTAGACGATGCCCGGCTCGCCCGCGGCCAGCCTCTTCTGGTGCAGGACGAGGGCTTCCCGGACCGCCTGCGGCCCCTCCGCCAGGAATTCACGGCGCTTTAAACGGGCCGGGCGCCCGGCAAGCTGTGCCACCTTCCTCACCCGATCAGCTCGGGGATTGGAAAGTGGAAAGTCTTGCGGGCGCCCGGTTTCGTTCATACAAGAACCATAGTAGCTTTTCCAGCCGGTTCTTGAACGACGCAGTCCGTGGACTGCCTCAGGTACTACTCGGCAGCCTTGTCAGCGGCAGGCTTCTTGGCGGCCGGCTTCTTGGCGGGAGCCTTCTTGGCGGCCGGCTTCTTTACGGCCGGTGCAGCCTCAGCCTGAACGGCCGGAGCGGACGTGTCGGCGGGCAGCGAGTCCTTGGCGATCTTGACCAGCGCGGCGAAGGCGTTGGCGTCAGAGACGGCCAGCTCGGCCAGCATACGGCGGTCAACCTCGACCTCAGCGGCCTTGAGGCCCTGGATCAGACGGTTGTAGGTCAGGCCGTTGGCGCGGGAGGCAGCGTTGATGCGCTGGATCCACAGGCGACGGAAGTCGCCCTTCTTCTTCTTGCGGTCGCCGTAGCTGTACACAAACGAGTGCAGCAGCTGCTCTTTGGCCTTGCGGTACAGGCGTGAACGCTGTCCACGGTAGCCTTTTGCGCGTTCAAGGATAACCCGGCGCTTCTTGTGGGCGTTGACCGCCCTCTTCACACGTGCCACGTGCGTACTCCTTCAGAATTCTGATCCCAAGCGTCTACTGCCGGAACAACCGGCTGGCCTGAGAAGCCTTTTTGGTAGTTGACTGCTGCCAGGTGGCAAACAGTCAGAGAACTTGGAACTTAGATGCCGAGCATCTTCCGGATGACCTTGGCGTCGCCCTTGAAGACGATCTTGTCGCCGGCGAGGCGGCGGGTCAGCCTGGAGGACTTGTGCTCGAGGTAGTGGCGGCGGTTGGCCTGCTGGCGGCGCAGCTTGCCGCTGCCGGTCAGCTTGAAGCGCTTCTTAGCACCACTGTGGGTCTTCATCTTCGGCATGGGAACCGATCTCCTTACGTATCCGCAGACAAGGCCTGCAGTCTTTCGTGCAGCCGCCCCTGCGGGCGGCGTGCTGGTTGCTTACTGCCGGACATTGCTGTCCGGCAGCCCTGGACTAGTTGGTCTTCTTGGTGCCCGGCTTGGCGGCGGCCTTCGGGGCAGCCGGCCGTGCAGCAGGCTTCGGCGCCGCGGGGCGCGGGACCGGCTTCGGTGCAGCAACCGGCTTCGGCGCTGCCGCCGGAGCGGCCTTTTCAGCCTCGGGAACCTTGGCGGCTTCCGGCGCCTTGGCGGCGGCCTTGGGCGCTACGGGCGCCTTGGCTGCTGCCGGCCGTGCCGCGGCTTTCGGGGCCTCAGACTTCGGGGCCTCGCGCTTCGGGGCGGCCTTGGGAGCCTTGGGGGCCTCCTGCTTCGGCGCTTCCTGGACGGGAGCCTTCTCTGCCGGGGTTTCCTCGACCTTGGCCTCGGCGGCCGGGGCCTCCGCGGCTTCAGTCTTGTCGGCCTCGACCTTTTCGGCCGGGGCCTCCGCAGCGGGAGCTTCCGTTGCCGGCGTCTCCGTCGCGGTTACCTCGGCCTCGGGGGCCTCAGTCCGGACCTGGTAGCCCTCCGGAAGAAGATCGGCGAGTGACTGCGTCAGGGGGGCATCGCCGCCGGACGTGTCAACGCGGCCGCCACCGGAAGCCTTGGCTTCGTTCTCGGCCTTGGCGTCCGCACGCTGCGTTGCGCGGCGGGCCTCCGCCTTGGCTTCGGCCTTGTTCTTCAGGGGACCGACCACCATGACCATGTTGCGGCCATCGATCCGCGGGCTGGACTCCACGACGCCGACTTCGGCGACGTCGTCGGCAAAGCGCTGGAGCAGGCGGATGCCCATCTCGGGACGCTGCTGCTCACGGCCGCGGAACTGGATCATGGCCTTGACCTTGTCACCGGCGCCGAGGAAGCGGAGCGCGTGTCCGCGCTTCGTCTCGTAGTCGTGGGTGTCGATCTTCAGGCGGAAGCGGATTTCCTTCAGGACCGTGTTGGTCTGGTTCTTCCGGGCTTCGCGTGCCTTGACTGCGGCTTCGTACTTGTACTTGCCGAAGTCCATCAGCTTGCACACCGGAGGCTTGGCCTGCGGTGCAACTTCAACGAGATCAAGATCGGACTCGGCAGCCAAACGCAGGGCATCCTCAATACGGACAACGCCTACTTGCTCGCCTGCAGGGCCGACCAGCCGCACCTCGGGGACGCGGATACGCTCATTGATTCTTGGCTCGCTAATGTTAAAGCTCCTGTGTTCGTGAGGGGTATTCCACCGGCAAAAAGAGAAGGCCCCCAATTGCCGGAGCAATCGAAGGCCTCGAAGATCGGAACTGCCTGCCTCGTAAGAGGCGGCATGCATCCTGCCAAGGCTGACGCCCGGGAAAAATGCCCGACCAGGTACCCGGCAACCTTGCTTCTTGCGAAGCTTCCCGAAGGAGAGCGGTTGACGCGGGTGGGAGAGAACTCCGCTTGCAAACTGAAAGTCGATTCTACAGAACAAATCCCGTCCGGCGCACCTGCATGACGGGCATGTTGGTTGCGGACGGGTTCCGGCTGTCATACCGCTGCAGTATTGCTGAAGGACAGTGATACTGGAACGAAATAACGACAATCAGTCGGTCTGTGACAAGCTTACCAGCATGAGCACTTCAGACAGTAATTCACACGTTTACCAGCCCGCCAGCGCCGAGGGCGACGTCTCACAGCAGATCCGCGACATCTCCGAGGTTCCGGCGATCGAGGTCATCACCACCGCCGCCGTGCACCTTATGAGCGCCGCCGCCGTGAAGCTCGGCCTGGCCGCCGAAGAGAACGCCGAAGAGCTCAAGGACCTGGACGAGGCCCGCAAGCTGATCACGGCCCTGGCCGGCCTGGTCACCGCAGCCGCTCCCGAAATCGGCTCCCAGCACGCCGGACCGTTGCGCGACGGGCTGCGGTCCCTGCAGCTGGCGTTCCGCGAGGAATCCAGCATTCCGGACGCACCGGGCAAGGGCCCGGGCGAGAAGTACACCGGCCCGGTCAACTAAGCACGAACTATTTCCAGCGGCAACGCGGCGGCGGGCGGACCACATCGGTCCACCCGCCGCCGCCGCCGTTAACGCCCCCGCAGTGCGGTTGCCCCGGGGCATAACGTCTTGCGGTGCGGGTGCTGGTGCGGGTGGTGCGTCAGGCTGCGGCGAGGCGCCGCCGGCGGCGGTGCTGCAGCACCAGCCCCAGCAGGCACAGCGCGACGCCGCCCACCCCCACGGCCACGAATCCGGCCGAGGGACCGACTCCATCGATGAACACTCCGGCGAGCGGCGCGCCGAGCGCGACGCCGCCGGTGAGGGCCGAGCAGTACCAGCCCATGTCCTCGCCGCGGCGGCGCTCGTCGACGAGTTCGGCGACCTTCTCCGAGGCGGCAGAGAGCACCGGGGCGCACAGCAGTCCCGGCAGGAGCGAGAGCAGGCTGAGGGTCCAGGTGTCCTGGGCGAAGGCCATCGGAATGGTCAGCGCGGACATCCCCAGCAGCAGCAGGATCGGCGAGATAGGCCGGTGCATGGCGCCGTAAATCACGCCTCCGACCACCGAGGCCCCGCACCAGAAGAGGAAGACCAGTCCGATCTCGGCCTGGTGGCCGCCGGTTTCGAGGGCGGCAACGATGCCGACGTCGGTGCCGCTGAGGACCATGCCGGCCCCGGCGGCGACGGCAAAGACGGCGGCCACGGCGGCCGTGAACCAGGCGAAGTTGTGGATGACCTTGTGCCGCAGCCCGGCCCGTTCGTGGCGCCTGTCCCCGGCGGCGGCCAGCGGGGCGAACTCTGCGGCGGCCTCCTGCAGGTGGGCCGGGGCAGCGGCGACGACGGCGACCTCGGCGGCTTCCTGCTGGCTGGCCTCGAAGTCGGCGTCTGACTCGGCGTCGGACGCAAGGCCAGGCTCCGTGCTGCGGGTCGGCGGGTTGAACCACATCAGGAAAAGCCCGGACACCGAGGTGGCGATGCCGATGACGGTCAGCCCCAGGACCGAGAGTCCGGCGGTCGCGACGAGGGCTCCCACCGCCGGGCCGATCATAAAGACCAGTTCAGTGGAGATCGCGTCCAGGGCGAAAGCCGTGCGCCGCTGCTCCCCCGTGGCCAGGACGCCAAGGGACTGCCGGACAACACTGAAGATCGGCAGCGTCAGCAGGCCGCCGACGAACACCAGCGGCAGCAGCAGCTCGTAGGAGACGTGCGGCACCACCGACCAGAGGACAGCCTCGGAAATGACCGACGGAATGAGGGCCCGCCGCAGGCCGACGGTATCGACGCGCCGGCCGCGCCAGGGTGCGCCGACGGCAATGCCGATGGTCATCACGGCAGCCGCGGCCCCGGCAGCGGCGTAGCCCTGCCTGAGGGTGAGGACGATGTGCAGGGTCAGGAGGACCCCGGCCGCGGAGTGCGGTATGCGGGCGACCATCCCGACCATCAGGAGCCGCCGGATCGGCCGAACGGCGAGCAGCTCCCGGTAAAGCGCGAAGTTCACGGACTACATCCTTCTGGTACCGCCCCCGGCAGCACCGGGATCTCCCCCGCTGGCCGTCAGCTACTGTGCTGCGCGCTGCAATTTGACCTCGATCGAGTCAACCCGCTCAGCAAATACTTCGTTCCGCGCCCAGGCGCTGTTGAGCCCGGACACGATGGACTGGACGCCCGCGGCGTCGAGCCCGTCTTCAAGATAGAGCAGCACGCGGAGTTCCGGGCCGGGGCCTCCGCCCGGCAGCGGCGTCCCGTCGGCCGCACGCGAGGCAACTCCACCGCCTGGATGAATTTCAACACGGCGGACCGCAGGAAAGCCAACCGCGGCCTCGCCGAGGCTCCGGGCAAGCTCGGGATCAGCGTACGACGGCGTCCAGTCCCGCTGCTGGGCCAGTGCCCACACGGCCGGCCGGCGCACCACGAAGGTCACTTGTGAGCCCGGGTCCAGCACGAGCAGCTCGGCCCCCTCAGCGACCGCGGAGAGTGCGGCGCGGGCAGCGTAGACGGCCACCGGGCGGGCCTCCGGGTGCCAGGCCGCCAGCGCAGCGGCGGAGGTGAAAACGGGCATCGCCGTCCGGCCGTCGGGGGCCTTGAGCGTCACGAGGGCCATGTCCGCCTGTTTGTCGGCATGCAGGCCGTGCGCACCTTCACCTTCTTCGGCGAGCGTGGCGAGGATTGGCACAAAGACCCGCGCCGTGGCCAGCGCGGCCACCACCGCAGCCTCGTCGCCGTCGCCGGCCGCGAGGGCGGCCAGCGCCCTCAGGTAGCCGGCGTCTGCCGCGCCGTCGTCGTCCTCGAAATTGTGGATCCTGGCGTCGTCGCCGGACAGGCTGCGCCCGGCCCAGGGCTGGCCCGCCGAGTCCGCCGCGCCGCCCGCGCCGGCCAGGGCCGCCGCGATGTGCCCGGGCAACGGGCGTGACGTGGCGGGAAGGTCAGCTGCGTGCTCGCCCGCGGGCCGGTGCTCCATGCTGCGGACTTGCCTAGCGCCGGCCGGCGACGTCGAGGGCCTCCGGCAGCGTGAAGTTGCCGTTGTAGAGGGCCTTGCCGACGATGGCGCCCTCGACGCCGAGCGGCACGAGCGAACGCAGGACCTTGAGGTCATCGAGGCTGGAGATTCCGCCGGAGGCAACCACCGGCTTGCCGGTCTTCTCCACCATCTGGCGCAGCAGTTCGACGTTGGGTCCCTGGAGGGTGCCGTCCTTGGTGACGTCGGTGACGACGTAGCGGGCGCAGCCGGCCTCTTCGAGGCGTCCGAGGACGTCCCAGAGGTCACCGCCCTCCTTGGTCCAGCCGCGGCCGGCCAGCGTGGTGCCGCGGACATCCAGCCCGACGGCGATCCTGTCGCCGAAGCGCTCGATCACCCGGGCCGTCCACTCCGGGTTTTCCAGTGCCGCGGTGCCGAGGTTCACGCGGGCGACACCGAGCTCGAGGGCCTTCTCGAGCGACTCGTCGTCGCGCAGGCCTCCGGAGAGCTCCACTTTGATGTCGAGCCGGCCGACCACTTCGCGGAGCAGTTCCGCGTTGGAGCCACGGCCGAAGGCGGCGTCGAGGTCGACGAGGTGGACCCACTCCGCCCCCTGCTGCTGCCAGTTCAGCGCGGCTTCCAGGGGGGTGCCGTAGCTCGTTTCGCTGCCGGCCTCGCCCTGGACGAGGCGGACTGCCTGGCCGTTGACGACGTCGACGGCGGGGAGCAGCTCCAGCACGGGCAGCGGGGTTTCGGTGGTCATCGTGGATCCTCAGTTTTCAGGGTCGGCAGGTGGTCGGGGCGCCGCGGGCGTCAGGCGGGCAGCGTCAGGAGGTAGGCGGCGAGCAGCGCCATCCCGGCCAGGACGTAGAACACGACCTGGACCCAGCGCGGGCTTTTCTGCTGGCGGAAGGACAGCGCTCCGCCGACCAGCAGGCCGGCGAGCCCCATCAGCACGATCGGCCACATCTAGGCGGTCCCGGCTTCCGGGGCGGCGGGGGTGGCGGCAGACGCTGCTGTGGTCGAGGAACGGTCCCGCAGGCCTTCCACCCAGTTGCGCAGCAGGCGTCCCCCGGCGTCGCCGGACTTCTCCGGGTGGAACTGCGTGGCGCACAGCGGGCCGTTTTCCACGGCCGCGATGAAGGGGGCACCGTGCTCCGACCAGGTGACAAGCGGCGCCGTCATCCGCGGCTGGATAACGTCGAAGTCCCACTGCTGGACCCCGTAGGAGTGCACGAAGTAGAAACGCTCGTTTTCGACCCCGGCAAAGAGCTTGGAGCCCGCCGGCACGGACACGGTGTTCCAGCCCATGTGCGGCACGACGTCGGCGGGGAGGAGTTCGACCTTCCCGGGCCACTCCCCCATGCCTTCGGCTTCGGTGCCGTGCTCGACGCCGGCTTCGAAGAGCACCTGGAGACCCACGCAGATGGCCAGCACGGGGCGGCCGCCGGCGACGCGGCGGCCGATCATGCGGATGGCATCAACGGCTTTAAGCTCACGCATCACCGTTTCGAACGCCCCGACGCCGGGGACCACGAGCCCGTCGGCGTTGAGCACATCCTCCGGCTTGGAGCTGAGGATCACCTCGGCGCCTGCGCGTTCGAGGGCGCGCACGGCGGAGCGGACGTTGCCGGAGCCGTAGTCGAGGACCGTGACGGTGGGCTTGCCCTCGGGCGACGCCGGCTTCCTGCCGGCGTCGGGGTTGATGATGGCGCCGTCCTTCAGCACCTTGCCGGTCACAGCGCGCCCTTGGTCGACGGGATGCCCTCGACCCGGGGATCCGGTTCGATGGCGGCGCGCAGGGCGCGGGCGAAGGCCTTGAACTGGGCCTCGACGATGTGGTGCGGATCCCGGCCTGCGGTGACGTTCATGTGCAGGCAGATTCCGGCGTGCAGGGTGATCGCCTCGAAGACGTGGCGGGTCAGGGACCCGGTGAAGTGGCCGCCGATCAGGTGGTACTCCTGGCCGGCGGGCTCGCCGCCGTGCACCAGGTAGGGGCGGCCGGAAACGTCGACGACGGCCTGCGCGAGGGCCTCGTCGAGTGGCACCGTGGCTTCCCCGAAGCGGCGGATCCCGGCTTTGTTCCCCAGCGCGGTGCGCAGGACTTCGCCGAAGGTGATGGCAACATCCTCGACCGTGTGGTGGACATCGATGTGCGTATCGCCGGTGGCCTTGACCGTCATATCGATCAGGGAGTGCTTGCTCAGCGCCGTCAACATGTGGTCGTAGAACGGAACCGAGGTGCTGATGTCAGAGACCCCGGTGCCGTCCAGGTTGATCTCGACCAGCACGGATGACTCGCTGGTGGTCCGCTCCATGCGTGCGGTCCGGCCCTCGGCAGCGGTTGATCCGGTGTTGCTCATGTGGGTGTCCTTTGGATGACGACGGTGCCCGGCGTTCAGGCAGGGTGGATGTCCTGGGTTAAGTCTAGGCGGGCTGCACTGCGCGGCCGGCCAGGATCCGTTCGAGGGCTTCGAGGAAGGCTGTGGTTTCCGTCTCAGTCCCGGCGGTGACGCGCAGGTGACCGGGAATGCCAACATCGCGGATCAGCACACCGGCGTCGAGCAGGCCCTGCCAGACCTCGTGCGGGTTGTCCAGACCGCCGAAGAAGACGTAGTTCGAGTCGGAGGCAGCCGGCTTGAGGCCCATCCGCTGCAGCTCGGACACGATCCTGTCCCGCTGGCGCTTGATGTCCTCGACGTCGGCCATCAGCGCCACCCGGTGGTGCAGGGCGGCCAGGGCTGTCGCCTGGGTGATGGCCGAAAGGTGGTACGGGAGCCGGACCAGGCGCAGGGCGTCGGTCACCTCGGGCGCCGCCGCCATGTAGCCGACACGGGCGCCGGCCAGGGCGAAGGCCTTGCTCATGGTGCGCGAGACGATCAGCCGTTCCCGGCCGGGCAGCAGCGTCAGGGCGCTGGGCGTGCCGTCGTGGGCGAACTCGTGGTACGCCTCGTCGACGATCACGATGGTCTGGCTGGCTTCGCCGGCCTCATAGACGGCCTCCACGACGTCCAGGCCTAGCCCGGTGCCGGTGGGGTTGTTCGGGGAACACAGGAAGACGATGTTCGGCTGGAGTTCGCGGACCTGGCGGGCGGCCGATTCGGCACTGAGTCCGTAGTCATCGGCGCGGGCCCCGACGATGTACCCGGTATCGGTACCGGAGGCCAGCAGCGGGTACATGGAATACGTGGGAGGGAAGCCGAGGGCGGTCCGCCCCGGGCCGCCGAAGGCCTGCAGGATCTGCTGGAGAACCTCGTTGGAACCATTTGCGGCCCAGATGTTGTCCGCGCCCAGTCCGTGGCCGAGGTATTCCGCGAGGGCTTCGCGCAGTTCCGTAAATTCGCGGTCCGGATAGCGGTTCAAGCCGGCCGCGGCAATCGTGACGGCCTCGGAAATCGCGGCCCGCACGTCGGCCGGGACACCATGGGTGTTTTCGTTGACGTTGAGCAGGATGGGGACGTCCAGCTGCGGCGCGCCGTACGGCGTCAGGCCGCGCAGGTTGGTCCGGAGGGGAAGTCGGTTGAGGCGCTCTAGCTGGTCAGTCACTGCACCAGTTTAAGTGAGATCGCGGCGGGCCCTGAAACTGTGACGGATCCGGCGGTTACTTGGACGGAATGAAGAGTGCCTGGCCCGGCACAACGCGGGCGGCATCCAGGTTGTTCAGCTGGATGATGTCCGTGACGACATCACGGGGGTCACGCTCCGGCGCCACGGCCTCGGCGATGGCCCAGAGTGACTCACCGGGCTGCACCGTCACGGTGACCGTGGGCGTCAACGACAGGCCGGCAGCGGACTCTGCCGCCTTGGCCGGGGCGTTGAGGAATCCGCTGAAGGACAGAAGGAGCGCGGCCAGCAGAATCAGCGGCACCCCGATGAAGACAAAGCGCCCCCGCCGGGTGAGCCGCAGCGGCGCCTGCTTGACCCGCGGCTTGGGCCCCGCAGTGCTGTTTCGGCCAGCCGGGACGTGCTGGGCGATGGAGCCCTGCTGGCCGAAGGCGCCCTGCTGGCCGGCGGACGCACCGCCCCCGGGGCGGCCGTAGTTGCCGAATGCGTCGCGGCCGAAAGTGTCGTGAAACGCGCTTGATGCTGACATGAACTGAGCCCTCCTGGACCATACTGTGCCGCCCGGCGTACTCCACGTACTTGCCGCCAACCGGCCTAACCTTCGAACAAAGAACCGAACGTCACGCTGTGTCCGAATAGTGCCCCGCCCTCAAACTGCGAATGACTAGAACACATATTCGAATCTTGCTTGTTCTGTTTTAGCACTTATCAACGAACAATGTCGAGACTCGCTAGAACAAATGTTTGAAAAAGCTGTGCGGCTGGCCTACGTTTGAGCTACAGAACAACCACTTCTGCAGTTGATCAGCAGGGTCTGACATTTCAGGCCGGAACTTCCCGGCAGCCGCAGCCACGGCGGCCGGGCCGAACGGAAAGGCGTTGGCGAACATGGCAGCACCAGCCACTGGCGGCAGGGCCACCCAGGAACGGGGCCCGCAGGGACCCCGGCCACCCAAAAGCCTCACCGTCCGGCAAAAGAAGATCCTGGAAACCATCCAGCGCTCCGTCACGGACAACGGCTATCCGCCCTCCATGCGCGAGATCGGCGACACCGTTGGCCTGGCCAGCCTCTCCAGCGTCACCCACCAGCTCTCCCAGCTGGAGAAACTTGGCTACCTGCGGCGTGACCCCAAGCGCCCCCGCGCGATGGAAGTGCTGATGCCGCTGACCCTCGACGAGGGGACCACGAAAATTTCAGGGGTGGAGAAGTCCAGCGGGCTGCGCACGGTCGGCGGGTTGTCGGTGTCCGAGCTGGCCAGCGCCACCGACACCGCCATGGTGCCGCTGGTGGGCCGCATTGCCGCAGGCGGGCCGATCCTGGCCGACCAGGTCGTCGAGGACGTAATGCCCCTGCCACGCCAGCTGGTGGGCCACGGCGAGCTCTTTATGCTTAAAGTCGCGGGGGACTCGATGATCGACGCCGCCATCTGCGACGGTGACTGGGTGGTGGTGCGCCGGCAGGGCGACGCCATCAACGGTGACATCGTCGCCGCGCTGCTGGACGACGAGGCGACGGTCAAGACGTTCCGCCAGCGCGACGGCCACACCTGGCTGCTGCCGCAGAACACCCAGTACGAGCCCATCCTTGGCGATCACGCCGTCATCATGGGCAAAGTCGTCTCGGTACTGCGCTCCCTCTAGAACCCCTCAGGACCGGCACGCCACTAGCCGCGAAAAGGCCCCCTCCGGCATCGGATGGGGGCCTCTTGCGTTCTTGCGGACTACCTGGCCGGCTGCCCGGATTCCTTGGCGAGCCGCTCGAGAGCCGCGTACGCGATCGCGGGGTCCGTGGTGGGCCAGAACGGCGGCAAAGCGGCGCGGAGGAATCCCCCGTAGCGCTCGGTGGAGAGCCGTGAGTCCAGCACTGCCACCACTCCCCTGTCCGTCGTCGTGCGGATCAGCCGGCCGGCACCCTGGGCCAGCCGGATGGCCGCGTGGGTCGCGGAAACGCTCATAAACCCGTTGCCGCCGGCCTGGGCCACCGCACGGGACCGTGCTGTCATCAGCGGATCGTCGGGCCGCGGGAACGGAATCCGGTCGATCACCACGAGGCGGCAGGAGGTCCCCGGGACGTCGACACCCTGCCACAGCGACATGGTGCCGAAGAGGCAGGTATCCGGTTCGTCGGCGAACTGTTTCACCAGCGCGGTCATGGTCGAATCCCCCTGGCAAAGGATGCTCATGTCCAGCCGCGGGCGCAGGGCCTCCGTGGCCTCCTCGGCGGCGCGCCGGGAGGAGAACAGGCACAGTGCCCCGCCGCCCGAGGCCCGGATCAGCTTCTCGAGCTCGTCGAGGGCCTCCGGGGACATGCCGCGGCCGGGTTTGGGCAGGTGCTTGGCAACGTAGAGGATGCCCTGTTTCGGATATTCGAAGGGCGAGCCGACGTCGACACCGGTCCAGCTCGGGGCGCCCGGTCCGACCAGGCCCAGGCCGCCGGCGGCGGGTTCGAAGGCGGACCCGATCGCCAGCGTCGCTGACGTCAGGATGACGGTGTGGTCCGCGAACAGGCCCTCGCGGAGCCGTCCTGCGACGCTGAGCGGGGCGATGTTGATCAGGGCCGGAGCGGACTCGTCCGGCTGGGAGTAGCCCTGCTGCGGGTCGAAGGTGCTGTTGCGGGAAAACCAGACCACCTCGCGGTTTTCGCGGGCGGCGAGCAGCCGTTCGCAGAGCTCCAGGATCACCATGAGGCGGGAGCGCGCGAGCTGGCGTCCGCCGTCGGCCGTGTTGGCACTGTCCCCCTTGGAGTCCGAGAGCGCCGCGCGGCAGGCGTCCCGCAGCTGGTCCACGCAGTCCAGCTGTTCGCTGTTGAGGCCGTTGGGCATCAGTCCGCTGGGGACCCCTTCGATGGCAAGTTCGAGGTTGGACGCGGCGTTGTTCAGGGCGTCCACCGTGATGCCGGTGTGCTTCCTGGCCCCCGACGCGGCGGCGTGCACCATCGCGACGGAGAGCTGGCCGGACACGGCGCCGGTGACCCGGTCCTGCAGCTCGTGGGCTTCATCCACCACCACCACGTCGTATTCCGGCAGGACCGCCAGGCCCTCGAAGGCGCTGACAGCCAGCATGGCGTGGTTGGTGACGACGACGTCGGCGTCCGCGGCGTTCTGCCGGGCCAGTTCGCTGAAGCACTCGGCCGCCAGGGGGCATTTCTGCGCGCCAAGACACTCCATCGAGGTGACGGAGACCTGCCGCCAGGCCCGGTCCGTGACCCCGGGCAGGAGCTCGTCCCGGTCCCCCGTCACGGTGTCCTCGGCCCATTCGCGCAGCCGGACGACCTCCTTGCCGAGCTGGGACGACGGGCCGCCCATCGCCGCGGCGAAATGCGGGACGGACGTGTCCTCGCCGAGCGAGAAAAGCTGGCCCTCGGAGGGCTCTTCGGAGGGGAAACCGCCCTCGAGCTTGTGGCGGCACACGTAGTTGGAGCGGCCCTTGACGAGGGCGACCTTGACGGGCCGCTTCAGCGCCGGGGTGATGGTCTTCAGCAGCCGGGGCAGGTCCCGGCCAACGATCTGGGTCTGCAGGGCCAGGGTGGCGGTGGAGACCAGGGTGGGTTTGTCGCTGACCAGCGAATGGGCGATCAGCGGGATCAGGTACGCGAGGGACTTCCCGGTTCCGGTGCCGGCCTGGACCAGCAGGTGGTCGCCGCTGTCGATCGCGTGCGCCACCTGCCGGGCCATCTCGTGCTGGCCGTCGCGGCTCTGGCCGCCCATGCCGGACACGGCGCGGTCGAGTAGTTCGATCACGAACTCCTCGTCGCCCGCGCCGCGAGGTCCTGCCGGACGTTCTCCGCCGGATTCGGTCCCCGCGTTATCCGTCTCTGCGGGGTCCTCCGTTTTGGAGTCCTCCGTTGCCGGGGCCGGACCGTCCGTGCCGGTGTCCGCCCCGGTCACCGCTGCCTTAGTCATTGCTGATGAACGAATCCAGTTCAGCGGCGAATCCTTCGCGCACCATCACGACGGCGCGGGTGCCCGCTTCCTCGTGGTCGAGGCTGAGGATCTCGGCGTCGGTCTCGTGCAGCTTGCTGAGCAGGTCCCCGCGGTTGTAGGGGATCATCAGTTCCAGCTTCACGCTGGGCCGCGGGATGCCTTCGCTGATGGCCTTGAGCAGTTCCGGGATGCCTTCGCCCGTGCGTGCCGACACCACCACGTGGCGCGGTTCCCGCTGCTTGAGCCGTTCGATCACGAAGGGATCGGCGGCGTCGGCCTTGTTCAGGACGATGATTTCCGGCACCTTGCGGGCGTCGACTTCGCTGAACACCTTGCGGACCGCGGCGATCTGGCCCTCCGGATCGGGGTGGGAGACATCCACGACGTGCAGGATCAGGTCCGCGTCAGCGACCTCCTCCAGGGTGGAGCGGAAGGCCTCCACGAGCTGGGTGGGCAGCGACCGGACGAAGCCCACGGTATCGGCCAGGGTGTAGCCCAGCCCGTCCGAGGTCTCGGCCTTGCGAACCGTCGGGTCCAGCGTGGCGAACAGGGCGTTCTCCACCAGCACACCGGCGTCGGTCAGCCGGTTCAGCAGCGAGGACTTGCCGGCGTTGGTGTACCCGGCGATCGCTACGGACGGCACGGAATTCCGACGGCGGTTGGCGCGCTTGGTCTCCCGGGCCGGCTTCATCGCGGCGATTTCACGCCGCAGCTTGGCCATCCGGGTGCGGATCCGGCGGCGGTCCAGTTCGATCTTGGTTTCACCGGGACCGCGGGAACCCATGCCGGCGCCGGCACCGCCCACCTGGCCACCGGCCTGGCGGGACATCGAGTCACCCCAGCCGCGCAGGCGCGGGAGCAGGTATTCGAGCTGGGCCAGTTCCACCTGGGCCTTGCCCTCGCGGCTCTTGGCGTGCTGGGCAAAGATGTCCAGGATCAGGGCCGTGCGGTCGATGACCTTGACCTTGACGATGTCTTCCAGGCTGCGGCGCTGGGACGGAGCCAGTTCGGCGTCGACGACGACGGTGTCTGCGCCGGTGGACATCACAATGTCCTTGAGTTCCTGGGCCTTGCCGGAGCCGAGGAAGGTTCCGGGGTCGGGCTTGGCGCGGCGCTGCACGATCCCGTCGAGGACCTCCGAGCCGGCGGTCTCGGCGAGAGCGGCGAGTTCGCGGAGCGAGTTCTCGGCGTCGGCCAGGGTGCCTTCGGTCCAGAGGCCGGCCAGCACGACGCGCTCGAGCCGCAGCTGCCGGTATTCGACTTCGGTGACGTCTTCGAGTTCGGTGGACAGACCGGCGGTACGGCGCAGCGCGTGCCGTTCCTCCAGGTCCTGCTGGTCACCGTCGTAATTGCTGTGCTCCTCGTCCTGCCGGGAGATCGCCTGCGCCTTGCCGAGCACCGAGGTGGACTCGCCGGCAGCCGGGGCCGCCTTCCGGGCAGGGGTGTCCTTGGAGAGGATCCGGTCGATGACAGCCTGGATTTCCGCAGGACTCATGTCCTGGGCTGCTGAATCGGGTCCGGTGTTGGGCTGACTGGTCATGGTCTCCTTTAGAGGTTCGGCAGTTTCAGAATAGTGCCGATCGGTGCTGTGTGGGGCGGTATTCGCGCTGGGCTGACGACTATTGGTCAAAGGGGCCTCCTGGAATGCCCGCGGCAGCGGTGCCGGGGCAGGGGTGGACTCCGCGAGGGAGCGGTGAGAAGGGGGAAGGGAACCGGCGTGATGTGGCCTTGAGAAGGGAGAGACTGTCCGCCCGGCCGGGCTCCATGAGCACTGCCAAACTCCAAGTGGATCGGGCGCCAGCGGCTGGTCCTTTTCAGGTTCATCGCGGGGTGGCGCACTGAGCGGAAGGTAACTACCTGCGTCGCTGCGGGGACGGGATTTAACCCGTGCCGGCTACTTGAAGTTCAAGAACATGTCTTTAAGACTAGCAGACGGTCCGGTTGCCCCTGTTCCCCCGCCGCGGTTTCGCCTACGGGCCGGGCGCCAACTAATCTGGGCAGTTATGGAGTCTGCACACTATTTCAGCGCCCAGCCGGCCGGGCCCTTCACCCGCAAGCCACTGACCGTGGAGCTTGTCGGTGAGACCCGGCACCTGCAGACGTCCTCGGGCATCTTCAGCCCGGACGGCATCGACAAGGGCACAGCCGTGCTGATGGCCGAGGCACCTGCCCCGGCCCCGCAGGGAACGCTGCTGGACATCGGCTGCGGCTGGGGTCCGATCGCCCTGACCTTGGCCCTGCGGGCACCGCACGCCCAGGTCTACGCCGTGGACGTCAATGAGCGGTGCGTGACCCTGACCAACGAGAACGCCGCACTGCTGGGACTGGGCAATGTCATGGCCAGCACGCCCGATGCCGTCGACCCCGGGCTCCGCTTCGACACGATCTGGTCCAACCCGCCCATCCGGATCGGCAAGGACGAACTCCATGCGCTGCTGCTGCTGTGGCTGCCGCGGCTGGCGCCCGGCGGCTCGGCGTGGCTGGTGGTGCAGAAGAACCTGGGATCGGATTCCCTTCAGCGCTGGCTGGCGGCCGAGCTGGACAGCAGCTTCACGGTGACGCGCGAGAGCACCTCGAAGTCGTTCCGCATCCTTCGGGTCAGGAAAGCGTCCCGCTAGCGACGATCACTGCGGGCCCGCTGAGCTCGACGTGCTCGTGGCCCTCCGCGCCGAGGAAGAACTTCACTCCGACGACGCCGCCCGGGACGTGGACGTTCCACACGTCCGGGGCGCCCTGGCCGGCCCAGTGGCGGATCGCGACGGCGGCCGCGCAGGCCCCGGTGCCGCAGGACTGGGTTTCCCCCACCCCCCGTTCATGAACGCGCATGGTGATGGTTCCGACGCCGTCGTGGACCAGCGGCTCGGACGGGACGACGAACTCGACGTTGGTGCCGTGGGGCGGCGTCGGGTCGACGTGGGGTGCGGTGAAAAGCTGCGTGGCTTCCAGTTCGGCCAGTTCGGCCAGCGCCACGACGGTATGCGGGTTCCCCATGCTGACGGACAGGGCCGGCCGTGCGACCTCGAGTCCCGTGGCGCTGACCAGCGAGTCCATGGCCCGTGCGGTGGCCTCGCCCGGGAAGATGAACTCCCAGGGACCCATGTCGACGGCGTAGCCGCCGGCGGTGCGGACGATCGTCTTGGCGCCGCCCCGGGTGCCGATGGTCAGCGATTCGCCGGCGGGCAGCTCCACCAGGCCCTCCGTGATCAGGAAGTGCACAAAGACACGGACGCCGTTGCCGCACATCTCCGAGAGTGAGCCGTCGCCGTTGCGGTAGTCCATGAACCACTCGGCGTCCGGATGCAGCGTCAGCAGCTCCTGGCCCTCGGCGAGCAGCCGGGACGGGACGGCGCGGATCAGTCCGTCGCCGCCGATTCCGCGGTGCCGGTCACAGAGCGCTGCGACCTGCTCCGGCGTCACTGCCAGGGTGCCGTTGGGGTCGGCCAGGAGCACAAAGTCGTTGCCCGTGCCGTGGCCCTTGGAAAATCTGAGACCGGTCAGGGCTGCAGTGTCACCGGTGGAGTTGCGGTCAGCGGCCACGGCCAGGGTTTCGTCCATGCTCCAAGGTTACCGTTCCGGCTCGGGCCGCCAGCAAACCGGCCCGGCAAGCCACGCCCTTGACGCGGGATGTTCAGCCGGGGACGCAGAGGGCGGCCGCCTTGGCCACGAGGTCCGGGTCCTGCCAGTCGAGCCAATGGATCCGGGGGTCGGCCCGGAACCAGGTCAGCTGGCGGCGGGCGAACTGCCGGGTCGCGACGATGGTCTCCTCCGCAGCCTGGGCTGCGTCGGATTCCCCGTCGAGGACCCTGAGGAACTGGGCATAGCCGAGGGCCCGCGCTGCCGTCCGGCCCAAGCGGAGTCCGGCGGCGTCGAGCGTCCGGACTTCCTCGAGCAGCCCGCTTTCCACCATGGTATGGACCCGGCGGGCGAGCCGTTCCCGGAGCTGGCCGCGGTCCACGTCGAGCCCGATCTGCACCGCGGGCTGGACGTACTCGCGGGTGGGCATAAAAGAGCTGAAGGGTCTTCCGGTCAGCTCGAACACCTCGAGGGCGCGGATGATCCGGCGCGCATCGCCAAGCCGGCCGGCGGAGACCGGGTCCACGATTTCCAGCCGCGCCCGCAGCGGCGCCGCTCCACCAGCTTCCAGCTCCGCCTCGAGCCGGTGCCGGATGGCCGGATCCGTACCCGGGAAATCCAGCACGTCCAGGGCGGCGCGGACGTAGAGCCCGGAGCCTCCGGCCAGGATGGCGCGTTTGCCGCGGCCGTGGATGTCGGCAATAAGCGCACGGGCCTGCTGCTGGAAGTCCGAGACGCTCGCATCCTCGGTCACGTCCAGGATGTCCAGGAGGTGGTGCGGCACTCCCCTGCGCTCGGCCACGGTGATCTTGGCGGTGCCGATGTCCATGCCGCGGTAGAACTGCATGGAGTCGGCGTTGATGACCTCGCCGTCAAGCTCCAGTGCCAGCGAGACGGCGAGGTCGGACTTGCCGGAGCCGGTCGGCCCGACGACGGCGATCACCGGCGGCGTATCCGTATTCCGGACAGCACCGGCCTGGACTTCACCGGCCTCCGTGACCTGCGCTTTGCCCGCGGGGGCGTCCTGCGGATCGGCCACGGCCTTAGCGGCCGCGGACGGGAAGGGCGGGCATGCCCAGGGACACGCCCGTGGTGCCGGAGGCGGACGCCGGAACGGGCGCGCCGCAGGAGTCCGCCTGGGACCTGTCCCAGGCGTCGCCCGCCCGGGAGCGGCGAAGGCTGTAGTCATCGGCTGACGCAGGGTCGGCCACGAGGTGGAACGCCGCGGCCTCGGTAATGGTCACGGTGACGAGGTCACCGGGGCGGGGCGCCTCGGCGCCGGCCGGCACGGAGAAGTGGACCAGGCGCTGGTCCTGGGACCGCCCGGAGAGCCGGTGGGTTTCCCCGGCTTTGCGCCCGGACTGGGCCGTGACCATGACCTCCACGCGCTGGCCGAGCTGGCGGGCGTTCTCCTCGGCGGCGATCCTGTCCTGCAGGGCGGTGAGGCGTTCGAAGCGTTCCTGCACCACGGCCTTGGGGAGCTGGTCCGGGAGCTCGGCGGCGGGAGTGCCCGGCCGTTTGGAGTACTGGAAAGTGAAGGCGGTGGCGAAGCGGGACTTCTCCACGACGTCGAGGGTGGCCTGGAAGTCTTCCTCGGTTTCACCGGGGAACCCGACGATGATGTCCGTCGAGATGGCGGCGTGCGGGATCTTCTCGCGGACCTTGTCCAGGATGCCCAGGAACTTGGTCGAGCGGTACGAGCGCTTCATGTCCTTGAGGACCTTGTCCGAGCCTGATTGCAGGGGCATGTGCAGCTGCGGCATAACGTTGGGGGTTTCGGCCATGGCGTCGATGACGTCGTCGGTGAAGGCGGCGGGGTGCGGGCTCGTGAACCGGACGCGTTCCAGGCCGGGGATGTCACCGCAGGCGCGGAGCAATTTGGAGAAGGCCTGCCGGTCGCCGAATTCAACGCCGTAGGAGTTCACGTTTTGGCCCAGCAGTGTTACTTCGATCGCGCCGTCGGCGACGAGGGCCTCGATCTCGGCCAGGATGTCGCCGGGGCGGCGGTCCTTTTCCTTGCCGCGCAGGGCCGGGACGATGCAGAAGGTGCAGGTGTTGTTGCAGCCGACGGAGATCGACACCCAGCCGGAATAGACCGAGTCACGCTTGGTCGGCAGGGTGGAGGGGAAGACGTCGAGGGACTCCAGGATTTCGAGCTGCGCCTCGTTGTTGTGGCGGGCGCGTTCCAGCAGGGCCGGCAGTGCGCCGACGTTGTGGGTGCCGAAGACGGCGTCCACCCAGGGTGCCTTCTTCAGGATGGTGTCGCGGTCCTTCTGCGCCAGGCAGCCCCCGACGGCGATCTGCATTCCCGGGTTGGCGGCCTTGACCGGTGCCAGGATGCCCAGGTTGCCATAGAGCTTGTTGTCTGCGTTTTCCCGCACCGCACAGGTGTTGAAGACCACGACGTCGGCCAGTTCCCCGGCGGCGGGGACGTAGCCGGCGGCTTCGAGCATCCCGGACATGCGCTCTGAGTCGTGCACGTTCATCTGGCAGCCGAAAGTCCGCACCTGGTAGGTGCGGGGCTGCGGGGTGGAGGGCTGCGCCTCCGTGCCAGGGGAAACCGAGGCGTCCGTGGAAGGGGTGGTGCCGGCTGCTGGGGAGGGAATGGTCAAACTCACCTGTTAAGGGTACCGGGTCGGCACGCTGCCGGGGCGTCCTCAAAAATCAGCGTCGGGCCCTGCGTCCGAACCGGTCACGGCCTCGTCGAGGACTTCGCCCACGATCCGGAACGCCTGGGAGGGCTGGTACCCCTTGCGGGCGAGCATGGACGCGAGACGGCGCGTGGTTTTGTCCCGCTCGGCGCGGTCCTCGAACCCGGTCACGCCCCGGAGCTTCCGCTGGACCAGTTCGCGGGCCGCGGCTTCCTCGTCCTCGTCGCTGAGCTGTTCCAGGGCGAGCGACGCGGTGTCCGTGTCGATGCCCTTTTCGGTAAGCTCCCGCCGGAGCGCGCCTTTGGCGAGTTTGCGGCTCTGCGCACGGGACCGCACCCACATGTCGGCGAAGTCGGCGTCGTCAATGAGCTTCACTTCCTCGAAGCGGTCCAACACGGCCTCGGCGACGTCGTCCGGGACGTTGCGCTCGGCCAGTTTGCGGGCGAGCTGAAGCCGGCTCTTGGGCGAGTTCGTCAGTTGCCGCAGGACAATGGCGCGCGCAACAGACGCGGGGTCCGCGTCACGGTCCGGCTCGGCGGCAGAACCCGTGCGGGGTGACCCGTCCCCGGCCAGGGCGCCGCCGGCAAAGCCGGGGGCAGGAGTCCCGGATGGGAATCCCGCCCCTTTGCGCCGTCGGCCGTTAGAAGCCGTCAACGGCCTTCAGCTTCGGTGATGCTTCGGTCTCGGCGGGGGCTTTCACTCCGACGCCGAGCTTTTCCTTGATGAGCCGTTCCAGCTCGGCAGCCAGTTCCGGGTTGTCGCGCAGGAACCGGCGGGAGTTCTCCATGCCCTGGCCCAGCTGGTCACCGTCGTAGGTGAACCAGGAGCCTGACTTCTTGATCAGACCGTGCTCGACACCCATGTCGATGATGCCGCCCTCGCGGGAGATGCCCTGGCCGTAGATGATGTCGAATTCGGCGATCTTAAAGGGCGGGGCCATCTTGTTCTTGACGATTTTCGCCTTGGTGCGGTTGCCGACGGAGTCCGCGCCCTCCTTGAGGGTCTGGATCCGGCGGACGTCGATGCGGATCGAGGCGTAGAACTTCAGGGCCTTACCACCGGTGGTGGTTTCCGGGGAGCCGAAGAAGACGCCGATCTTTTCGCGCAACTGGTTGATGAAGATGGCGGTGGTTTTGGTCTGGCTCAGGCGGCCGGTGATCTTACGCAGCGCCTGGCTCATCAGGCGGGCCTGCAGGCCCACGTGGCTGTCGCCCATGTCGCCTTCGATTTCCGCGCGGGGAACAAGGGCCGCAACGGAGTCGATGACGATGACGTCAAGGGAGCCCGAGCCGATCAGCATGTCCATGATTTCCAGGGCCTGCTCGCCGGTGTCCGGCTGGGAGACCAGGAGGGCGTCCGTGTCGACGCCCAGCTTGGCGGCGTATTCGGGATCGAGGGCGTGCTCGGCGTCGATGAAGGCTGCGATGCCTCCGAGGCGCTGGGCGTTGGCGACCGCATGCAGCGCCACCGTGGTTTTACCGGAGGATTCCGGACCATAGATTTCCACGACCCGGCCGCGCGGCAGGCCGCCAATTCCCAGGGCGACATCCAGTGCGATGGAACCGGTCGGAATGACCTCGATGGGCGCGCGGACTTCGTCACCAAGGCGCATGACCGAGCCTTTGCCGAACTGCTTGTCAATCTGGGCCAGCGCTGCATCAAGCGCTTTCTGGCGATCCGGGGCTGCGGCCATGGTTCACACCTCTAATACTTTCTCGCTGTGGAGTGGCCGATCCGGCCCTGTGTCGTGTTCGTGATCAGGATTCCTGATCGGTTCTTCGGTCATTACTGAAGCTACTGGCACCCACCGACAGAGTTGCCTGCTTGCCCCGCGTATGTGGAAAAAGCTCTAAAAAAAGCATAGTCCTACCCGAACAGATATTCGAACAACGAGGGCGGCGTGTCAGGCGCGGTCTGCCGGCACTGTCCTGGAACGGCGCCTGCCGGAGCCGCTTCCGGAGCCCGGGGATCAGCGGGGTTTGACGTCGCGGCCCAGCCGCCGTTCGGGCGGGACATCCTGGACGTCGCAAAGCGCGAGCCACACCTGCCGGGGCGGTACCCCGGCGCTCAGGGCCTGCTCCGCGGTCCGGCCGCCTACTCCCGCCAGGACCAGGGAACTGCTGAGGACCCGCGAGTACCCTGCCCCGAATTCGTCGTCCATAAGGCGCCAAAAGTCACTGATTCGCACCCTTCGAGTCTCTCACGGTACGGGAGGACTCTAGAATGGTTGCCATGAGCAACCCCGCCGAAGGCCCTGGGATCACCGGCGGCGCTGACGATTCGACCGAAACGGCACTGACCGCCGTCGAGCACCAGCTGAGCCTGCTCTGGCGGCGCGCCCGTTCCATCTCACACCACCTCTCCCGCCAGGTTCACCCGGACATGGAACCGGCGGCGTACGGCCTGCTGTCGGTCATCCGCAAGCAGGGCGCCATGCGGCTGACCGAGCTGGCCTCCAGCATTGGGGTCGGGAAGCCCTCGGTCAGCCGGCAGATCGCTTTCCTGGAACGCCTCGGCCTGGTCTCCAAGGAAGCCGACCCGCTCGACGGCCGCGCGCAGATCATCCGTCTGACGCCCACGGGCGAAGAGCGGATGCACGAGGTGCAGGACGCGCGGCGCGAGGTGTTCCGCGAGCGGCTTGGCGAGTGGCCGCTGGAGGAACTGCAGACCCTGTCCCGCTACATCGCCAAACTCAACGCCACCTACGAGCGTGACGGCTTCCCGCGGGACGAACCCCAGTAGACCCGCCGTTCCGCCCCGGCCGGCCAGGCAGACACCGGGCAGGCAGACACCGGGCAGGCAGCCGCCGGCCAGGCAGCCGCCGGGCAGGCAGCCAGGGAACGCAAAAGACCCCGGCACACCGCCGGGGTCTTTTGTCGAGTGGTGGGTGTCGGGGCTAGCGTGCCCCGGAAAGGAGGCCCTTGGCCAATTCCTCGTTGAGGTCGGAGTTGAGCTCACGGTCCAGGTCACGGCCGTAGCGCTGGGCAAAATCCTGCGGGACGGTGTCCGGAACCGCAACTCCCTCGGCGACGGCGACGCGGTCGCTGACCTCGCGGAGCATGCTGGAGAGCGGAACATCGAGGGCCGAGCAGATCGAGGAGAGCAGCTCCGAGGAGGCTTCCTTCTGGCCGCGTTCCACTTCACTCAGGTAGCCCAGTGAAACGCGGGCACTGTGCGAGACTTCGCGGAGGGTACGGCCTTGGCGTTGGCGGACATCGCGCAGAACATCACCGATTTCGTGACGAAGTACAACCATCTTGCGCTCCTTCTGTTCGCTCTTAGCCTGATCGGCGAGGCCCACATCCTTCCAGCGGACAACGCCGTTAACGGATACGGGCTGCTTTACCATCTGTATCGCCTTGCTCCCTCTTTGTGTCGAGCCCGCTGGTCAAAGCGGACACTGATGATGCTTTCATCCTAGGCGCCTCCCTTATTCGGAAGCGACACAATGTAACAACTATTAGGAATCAAGTTTTGTTCCCGGCAACTTTACTCCCGGTAGCTTGCGGACGCCAAGGCCTCCAGCAGGCGTTCGAGCGCCGCGGCGCAGGCCTGGCCGCGGATTTCCGGCCGGTTGCCCTCGAAGCTGTACCCGAACGACGTCGAGCCCTCCGCGGTGGCAACGCCGATATAGACGGAGCCCACGTCCTTGCCGCCGTGCGGTTCGGGACCGGCGACGCCGGTCGTGGAGACGCCGATGTCGGCGCCGCAGACCCTGCGGGCACCCTCGGCCATGGCCTCGGCGACCTGGCCGTCGACGGCTCCGACGGTGTCCAGCAGTTCCCGGGGCACCCCGAGCACCCCGGCCTTGACCGAGTTCTGGTAGGACACGACACCGCCCTGGAGCATCCCGGACGCGCCGGGAGTGTCTGCCAGCATGGCGGCGACCATGCCGGCGGTGAGGGACTCGGCCGTGGCGACGGTCAGGCCGCGGCCGATCGCCCCGGTGACGGCCTCTTCGGCCAGGTGATGCAGGTTGATCGTGTGGTGGGGACCGGTCATGGCTTGCCCTCCTGGAGTTTTTGCTTCTGCGCCCGGATGCCGCTGGCGCGCAGCTTGAGGGCCTCGATGACGTATTCGCCGCCGGTCCAGACCGTGATGGCCAGGGCCACCATCATGACCGCGAAGGCCACGACGCCGAGCCACGGCGCAATCGAGGCCAGCGGGAGGATGTACAGGAAGATGGCCACGGTCTGGATGACGGTCTTGAGTTTCCCGCCGCGCGAGGCGGGGATCACGCCGTAGCGGATGACGAAGAAGCGCAGGGCGGTGACGCCCCACTCACGGACAAGGATCAGGATGGTGACCCACCAGGGCAGCTCGCCCAGCAGCGAGAGCATCACCAGGGCGGAGCCGATCAGCAGTTTGTCCGCGATCGGGTCCGCGATCTTGCCGAAGTCGGTGATCAGGCCGCGGCTGCGGGCGATGTCGCCGTCGAGCTTGTCAGTGTAGATGGCGACGGCGAAGGTGGCCGCGGCAATCCAGCGCCAGACGCCGTTCTGGGCGACCAGCCCCGGTGCATCAAGCAGGAGGAACCAGACGAAGAACGGCACCATCACAATCCGCACCATCGTCAGGATGTTGGGCAGGTTCCAGATCCGGGACGCGGATCCGGTGCTGTTTGCTTCGGCGCTAGTCACCTTCCTAGGCTACCGTCCGGTGAGCGACCAGGCGTCCTCGGAACCGTCCTCATCATCGCCGGAGCCTCCGGAACCCCCGTCGGCGCCGTCGTAATACTCCGTGGTCTGGGTCCGCCTGTCCAGGTCGGCGGCGACGAGGTCCTCCGCGTAGCCGCCCTGGGCGACGTTCGCATTGGCGTTTTCGCTCAGCGCTGCGGTCTGGGAATCAGCGATGGCGGGCACCTCCATGCCCTTCATGGCTGCGAGAACCGTCGCCAGGTCATCGGGTTTGACCAGGACGTCGCGGGCCTTGGAGCCCTCGGAGGGGCCCACCACGCCGCGGGACTCGAGCAGGTCCATGAGCCGTCCGGCCTTCGCGAAGCCGACGCGGAGTTTGCGCTGCAGCATCGAGGTGGAGCCGAACTGGGTCGTGACCACGAGCTCGGTGGCCTGCAGCAGGACCTCGAGGTCGTCGCCGATGTCGTCGTCGATCTGCTTCTTCGGCGCCTCGGGGGCGACGTCGTCGCGGTAGACCGCTTTGAGCTGGCCCTTGACGTGCTCGACCACCTTGTGGATCTCGGACTCGGTGACCCAGGCGCCCTGGACACGCATGGCCTTGGAGGCGCCCATCGGCAGGAAGAGCGCGTCACCCTGGCCGATCAGCTTCTCCGCACCGGGCTGGTCCAGGACGACGCGGGAGTCGGTGACCGAGGAGGTGGCGAACGCCATCCGGGAGGGCACGTTGGCCTTGATCAGGCCGGTGACGACGTCGACCGAGGGCCGCTGGGTGGCGAGCACAAGGTGGATGCCGGCGGCGCGGGCCAGCTGGGTGATGCGGACGATCGAGTCCTCGACGTCGCGGGGGGCGACCATCATCAGGTCCGCGAGTTCGTCGACGATCACCAGGAGGTAGGGGTACGGCCGGATGACCCGCTTGGATCCCTCGGGCGGGAGCACCTTGCCGGCGCGGACGGCCTTGTTGAAGTCGTCGATGTGCTTGAAGCCGTAGTTGGCGAGGTCGTCGTAGCGGGCGTCCATCTCGCGGACCACCCACTGCAGGGCTTCGGCAGCCTTCTTGGGGTTGGTGATGATCGGGGTGATCAGGTGCGGGACACCCTCGTAGGCGGTGAGTTCCACGCGCTTGGGGTCCACCATGACCATGCGGACCTCGTCGGGCGTGGCGCGCATCAGGATGGAGGTGATCATCGAGTTCACGAAGGAGGACTTGCCGGCGCCGGTGGCTCCCGCCACGAGCAGGTGCGGCATCTTGGCGAGGTTCGCGACGACGTAGCCGCCCTCGACGTCCTTGCCGACCCCCATGACCATCGGGTGGTCGGTGCGGCGCGCGTTCTGGCTGCGGAGCACGTCACCGAGGGACACGGTCTCGCGGTCCGTGTTGGGGATTTCGATGCCGATGGCCGACTTGCCCGGGATGGGGCTCAGGATGCGCACATCGGAACTGGCGACGGCGTAGGAGATGTTCTTGGACAGCGCGGTGACGCGCTCCACTTTGGTGCCCGGCGAAAGTTCGATCTCATAGCGGGTGACCGTGGGTCCGCGGCTGAAGCCGGTGACCTGGGCGTCGACGTTGAACTGGTTCAGGGTTTCGGTCAGCGAGGCGACAATCGCGTCGTTGGCCTCGGTGCGTTCCTTGGGGATGGAGCCCGGCGTCAGCACGTCCGACGGCGGCAGCGTATAGGTCACGTCGCCGGCGAGCGAGAGCTGTTCGGTGCGCTGCGGAATCGGGGTGGGCAGCGGCGCCGGGGCCACGGGGTTGGAGGGAACCTTCGCGGCGGCGGCCACGGCGTCGGCACCCGGCGCGGGGGCTGCCGGGTTCAGCGAACCGGCGGCCACCATCCCCGGGGTGACGAGCGGGATCGCTTCGGTGGCGTTCTCGCCCGCCGGTCCGGCGGCGGTGCCGGCGGCCGTTCCCAGGCCTTGGGCCGCCTTGATCTTCTCGACGGCGATCTCGGCCTGGGTGGGGCGGCGCACGCCGGGGGCGACGGACTTGGAGCCCGGTTTGGCGCCGGGTTTGGCCCCACCGGCGGATCGGGCGGCTTCCGCTTCCTCATCCGCAATGAGGGCCCGTTCGAACGCCTCGTCGCCGACGTAGCCCTCGAGTGCGGCGTCCTCGTCCTGGTCCTTGCCGAACAGGCGCCGTCGCTTCTTTTTGGCCGGGGCCGGGGTGTCGTTTTCGTACAGGTAGCTGCGGTCATGGCCGTCGCTGTCTGTTTCGTCGTCCTGCAGGTCGATGCCCATGAGGTGCTCGTAGGCTCCCCGCAGCCGGCCCGGGATGGCGCCGAAAGGTGTGGCAGTAACGATCAGCAGCGAGGTGAAGGCGAGCAGGCCGTACACGGCCAGCGGGACGGCGGGGTGGAGGGCAGCGAGCGGGGCGGCGGCGAGGTAGCCGAGCATGCCGCCGGCCTGGCGGAGTCCGTCGAATCCCTCGGCGACGGTCGGTTCCCCGCCGATGACGTGGGCCAGGCCGGTGCCGGCGAAGGTCATGATCAGGAAGCCGATCCCGATCCGGTTGTTGCCCCGGCCATCGACGGGCTGGCGGAACAGCCGGAAGGCGCAGACAAACAGCATCAGCGGCAGCAGCAGCGACATCCAGCCGAAGGTGCCGTTGACGATTCCATAGACCATGTCCGGGAACCAGCCCTGGAAACCCCACCAGGCGAAGGTGGCGACAAAGACTCCGAGAGCGAGGTTGAACAGGGCTGCGCCGTCGCGGCGGTCCTCGGGGGCGAGGTCGCTGACGTCGTAGCCGATCCGGCGGATTCCCGCCCCGATGACGTGCGCAACGCCCAGCCAGGCGCCGGCCACAACCCGGACCAGCCAGGGCTGTTTGGGTTCGACGGCGGCCAGTTGGCGGGTGCGCGCGGTACCGCCGCTCCTGCTGGTTTTGGACGCAGCCGGGCCGGAGCCCCGAGCCGAAGAGCTGCCTGATTTACCGCTGGGGTTTCCTCTAGGCGCGGAGGAAGTACGTGTCGCCATACCCGCTACGGTACCCGACTCCGGGCCGAAAACCGCGGATTTCCGGGGTTCCGCGGGGACCATGTTGCCGGCCGGACACGCAAAAACGGCCCTCCCGGTCCGCCGCGGGCAGGAGCCTGCGGCAGGCCGGGAAGGCCGTCGTGGCGCGAAGGAAGCGCTTGGGCCTCCAGCGCTTAGGCCTCCAGGACCACCGGGATGATCAGGGGCTTGCGGCGGAGCTTGCGGTTGACCCAGGTGCCGACCACGCGGCGGACAACCTGCTGCAGCTGGTGGGTGGTGTGGTCCGAGCGGTTGAGCACGGCTTCTTCCAGGGCGGCGTTGATCTTGGGGATGATCTCGTCGAAGACGGAGTCGTCCTCGGCCACGCCGCGGGCGTGGATCTCGGGGCCGGAGACAACCTTGCCGGTGGCGCGGTGGATCACCGTGATGATGGAGATGAAGCCTTCGTCGCCGAGCGTCTGGCGGTCCTTCAGGTCCGCTTCCGTGACTTCGCCGACACTGGAGCCGTCGACGTACACGAATCCGACCTCGACCTGGCCGACGATGTCGGCCTGGTGGTCCCGAAGGTCGATGACGGTGCCGTTGTTTGCGAGGAGGATGCTTTCCTCGGGGACGCCGGACTCCAGGGCAATCTTGCCGTTGGCGATCAGGTGGCGCGTTTCGCCGTGGACCGGCATCGCGTTGAGCGGCTCCAGGATGTTGTAGCAGTACAGGAGCTCGCCGGCGGCTGCGTGGCCGGAGACGTGCACCTTGGCATTGCCCTTGTGGATGACGTCGGCGCCGAGCTTGAGCAGGCCGTTGATGATGCGGAACACGGCGTTCTCGTTGCCCGGGATGAGGCTGGACGCGAGGATGACTGTGTCGCCCTGGCCGACCACGACGCGGTGGTCACCGTTGGCCATGCGGGACAGGGCCGCCATCGGCTCGCCCTGGGAGCCGGTGGACATCAGCACGACGCGGTTGTCCGGCAGGTTGTCGATGTTCTTGATGTCGACCAGGATGCCCGGGGGCACGTCGAGGTAGCCGAGCTTCTCGGCGATGGCCATGTTACGGACCATCGAGCGGCCGACAAAGGCCACCTTGCGGTTGTGGTTGGCGGCGGCGTCGAGAACCTGCTGGACGCGGTGCACGTGCGAGGAGAAGGATGCGACGATCAGCCGCTTGGATGCCTGGCCGAAGAGCCGGTCCAGGGTGGGTCCGATTTCCTTCTCGGCGGTGGTGAAGCCCGGCACGTCGGCGTTCGTGGAGTCCGACATGAACAGGTCCACGCCTTCTTCGCCCAGCTTGGCGAAGTGGCGGAGGTCGGTAATCCGGCCGTCCAGCGGCAGCTGGTCCATCTTGAAGTCGCCGGTGTGCAGCACGGTGCCGCCGGAGGTCCGGAGGAACACGGCGAGGGCGTCAGGGATCGAGTGGTTGACGGCCACGAATTCGCATTCGAACGGACCGAACTTCTGCACCTGTCCCTCGGTGACGGTCTGGGTGACCGGCTTGATCCGGTGTTCCAGCAGCTTCGCCTCGATGAGGGCCAGCGTCAGCCGGGAACCGACCAGGGGAATGTCCGCGCGCAGGCGCAGCAGGTACGGAACGGCCCCGATGTGGTCCTCGTGGCCGTGGGTCAGAACGACGGCGACGATGTCATCGAGACGGTTCTGGATGTAGGAGAAATCGGGCAGGATCAGGTCGACGCCGGGCTGGGTTTCCTCCGGGAAGAGGACGCCGCAGTCGACAATGAGCAGCTTGCCGTCGATTTCGAAAACGGTCATGTTGCGGCCGATCTCCCCCAGGCCACCGAGCGGAACGATCCGCAGGGTGTCCTTGAGCAGTTTCGGCGGCGTGACAAGGCCGGGAAGGGCGGTTTGGGTCATAATGCACTACTTTCCAGGCGGTTACCGGCCTGGTCTCTACCCGTCAGAAAGAACACCTGATCAGGAAAAGACCATTCCGGCTTCCGCCAAGTCCTCGCGGATGGTTTCGATCTCAGCTTCGTCCGGCTCCACGAGGGGCAAACGGACAACCGAGTTGGGCAGGACTCCCTGCCACTTAAGAACTTGCTTCGCAGCAACAGCACCCTGAATGTGGGTCATCACTGCACGGACCATGGGGTCCAGTTCGAAATGTATGGTGCGGGCGGTGGCGAAGTCGCCCGCAAGTGCGGCATCGATCATGGCGCGGAACCGCCGCGACGCGACGTGCGCGGAGACGCTGACTAGCCCGACGGCGCCCGCTGCCATCCACGGCAGGGTCAGTCCGTCGTCGCCCGAGTAGACGTCCAGGTCCGTGTTCGCGAGGACCCGGGTGATGGCGGCGAAATCGGCCTTGGCGTCCTTGAGGGCCACAATGTTCCGGTGGTCCGCGAGCCGGATCATGGTTTCGGGCAGGATCGGCACGCAGGAACGGCCGGGAATGTCGTAGACCATCACGGGGAGATCGGCGGCGTCCGCGACGGCTTCGATGTGCGCCTGGATGCCGGCCTGGCTGGGCTTGTTGTAATACGGGGTGACGATCAGCTGGCCGTGTGCACCGGCTTTGGCGGCGCGCTTTGCCATTTCAATCGAGTGCGAGGTGTGGTTGGTGCCGGTTCCGGCAATGACCTTGGCCCGGTCCCCGACGGCCTCCACAATCACCCGGAAAAGTTTTTCCTTCTCGTCGTCTTCAAGCGTGGAGGTCTCCCCCGTGGTGCCTGAAATAACGAGGGCGTCGTTGCCGTCGTCGACGAGCTTGTTGGCCAGCTCGGCGTTCTGCTGGTAATCGACTTCACCGTCGGAAGTGAAAGGCGTGACCATTGCGGTCACGAGGGTTCCGAACGTGTAAGAGCGAGTATCAGAGTCAGCCATATGAAAAACGTTACCCTGTCCCCGGCGTGATGTGACAATGACGGCGACGTGATGAAGATCAAACGCGGCCCGGACGCATCATCCGGCGGCCGGACCGCGGGATGCCGGGGCAGGGCTATTCCGGGCGGGACGTTCCTGGGAGTAGCGGTCCAGTGCGCTGTGCTGCAGGGTCGCGGTCAGCACTTCGGTCCCCGTGCCGGCCGCCTGCCGGAGCACCAGCCCGTCGGGTCCCCAGAAACCGCTCCCGCCGGCCGAGGGCCCGCTGTCGGTGGTGCCGCCAAGGTTGGCCAGCACGCTGAACATCCGGTTGTCCATCGCCCGCGCGCCAAGATGCAGGGCCAGCCGGTGGTCCTCGCCGGCGGCGTACAGGGCCGAAACGGCATAGACGTCGGCGCCGGCCACCGCGGCCTCACCGGCGTGAACCGGACGGGCTGTCTCCAGGCAGATGGCCAGGGCGATCCTCCAGCCGTCCAGGTCAAGGATGACCGTCTGGTCTCCGGCGCGGAAGTAGGGCCGCTCCGGGCCGTGGAGCCACACCTTGAAGCCGGCCTCCAGTCCACCGTTCGGGTGCAGGGCGAGCGAGGCAAGCCGGGGCGTGCCGTCCGCTTCCCTGAACGGGGCACCGACGACCGCGGTGATCCCGGTCCGCCGGCAGATTTCGCGCAGGCCGTCCAGCCGCGGATCCCCGGCGGTCACCCACCGCTCCGGGTCCGACAGCCCCTGGAGGTCGTAGCCGGTCAGGGAAAGCTCGGGAAACACCACCAGCCGGGCACCGTGGTCATCCGCGTCTTCGATGAGGCGGATATGTTCCGCCACGTTGGCGGGAATGCCGCCGTCAAGGGCCGTGTACTGGATGGCGGAGATCGTCAGCGCGGTGGTCACCCTGCCATCCTAGGCACGGCGCCCCGCCGCCGGCAGGTCTGCCCGGCTGAGGACAGCCGGCGGGCGCTGCTTCAGACCGCCGGGGCATCTCCTCCAGGCGGGATATCTCCTCCAGGCGGGGCGGCGCAGTAGCGGCCGACTGCGGATTCCCGCAGGCACTCAGCCCACGCCGCGAGCCGCTGGGCGGCCCGCACGTAGTGGAACAGCTCGGTGGGGGTGAGGGATTCGAGGTCGGTCTCGGCGAGGCGCCGGGCCAGTTCCGCCCCCGGGGCCTGGTCGGAAAGAACGGTGCCCTCGCGCTGCCACTGGACATCCTCCGCGGCTTCGCCGGCCACCAACTGCCGGAAGAGGAAATCCACGACGCCGGGACTCATCGCCTTGAGGACACCGGACCCCGCGTCCGGGACGCGCTGTTCCGGCCTGGCGGAGCGGCGCGTCCCGGATGCGGGGAAGACGGGCTCTGGTGTGTTGTTCATGGGCCCATGCTATTCGAACATATATTCGAATACAAGAGTGCCCCGCCCACAGCCTGGGGCAGGCTGCCGCACAGGCCAATATGAGACGATCGAGACATGACCCCGCGCGGAACAGCCTCCTCAGCCAGGACCGCCCGGGGCAGGGGCAGGGCCGGACGTAAAGGCGGAGGCAGCAACACGCCCGGCCCCGGCTCACGGCTGTCCGGGATCGATGCTGCCCGCGGGCTGGCCCTGCTGGGCATGATGGCCACCCACGTCTTCCCCACCTTCGAGTCCGACGCCCAGCTCACCCCCACCTGGGTGGGGCTCGTTTTTTCCGGACGCGCCTCGGCCTTGTTCGCCGTCCTCGCCGGAATCGGACTGGCACTGTCCACCGGCAAACAGCAGCCGCTCCAGGGTCCGCAGCTGGGGGCGGCCCGCCGGGGTATTGCCCTCCGTGCGCTGGTGGTCGGCGCCGTCGGGCTCTCCATCGGCGGACTCGAGGTGAACATCGCCATCATCCTGGTCCACTACGCCGTGTTGTTCCTGTGCGTGCTGCCCTTCCTTGGCCTGGACGTCAAGCACCTTCTGGTGCTGGCCGCTGGCTGGGCGCTGGTGAGCCCGGCGCTCGCCTTCCTGCTGCGGCCCTGGCTCCTCGTCGCCGAACCGCCCCTGCAACTGGGCCACAACCCCAAGTGGGAGGATCTGTCCACCCCAGCAGTGCTCCTCGGGGACCTGTTCCTGACCGGCTACTACCCCGTCCTCCAGTGGATTGCCTATCTGCTGATCGGCCTCGCGATCGGGCGGCTGGCGCTCACATCAGCGGTGGTCCCGGTCCTGCTGCTGGCGGGGGGAACCGTAGTGGCGGTCCTGGCCAAGTGGTTCAGCGTGGTGATGATGGAGGACCTTGGCGGCCGGGCGGCGCTGCAGGCTTCCCTGCTCAATCCCTCGTATCCGCTGGAGAGCCTCCTGCAGGTCAACCTGGCGGGCGTGGACCAAACCGGCTCCGCCTGGTGGCTCGCCTCCAGCGCCCCGCACTCCGGCACCACACTGGACCTGCTGCACACCTCTGGGGTGGCGGCCGCCGCCGTCGGCGTCTGCCTGCTGCTGGGCCGGCTGGTCCAGCGGACCGGGCTGGACGTGCTGCTCCCGCTGCGGGGTGCCGGCGCCATGACCCTGAGCTTTTACACGGCCCACCTGTGTGTGATGGCCTCGCTGTACGGCCAGCCGCTGCCGTCCGGGTGGACGGTTGAGGGCCTCTACTGGGCGCAGGCCGTGGCGATCCTGGTCCTGGGCGGAATCTTCGCGGCCCTGGCGTGGCGTGGGCCGCTGGAGTGGGTGGCGCATGCCGCCAACCAGCTCGGCCGCTACCAGCCTGCCCGCGTCCGGTAGCTTCCCCGGCTCCCTGGCCCGCGGTCTGCGGCTCAGGCCTGGCGGGATCCCGTGCGGTACAGCCGGACGGCGTCGCGCATCGAGGCGCGCGCCCGCTTGCGGTCGCCCGCGGCGTCATAGGCGCAGCTGAGCCGGAACCAGGAGCGCCAGTCCTCCGGCGCGGCTTCCGTCTCGGCACGGTACTTCTCGAATTCACGGTCCGCGGCCTCGCGGATGATCCGACCCGCGGGGGTGCGCGGCAGGTTGTCTTCCGGCAGGCCGCCCTCGGCGTCGAGGATTTTCGCCAGCCGTTCGGTGCGGGCGCCGAAGAGCAGCTCGCGGACGAGGGCCCAGGCTCCGATCACCGGCAGGAGCAGATACGCCACGCCAATGGCCTGGGCCACCGGGTTGGCGTCCGTCATCAGCAGCACCGCGCGCTGGAAGGACACCACCAGGTAGAAGACCAGCAGGAGGGTGACGGCACCGACCCAGATCTTGGTGCGGTTGGCTTTGAACGCAGTCAGGACGTTGGCCACGGCGCTCAAAGCCCCAAATCCAGGTAGCCGTCCAGGCCCACGGTGAGGCCCGGATGGGAGGCAACGTTGCGCACACCCAGCAGCACGCCGGGCATAAACGAGGCACGGTCGAAGGAGTCGTGCCGGAGTGTCAGCTGCTCCCCCGGCCCGCCCAGCAGGACTTCCTGGTGTGCCACGAGGCCGCGGAGCCGGACGCTGTGGACGCGGACGCCGTCGACATCGCAGCCGCGCGCGCCGGGGAGCTCACTCGTGGTGGCGTCGGGGCTGGCCGGGAGGCCTGCAGCACCACGTTCGGCAGAGATCAGCTGCGCGGTGCGCACGGCCGTTCCAGACGGGGCGTCCACCTTGTCCGGGTGGTGCAGTTCGATGATTTCCACCGATTCGAAATAGCGCGAGGCCTTGGCCGCGAAGGCGGAGGCCAGGACCGAGCCGAGCGCGAAGTTCGGGGCGATCAGGACCCCGACGCCGGCCTGGCCGGCGAGGAGCTCCTCGAGCCGGCCCAGCTTCTCCGCATCCCAGCCGGTCGTCCCCACGACGGCGTGCATGCCGTGTTCGACGGCGAAGCGGACGTTCGCCTCGGTGCTCCCGGGGACCGTCAGGTCCACCACGATCCGGGCTCCGGCGTCGACGAGAGTGTCCAGGGAGTCGTTCCGGCCCAGCGCGGCGACAAGTTTCAGGTCCGCGGCGGCCTCCACGGCGGACACCGCTTCGGCGCCCATGCGCCCGTTCGCGCCCAGCACGGCGACTGCGAGTTGTTCGGTCATGCCATCAACCCTACCGCCGGGGCGGGTGCCGGCCTGAACCGGCGACCCAGCGTTACAGGCCTGCCGCGCGGTCCTGATCCCTTGTTGCGGGCCGGACTATTCGCCCGCGCCGACCCACTCGGCCGTGCCGTCGGTGAAGAACTGTTCCTTCCAGATCGGCACCTGGGCCTTGACCCGGTCCACGAGCTCCGAACACACCGCGAAGGCCTGGCCCCGGTGCGCGGCGGAGACGGCGCAGACCAGGGCGGGGTCGCCGATCTCCAGCATCCCGATCCGGTGCGCCACCCAGATCCGCACCGGCTGGGCCGGTCCGCTGCCGGCACCGGCAGTGGCTGTCCCGGCTGCGTCTGTCCCCTCGGCGGCTGTCCCGGAGGCCTGTTCGGCGACGAGCTGCGCGACGACGTCGGCCATCACCTGGTGCGCCGTCGGGTGCGCGCTGTAGCTGAGCCGCTGGACCGGTTTGCCGCCGTCGTGGTTGCGGACCACCCCGCTGAAGCTGACCACCGCGCCCGCGGTGTCCGATTCGACCGCGGCGATGGCCTGGTCCACGGAGATGGGTTCGGCGCTGAGCACGGCGTTCAGCACGTCAAAAGTTGAGTCAGTGGCCATGGCTGCCCTCCAGCTGGTCGCACAGGTGTCCAAGGATGGGATCCAGCACGCTGAGGCCGTCCATCACACCCTTTGGTGATCCGGGGAGGTTGACGATGAAGGTCTGGCCCGCGGCGCCGGCGTGGCCGCGGCTGAGCATCGCCATCGGGGTCTTGGCGGTCCCGGCTCCGCGGATGCCTTCCATGATGCCTGGAATCTCCCGGTCCAGCAGGGGCAGGGTCTGCTCCGGGGTGGCGTCAGTGGGGCTGAGCCCGGTGCCCCCGCTGGTGATGATGACTGCCGGCGCCTGGGTCAGGAGTGCGCGCAGGGCTGCGCCCACGGCCTCGCCGTCCGGGACCACGAGGGCCGGGTAGGCCTCGAAGCCGTGTTCGGTGAGCCAGTCGATGATGACGGGTCCGGTCAGGTCCTCATAGATGCCGGCCGCGGCCCGGGTGGAGGCGATCACGACACCGGCCTTCCGTCCGGTAGCTTCGCCGTGCCGGTGTGGTTCGGGCATGCTCATCGTGTCCAGTCCCCGCTCTTGCCGCCGCTTTTGGCCAGCACCTTGATATCCGTCAGTACCGCGTGTTTGTCCACGGCCTTAATCATGTCGTACACGCTAAGCGCGGCCACCGAGGCCGCGGTCAGCGCTTCCATCTCGACGCCGGTGAGCCCGCGGGTCTTGACCGTGGCGAAGACAGTGACCGTGTCGGTGTCGAGCTCGAAGTCGACGGTGACCTTGGCGATCGGCAGGGGGTGGCACAGCGGGATCAGCTCCGCGGTCTTTTTGGCGGCCATGATGCCGGCGACCCGGGCGACGGCGAGGGCATCGCCCTTGGGCAGGTCCCCCGCGCCGAGCAGGGTCAGGACCTCGGCGGTGCTGCGGACCGTGGCGGTGGCGGTGGCCTCGCGGGTGCTCTCCGCCTTGTTGGACACGTCGACCATCTGGGCCGTGCCGTCCTGCCGGAGGTGCGTCAGGCCTGGGGTTCCCGTTGCGGGGTTTTCTTCGTTCACAGCATCCATACTTCCACCTCGGCGCCTTCGGCGAGCGCGGCAATTCCTTCCGGGACCTGGATCAGGGCGTTGGAGTGCGCCAGGGCGCTGACGAGGTGCGAGCCGGCGCCTCCTTCCAGGCGGACGGTGCCGTCGGCCAGGACCGTGCCGCGCCGGACCTGGTGCTTGCCGGCCGGGGACGCCAGCGCCTCGGCCAGCCGTGCCCTGACCACGGGGCGCTGCGCCGGCGAGCCGAAGAGGTCGCCGAGCGCGGGCCGGAGGAACATCTCGAAGGAGACGAGGCAGCTCACGGGGTTCCCCGGGAAGCCGAGGACCGGGACGCCGTCTAAGGTTCCGATCCCCTGCGGGCCGCCTGGCTGCATCGCGACGCCGAAGAAGTCGACGTTGTGGCCCTCCATCGCCTGCCGGACCACCTCGTACGCGCCCTTGCTGACACCGCCGGTGGTGACGATCAGGTCCACGTCCGCCGCATGCCGGCGCAGCAGGCCGGCGAGTTCCTCGGGGCGGTCCGTGGAGATCCCGGTCCGGGTGACGTCGAGGCCGGCCTGTCGCATGGAGGATTCCAGCAAGGTGGCGTTGGAGTCGTAGATCTTGCCGGGACCCAGGGGGCTGCCCGGTTCCACGACCTCGTCGCCGGTGGTGACCAGCAGGATCCGCAGCGCCCGGTAGACCGGGACCTCGGTGAGTCCCAGGGCGGCCAGCAGCCCCAGCTGTCCGGGTCCCAGGTAGGTTCCGGCGGCCAGGGCCAGCTCCCCGGTGCGGATGTCGCTGCCCGCGTCGCGGATGAAGTTCCTGGCCGGGACGGCGGGCAGCCGGACCGTGGCCGGCACGCCGGGCGCGGGGAAGACCGCGGGCAGGGCCTGTTCGATCGGTACGACGGCGTCCGCGCCGGGCGGCATCATGGCGCCGGTCATGATCGGGGCGGCCGTCCCGGGGGCCAGGTCAGGGGGTGCGGCACCGGCCGGCACGGGCGCCACAACGCGGAGTTCAGTGCCGCCGTCGGGCACGTCGGCGCTGCGGATGGCGAAGCCGTCCATCTGCGAATTCGGAAAGGGTGGCAGGTCCAGCGGAGCCACAACATCCTCCGCGAGTCCCCGGCCCAGTGCCGCGAGGAGCGGGAGCAGTTCAATCCGTTCCGGGCGGCGGAGCGGGGCCAGCAGCAGCCGGACGGACTCGCGGTGCGCTTCCACGGTGATGTGCCGTGTCTGGGTGCGGTGCATGCGTTGGTGACCCCTCGTCGTGAGCCAATGGCTTGGCTCGCCGGCCCGGCTCCCCGGCCCGGCGTGGTGGCCGGGCGGTTAGGACTTCACGTCAACTCTAACCGTGTGAAAGCCGGTGGCCCCGTTGGGCGCCACGGGCGCGCGGTCCTCCACCTGCGCGGCGCCGTTGAGGTCCGTGGCGCGGACCTGGACCTCGTACTGGCCGGGAGTCAGCGGCAGCTCCAGTTTCCACTGGTACCAGGTGTCCTGGGAGATCCCGGGAGCCAGCTCCGCTTCCTGCCACGCACCGCGGTTGACCCGGAGCTCCACCCGGCCGATCCCGGTGTGCTGGGCCCAGGCGACCCCGCCGAATGCCACCGTCCCGGCGCTCGCAGAGCGGCCGTCGCGGGGCACATCGATGCGGGAGGAGGTCTTGATGGGTCCCCTCTCGCTCCAGCCGCGGGGCGTCCAGTAGCCGACGTCGTCCGCGAAGCGCGTTACTTTGAGTTCGGTCACCCACTTGGTCGCCGAGACGTAGCCGTAGAGTCCGGGGACGATCAGCCGGACCGGGAAGCCGTGCTCCAGCGGCAGCGGTTCGCCGTTCATCCCGACAGCCAGGAGCGCGTCCCGGTTGTCCGTCAGCACCTCCAGCGGGGTGCCGGCGGTCCAGCCGTCCGCGCTGCGGGACAGGACCATGTCCGCGCCGTCCTTCGGGCCGGCGAGGGCCAGCAGTTCCCGGACCGGCCAGCCGAGCCAGCGGGCGTTGCCGATCAGGTCCCCGCCCACCTCGTTGGAGACGCAGGCGATGGTGATGTGCCGTTCGATCAGGGGTTTGGCCAGCAGCGCTGCGAAGTCCAGTGAGATCTCGCGTTCCACGAGGCCGGTGACCTTCAGGGCCCACTGGGCCGGGTCCACCACCGGGACGCGCAGTGCGGTGTCGATCCGGTAGAAGTCCCTGTTGGGGGTCACCAGCGGGCCCACCCCGTCCAGCCGGACCTCGGCTCCGGCCGGGATCGGCGGAGCCGGTGACACGGGCACTGGGAGCGACAGCTTGCTGCGCACTTCGTTCACGACGGCGGCCGCTCCCCGGAACGTCGCAGCGAGCACACCGGCGGCCACGGCGACGGCGGCCGTTCCGCCGAGCGCCTGGAAGAAACGGCGGCGGGATGGAGGCTGCGCCGTGGGGGCAGGCTCTTCGGGCAGCGGCCCGGCGGGCAGCGGCCCGGCGTCGGACTGCCACTCCCCCAGCCGGCGGATCAGCCAGCGCAGCACGATCATGCCCACGACGGCGGCGAGCAGCGGGACCGGGACCGCGTTCCCGGTCAGTTCAGCCCTGCCCAGGACGGCCACCAGCCCCACCGCGCCGAAGACAGCAATGATGGCTACCCCGGCGAAGCGGCGCCGCAGCTCCACGATCCCGGACAGCGCAGCCAGCGCGGCGATGAGGAGCCCCATGCCGCCCAGCAGGGCGATCTTGTCCGCCGTACCGAAGAGCGAAATGGCCCAATCCTTGACTCCCGGCGGGACCACATCGATCACGGCGCCGCCGACGGCGGTCACCGGCGAGAGCGAGGGGCTGACGAGTCCTGCCGCGAGCTCCCCCAGGGCAAGCCCGGTAGCAACGGCCACGACCCCGGCGGCGGCCGCCCAGCCGGCAGCCTGCCGGTCCGTAAAACGCGGCCCGGGGGTGTGCGGGCCGGGGGTTGGAAGTGTGCCCGGCTGCCCGTGCTGGGAGGTGTTCACTCCTCCAGCATAGGTTCGAGCCGTCCCGGCCGTATGACAACTGCTTGACCCACGGCATCGGGAACCCGGCAGGACCCCCACGGGGCAATCGCCGGGCTCAACAGGAGTGATGCCGGGGCCGAGGTGGCGTAGCCTGACTTTATGAGTGTTCAGCTTGGTATGCCCCAGCCCCGCGCGGAGGACAGTTCCGGCGCGGGCACTTCCGGCCCGCAGCTGGCCGGGCGCCCGGCCGGAATGCCCGCCGGCCTCGTCGACCGCTACGGCCGCCGTGCCACCGACATGCGGCTTTCCCTGACGGACAAGTGCAATTTGCGCTGCACCTACTGCATGCCCGCCGAGGGCCTGGAGTGGCTGTCCAAGCAGGCGGTGATGTCCGCGGAGGAAATTGTCCGGATCGTCCGGATCGGCGTCGACATGCTGGGCGTGCGCGAGCTGCGGCTCACCGGCGGGGAACCGCTGGTCCGGGCCGACCTGCTGGACATCATTTCGGCGCTCCGCCGGGCCCACCCTGATCTTCCGATCTCCATGACCACCAACGCCGTCGGGCTGGACAAGAAAGCCGCCGGGCTCAAAGCCGCCGGGCTCTCCCGGATCAACGTCTCGCTGGACTCCCTCCACGAGGAAACGTTCACCCAGCTGACCCGCCGCCCGTTCCTGAACAAGGTCCTGGCCGGCGTCGACGCCGCCTGGGCCGCCGGACTGGGCCCTGTGAAACTCAACGCCGTGCTGATGCGCGGCATCAACGACCTTGAGTCCCCGGCACTGCTGGCCTGGGCGCTGGACCGCGGGTATGAGCTGCGTTTCATCGAGCAGATGCCGCTCGACGCCGACCACGGCTGGACCCGCCGGAACATGATCACCGCCGCGGAGATCCGCGAGTTGCTCTCGGTCGACTACGTGCTGAGTGCCGATCCGCGGGACCGCGACGGCGCCCCGGCCGAACGCTTCGAGGTCCGGGCCCGTGTGCCCGGCACAGCCGAGGCTGCCGGGCCCGTGCTGGGAACCGTGGGGATCATCGCCTCGGTGACCGAGCCGTTCTGCTCCGATTGCCGCCGCACCCGGATCACAGCCGAGGGCAAAATCATGAGCTGCCTGTTCTCCCGGGAGGAAGTGGACCTGCTGGGGCTGCTCCGCGACGGCGCCAGCGACGAACAACTCGCCGGGCGCTGGCAGGACGCCATGTGGATCAAGCCCAAGGCCCACGGCATGGACCACGTCGGTCTGGACGCCCCGGACTTCGTCCAGCCGGACCGCAGCATGAGCGCCATCGGAGGCTGAACCACCTGTGAACGTACGTTATTTCGCTGCCGCGCGCGCTGCCGCCGGCGTCGATGAGGAACGTTTTGAGCTCCCCGCGGATGCCACCGTCGCCTCGCTCCTGGAGGCCATCCTCGCCGTCGAGCGTCCAGAGCCTCCGGCGGGAACGCCGCCCCTGGCGCGCCTGCTGTCCCGGAGCAGCTTCCTGCTCAATGAGGTGGCGGTGCGGAACCGTGCAGCGCAGCTGTTGCCGGACGACGTCGTCGACGTGCTGCCGCCGTTCGCCGGCGGTTAGGCAGTACCCGCCGGCAGTGCCGCGGTGCCAAGAGCCAGGCCCAGCAGCGCGCCCCGGCTCCGGACGCCGCAAGCGGCAAAGACCAGTTTGAACTGGTCCTGCACGGTGTAGGGACGGATCCGCAGGGCCGCTGCCAGCTCCGCGGTGTTGAGCCCGGCGGCGGCGAATCCGAGCAGTTGTTTCTGCTGCGGGGTCAGGGCAAAACAACGGGCAAACACCTCCAGCCGGTCTACCGCCGGGCATTCCTGGATGGTCACCGCGAGCGGAGGGGACGCCCCCGGCCGGCCCGGTTCCATCCGGGTGGAGCGCAGCAGCGCCCAGGCGCCGAGGCCGACGGGGACACGCGACATGGCCGGGCGGGTATCCACGCCGGCTTCCCGTGCCAGCAGTTGGGCTGCGACATTGAGCACCTCCGCCGGAACACCCTCATATGGCCGGGGCCCGCGCTGCAGCAGCCCCAGCCAGTCGCTCGCCGAGGCCGTCTGTCCCACGACAGCCAGCCCCTCGTCCAGGGTCAGCACCGCCTGTGGCGGCAGGGGCTTCCGGACGGCCTGCCACGCTGGACCGCTCCCCTCCGCCTCCCGCCGGCACTGTGCCGCCCGGCTCCGGCGCAAGCCGGCAGCCAGCAGCGGCGCCGCGGTGGCCAGATAGTCGGTCTCCGGCTCAGAGAAGGTGCCCTCCTCCCCTGCCCGCCACAGGTCCAGCCAGCCCCAGCAGCCATGTTTGTCAGCGAACACCGTGGAGAGCATGTCCGTCACCCCGTAGCGGGCCAGCAGCCCGTTCCACACGGGACTGCGCTCCGGACGGCCGGCGGTGGCCACCAGCAGGGTCGTGGCCGGCCGGACCTGCCTCATCAGGGCCGTCCACCGGCCCTCCGGCGTCAAGTACTTGAGCCGGATCAGCTCCGGCAGCTCTTCCGGACAGGGGATCCTGGCCATCGGCGAGATACCGGTGGCCGATTCGGGATCCGACAATGGCCAGGCAAAGGCGCTGAACGGCACCATCCGGCCCAGTTCCGCCAGCACTCCCCGGCGCAGTTCCCTGCCATCGAGCACCTCCCGGCAGAGTTGCCCGATGCGCTCCAGGCTCCGGCTCAGCGCCCAGCTGGTGGTCATGAATTCAGTATGCCCCCCACCAGATTTCTGGGATACCGCACGCCGCCCGGCCGCGCCTAGCGTGAAATATCCCTGCAGACAAAGAAGCAGGCAGGGACCGGAAACGGAAGGACTGAGTGCGATGTACACCCTGCAGATAGAGCACGGGATCAAGGATTTTGGCCTGTGGAAGTCAGCGTTCGACCGTGATCCGGTGAACCGCGCGGCGTCGGGGGTCCGCGCGCACCGGATCAGCCGCCCGGTGGACGATCCGCACTATGTGGTGGTCGAACTCGATTTCGAGCGGCGCGCCCAGGCGGAAGCGCTTCTGGCGAACCTCCAGGCGAACGTCTGGACTTCCAACACCGCGGCCCCGGCCCTGCGGGGTGCCCCGAAGACCCGGATCCTGGAGTCCGGCCTCTAAGCCGAAAGCCGGCAGTTACGCCACCGCCAACGCCTCCCGCACGGTGTCCGCGACGGCGGCCGCGCCCGCCGCGCCCATGATGATCGTGTAGTGGTTGACGTCCGGGATCTCGCGGACGGTCAGGGCCGGCAGCTTCCCCGCCCAGGCATCCAGATAGCCGGGCCCGTACAGGCCGCCGGGCTCGTCCAGCAGCCCGCGGGGCGCCCGCAGCACCAGGGTCTCCACCGCGAGCTCATCCAGGGCTTTCAGGAGTGAGGGGCCGCGGTGCAGTTCGGCGGTGTCGTCCGCCATGGCCTGGTAGCGCGTGGCCGGCCGGAGCACGGGTTCCTCGCCGGTGAGGTCGTAGTCGACGTACTCCTCCACCAGCGGACTCCAGTCCGCGCTGAAGGCCGGATGCTGCCTCCAGTAGCTGCGGTAGGCCTCCCGGCTGGGGAAGGTGGCGTTCAGCCGCTCGGCCGCCGGCCCCAGCACAGTGGCGATGACCTGCTCATCACTGAGTTCCGCCGGCACCTGCAGCGGCAGTCCGCCGTCGACCAGCACGAGGGACCGCACGCGCTCCGGGAACAGGTTTGCCAGCACCACGGAAACGAAGGCGCCCATCGAATGGCCCACCACGACCACCGGCCCGGTGCTGAGGGAGTCCAGCACGGCCGCGAGGTCCTCGGCGTGGGACGGCATGCCGTACGGCGCGGGCAGCGCGTTGCTGCGGCCCCGGCCCCGCAGGTCCGGGGCGATGATCCGGACGTCCGGCAGGGCCTCGGCCAGCGCAGGCCAAGCCTTGTGGGACGCTGTCACCCCGTGCACCGCGAGGATGGTCAGCGCCGCCGGGTCCTCGGGACCCCAGAGGGCGGTGTGCAGGGTTCCGCCACGGACCTGGACCTCGGTGGTGCGGTAACTGGAGGTGCTGGCTGGCTGGTTCATGGGGCTGTCCCTTCCAGGGTAGCGGCGGGGCCGGGGGTGGCGCCCGGCGTGGGGGCGAGCGCGCGTTCGATGAACTGCATCATTTCCTCAAAGACTTCCTCCGGGACATCCGGCCGGGCACCCTGGGCGGGTTCGGCGCCTTCCTCGTCCCACAGCACCCAGCGCATGCCGATGAGCTCGCCGATGCCCATCAGGGCCCAGGCCGCGACGGTGGGATCCATCTCCCGGACTTCCCCGCTGAGCTGCGCGGCTTTGAGCCCCTCGATGTAGCCGTTGACGATCCGGGTGTAGTGCAGCCGCAGGGCCCCGGGCGAGACGAACTCGGCCTGCCGGATGATCCGGTACAGCGCGGGGTGTTCCGCGGTGAACTTGAAGAAGGCCCGGAAACCGGCGCGTTCGGCCTCGAGCCGGGTGCCGGCTGAGCGGGCGGCTTCCGTCATGGCGTGCCGGACCCGCCGGTTCAGGTCCTCGACCACCTCATCGAAAATGGCCTGTTTGCCCTCGAAGTACAGGTAGAAAGTGCCGAGGCCGACGCCGGCCTCCTCAGTGATTTTCACGATCGAGGCCTCGTGGTAGCCCACCGACGCGAACACCGTCTCGGCTGCCTGCAGCAGCTTAGCCCGGGTCCGGGTGCCCCTTGCCGTGCGCGGCACGGCGCTCACCGCCGGCCCCCGTCCGCAGGCAGGAACGCGTCCTTGGCCTCGGGGTGACCAGCCGGCCCGCGCCCGTTCAGCTGCTGCCGCAGCCGGGCGCGCAGCACCTTATTCAGCGCCGTGCGCGGCAGCGCTCCGACGGTCTCGATCCGTCCGGGAACCTTGAACCGCGCCAGCTGGGCCGCGCAGTGCTCGAGGAGTTCCTGTTCATCCGTGGCCATGCCGGGGCGGATCACCACAAAGGCCACGCCGGTTTCGCCCCAGCGCTGGTCCTCCACGCCGACGACGGCGGCCTGCGCCACCGCCGGGTGGGCCAGCAGCGCCGCCTCGACCTCAGCGGGGGCGACGTTTTCGCCACCGGAGATGTAGATGTCCTTGAGCCGGTCCACGACTTTGATGTAGCCCTCGGCGTCGCGCTCCACCAGGTCGCCGGTGCGCAGCCAGTCCCCGACCAGGACGGCGGCAGTCGCAACGGGGTCGCGGAAGTAGCCGGCAAAGACTCCCGGGCCGCCCACCAGCAGTTCCCCGGACGCGGCACCCTCCAGGATTTCCCCGGTCACCGGATCGGCCACGGCGACGGCGACATGCGGGTACGGTTTGCCCGAGTAACCCACCATCCGGGCGGCATCCTCGTTGGCCAGGCAGAGCACGTTGGGCGACGCCTCAGTCAGTCCGTAGCCCTGGCTCAACGCCACTCCCCTGCGGTGCCAGATCCGCAGCAGCGGCGCCGGCATGGGCGCCCCGCCCACCACGGCGTGCCGGAGACTGCCGAGCTCGGCGGAGGCGAAGTCCGGGTGTTCGGCGAGCATCAGGTACTGGGTGGGGACGCCCATGAGCATGGTGACCCGGCGCTCGGCGATCAGCTGCAGGACCCGGCCGGGTTCGAAGCCGCGCTCCAGCACGACGGTGGCGCCGGTCCACCAGGCCAGCAGCGGCTGGATGTTCCAGCCGCCGACGTGGAACTGCGGCAGCACGGCCAGCACAACGTCGGTGCTGCCCAGGTCCATCGTCCGGGACAGCGAGAGGTTGGTCCAGAAGCAGTTGGCATGGGTCAGCACGGCAGCCTTGCTGGCCCCCTCGGTGCCGGACGTAAAGACCATCAGCAGGGGGTCGTCGTCGCGCACTTCCCTCGGAACGTCAGGCCTGCGGGCGTCAGGCCCGCGGACATCCGGCCCTGCGGTCCCCGCAGCGGGTGCTACCGCCGGCAGTGTCCGGGACGGCGGGGGCACGGACTTCTCGATCCCACCGGGGCCCAGCGCGGCGGTCCGGGGCCGGTGCGCCAGCAGTGTGCACGCGCCCGCGGCGAGGGACTCCAGTTCGTCCTCCACAAGCAGGAGCTGGGGGTCGGCGAGCTCAAGCTGCATGGCGAGTTCCCGGGGTGAGAGCCGCCAGGACAGCGGGACGAGGACGAGGCCCGCCTTGGCGCAGGCGAAGAACACCACCACGTGGTCCGAGCTGTTGCCGGTCAGGGTCGCGATCCGGTCCCCGGTCACGTAGCCGGCGGCCGCCAGTCCGGCGGCGAGGCCGGCTGCCCGGCGTTCCAGCTCGCCGTAGCTCAGCGTGCAGCCGCGGTCGTCCACGGCGATCCGCTGCGGGGTGGCGAGGCTGCGGTCGGTGGTCCAGCGGCCCAGGGTGTGCAGTCCGTCAGCGGGTGTCATGCTGATTCCTCCAGGATCTCGCGGGACGTCGCGGTGCTGTTTTGTCCGGTGCTGTCATGTCCGGTGCTGTCATGCCCGGTGGCCCGGAGCTGCCGGTTGCGGCGCTGGGCCAGCCGCTGCGCCGTGCCCGTCAGGCCGCCCGGCAGGAAAAGCACCACGAGGATGAACAGGGTGCCCAGGATGAACAAGGGTTCCGACAACGGTATCCGCAGGATGTCCGGCAGCGCGTCGATGGCGTCCGAATTCGCGAGGGTTGTGAGTCGCTGGTCCAGGATGGTGTAGAAGACGCCGCCGATCACGGCGCCCCAGCGGGAGCCGACGCCGCCCAGGACCACCATCACAAGCAGGGTGATGGTCAGGTCGGCAGAGATGGCCCGCGGGACGGCGCCGCTCTGCAGAAGCAGGAACACCATGCCGATGATGCTGACCAGAACCGCGGAGACCACGAAGATCAGCAGCTTCACGAGGTACGGCTGCATGCCCAGGACGCGGACGCGCACTTCGTTCTCGCGGACCGCGGCGGCGACGTGGCCGGCGCGGGAGGACTGCACCCAGGTGACCACGAGGAAGACGGCCACCAGCACCGCCAGGGCGATCCAGTAGAGGTTGCGGGTATTCACCACGCCCACCAGGAAGTCGGGCAGGTTGTCCGTGCGCAGCGTCAGGCCTTCGTCTCCGCCGGTGGTGCCGTCCGGGTTGCGTCCCACGATCACCGAGCCGGCCTGCGCGAACGCGAGCGTGACCATGGCGAAGGGGATGCCGCTGACCCGCAGGCTGATGCTGCCCACCAGATGGGCCAGCACGATCACGACCAGCAGCGTCAGGCCCATCGCGGGCAGCAGCGGGATGTCCAGGTTTTGCAGGATGATCGCCAGCCCGTAGACCCCGGCGCCGAAGTACAGGGCATGGCCGAAGGAGAGCAGTCCGGCGACGCCGAGCAGCAGGTGGTAGGTCAGGGCCGCGGCGGCCATCAGCATGCACATGGCCAGCAGCTGCAGGGATCCCGGCGTGTAGGTGGGCCCGGGCAGCACCCCGGGCAGGGACAGGTTGAGCAGCGGCAGCAGGACCAGGAGCACGATTCCGGCGAGCCCGGCGGCGGCGCCGATGATCGACCGGCGGGTCCGGCGCGGCCGGGCCGGCGGAGTGGGGTTGCCGGCAGCCGCAGCCTGGCGGTTTCCCGCGCGGTTCCCGGCTGTGCTGCCGGCGCCGGGGGCTCCTTGGCTGGTGTTGCCAGTGCCGGTGGCGGCGGTGCCGTTGGTGTCGGCGGCGTCGGTATCGGTGGTCATGAGGTTCTCCCGAGCAGGCCGGAGGGACGGAACAGCAGCACGAGCGCCAGGGCCAGCACGACGACGAAGTCGCCGGTACCGCCGAGGTAGAAGTTGGCGAACTGCTGCAGGACGGCGACGCCGACGGCGGCAATGGCCGCGCCGGTCAGCGAGCCCAGTCCGCCGATCACGGTGACGATGAAGGCGAAGATCAGCAGCGAACCGCCCAGCATCGGCGAGACGTAGCCGAAGTAGTGCGAGGCCAGGACCCCGCCGAGGCCCGCGGCGGCACCGCCGATGGTGAAGACGAGGGTGAAGGCCTTCCGGACATCGATGCCGAGGGCCGTGACCATGGAGCGGTTCTCGACGCCGGCCCGGATGATCATGCCGTAGCGGGTGTTCTTCAGGAAGAACACCATGGCGAGCAGCACCAGGACGGCGGCGATGATGCAGACAAACCGGTCGTTGGGGACGCGGGCGCCCAGGATTTCGGTGGTGTCCTTGAACCAGGCAGGGCCCTGGATGAACACCGGATCGGTGCCCCAGATACCGTCGAAGAGGGCCACCGCGGCGAGCGAGAGGCCCACCGTGATGAGGAGCTGCTCGATGTGCCGCTGGTACAGGCGGCGGATCAGGACGAATTCGGTAAAGGCGGCAAAGGCGGCCCCGGCAGCGGCCCCGACCAGCAGGGAGAGCAGGAACGTCCCCCAGTCGTCCGAGCCGGTGCGGCGGGCGACTTCCCAGCCGGCGAACGCTCCGAGGGTCAGGAAGGCGCCGTGAGCGAAGTTGAGCACACCCATCAGCCCGTAGATCAGGGAGAGTCCGGCGGCGACGAGGAAGTACAGGGCGCCGAGGCCCAGGCCGGTGAAAAGGAGGAGGACGACGGTACTCACAGGGCGGCGCCTTTCCCGATGGGTTCCGCAGCTGTTTTCCCAGTGCTTTCCCGGGCGGGGCTCTCCCGTGCAGGGCTCTCCCGGGCGGGGTTCTCAGCGGCGACACCCAGCAGTCGTTGGGTCAGCTCGGCGTCCTCGAGGAATTCCAGGGCACTGCCGGTGTGGACCACCCGGCCGCCGGAGAGGACGACGCAGCCTTCGGCGAGCTGGCGCACAACGTGCAGGTTCTGCTCCACCAAGAGGATGGGGACGGTCTTCGCTGCTTCGGCGAGGGTCTCGGCGACCTCGGCGACGATTTTCGGGGCCAGGCCCTTGGTGGGTTCGTCGACGAGCAGGATCTTGTTGGTGTTCAGCAGCGCGCGGGCCAGTGAGACCATCTGCTGCTGGCCGCCGGAGAGGGTCCCGGCCATTTGGGCGGACCGGGCCAGCAGGTCCGGGAAGAGCTCCTCGACGAGCTGGCGCCGGGGTGCGTCATCGCGTTCGGCGAGACGGAGGTTTTCGGCGACGGTGAGCTTGGAGAACACTTCGCGGTCCTCGGGCACGTAGCCCACACCGCTGCGGATGATCTTGAACGTCGGTTCCTTCTCGATCCGCACGCCGCCGAGCTCCACGGCCCCGGTGCGGTCGATCAGGCCGATGATGGCCTTGATGGTGCTGGTCTTTCCGACGCCGTTGCGGCCCAGCAGCGCGGTGATGCCGGTGGCCGGGACGATGAAGGAAACGTCCTCCACGACCTGCTGCCCGGCGATATGGGCGCTGAGACCCTCAACCCTGAGGATGGGACGGGCGTCCGCTGCGGCGGTCATACGGGTTCTCCAAGGTAGGCACTCTGTACGGTCGGGTCCGACATGACGGCTTCCGGGCTGTCGAGGGCGAGCAGGCTGCCGTGGTGCATCACGGCCACCCGGTCCACGAGGCCCAGAACCACGTCCATGTGGTGCTCCACCATCATCACGGTGCAGCCGCGGTCCCGGTGCATTCCCCGGATGATCGCAGAGAGGGACGGGACGTCCCCCGACGCCACCCCGGCCATAGGCTCGTCCAGGAGGACGACGGCGGGATCCGTCGCCAGCAGTACGGCGATCTCCACTTTGCGCTTCTCGCCGTGCGAGAGGTCCCCCGCCGCCGTCGTGAGCTGGCCGGTGAGCCCGACCTCCGCAATGGTGCCGCGGGCAATCCGGGTGGCCTCGTCGGAGGCGGAGGGGAAGCGAAGGATGCTAAAGCTGCCGCCGAGTTTCGCCTGGGCGGCGAGCCGGACGTTTTCCAGCACGCTGAGCCGGGGGAACAGGTTGGAGGTTTGGAAGGTCCGCCCCAGCCCTGCCTTGGCCCTGCGGTGGATCGGCGCGGACGTGATCTCCCTGCCGTTCAGCGTGACGCTGCCCGCGGTGGGCCGCATCACGCCGGAAATCAGGTTGAACAGGGTGGTCTTGCCGGCACCGTTAGGGCCGATGACGCCGACCATTTCGCCGGTGCCGACCGCGAAGCTCACATCCTGGAGGATGCGGGCACCGCCGATCTGCAGACCGAGGCCGTCCACCGCCAGGGCGGGCAGGGCTGGGGAATTCATTCGGATCCTTATGTCTCGCTGGGCCGTGAGGGTGGTGCGCGGCGCTGTGCGGTCTTGACCGGTGTCGTCCGGTGGCGGGCGGCACAGCGCCGCGTCGGGCTACTTCTTTTCCGGCGGGGCGACGGTGTCGCCCGGGACCACCTTGATGAGCTCGGGGGCCCAGCTGCCGCCCGCCTGGACGAGCTTCACCTGGTACATGTCCTGGACCAGCGCGTGGTCCGAGGCGCGGACGGTTTCCTTGCCCTTGGGGCCGTCGAAGCTGAAGCCTTCGAGTGCCTTGACCATGGCGTCGGCGTCGGAGCCGCCCTCCTTGATCGCCTGGACGATCATCTGGCCGGCTACGAAGCCGTCGGGGGTGAAGAGGTCCGCCTTTTGGCCGGCTTTCTCCACCGCGGCGATCATTTTCTTCTCCACCTCGGTGCCCGCGGCTCCCGGGAAGTAGTGGTTCAGGAAGCTGATCTTGGAGGTCGCCTCGCCGTAGGCTCCGAAGGTGGCGGCATCGCCGAGCCCGGTGACAACCGGGGCGGCGTCGAAAGCGCCCTGCTGGCTCAGTGTCTGCCACATGGTCCCGGACGTGGCACCGGCCCATGCGACGAAGACCATGTCCGGCTTGGCATCAATGAGCTGGCGGGCGAAGGGGGTGAGCTCCTGTCCGTCCGGAACCAGGACGGCTTCCACGGTGGCGCCCTTGGCACCGAGGACAGCCTTGACCGCGGCGACGTTGCCCTGGCCGAAGGCGTTGTCCTGCGCGAAGACGACAACCTTCTTGCCGTTGGTGTCGATGAACGAGCCGGCGGTGGCGACGTCCTGCAGGCTCTGGCGGCCCGAGCGGAAGGTGTACTTGTTGATGCCCTGGATGGCGTCGGTGGCGGCCGGTCCGGAGATGTACAGCACCTTGTTCTGTGCGGCCTGTTCCGCCAGCTTGAGCGCGATGCCCGACGAGACCGTTCCGCCGATGATCTTGTAGCCCTGGCCGATCATGTCCTTGGCGGCCGTCACGGCCTTGTCCGGATCGCCGCCGTCGTCGGCGTAGGTGAGGTTGATCTTGGCGCCGTTGACGGCACCGGTCCCGTCTGTGGCGTGGTCGATGCCCGCCTGCAGGCCTTCGTAGTAGGTGGCGCCGTAGGCTGCCAGCGGTCCGGTCTTGGAGTAGATGATGCCGACATTGACCGGTTCGGCGGAAGTGGTGCCGCCCGACTCGGCCGGCGCTGCGGTGCCGGCCGAGGGGGCACAGGCGCTGAGGGCGAGCCCGGTGGCCATCACGGCGGCCATCAGGAACTTCTTTGTATCCTTCACGGGATGCCTTTCGTTGAAACTCCCGCGGAAGCTGGGCAGGAGATCTGAGCAGGAGAGCTGACTGGAACTGCGCTAAACCTGAAAGGTGATTCAGATTACGGCAAATCTATGGTGCAGCTCACAGCGTGTCAACGGATTTCACAGGCGGCTTTGCAACGTTCTGGCAACTCTTTGGGCACGGTGAGGTGCGGTGACCGCGCCCGACGTCGGCATGACGGCAGCGCAGGGAGGCCAGATGGCTTAGGCGGAAACGGCGGCGTCCTGGGCCACGCGGCGGCAGACCGAGACCATAAGCGGCGTGAATTCGCTCGCGGAGCCGAGCCGGAGTCCGGCGCTGTGCGTCAGCACGCCGTCGTCCACCCGGAAGGTATGGCGGGACGTGCCGCGGTCGCTGCGCCGCTCCATGGTGAGGGTTCCCTCCTGCCAGCTGGCGCGGGCGGGCGCTTCCGGGGGCAGTCCCATGCTGTTGACGTGGTACCAGAGGGTGTCCGGACGGTCCGGGTCCATCGTGAAGACACCGTGGCCTTCCGAGCGGGTGCCGTCGGCTTCCGTGTGCCGGTAGCTGTGGGTGACGGCCAGCCCGGCGGCTGCCCGGGCGAAGGTCACTTCGACGGTGGCGACCCGCGCCGGCCCCCAGGGCGTCGCCTGCCACCGCGTGGTGCCGGTCCAATGCCCCAGGAAGGTCTCAAGCGCCTCGTGTGCACTGCCTGGCAGCGGCCGGTCCATAACTTCCTTCCAGGGGTTCCTTCCAGGGTTTTCTTCCAGGGGGCCTCCCGAACGACCCCGTCCCCATCATTCCGCGGCGCCGCCTGCCGTGTCTAGGGACGAACCCGCCACCCGGTCAGACGCAGGCCCGGCGCAGCGTCCTGCGGGGCCGGTCGTCAGAGGCCGAAAATCTCGGTTTCCTCGAAAGGACCCACTACCGTGACGGTCCGCGGGGCGGCCGCGAGTTCGCGGGCAAGCTCCTGGACCTCGGCGGCGGTGACGGCCTTGATCTGGCGCAGGGTCTCGTCGATGTCCTGGTATTCCCCGGAGACAAGTTCGGCGCGGCCCAGCCGGGACATCCGGGAGCCGGTGTCCTCCAGGGCCAGCACGATGCCGCCGCAGAGCTGCCCCACCGCCTTGCGGAGTTCCTCCTCGGAGATGCCTCCCCCGGCCAGTTTGTCGAGTTCCGCGCCGAGCAGTTCCAGGACCTGCCGGACCTTCGACGGCGTGCAGCCGGCATACATGCCGAAGTAGCCGGCGTCGGCGTAGGAGGAGGCGAAGGAGTAGGTGGAGTACACCAGTCCCCGCTTCTCGCGGACCTCCTGGAACAGCCGGGAGGACATACCGCCGCCGAGCACGGCGTTGAGCACGCTCATGACGAAGCGACGATCGTCGGTGGCGACGATGGTGGGGCAGCCCATGATGATGTTGGCCTGCTCCACCGGGCGCTTGACCACGTGCAGGCCGGCCGTGCCGGTGATGGAGGCGCGGTCGGTGGAGCGGCGCTGCACGGGCGCTGCGTCGGGTTCAAGGCTCCAGCCGGCGGAGTGCAGGGCATCGACGACGAGTCCGCAGACGACGTCGTGGTCCAGTCCCCCGGCGGCGGTGATAACGAGCTCGTCCGGGCGGTAGTAGCGGCGGTAGTGGTCCCAGACCGAGTCGCGGGCGACGGCCCGGATGGCGTCCGGGGTGCCGCCGATCGGGCGGCCGAGCGGATGGGTGCCCAGGACGGCGGCGACGAAGTGTTCGTGGGCGACGTCGGTGGGGTCGTCGCTGTCCATCGCGATCTCCTCGAGGATGACGTCGCGTTCCTGCTCCATCTCCTGAGGGTCCAGCACGGCACCGGTGATCATGTCCGCGATGACGTCGATCGCCATGGGAAGGTCCGTGTCCAGCACCCGGGCGAAGTAGCAGGTGCTTTCCTTCGCCGTGGCGGCATTGGATTCCCCGCCGACTTCGTCGAAGGCCGAGGCAATCTCCAGGGCAGTGCGCCGCTTGGTGCCTTTGAACAGCAGGTGCTCCAGGAAATGGGTGGAGCCGTGCTGCCCGGGCGCCTCGTCGCGGGAACCGACGCCAACCCAGAAACCGATGGTGGCCGAACGCTGGCCCGGCATCGCTTCGGTGAGCACCCGGACGCCGCCGGGCAGGACCGAACGGCGCACCTCGGAACCGCCGTCGGCTCCGTGGATCAGGGTGTCAGCGTGCTGGTTCTGCTCAAGCGGCAGGGGGACGACAGTCATCAAGGCCTTTCAGTAAAAACATGCCAAATCTGCCTGCCATCGTACCAGCGGGACACCGCCCCAACGG
>JAXMJF010000016.1:0-152047 GCA_034376805.1 Arthrobacter sp.
GCCGGCCGCTCCACCCAGCGCGGACAAATCGGGGGAAACGCACCCTCGAGGGGCAATTGTTTTTTCGAGTCACGCACCAGGCAGAACGACCGGCATCAACACTGCCAGCTAGTCCCAGACCAGCCATGTAAAGACTCACAGGGCGTTTTTTGCCTGCTGGCGAAGCAGCGCGGAGCTGTGACCGACGGAGCCGGGGCAACCCGAAGGGCAAGCAGTGGATGGGTTGTGGGAGGAAATAAGCGAAGCGCCGACATAAGGCATCGGCTGCGCCGCCGTCCGCAGGACGGTTGCGCCGGTGGACCGGGCACGTACGATCCGGAGGACAGCAGCAAAACAGAAAAGACGCTTCTACAGCCCGAGCGAAGCGAGGTCCGTGCAGAAGTCTTGGGCGCTAACTAAGCGAGGCCGGAAACCGGAGTCTTCAGGCAGCGCGTGGTTTCCGGGCTACGTTGTGGTGCTCTCGCGTGCAGCGCGGGCTTGCTGGTGGCGGTAGAGCGTTGCGCGGCTCCAGCCAACGAGACGCGCGGCGTCTTCGGCGGTGCGCCCCTTGGCGCGCGCGTCCTGGGCGATCGCGAGTTTGTCGGCAATGACTGTGGGGTCGGACAGCGGCCGGCCGAAGCGTGTGCCGTTTTGTCGGGCGGCAGCGATGCCGGCATTGACCCGCTCGACGATGAGCTCGCGCTCATACTCGGCAAGGGTGGCGAGCATATTCAGCATCAGCCGGCCGGTCGAGGTTGCCGGGTCGATGCCATCGGAGATGGACCGGACCTGGACACCGCGGCCGCGCAGCAGGGCCACCGTGTTCAGCACGTCGATCAGCGACCGGCCCAGGCGGTCGACACGCCACACAACGACGGTATCGCCCTCCTCGGCGTAGTCGAGGAGCCTCTTCATCCCGGGCCGCTCGATCGCCGTCTTACTTCCGGAGGTCACGTCTGCGAAGACGTCGCGCTTCTGCACACCGGCAGAGACCAGTGCGCCGAGCTGCAGCTGGGCATCCTGGCTTGAAGTACTCACTCGTGTATAGCCCAACTGCCTCATTAGGCCATTCTGACTCAAAAAGTCCATCACGGGCCTACGATGAGACGATTTATGGTGAGACGTGTTTCCAAGACATGAGCGAGTCCGGCATTCTCAGCCGGCCCTGTCAGTTTCAGAAGTCGGCTGCACAGATTGTCAGAAGCCGTCTGCACTCAATGTGTACTGTCCCTCCACGAGTTCGATTGATTGCCAGGATTCCTTCGGAACTTCCATCGGCCACAAGTCACCCGAGGAAGCCGGGTACAGAGCTGAACCTCCAGCTCTATACCCGGCGGGCGCGGGGCTACGCCGAGGTGCCCGCCTTGTTTCGGCGACGCATGAGGTAGACCAAACCCGCTGCCAGTGCGGCGACGATGACACCGGCTCCGATAAGCCATCCGGTTCCGTCGGCAGGTTGGGTTTGTGACGCGGGATCTGCTGCGGCTTGGGTGGCAACGGCTAACGTTTCGGGCGCAGCAGCGGCTGGAGCGCTGCTTGTCGCGGTGGCCGAGGGAGCTTCAGTTGCTTCACCTTCGGGTGCGTAGGTGAAGCTGAAGGTTCCCTCTATAGGGTGGCCGTCAGCGGACACGGCCCGCCATTCCACGGTGTGTTTGCCGTCGTGGTCGATGTCGGCGTCCGTGCTCAGCGTCTTACCCTCGACGGTGACTTCGCCGCTGCTGACGACATGTCCGTCGGGGGCGGTGACGGTGAGGATATTGGAACCGGGGATGCCGGTCGTTGGCGGGTTGGTCAGGGTGATGGAGACCTTGCCCGGGTTGGTGGCGATGGTCTGCCCGTCGGTAGGGCTGGTGGAGGCCAGCGCGTCGTGGGCCTGGGCCGGTGCAACACCCAGAAGTGCGGCAAGGGCCAGGGAAGCGGTCAGCGCTGCGGTGGTCCGGGCGCGGCGGAGGGAAAAAGCCATGGGGATGTCCTTTCGGGACTGCCTGCTGCGTCTTGGGGCAGGCAAGAAGATGAGGGAATGGTCGCGTGTCCTGGTGCGGCGTCAAAGCACCGGCAGGAGGGTCCTTGAGCCCGGAGGGCCGCGGGGCGCAGCGATGCGGGTGCCTGGTGATTTCCGTGGCTGGGATGCCGTCCGCGGGATGGGCACGGCAACGACGGGAGGCAGTACGGCTGGTCGCGGCGCGTGGGTCAGTGGCCTAAGCCAGGCCCGGAGCTGCCACAGGGCGGCTTCGGCACGGCCGAGGGCCAGGACGGTCAGGGCGGTGGCCAGCACATGCGCAGCAGTCATTGCGGTCGGCCCGGAACCGGTGGCGAATGCGGCTTCGGCGAGATCAGCCGGGGCTGCCGTGGCGCATTCAGGAACCACCATCTCCTGGTGATGGCTGTGCGCGGCGATGCCCGCCGGCCCACAGCCCTGGCCTTGGCCAGACAAGGCGCTGAAAGCCGAATGCAGGAAGCCCTGGCCCGTCGCCAGAATCGCGGCGAGGACAGGGAGTGAGATCCGGCGGCGGGACAACGCGGTGACCGGGGCCATGATCAGGGCGGTGAGTAGGGCCATCAGCGGTACCGCGGGCAGGTGCCCGCCGGCTCCGGTGTGGGCGGCAGCCGCGATGCCGATCACCAGGGCGGTGACCACGCCGGCGCGGAGAAACTGCCAAAGGGATCCGGCTTGTGTGGGGACGGCGTTCCGCGCCCCAACGGTGACGGGCATCATCTGGTCAGCCGTGGGTCGGTTCGCCGGTGATCCGGTGGTCGGCGTGGTTGAAGGTTTCCTGGATAAGGCGTACCAGGTGCCCATCATGGAGGGAGTAGATAACGTGCCGGCCGTCTTTGCGGGTGTCCACGAGGCCGCTGAGACGGAGTTTGGCCAAGTGCTGACTGACTACCGTCCGGGGCACTCCCGCGGCAGCGGTGAGCTCAGTGACCGTCTGGGGGCCCTGGCCGAGTTTCCAGAGCAAATGGAGGCGGGTCGGTTCGGCCAGCATCCGCAACGTGCCGGCGGCCGTTTCCAGCAGTTCCGGCCCGGGGGTGACCGGGTGGACCAGTGAAGGTTCATCAGGCGCGGGGACGGGCGCGCCGTGCGGCTGGCTGCTCAACGGACTGCTCCTTCCCTGCCGGTTCCATGGCTTGTACGGTGTCGTGCCGCGGCCAGGACACAAACGCTCCTGCACTGGCTGTCACCGCAATAATAGTCAATGCCACCGCAGCCCAGCCCAAACCGGCGACCGCCCCGACCCACCCGGCCAGCGGGTAAGTCAGGATGTAACAGGCATGGGACAGCGAGAACTGGGCCGTGAACACGTACGGGCGCGTCTCCTCGGTAGATGCGTCCCGCAGCAGCCGGGACGAGGGCGTGAGGATGGTCGAGTTCGCAGCTCCCAGCAGGAACCACAGGCCCAGCAGCAGCCACCAGCCCGCGCCCGGAACACCCAGCAGGGTCAGTGCGGCCGCCCCGGCCAGGACGAACGGGATGACACCAGCGCCCGTGAGCATCACCGCCCGGTCCCCGAACCGGTCCAGGACCTTGGGGGCCGACAACGCCACGATCATGGACCCGACCCCGAAGCACGCCAGCGCCAGGGCAAGGTCGGTATCGGGCCGGTGCAGGACGTCCCGAACGTAAACCACCGTGTTGACCAGCACCAGCGCGGTGGGGGCGGCGACGACCAGGTTCAGGGCCAGCAAGGACCGGAGGCGGCGGTTCCGCCAGAAGATCCTTGCACCGAGCGTGGTCCGGTGCCACAGCGAAGTCTGCGGCGCCGCGGCTGCCGCGCCTTTGGGCAGCACGGTGATGGCGACCATGAAGGCCGAGAACAGGAATCCACCCACTGTGCCGAGGAAGAGGTTGTTGTAGCTGAGCACGGTCAGCAGCAGCGCCGCCATGGCCGGGCTCACCAAAGCTTCCATGTCATAGGCAAGCCGCGACAGGGACAGCGCACGGGTGTAATCCTTCTCATCCCTCAGGATGGTGGGAATCAGGGACTGGAACGCCGGGGTAAACGTTGCTGAGGCTGACTGGAGCAGGAAGATCACGATATAGATCTGCCAGACCTCGGTGATGAACGGCAGGCACAGCGCCATCGCCGCCCGGATCAGGTCAGCCCCGATCAACACCCGCTTCTTCGGCCACCGCGCCGCCAGAGCATTGATCACCGGGGCCAAGCCCACGTAGGCGAGCATTTTGATGGTCAGTGCCGTGCCGAGGACCGCGCCGGCGTTGCTGCCGGCTAAGTCGTAAGCCAGCAACCCCAGCGCCACCGTGAGCAGGCCGGTACCGATGAGTGCCACGATCTGCGCAGCAAAAAGCCGCCGGTACGTGAGATTCCGTAGAAGTGACAACATGAGCCAAACCCCCTAAGTGCATATGTGCATCATCATGCACCCATGCTACTCCGTTCCCCGTCCAGGCGTTCGCTTGTCAGATTCCTACAATGGCCGGAGACCGGACCGGATCCTAGGAAGTGGAACGCCCGAGGCTGGTCCTTTGAAGAGTTTCGACACGCCACGAACTGTGACTTTCAGCGATAAATGGCGGCGTTTTTACGGCGCTATTTGGCGCGCACGGTGCAGCCGTAAGGGGATCTTTTGATGGCCTTGGCATGACACTCGCCTCATGCAGGGACTTATTTCGCCGCCCAGAGCAGTTCACGTATAAGTCGTTGCAATACCTGGCGGTCAACTTCCGGATGGGTATCTGCCCAAACGACAAGGGCATTGGAGTAGTTGCCGTAAGGTCCGCCTGGATCGCAGCCACGCCGTGCTTCGGCGTGTAGTGCGTGAATGGTGGGCAAAACGTCTGACCTCTCTCGGAGCCGAAATCCGCTAAGAACCGCTTTTTCGGTATCGGAATCTCACAGGCTTGTGTGCCGGTTCCTTTTGGTACTGTTTCCACACATTGCGGTAAGTCGCCAGCGCTGCGCTGAGTTCTTCATCAACCATTCCCCAAGAATATGGCGGTAATGAAGACCGCATGCCTGCAGGCCGGTCGTGTCACCGGGCCCAGGAAACACGCCGCCGCGTTTCGTGAGGGCGGTGTTGGAACTCGCTATGTACCGTTGTCCAGGATACCCGGACCATCTCCGCCAATTCAGCCTGCCTGTGCCACCCGGCGTCGTGCAGCATCAGAAGATGCTTGCGCTGCGTCTTGGATAATTTTGCTTTCGGTCACGCCTTCTCCTTGGCGACCGCCATTCTTTCACAGGTGCGCCTCCGGATAAGGTCCACCGCAAACTAGGCCACCATCGGCCGCCACACATCCGGTGGCTCTCTCAGCAAAACGCTAGGAGTGTTACGTAGTGCATGAACCCGGGTTCTGCCGCTAGTCCACGCCCTGACTCTGTGTGGTTCTAGAGCAACCCGTCACGCGTGCTTCGGGGCGATTTCAACGGCGTCTCCGGCCAGATACATCCGGCGTGGAGCGTGACCGTCGATCCGGACCCACACCACGGACCCGTCCGGAGTCAGGTTGTCGATGACCCCGTGTCCGGACTGTCTGCCGGATTCGCGGACCGTGACTTCCTGCCCGGGTTCCAGAGGCCCCCAGGGACCCTGGGGGTCAGCATTAACGGCGGTGGGAGATGTCTCGTTCATCTACAGATCGAAACAGATGTTGGTGAACGTTTCGTGAACCAGGCCATTGGGCCGTGCTATTCATCCGCGCGGCAGCCGTGGTGGCGGTTGCTCTTTGGGGTGCGGGTTAATGTCGTTTCACCAGTTGTGCTTTTCCACGGTGAGTCCGAACGGCACACTCTCGCTCAGCGCTACCGTGAACTGGTCCGCGCCCTGCCTGGTAACAAGGATGCCGCATCGATGCTCGATGACTGCCTGCTCCCGGAGAGCTGACACGGCTTTGTCCAGTTCAAGTTCCATATCGTTCCGGTTGGTGACTTTGATGGTCAGCGGCTGCTCGGACCTGATTGCGGGCATTGCGGTTCTTCCACTCGTCGGATATATGCAGGGATGGGGCGGGCAGGGCCACGCGAAGTGGTGGCCAGCCCGCCGCGGTGCCGGCTTAGTGCCGGTAGTTAGTCGGGGCCTGCTGCCCAAGGTGCCTTACTTTCCCGGCGGCTGCAACTTGAGTGGTTCACGTGAGGGCATTAGCGTGTAAGCGCTTGCATACGCGCGGTTTTTCGTGTTAGTCGTCGCCGCTTCAAACGGGGAAAGGAGCAAAAGCTCTGGAGGTGGTGCCACCGAGAACTTGCCCGCCGACCAGAACAGGAAGGATGCGACGCTGGAGTCGCTGGTTCCCCATACCGGGCTCGCCGGAAGGAATGACCAGGCCAGGCCTCGAGCCCCCATCCGGTCTCAAGCCTTCGGGGCGCTCCTCCGTGTCCATGCCTGTCCTCCTGGTGTATTCCCGCGCGCACCGCCCAGGAATTCTTATACCCTTAGGGGTATTATACTCGCACCGGTGAGGTCCCGGTCGATCGCGCGGAACTGCCTTGTTCCTTACGGACCAACCCGGCACGTGCGAGGTTGCAATGACCCGCGGTACGTCCGACACCCCTCAAAAGTTCCCTATCACGCCATTCCTTAAATGTTTATACATTTATGATTTTTCCGTGTAGATTTGGGCCCGTGCCGCCCATCAGGTGCTGCACCCTTGGCCTGTTACCGAGCCCTGCCGCCTGCCAAGGCCCATACATCAACAATCTCCGGCAGGGGCGGGGGAACCAAAAATACGGATTCAAAATTGAATCCTTGGGGTTAAGCCGCCGCATGTATTTCCGGCGGCCGGGTGACTCCCACCCGCATCCGACAGCTCACCTCGCAGGTATCGGGAGAGGTTAAGCAATGTCAAAGAGAAACGCCCGCCACAGGGCCGTCACCAGCAGCACCTTGTCCACCATTTCACGAAGCGTTTCCAGCCACGGCGGAGCAGTGGGCCGCCAGGCCGCCCTTGTCGTAGTCGGATCCGGGCTTGTGCTGAGCATGGCCGTCCCAGCCCAAGCGGGCGCCACCGCATCCGACCCGCACGGGGGAACTGCTTCAGGCGCCATTTCCTCCCCGGCAGGTATTCCCGGCCAGGTGCCCGCTTCGGGGGCCTCCGTCCACACCGTGGTCGCCGGGGACACTTTAAGCCAGATAGGAGCGCTGCACGGAATCTCCCTGGATGAGATTCTGTCACTGAATGGACTTCACATGGCTTCGATCATCTATCCGGGGGACGTCATAACACTCTCCGGGGCGGCGGGCCTCCCGGGCCCGGAACAGGCTGCTGTTCCGGCACCGAGCACGACCGCAGTATCCGCCGGTGCGTCCGAGCAGCCTATGGCCCTGGCGTCGGCGAGCGTCGGTGGCGGACAGGGTGCACCGTCTTCACTTAACGGAGTGATTCTGACCGCGGCTCAAGCCCAGATGGGCGCCGTCCAGGACTGCACTGTTCTGGGGGAAGTAGCCTTGCGGTCGGCAGGGATCCAAGGAGTCGGCGATGAATCGCCCGAGTCCCTGATGGCCTACGCCACGCCGGTATCGACGCCGGAACCCGGTGATTTTATCTACTATGCCGACGGTGGAATGGGATTCTCGCATAACGCGGTCTACCTCGGTGACGGGCAAGCCATCCACAGCGGATGGAACGGCAACCAGACAGTAGTCTTCAGCGTCAATGTCGGTTCCGGACCTTCCTACTACCGCGTGAACGCCTAGTTCCCAAAGTCCGCGGTGCCTGACCACGCAGGCCGGCACCGCGGACTCACAGCGCCTGACCACAGAGCGAAACATCCGCATGCCCAGCAGGCGCCCCGATACCCAGGCTTTACACGCCGACGTCCGGACCGGTACCGTCCACAAAAAAGAAATGTATAAACATTTAGGACCTTTTTGGCCACTCTGAGGAGCCAGCATGCCATCGCCTACCACCGGCACTTCCCGTAACCGACCCTGGACCATAGCGATTTCCACCCTCGGGGTGGCAGTCCTAATCCTGCTGGTTGGGATTTTCGCATATCAGGGAGGGGTATCCCAGGGTGCCGGCACCGAAGCGGCGCCCCGGGAATCCGCGGCGTCCGAGAACGCGCCGCTGGATATGTCCCGCAGAACAGCGGACGACCCGACAGCACTTGGCCCGGTCGACGCCCCGGTGGTCCTGGTCGAGTACGCAGACTACCGCTGCCCTTTCTGTGGGCTTTTCTCCCGCGATACCCTGCCGCCCCTGGTGGAAAAATACGTCAAGAGCGGTGAGTTGCGCGTTGAATGGCGTGACCTGCCGGTTTTCGGCGATCAGTCCACCATGGCCGCTGTCGCCGGCCGCGCAGCCGGGAACCAGGGCAAGTTCTGGGAGTTCAACAAGGCAGCTTTCGCCATCGCCCCCGAACGGGGACATGCCGATCTTTCGCGGGAGCGTCTGGTGCAGATCGCACAAGAGGCCGGCGTGTCGGACATGACCCGGTTCGAAGCGGACCTGGACTCCACGGAACTGCAGCAGGCCGTTGCAAAAGATGCACAGGAAGCGGCATCCCTGGGTGCTACCGGAACACCCACATTCCTGGTCAATGACACGCCCCTGGTCGGCGCGCAGCCCCTGGCGACCTTCGAAAAGGCCATTGAAGCTGCGCTAAAAAAGGCTGAATCCCAGTAATGGTCATCGGATACGCGGGCGCCTTCCTGGGAGGCATCCTCACCCTGTTGAGCCCCTGCTCGGCACTTTTACTGCCGGCCTTTTTCGCCTACGCATTCTCCACCAGAACACGGCTCGTCGCGCGGACCGCCCTCTTCTACCTGGGCCTGCTTTCCACGCTGGTGCCGCTGGGAGTATTCGCCGGCACGCTCGGGTCTCTCGTAACCCAGCACCGCGGCATCCTGGTCGCCTCAGGCTCCGGAGTTGTTATCGCCCTGGGCCTCGCCCAGATCGCCGGGATCCGGATGCCATCCATTCTCCGGAACAACGCCCAGGCAGGATCCTCCCGCCTTTCGGTCTTCGCCCTCGGCGCTGTCTATGGCATCGCCGGGGTATGCACCGGACCCATTCTGGGTTCCATCCTGACCGTGGCGGCAGTGGGCGGCAACGCCCTGTACGGGGGAATCCTTCTGGCGGTCTACGCGCTCGGGATGGCACTGCCCCTGTTTGCGCTGTCCCTGCTGTGGGACAGGCTCGGCATTTCGGGCCGCCGCTGGTTGCGGCCACCGCCGGTGACCATCGGCCGGTGGTCCAACTCCTGGGTCATGATCATCTCCGGCGCCCTCTCCATCGGCATCGGGGTCCTGCTGCTGGTCACAGACGGCACTGCCGGGCTCGGCGGAGTGCTCACCGTCACCGACCAATTCCAGCTCGAATCCACCGTCAGCGGAGCAGCTTCCGGTGTTCCGAACACCGTCTTCGCGCTGCTGGCCGCGGCCATACTGGCGGTCACTGCCGCCCTGTACTTCAAAAGCCAGCGCAACGGCCGACCCGCCAGCACCGACGCAGAGGCGAAATCAGAGGAAGCCATGAACAAGGAGAACCGATGAGCCCCCGTGTGTCTTTAAAGTCAGCCCTGGCCCAATGGCCCGGTCGACGCTGGCAGACCGCAGCCGTCGCCGCGGTGGCCACGTACGTGGTGGTGGCAGTACCCACCGACCTCATCGACACTCCCCTGTTCAGCCGCGAGGTCCCTCCCACCTGGTGGTCCTTCCCAGTCCTGGCTGTCACCGCCGTCCTGACAGGGCTGCTGCTGGCCACCTATGTTTCCCGCGACCCAGCCTCCTCTGGCGAAGAGGGCGAGGAGGAGGGCCGTAAAGGGAAATTCGGGGCGGCAGGGGCCATCGTTTCCTTTTTCGCGGTCGGGTGCCCGGTCTGCAACAAGCTGGTGCTCCTGGCTTTGGGCACTTCCGGGGCCATGCAGTACTTCGAGCCGATCCAGCCGCTGCTGGCGGTTCTGTCCATTGCCCTGCTGCTGTGGGCGTTCGTTAAGAGGGCAACCTCTGAGGATCGCTGCCCGCTGCCGCGCAACCAGGCGGCTGCGGCAGCAATGGTGGATCACGGGGAAAAGCGGGTTTCGCCTTAATCCCGCCGGGGCGTGTTCGCCTTGCAGCCAAAGGCAGTCGCGATGGCGACGCGGTCGCCCAGGACATAGCTGCGCCGGAACTCGAGGTCACGGGCCCGGTGGCAGCCGGTCCGTTCGATCAACAGCAACGGGGAACCCTCGGCGCACCCGAGCAGGAGCGCCTGGGCGGGGCTGGCGAGTACCGCAGTGAGCTGCTCCGTGCCGCCGTCAAGGACCACGCCGCAGCGCCTGTCGAGCTCCCCGTACAGGGACGCGTCACGGAAGTCTGCCTCAACCAGCTCCCCTGCGATGGCCGCAGGCAGCCAGACCTGGTCCAGGCCAATCGGTTCATCATCGGCAAGCCGGATCCGGGAGAGGTGGAACAGCTCTGCATCCGGGGGAAGGGAAAGCTTTTCCGCCACCTCCGGGTTAGTCACCAAGTGCTGTTCCAGGACCACGCTGCCATGCCGCATGCCGGATTCACGGATGGAGGCAAGGACGCTGTAAATCGGCCCGTATGCCGTGCTCCTGCCGGCCACCACCGTCGGCTTCCGCCCAGGGTGTGCGGTGATGTGCCCGGCGTCGCGCAGGGGTTTCAGCGCTGCCCGGATCGTGCCCCGGCTGACCCCGTACCGCTGGGCCAGTTCCAATTCGCCGGGAAAACCATCTACGAATTCCCCGTCAAGAACCGCTTCCAGGAGTTTGGAGCTGACGGTCTTCCAGAGCGGGCCCGGGCTTGCCCGCTCAACGACATCTTCCCTGACAGAGACAGCCGCTGGTCCCTGATGATCCTTCAACATCGCTCCCGACGGTTGATTCCACAAAGCTGCTGGTATAACGACGTTACTGCATGGGCCTGTCTGGGCCTCCGGCATGACCCCTGGAGCTCCGCCAGCTCGTGGACTTTATACCCCCGTAGGTATATGGAAGAATGTGTGAAGAGTACATTTTCGGGTTTTGAAGAAGTCACCCGTGAGGCGAGGGGGTCCCAGTGACACTGCGAGGCCTCCGACTTATGCGCGGCTGGACCGGTGCCGTCGCTGCAACCTCGGTCGCCGCCTTGTCCCACTCAATGGCAGGCGGAAAAGCCCCTGAACCCTTGCTTCTCCTGCTGGCCCTGGCCCTCTCCGGGCTGGCCTGCACGGCACTGACGGGCCGCGGGCTTTCCCTGTGGCGGCTCTCGGCCGGTGTGGCCCTGAGCCAGGGACTCTTCCACTGGCTCTTCAGCGGCGCCGCTGCCACGCACGACGCAGCGCCTCCAGCGGGAGGCCACCTGGGCCACTCGCCCGGGCTGGAGCCCGCCGGCACGATCATCTCCTCCGCGGCGGACCACACCTCGCCGCTGATGTGGCTGGGCCATGCCTTCGCAGCCATCCTGACCGTGGCCGTCCTCCGCCACGGCGAGGTCGCCGCCCTCCGGCTGGTGCAGGCGATGCGCCTGCACGTGACATCTTTCCTCCCGCTCTTCCAGACTTTCCCGGCTCTTCCTGCCGCCGCCGTACTCCCCGCCAACCAGCCCGTCAGGCCGCTGCGCAATCTCGGCGCGCCCCTGCTGGTGTTGCGCCACCGGGGACCTCCCCTGCTTCCGTTCGTGTCCTAGGCGCCCGGCGCCTTTCACCGATACGCCCCGCCACGCTGCCACGTCAGCGACGGGGCGGGAAGCAGCCATGACAAGAAAACCCTTGAAAACATGGCGGAATCCTGGTTTGGGAGCACCTCTGCTCGCCGCCCTGCTGCTCTGTGGAGGCGCCAGCCTCGCAGCCGCACCGGCGGCCCTCGCCCACGACCAGCTGATTTCGTCCAGTCCCGCGCCCGATGAGCGCCCGGACAAGTCCCCTGCGAATATCACCCTGACCTTCAGTTCGCCCCTCCTGACGCTGGGCCATGAGGTCCGCGTCGTTGACGAAGACGCCAGGAACTGGGTGAGCGGCGCGCCGGTCCTCAGCCGGGAAACACTGGCCCAGCCGCTTCCGGAACTGCCCGACGGCGGCTATCAAGTCAGCTGGCGGGTGGTCTCCGCGGATGGTCACCCGATCAGTGGCAGCTACGGGTTCCAAGTCGGCAATCCTGCCGCCGCTACGCCCACAGCCTCAGTCAGCCCATCGGCCGGCGGCGATTCCGGCGCGGCTGCAGTAACCGAGACCGGTACCGGCGTCCCCGCCTGGCTGCCTGCCGCCGCAATAGCTGCGGCCGCAGGTCTTGGCACATTTCTGGCGTTTACGGCCCTCCGCCGCATCAAACGCAACACCCAGTCCCCCAGCGAGTAACAGTCTCCAGGCCGGCCCGCCGCGGCCGCCTGCCACAATTCAGGAGCACCACCATGTCCAAGAAACCTATTTACCCCGCCCTTTTCGTCCTCGCCGCCGCGTCCCTGGCCCTCACCGGCTGCGCGGCTTCAGCCACGACCCCGGCCCCTTCCGCGTCCGCTGCCATGGCCGCCCAGGCTGGCGCATCAGCAAAGCTGGCGGTCAGCCAACCGTGGGTCAAGGCCGGCACTTCCGGCATGACCGGCGGATTCGGGACCATCAAAAACACCTCCGACGCCGACATCACCATCACCGGTGCCTCGACCCCCGCAGCCCGGATGGTCGAACTGCACGAAACCGTCGCGGGACCCACCGGCGCCATGCAGATGCAGGCCAAGCAGGGCGGTTTCGTGGTCCCGGCCGGCGGAGAACTGAAACTTGAGCCAGGCGCCAACCACCTCATGTTGATGGGCCTCGCCAAGCCCCTCACTGCCGGCTCCGACGTGACGTTCACTCTCACGCTGGAGGGCGGCGGGGGCCTCGAATTCACCGCCGTGGCGAAGGACTTCAGCGGCGCCAACGAGAACTACGTCGAAGGCGAAGGCGCCGGGATGTCCCACGGCCAGCCCTCCGGAGCCGGCAGCGCCACCAGCCCAGCGCCGTCGTCGACCTCCAAGTGATGGCCGGGGACGAGCGTCCCGCCGGCGCACCAGCAGGCGGTGACACGGCCGGAGCACTAAAGAAACTGCCACGGCGCGGCCTGCTTTTCGGCGGGGCCGCGGCGGGGCTGGGGGCGCTGGCTGCGGCCGGCGCCCAGCTGACCGGCACGGGCGGCCAGCCCGCGGGGAACGCCGCGCCAACTGGGGACGCGGAGAGTGTCCACGGCGGCGGGGTGATTCCCTTTTACGGCGACCGGCAGGCGGGCATTACGACGGCGGCGCAGGCCCACGGCGTTTTTGTCGCGCTGGACCTGCGGCCGGGCACGACGCGCGCCGGCGTGAAAGCGCTGCTGCGGCTGCTCAGCGACGACGCCGCGAACCTCACCGCGGGGAGGCCAGCACTGGCCGACACCGAGGGCGAACTCGCCCGGGTGCCTGCCCGGCTGACGGTCACCTTCGGCCTTGGACCCGGGCTGGTGGCCGCCGTCGACCCGTCCCGGGCACCAGAGTGGCTCAAGCCGCTGCCAGCCTTCAGCATCGACCGGCTGCAGCCGGAGTTCTCCGACGGTGACCTGCTGCTGCAGATCTGTGCGGATGATCCGCTGACCGTGGCGCACGCCCAACGGATGCTCCTGAAGGACAGCCGCAGCTTCGCCACCGTCCGCTGGGTGCAGACCGGCTTCCGGCGCTCGTTCGGCAGCGAGAAGTCCGGGACCACCATGCGGAACCTCTTTGGCCAGGTGGACGGAACCACCAACCCCGCGCCGGGCAGCGCGGAGCATGAGCGTGTGGTCTGGGGCGGCGGGGACATCCCCGCGTGGACGGACAACGGCACCTCGGTGGTGATCCGCCGGATAGCCATGAACCTGGACAAATGGGACGAGGTGGACCGGGTGGCCCGCGAGGAGTCCGTGGGCCGCCGGCTTTCCAACGGGGCACCGCTGACCGGGACGCAGGAACACGACGAGCCGGACTTCGCTGCTGTTTCCAAACTCGGTTTCCCGGTGATCTCGGACGTCTCGCACCTGCGCCGGTCCCGGCCCGAGGACGGTTCCCAGCGCATCTTCCGGCGCGCGTACAACTACGACGAGCCTCCCGGCAGCGGGGGAATCTCGGACTCAGGGCTGATCTTCGTGTCCTATCAGGCCGACGTCGACAGGCAGTTCACCCCTATCCAGCGCCGGCTCGATCAGATGGACATGCTCAACCAGTGGACGACGCCGATCGGGTCCGCAGTTTTCGCCATTCCCCCGGGATGCCGCGAAGGCGGCTTCATCGGAGAAGGCCTGTTCGCCTGACACGGCTGCACGAGGCCACGCACCGTCCATCGGCTCGCCGGGGTGGTGCGTGGCCCCGCGCCGGACCAGCGCACGGCTACGTGCAGCACTGGATCAGGGGCGTGTTCATGGCTCGGGTTCCGCGAGCACGTATCCGGTGCTGCTTTCACGGGTGGGAAAGAGTGCTGAGCCATCGGCCAGTACGGCCACGGGAAGGACGAACTGGCCGGAGTCGAGGACCGCACCGGATTCGAGATCCATCCTGGCCGCCGTGCCGTTGATCCGTGCATAAACGGCCCCGTGTCCCACGGCGAAGACCTCGGCATCTTTGACGGCTTTGCTCCAGAGCAATCCCGTCCCGGGGCGCACGGCCTGGAGAAGATGGTCACCGCTCGGCTGCCGGGCCGTGAACAGCACCGTTCCCGTTGCTGCATCAACCCTGGCGATGCCCGCCGGAGTCCCGGATGCCGGAGCCAGTTCCTTCCCGGTCTGCAGGTCATAGACCACCGGACCGCCGGCGCCCCCGGACGGGGCCCATTCGAGCACCACCACGCCGCCGGTCGAGGGTCCGTAAATTCCGCGGAACACAACGTGCGCTTCCGGGTCCGCCCCCGGCGGCCGGCTTAGGTCGCTGGAGTTCCACAACAGCTGGCCGGTGCCGGCGTCAACGGCGGACAGGGCCGGACCGTGGCCGAGCAGCACGCTGCCGTGATGCTCGTACAGCGCTGTTCCCGGCCGGGCGTTGAGGTCAACCACTGCCCCGGTATCGGCGTCCAGGACTGTGCCGGGCGCTTTATCAGCGGTGAGTCCTTTGGGGGTGTTGGCAAAGATCAGTCCGCCGGTGGAGGGACCTGGCACTTCTGTGGGACCCCATAGTTTGTCACCGTCATCCACGGCGAATGCCGTTGCCACCGTGACGCTGACGGGCCCCTTCCCGTCCGTACGCGCGTCCGAATCGAGGATGACAATGGAGGGTTCACCGTTAACAGAGGTCACCACATTCCCGACGCAGGAGGGGTTCGTGTCGATCCTCCACCGTGTGCCGGAGGAGTTGAAGCCGTAGAAGCTCAAGTTCTCCCGGCCGCCTGCAGGAAAGACGGAGCCCGTGAAGACCGAGCCGCTCCCCTTGGGAGCGCTGTCCACGGACACACTGCTAACGGGGCTGAACCCGGGAAAGTAACTTTCCCCTCCGACATTGGAAACCGCCCGGGTCAGCGGCTCCCCCACATCCACCCGCCGGGCTCCGACGCCGGGACCACCACCGGAGCACGCACTCACCAGCAGCACAGGGGCGGACAGGGCGGTCACCATCACCCACGAGTAATGTTTGTACATTTGTGGCAGGCTACCACGCCACGCAGGCCCTCCATCTGGCGGACGTCACCGCCCGAAGCTACAGCCTGGCGTAGGCCCAGCCGTCCCATTGGCGCCGGGCGAGGTGGGCGATGGCTGCCGGTACCGTGCCGACGCCCGGGGCGAGGTCTTTGTCTTCCATGCCTGCTGAGCGCATGCTGTTGCCGCAGGCGAGGATGCCCACGCCTAGTTGTCCGGCGTCTGTGATGACTTCGGTGGCGGGCGTGTTTGTGGCGAGGAGCTTAACGCCGGGGCCCTGGACGACCACTTCAATACGGGCTCCCTTGCCGAGCGCGGCGCGGGCGTTGGCGGCGCTGCGCAGGATGCCGGCCAGGGCGTCCTGCTCGAGCGGGCCGGATGAGTGGATGAGCAGGCCGGGTCCGGCCTGCTCAGTCTCTGGAACCGTTGTTTGCCCGGACACTCTACTTCGCCGCTCCGTCCAGGTCGGCGAGGGCCTTCCGGAGGCGGGTACCGGCGTCGTCGGCTACTTCTTTGACTGACGGGGCGGCACTGAGCTGGACCATGGTCTGGGGGTCGATGGCTTCCATCGTGGTCAGCTTTGCATCCTTGTTCCGGCGCACCACGACATTGCACGGCAGCAGCGCACCGATTTCCGGCTCGGCGGCGAGGGCGCGGCTGGCCAGGACCGGGTTGCAGGCACCGAGGATGACGTAGTCGCCGACAGCGTCTGCCGCTTCAACACCAAGCTTGGCCTCGAAGGTGGAGCGGACGTTGATTTCCGTGAGGATTCCGAAGCCCTGGGCTGACAGGGCGTCCCGGGTGCGGTCCAGGGCCTCGGCCCACGGAAGGGCGACGGTGGTAGCGAGTGTGTACGTCATGGTTCTCCTTGGGCTGCTCGACGGCAGGTCTGGTTAGGCGAGGGAGAGGAAGAGTTTCTCCAGGTCTTTCTTGTCCATCGTTGCATCCTGCTGAACGATGCACTGTTCAAGGCCCGTGGCAATGATGGCGAACCCGGCCCGGTCCAGCGCCTTCGATACGGCGGCGAGCTGGGTGACGACGTCACCGCAATCCCGGCCTTCCTCAAGCATTCGGGTGACCGCGGCCAACTGGCCCTGGGCTCGCTTCAGGCGGTTAATGACAGGGGTCAGTTCAGAGGAATTGAGTTCCACGGGCTTCTCCAAAGGTAGGGGACTTGCATCGATCTTATACCCCCAGGGGTATTTTGACTACCCCCGGGGGTATCTGCAATACTCGGTGAGGTATCCACCCGACCCTTTCCGAGAGGCCACCCATGACTTCCCCCGCCAAGGCACCCGCTGTTACCGCACTCGCCCCTGAAACCCTCCAGTCCTGGTTCAACGAGCACCAGGACCTCGTGGTCATCGATGTGCGTTCGGCTGCGGAGTTCGAGTCCATGCACATCCGCGGCTCCTACAACGTCCCGCTGCCGCTGTTGTCCGAGCACACGGACGAGCTGGCCGCCCGTCTGGGCTCCCGCGTTGTCCTTGTCTGCCAGTCCGGAGTGCGCGCCGAGCAGGCCCGACAGCGGCTTGCCAAGGCCGGAATCGACACCGCCTACGTCCTGACCGGCGGCGCACCCGGCTTCGCCGCTGCCGGCGGTGACGTGGTCAAGGGTAAGGACCGCTGGGACCTGGAACGGCAGGTCCGCCTTGTGGCCGGTTCCCTCGTGGTCCTGGGCCTGGCCGGGGGCAGGTTCGTCTCCCCGAAGATCCGGACGCTTGCGGGGGTCATCGGCACCGGCCTGACCTTCTCGGCGGCCACCAACACGTGCGCCATGGGCCAGGCCATCTCGGCCATGCCGTGGAACAAGGCCGCCGTGGAGCCCACGCGCGAGTCCGCCATCCTGCAGTTCCCGGTCGCCAACGCCGTCGCCGCGGAGTCCAAGGCCTCATGACCGCCACGCTGATCCTCGTCCTCGCGCTGTCCGTGCTCATCGGGCTCTCGCTCGGTGTGCTCGGCGGCGGCGGTTCCATCCTGACGGTGCCGATCCTGGTCTACGTGGCCGGGTTCGAGGCCAAGGAAGCCATCGCGGCGTCCCTGTTCGTCGTCGGCGTCACCTCGGCCGTCAGCGTCTTCAGCCACGCCCGTGCCGGACGTGTGATGTGGCGCACCGGGCTGCTCTTCGGCGTCGCCGGCATGGCCGGCGCCTTCGTGGGCGGCCTCCTGGGCGGGCACATTCCCGGCCAGATCCTCCTCATCGCGTTTGCCCTGATGATGGTGGCCACCTCCATTGCCATGATCCGCGGACGCAAGAAGAAGGCTGACGAGGGCACGGAAGCGCCCAAGCACACCGAACTGCCCCTCTTCCGGGTCCTGCTGGACGGCCTCGTGGTCGGCCTGGTCACAGGCCTGGTCGGTGCCGGCGGTGGATTCCTGGTGGTGCCCGCACTGGCCCTGCTGGGCGGCCTGCCCATGGCAGTCGCCGTCGGGACCTCGCTGGTGGTGATCGCCATGAAGTCCTTCGCCGGACTCGCCGGGTACCTCACCACCGTGGAGCTGGACTGGGGAATCACGCTCGCCGTGACCGGGGCCGCCATCGTGGGCACCCTGATCGGCTCCAAGCTGGCCGGCCGCATTCCGGAAGCGGCACTGCGCAAGGGCTTCGGCTGGTTCGTGCTGGTTATGGGCGCGTTCGTCCTGATCCAGCAGGCGCCCGTTGACCTGCGCGGGCCCATCGCCCTCGGTGTCGCAGGCGCCGCGCTCGTCGCAGCCGCCGTCTGCTGGTTCTTCGTCAGCAGCTGCCCCCTGCGCAAGTCCAACCGGACTGCCCGCAAGGATATCCAGCCCACGCCGGTCTGATCCGGCCCAACCCTCGGCACATTTTCACGAAAGGCAAGACAATGGCAGAAATCACCATCACCGAAGCAGACCAGCGCCGCAAGGAGGCCCAGCTGCTCGATGTCCGCGAGGACTTCGAAGTCGCCGAAGGCATGATCCCGGGCGCCATCCACATCCCCATGGGCGAGCTGCAGGCCCGCCTGGCCGAGCTGGACCCGAAAGTTCCGGTCATCGCCATCTGCCGCAGCGGCAACCGCAGCGCCCGTGTGGCCGATGCCCTCAACGGTGCCGGCTTCACCGCGGACACCATGGACGGCGGCATGATCGCGTGGACCCGCTCGGGCCTGCCCACCACCTAAGCCCTGCCGCGCCGCCACCCACCACCCAAGACAACGCCCGAAAGGACACGAAAGACGATGGCAACCATCGACATCACCGAACAAAGCTTCGCCGAGACCCTGGAGAGCAGCGAGATCGTCTTCGTTGACTTCTGGGCAGCCTGGTGCGGCCCCTGCCGCATGTTCGCCCCCACCTACGGGAAGGCCGCAGAACGGCACCCGGACATCACGTTCGCCAAGGTGGACACCGAAGCCGAACAAGCCCTGGCCGCAGCGGCGAGCATCACCTCCATCCCCACGCTGATGGCTTTCAAGGACAAGACGCTGGTCTTCTCCCAGCCCGGCGCCCTCAACGCCACCGGCCTCGAAGAAGTCATCCAGGCCGTCAAAAACCTGGACATGAATGAACTCCGCGCCCAGGCCGGATCCCGGAACGTGTGATGCGATGCCAGGGGACCAGGCGTTCGGCACAGTCACGGCAGACGAGCTCGCCACCGTGTGGCCCCGCGCCACACTCGTGGACGTGCGGAGCCGTGAAGAATATGCCACCGCGCATGTGCCGGGAAGCCTGAACGTCCCGCTCGAGGAACTGCCCTCCCGGCTTGCCGATCTGCCCGGCGGGACGCTTTACCTGCTGTGCGGGTCAGGAAAACGCAGCAGCCAGGCCGCACGGATCCTTACCGACCGCGGACACCATGCGGTCAACGTAGCCGGCGGAATCACCGAGTGGTACCGGGCAGGCCACCCCGTCACTTATCAACAAGCCCCAGAAACCCCGTCCCGGCAACAGCCAGGCCGCGCCCCGGCAGGCCTGCGCAGGCTCCTGCACACGCTGTTCCACAAGTAAATCAGCTAGGCTGCAGCCGAGTTGCACGATACCCCCGGGGGTATCTATGCTGGACTCAGAACAAAGCTCCACCCCTTTCAACTGAAGGAGATCACCAGATGCTTATCGAGCGTATTTACGATGAAGACCTCGCCCAGGCCAGCTACCTGATCGGCTGCCAGGCCAAGGGCGAAGCCATTGTGGTCGACGGCCGCCGCGACATAGCGGTCTACCAGGATCTGGCTGAGAAAAACGGCATGAAGATCGTCGCCGTCACCGAAACCCACATCCACGCCGACTACCTCTCCGGTACCCGCGAACTGGCCGCCGCTACCGGCGCGAAGATCTACGTCTCCGGAGAGGGCGGACCGGACTGGCAGTACGAATTCGACGGCGAACGCCTCTACGACGGCGACGCCATCACCCTGGGCAACATCAGCATCAAGGCCCTCCACACCCCGGGTCACACCCCGGAGCACCTGTCCTTCCTGGTCACCGACGGTGCGTTCAGCGACCAGGCCGGGTACCTGCTCTCGGGTGACTTCGTCTTCTCCGGCGACCTCGGCCGCCCGGACCTGTTGGACGAAGCCGCCGGCGGCGTCGATACCCGTTTTGAAGGTGCCAAGCAGCTCTTCGCGAGCCTGCGGGACAAGTTCCTGACCCTGCCGGACTACGTGCAGGTCCACCCGGCCCACGGCGCCGGCAGTGCCTGTGGCAAGGCCCTGGGTTCCATTCCGTCCTCCACCGTGGGCTACGAGCGCCTCTACGCCTGGTGGGGCCCCTACCTCGCAGCAGATGACGAGCAGGGCTTCATCGATGAACTCCTCGACGGCCAGCCCGACGCGCACGCCTACTTCGGCCGGATGAAGCGGGAAAACCGTGAAGGACCTGCCGTGATGGGCGGCCGCGCACCGCTGGCCGAACTGGACCCCGCCACGGTGGCGCAGGGCCTGGCCGAGGACACCCTGACCTTCATCGACACCCGCTCCAACAGCGAAGTCCACGAAGGCACGGTGGCACGTTCTCTGAACGTCCCGGCCGGCAAGTCCGTGGCCAGCTACGGCGCCTGGGTCGTGAACCCCGAGACCGACAAGAACCCGCTGGTACTCCTGGCCCAGGACCAGGAGCAGGCCATGGACATGTGGGACCACCTGGTCCGGGTCGGCATCGACAACGTCGCCGGCTACCTCACCAGCATCGATGGGCTCCCCATGACCACGCCGAAGCTGATCCAGCCCGAAGAGCTGCACGGTTTTGACGCCGCCATGGTCCTGGACGTGCGGAACAAGACTGAGCACAAGGCCGGGCACATCCCGGGCTCGTACCAGCTCAGCGGCGGCCGGGTGATGTGGCACCTGGACGAACTCCCCGCCGAGGGCACCATCGTGTCCTACTGCCAGAGCGGGGTCCGGAACTCCGTCGCGGCCAGCGCCCTGCGCCGTGCAGGCTACGACGTCGTCGAACTCGACGGCAGCTACGCAGCCTGGGACGCTTTCCAGGCGTCGACGGCCAAGGTAAGCAGTATCTGATTCATAAGCCTCACAGGGCGGCGGGCCGGGACACTTCCGGGCCGCCGCCGTGTGGCATCTCGCTCCATGGGGAGAAGGAAAACACCCTACGGCCTCCGGCACCACCCCTGCCCCGGCCGGAACGGGACACCGACGGCTCTCATGCCGGGCCACTGAGATAGCTATCCTTGCAGGCGGAACCCCTCGAATATAAGTTGCGCCGTCGCGGAGCATGGCCGGTTGTCGCCGGCGGCTGTTAGGGTCCGGGCATGGATGAACTGTTATTGGGAGCGGACGCCGCTTCCGCACGCGGTCTGTCGGGCCGGGCCGGTTTCGATGCTGGCTTCCTCGGTGTGCCGGTCCCTGTTCCGACCCTGGCAGGGGTTGAGACGGTCCTTCTGCCCTACACGCATTTCTCCGTGCTCATGCGCCCGGACAAACGTCTGGCCGCGGTGACGGCCCTGGGGATTGACGGGGCGAAGCTGATGGACCTGGACAGATCCGGCATCCAGTGGCGGCTCGATCCCCGGCTGGGCGAAGACCAGCAGACCGGGGAGAGGGTTTACGCCCGCAACGACATCGACCGCGGCCATCTGGTCCGCCGGGCCTCAGCTGTCTGGGGCGAAACCCGGGACGAGGCCGCCCGGGCCAACGAGGACACCTTCCATTACACGAACGCCGCGCCCCAGGCGGCAAAGTTCAACCAGGGTCTGGGCCTCTGGCTCGGTCTGGAGTCCTACCTGCTGGAGCACGCTGCCGACAACGGCCGGCGGCTTGTCGTGTTCACGGGCCCGATCTTCAGTGACACCGACCCCGTCTACCGCGGTGTGAACATTCCGCTGCGGTACTTTAAAGTCGCCGTATTCCTCCACCAGGGGGAGCTCGCCGCCACCGGCTACATTGTGGACCAGACACCCGAGCTCGCGGACCTGCCCGACGTTCCGCGGCCCGGCGCCATCGGTGAGGCTCCCCCGCTCGGCCCGTTCCGCACCTTCCAGGTCCCCGTCCGGGACATTGCCGCCCTGACTGGCCTGGACCTGGACCAGCTCGTGGCTGCAGACCGGATGCCAATCGCCCGCGCGCTGACCACCGCCCCGGTCACCTCCACCTGGAGGCGGTTGAACTCGCCACTGGATCTCGACCTGGACTTCGACCTCAACGGCACAGCCTGACATCTCCCGATCTGGCCTGACCCTGCACCGGAGCCACCCGTCAAGGCAGGCTCCGACGGGTGGCAAAAGCATCAGCTTGGGCACGGCAAAGCCCTGCCACGGCCCACACCTGACCGGGCCGCCGGGCCGCCGGGCCGCAGCAGCGGACGCTCAAAAGCAGTGTCTTTGAACCGGGGGTTCCCGCCCGTCTCGTGGGCAGGGCCGTGGCAGGATGGGGTCCATTATGGATAGGCGGTTGCGGCGCGCTCCGGACGCTGAATGGGTGCTGATGTACCGGCTCGGGCTGAGCCGGAAACGCATCGCTGAGCTCGTGCGCGCCGAACCGGCGGCCGTCGGCTACCACCTGGTGATCGCCCGCCGCCAGGACCCGGGACTCGAAGCCGACCACCGGGCCGCCGCCGCCGAAGCAGCTCCCGTCCCTCACCCCTCCCCCGCTGACCTTGCCCGCATGATGGAGGTCATCATCTGGGTACTGGCTGAAGGCCGGCTCCCCGAGGACCGTGCCGGTGACCGGGACGAAAGGTCGATGGCGCGCTGGCTGTCCGCACGCCGCCGCGAAGCGGCCCAGGGCACCCTGGACCCTGCCTACAGCCAGGGCCTGGCCCGGGTGCCGGGGTGGGCCGGGAACCGCAGGGAAGCAACGGACGAGGCCAGATGGCAGGGCCGTTTGACCGACCTCGTGGAATTCCGTGCCGAGGGCCGCGATTGGCCGCGGCACCGCGGCTACGATTCAGAGCGGGAACATACCCTCGGGGTCTGGATCCACACGCAGCGGTACAAACGCCGCCGCGGCGACCTCGACCCCATGAAAGCCATGCTTCTGGACGCCGCAGTCCCGGGATGGCAGGCCGGGAGAACTCGGGGCCGCCCTCCCCGCCGTTAAACGGGACATCGTGCTTCCCCCGCCGGTCAGCAGTCATGACGTCAGGACTGCTAGTAGACTCAGATCGGCTCTCCAGTCCCCCCAGCTTGGATAGCCGGGAGCCTCCGCGTTTGAGTCCTGGACTCGCGCGGAGGCTTTTCTCATCCGCCAGCAGAAGAATCCCGGGCTGCTGCCAGAGGGCGATCAAAGCGGACGCGGCTCCGGAAGGATGGCGTCAATGACCGGGCCGGGGCCCGTCAGGCGGCTGGCACGACGCCCAGGATTCCCCCGGTCGGGCGGCCGGTGAGCGGCGCGACGCGTTCGGCGCCTGGGTGTGAGATCAGTTGAGGACGTCCGGCAGTGGATTCCAGCTCGGCGAGCGGGAGTTCGCGGTGGATGAGGTAATCGCACGCTGCCGGGCCGGTCATCCTCAGATCCGGGCACCGTCGTCCACGGTGTTCAATGGGGACGTTGGCTGCGCGTAAACCCGCTCTGAACGCCCTGTCTCCCACGGGTACAACCCCTTCGAGCCCGCACCAGCTCAGGTACAGGCCATACAGTTCCTCCACGCTGAGACCGTTCCCGCCGGGATCTGCGGCGACGCACTCGTTGAGGAACTTCTCCAGTGGTGTCTTCGTCATCGTGGCCTCCTGCATCCTGGCGGCATTGCGCTCAAATGAAACAGCAACAGCATGAATGTGAAGCATGACCAGCCCAGAAACGGGCGTTGAACACTAAGAATCTAGGAGCACTCCTTTCCCCTGTCAACGGGATTTTCTGGGCCAAACCCGGTGGACCATGGGTGTCTTGGTTGTCCCGAGGCGTGGATCGCGCCGGCCGTCGGCGACCGTGAAGCAGAGCCGCAGCGAGGGTCCGGCCAGGTTGTGCCCACTGGGGTCAGGCGGAGCCCTCCGCACAGCTCAGGCTGTCCCCATTGGCGTACAACCCGTCCCCCTCTTTGATCCCCTGAACCTTCGATAGTTCCTTTGTCGGGGCCACGATGTAGGGTCAATAAAATCGAACATATATTCGAATAAAGGTGTGTTGTGGGCGTTATTGTGGGTCCTCGTGTGATAGATGCGGGTGCGTCGTTGTTGTCGGTGCTGGTCTCTCCGGTTGCTGTCGCGGCCGGGTATCCCTCGCCTGCGCAGGATTACTTTGAGGGCCGGATCGATTTGAACGCGCACTTGATCAAGGATGTGACGAGCACGTATGTGGTGCGGGTTTCCGGGGAGTCCATGGCCGGGGCCGGGATCAGTGACGGGGATGAGCTGATCGTGAACCGGGCGCTGGAGCCGGTGGACGGGTCCGTGGTCGTTGCGGTCCTGGACGGGGAGCTGACGGTCAAACGGCTCCGGATCACCCGCGCCGGTGTCGTGCTGCAGGCGGAGAACCCGGCCTACCCGGACATTGTGGTTCCCTCACTCTCGGACCTTCTCGTGTGGGGCGTCGTCACCCGATGCTTGCACGTCGTTTAGGGCAGGCCGTGGCGGCGCCGGCGGTGATGCGGCAGCTGCCGCAGATCGCGCATGTGGATGTGAACTGCTTCTATGCCTCGGCGGAACGGGCGTTCAACCCGGCCTTGGAGGGTAAGCCCGTGATCGTGCTGTCGAACAACGACGGCTGCGCTGTCACCCGCTCCCCCGAAGCCAAACGCCTCGGGATCGCCATGGGCGATCCGTGGTTCAAACTCGCACCGCGGGCCAAGGAATGGGGCCTCGTGGCCCTCTCCAGCAATTACGAGCTCTACGGCGACATCAGCGCCCGCGTGATGGAACTCCTGGGCCGGTACTCGGCCTGGCTGGAGGTCTACAGCATCGACGAGGCCTTCCTCGGCGTCAAAGGCACCCCCGAAGAACTCCTGGCCCTCGGCCGGGCCATGAAAACCACCGTGCGGCGCAACGTCGGGGTGCCCGTCTGCGTCGGCATCGCACCGACGAAAACCCTGGCGAAACTCGCGAATAAATGGGCCAAGAACAACCCGGCCTTCGACGGGGTCTGCCACTGGGACGCCGTACCCGCCACCGACCGGGAAACCCTGATGCGGCGCCTGTCCGTGATCGAGATCTGGGGTGTGGCGACCCGGCTGACCAAACGCCTCAACGCCCTGGGTATCCATTCGATCCTGGACCTGGCCCGGGCGGATCCGGTGATGATCCGGGACCGGTTCTCCGTGGTCATGATGCGCACCGTCCTGGAACTACAGGGCACCCCCTGTATCCCGATGGAGGAAGAACGCATTGGCCGGGACCAGCTCATCTTCTCCCGCTCGTTCGCCACTCCCATCACCACCGCCGCCGGGATCCGGCAGGTCATGAGCGTCTACGGCCAGCAAGCCTCCGCGCGGCTGGCCAAACACGGCCTTCAAGCCAAAGTCCTCACCGCGTTCGCCGGCACCTCGCACTTCAACCCCAACGACACGTCCTACCCCACCGTCAGTGTGGCCCTGCCGATGCCCACCGCTGATCCGGTGATCCTCACCAAGGCCGCCCATGCCCTGCTCCCCCGCATCGTGGACGGCATCCGATACGCCCGGGCCGGGATCATGGTCACCGACCTGCGCCCCAGCGGCAACCAGGCACCTCTGTCCCTGTTCGAAAACCCGCACGAGGAACGCCACATCGGCACCCTCCTCGAGGACGTCACTAAAAAGTATGGGCGGGGCTCCATCGGCCTGGGCCACGGGGGCGTCCGCGGCGGCCCCGACTGGACCATGAAACGCGACATGCTCTCACCCCGCTACACCACCCACTGGGACGAACTCCCCCTCGTCAAGGCCGCCTAAGCCACCGCACCCCAGCACCACGAAAGAAGCAGCACCGAATGACCCTCGCTCCCGTTGCACCCACCCAAACACCCGACCTCCAGGTCCGGACCGACCCGGCAGGCAAACCCCTCGCCGTCCGCCACGACGGAACTATCTGGCTCGTCGATCCCGACACGGATTCCCAGCACTGGTTCGGACGCGACTCCTGGTGGAACACCCGCCGCACGGCCGCCGTCGGCAGCGGCGACCTGGTCAGCATCGAATACTGGCGGGTGCAGGCCCGCCCCGGCGCCTCAGACTCAGCCCTCCGGACCTTCACGCTGCGCCGGAACCCACTCTCGACCCAGTGGCGGCTCGAAAGCATCACCGATTAGAGAGAGCCAGACGTACAAGCCCAACCGGCCCCGCGCAGACCTGGGACCACTTCCGGAGCGGGTTCAGCCGGCCCAGTCTCGACCATGTCCGCCGCCGGCCCTGCGAGCTCAAGGACTCCCCGGATCGAACATGCGACCGCTTGTCCGAATCTTCATCGACGACGGGACCTTCTGCCCGGGTTTCCAGTTCCTCCCCCGGCGGGCAGCTCCGCCCGCAGGTCGTTGAGCATTTTCGGAAGGCGATGCAACTGGACATCCCGCATAATTACTTCACCGTCTGGATGGTCACGACGTCCCGGGATCTTGCCGGCTTCCGCCGCGTTGACCACCTGAAAGGTAAACCCGCTCCCCTGGTTCGTGCGCTGAAATCCTACCGCTGGCGCTAGGACTGGCTCTTGACCGCGAGGGCGGCGTGCGTAGCGTTGGTCCATGGGACTCATCTACGACAGCCCAGGACTTATTCAAGTTCTGACCACGCTTGTTTATTACCGCACTGCGGCTACTGCGGCGGGTCATGGCTGTCGGTCCTGATGGGTTTCTCGGCTGATTCCAAATTCCCCGACCAGGCCAGTCTTCTACTCCCCCAAATGACTTCGTCCGGTTGGCACGCGTTGTCCCGCACGTACAGACAGTTATGATGTTCCCGCTGCGGCCGCTTCGCCAACATAGAGCGGCCGGAGCAGGTACAAACAGCTGCCAAATAGCCTCCGGTGGCTCGTGGGGACCCCCGACGGTGAGCGAACCGTCACCCCCGATGCCGGCCTCCCCGGATCTGGAACGCCCAAGCGACGCAAAGAGCTCTTATTCGCCAACCCAACTTGCATCGCCCGCCGGACATGGACTCACTGACTTCCAGAGTCTGTTACTCCGGAACGCTGGGAGTCCGGAAGTCACAGAGTCCCGAAGGACACCACGACTAGCACCACAGATCCAACCGACTCACAGACTTCCAGAGTCTGTTACCCCGGCACTTCGTTCCTCCGGGAGTCACAGAGTCAGTGGCTACCCACGCAGCCCCTTCGACCCAGCAACGCCTGGCGCCGACCGCAACGCCGACACCAGCAAACAGACAGCGCGACTCACGAACTCCGTGAGTCCGGAAGTCACAGTGTGTCACGGAGGACACCGCGACTTGCCCGCGGCTCTAGAGCGGCAACTAGCGCAGCCATCACCTTGGATCAGGTGGGGTGAATCCTGCGGCCTCAATGGGTTCCTAAGCAGTAGTGGAAGCCCTGGGGGAGGGGCGGTGGGAAGCCTACTTCGTCGATTCGAATTACAGACTTACAGACTTACAGACTTACAGAAAACCGCAGTTCCGAAGTCACTGACTCTGTGTATCTACGGCGATTCTCCGACTAGTGGGGGAGTGGAGCTGATAATTTGGGCGTAGCGCTTGCCGGCGACTAGATACGGATACTGCTTGATTTCATGAAGTCAGCCCGTCTTTTCAGTCATACAAATCTTTTCGGATGACCCATGAGTTACCGATGCGGGTGCTAACGAGACCAAGAGAAGGAAGCACTCATGAGGGTAGTAGCCGTCGTCAACCAAAAGGGCGGAGCAGGAAAAACCACGACGGTGATGAACCTTGCCGCCGTTGCTGCACAGAGCTCAAAGGTGCTGGTGGTCGACGCGGACCCACAAGGATCCGTCACAATGTGGGCTACTAACGCGGAAGAACTCCCTGAAAAGGAGCAATTACAGTTCGATGTGGCCACTGAAACGGATCCGGAAGCCCTCAAGCAAATGCGGGATCTCGACTATGACACTGTGTTCGTCGACACCCCCGGCAACTTAGAGAACACCAAGGTGCTCCAGGCGATCGTCAGCCAGTGTGACTTCATCGTGATGCCCACCGAGGCAACTCCCCTGGCCCTTCTGCCACTTGTTTATACGTTCGAAAAGATAGTTCAGCCCTTTGGACTGGACTACAGGGTTGTCATAACGAAGGCCGATTCGAGGTCTCCGCAGGATGCGTTGGATGCGCAGGAGATGCTGCGGGAGCAGGGGATTCTCGTTTGTAACTCACTGGTCCGCGCCTACAAGGCCCATGAACGGGCGCCAATGTACGGGACGGTAGTCACTTCGTATGAGAAGACTCGCAATTCCGAGAAAGCCACTATGGACTACAAGGATGTCGCCCTAGAGCTGTTCAATCTCTGGGCCAAGACAGGGAAGGGCTAACCTCAATGGCGCTCAAAGGTGGATTTAAGAACTTTGCCAACCAAACTAAGGAAATCAAGGACGCCCCTCCTATAGATCTTGGTGCGGAGGGCCCAGCCCTGCACATTGTCCACGCGGCAGTGGGTCTTCATGAAGCCCCAACTACTCAGCCGTCAACCCACGATGCCAATGCTGTGGGCCACGTAGGGCCAGCCGGGGTTGAACATGACGGGGGAGTGGAAACCGTAGCTGAATCCCAGCTCCATAGGACCCCGGTACGAACCGGTCCCGCCGACGTCTCCATTGAAGCCGATGAACCAATGATCTCCGGCCGTACCCATTACACAGAGCTAGTTCGCAAAGAGCTGCGGCTGCATGCAGACCAAGCTGACGAATTGACGATACTTGCATCGAAAGTGCAGCGCGCCCGTAGAGAAAAGGGCGAGCGGATAACCGACAACACCTTGATTCGAGTTGCGGTGGACCTGTTGCTGCAACGCCAGGGTGAGCTCGTAGGTTCCACGGAAGATGAGCTGCGAGTTGCTCTCGGTCTGACGCCACGAACCCAATCCTTCTCGTAGCGTCGTCCCAGGTTCGACTCACCTGAAATGAATTAGCGGGACTCATCCGACAACGGGATCACGAACTTCGGGACTCTGTTACTCACAGTATCTGTGAGTAACAGAGTTACGTAAATCCAGTCACCCGGCCTTGGTAAATGCCATGTCGGCTAGGGCCCATTCATCCGGGGGGCCTTCAAATGCCTCCCATGGGTAGTCTTCGCCGGGGGAGAGGAGCTCCAAGACGGTGTTGACGTTCTTGGACAGCCATTCCTTCCATAGGATCCGTTCGATCCGGTAGCGCTGCAGCTGCGCCGCGACGGCTTCTAGGACGCCGAAGTGTTCAGCGAGTTCTTTCAATGACGTTGTGGTCACCACGGACCAGGCCCGTGTGGTGTCGCGAGCGATCATGTGCCAGGCGGCCATCACCTCGAGGGCTTCACTGACGGTGGTCCGGGAGAGCCTGGTCAGCGTCACGATCTCTGCCGTCGACAGACCGGGGGAGTGTTCCAGCGCCTCATAAACGAAGGCAGCCGGCAGGCCGAGTTCCCGGAATACCGGGCGCAGAGCACGGATTTTCCCCTTACGCCAAGTGAGATCTTCAGCCGCCGTCTTAGTCTCCTCCGGAATGGTTAGCATATAGAGGTCCCCCTTGGTGCCACGCCCCTGTTCCACCAACGTCACCAAGGGATCACCTTCGCTGCGCAGGGCTCTGAGGTGCCCCCCGACGGTCGTGTGATCCAGCCCGGTGGCAACCGCGATAGAACGGACACCGAATTCAACGAACCGGGACGCTGTCATGTGTGCAGCTTCCCCCAGGGACCTCAGCACCATTCTTCTCGCCAGCCCAGTCCTCGAATCTGTATATGTGTGCTCTTTGAGCCTGACTGCATTCCGCCAGGTTCGGATATACCGATGCTCGGTATCGGGATTCGTCGAGATCGATTTCCCTGGTATAGCGGGGGGCTGTGTATTTGGCTGGCTTGTGGGGGATTTACGGGCATTGTTCTTCCGGTCCCTGGATCCCGGGTTTCGGCTTAGGTACCTGACCGCGTTCAACCAGTCACGGCGCAGGGCAGGGACGCGATGCCTGGAGGCATAGCGGGCGTAGAAAGAGGCCAGGCCCGGCCAGGTGCCCTGCATCATCCGGCGTTCCACATCGGTCAGTTCCAGTCCGGCGGCCACGGCGCCGGTGATGATCGCTTGGCGGGCATCCGAGTCGGAGGCATAGCGGTTTGAGTCGTAGAGCCCGGTTTGTGCCATTAGCTGCATTACCCGGGACATGCGGCCGGCCGGGTGCTGGAATTTGGGAGCCTCGGCGGCCGCCGGGGTAAAGGTCTGCTCGAGGCGCAGTGCCCGGACGGCGCGAATCTCCCCTGCCAGGTCATCGTTCATCGCGGTCCACACCGCTGCGCTGTTAGGCCGCCGGGCAATGTCGTAGGCCATCGACAGGCTCATTGCGAGTTCCTGGTAGCCACCCCTCTTGTGTGGGGAACCGGGTGTGCGCATGCAGCCGTGGAGGAGGTTCTGGTGCGGGGTCTTGTCCAGGGTCCGGTACCGGGTGCCCAGCGCCTCGACGAGATCACGCGCTTCAGAGAAAGTGACCCGCTGCTCCAACGGGACGTAAACGTGGCGGCCGCCGTTGGGGGAGTAGTCCTCAATCCACCGGGCCCCACAGTTGTGTAGCCACGTCTGGAGTGAGCGGACGTCCGCCTCCACCCAATCAACGCCAGCGACGGAAGAGTCGAAGTCGAGGAAGATCGCCGCGCAGGTGCCGTCCTTACCAAAGATCCGGACCGCAGCCGGGAACGTGGGGGGCGCCTCAGTGAGGGCGCGCTCAAGCTTCTGAGGGTATGTCCTTCCGCCGTCACGGGAAAGGCGAACGCGCGGCTGTCCGGCAAGCAGGGGAGCTAGGGATGCCCAGGCCTCCGATGAACGGACTGATGCAGGCGGCACGCCCGGACTCTGTGAGTCTGTGCATGCGCGCATCTCGTGGGGTACGATGATGCTATTCCTCTCAAGGGATAGGAAAATGCCCGGACCGTCAGGCCCGAGTTGATTCTTAAGGACTCTCTACCTCGTCGCCGGCAAGCAAAAAGGGTATTGAGTCAAATGCTTAGAAGGCCCGCCTTGTGCGGGCCTTCATCATTTAAGAGGCGAGGCGGCCAATGGGCAGCTCCTCCTGATACTTGTGGTGGTCGTGACGCTCCAGATCGACCTCGAGCTGCTTTGCCACAACGGAGGCCACGTAATCCGTTATCGTGACGCCCTCCGCCTCGGCCACCTGCGCAACCTGGTCGGCCATCTCAGCAGGCACACGAAAGCCAATGTACTTGCGGAGCCCCTTGCTCGGGCGCCCGCCTCCCCGATGTGCAACAGCAGTCATGAGTCATGTCCTTTGAATCTCGTACAGACTGTCTTCACCTGTACTGGCTTCAGCGCTGTAAATCGATGTTCGCCCCAACAGGTTTTAGTTACTGTTGCAGGCTGTTCTGAACCTAACATTCGAGGGGCGTTTGGGAGTGGATTTGGTTACTGTAACTGCATGGCGTGTCGCCTTCGTTACATTGCCGATCGTCATCGAAAGACGATGTCGCATGAACCCACGCAAGGGGCTTCATTGTCACCTGCATCGGGTGCCCTCCTCGCTCGTCCTCGTTGTCCCTGTCGTGGTTTCCCGTCGCCCATTCACTTGAAGCGCGCTGCTGAATGTTCCCGGCAAACAACTACTATAATCAAGTCTTGGACATGTCTAAGGTTACACATGCTTAGGAGTCGCCACAGAGAGGCCTTGCCTTTTGGTGTGGCCCACGTACGACAACCGTCATCTCTTGCTTTGGGAGCTTAATTTGATACACACAAGCCGCGCGGACAGTATCGCCCGGCAGGAAACGCTCAGTCGCGCCCAATACGAGGAGATCTACCGCCGTTTCGTTCTCTTCGATCTCGCCGAAGACATGGATCTGGGCTTCTTTCTCGCGTACTACCGGAATTTCGCCGTTCCGTCGTTGGCAAGATCTCTCGAGGCAACGGGCGAGATCAGGTCCCGGCCCCAAAAGAGGTCATACGATACGGCAATCGTTATCTACGAAATCATCGCCGGCGGCCTCGACAGTGAACGCGGTCAGGCCATGGTTTCACTCCTAAGAAGAGTGCACAGAGGCGTCCCGGGAAGCAACGCGGATTTCGTGTACGTGTTGATGACCATGCTCGTGGTTCCGATCCGATGGGTGGACCAGCATGCTTGGCGGCCATCCTTGGATATCGAAAAACAAGCGGCCGTCGACTTCTTCGCTGAACTGGGGGTCCGCATGGGGCTGCGCGATATCCCCAGTGACTTTGCGCATGCTGAGGATTTCCTGGACACCTATGAGAGAGAGCATGTGGCAGCCAGTCCCTCAGGGCTGAGTCTGATGCGCTCCACGCTGGGCGTCCTTCGCGGGCGCTTGCCTCTACCTTTCCGCCCCCTCACGGAGCACTTGCTCACGGCCATGCTTGCCGATGAACGCCTGGCGGCCGCATTAGGCCTTCCCAGGCCCAGCCCAGTCCTGGTGAAAGCCCTTGATGGCCTTCTGAGGTTCAGGGCTTCCGTGGCATCCCGGCGACCGCTTAGGACAACAGCGCGGTTCAAGCCAGGACTATCCGGATCATCGCAGTACCCCTCGGGGTACGCTTTGGAAGATTTAGGGCCTCGCAATCGATGACGCCAATTTATGATCCTGGCTACTTGGGCCCGGTCTACTCCGCAATTTCAGATTTGAGCCTGCCTGACAAGCTCACTTTGGGTGGACTCCACAAGGTCGTTTCCACGAGACGTTCCCGAAAATTGGTGGTCCGCAGAACTGAAGAGCTCCGGGGGAGCCCGGTTTGTGCCATGACGTACAGCAATAAGGCCATAGACCTCATCTTGTTTGCCCCCGCAGAGGAGCGCCGACGGGAGGACCATTTCGTGTGCCACGAATTTGGCCACCTTCTTTTGGGTCATCATGAGAGATCCCGCGGCAACGTCACGAGCCCGATGCCCCTGTTGGGTCCCGCGATGGTCGCTGACCAGCTGAAGGCCGCCGATGTTCGGCTAAAAGGTAATGGGACGCCACCGCCGTTGGTAAAGCTTTTGGGCCGACGCAGGTCGGCCACTTGCTCGACATTCACGACCATCGAAGAGAAACGCGCGGAGTGTTTCGCGGACTTGTTGATGGACCACATGTGGCGTTCGGATGTCCGAACTCTGGATGAACCTGTCAGGTTCGCTGAGGTCTTTGGATGATGATGAGCATACTCGTGGCGGCCTGTCTGGGCTTCCTAGCTGTTCTACGCATTCCCGCGATCTGGAATCCGCCCGCGCGGCCGGCTCTCATGGCTTCGGTCTTTGCTACCGCTGGTTTCACTCTGTACATTGAGCCAGTCTACGAAGCCGTCGATTCGTTACTAGGTGGCCGCAACTTCGCCGGGCTGATGCTCTCCCTGTTTGTACTCGCGGCCTTCTTGCAGCTGCACATTGCCGTCACCAATGCTGCAGCGGCGTCCTCAAGGCTTACGACCCATCCCAGACAACGGATCATTCGACGGCACAAGGTCGCGTGGCTGGTCTGTTCCTTGACCCTGACGGCCGGCTTCGCTGTGAGTGATCTTCCCGTTACAAGTCCGTCATTGCTTCGCACCTACGGGACTCAGCCTGGAATGGTTCTTTTCCTCCTGGCTGCTACTGCATTTATCGCATACACGAGCTTCAGTATCATCAGAACGGTCGTCAGTCATCTTCGGGAAATGTCGCCTGTCTTCCGGGCAGGGTTCTTTCTCGTGTGTGCCGGATGTTTCGGCGCCATTGCCTTGCTCGCAGTCAGATCGGTGTTGCAGGTTGCGGCCGAACTGCCAGCGCAGGATGCCTTTGCGCAGGTCTACGGAGCCGGGCAAGCGATTTCAGTTATCTGCGTAGCGGCAGGTCTGTCGGCGTCCCGACTAGTAATTTTTGGTCGTATATTCTTTCTGGACATTGCTGCCAGATGGCACCTGTTGCGGGTGCTGCCCCTATGGCGAGCAGCTACGGACGGGAAGACGAATCTGATCCTAAACGGCAGTCGGTTCCCCCTCAGGGACACTTTCAGCAGAGGAGTACATACGGTTCTGCAACGCCGGATCACTGAAATTCGTGACTGCCATCTAGTAGACCCACACGGATTTCGGGATGCCTGGACTACTCATAAATCCGCGCTTATCAACGCTGAGCGACTCATGACGCCATCGAAAACAGCTGCAAGACTTAACGCAGCGGAAGGACCACACTATGATCGGTAGTCGCCACGCATCCAAACGCCGGGAGGAACTGTCGCGCCGCTTAGAGATCCTTCTCGACGTTGTTGTCGCAGAAGGCGGGGAGCCCTACAAATTCGCTGACATCCAGGAGGCTCTCGCCGCTAAGGGAATCAGCTTGTCACGCGCCCGCTGGTTCTACATGCGAGAAGGCACCGGGGCGACGGTCACCGACCGCAAGCTTCTTTCCGCCTTAGCCGATTTCTTTGGGGTTCCCGCAGGATACTTGTTGGACTCTGATCCAGAACTGCCGGCCAGAGTGGAGGCGCAGCTGAAGCTCTTGAAGGCCATGAGGATCGCCGAAGTCCAGAGTTTCGCAGCACGAGCCTTGGGAGACCTCTCGCCTGCGGCGACTGAAGCCATCGCCAAGATTCTCGAAGAAGAGATGAAATCAACCGACTAGGGTGCTAGACATGTCTAAGACATGTCCAATGTTGGTTATCCTTATTCAATGATGAATCACCCATGCATGCAACGACGACCGCGGACTATGCAAGGGCACATGCAGCGGCGGCACCACCCGCGCCAGGAGGCGCGCATCAATTCTCTGCCCCGAGGACATAGAGGCGAAGGCTCCCAAGCAACTCTTCAATACGCTTCTCTTTAACCGAGAAAGCGTGATTCAACCGACCTGTCGCAGGTCCAAGAACTGGGGTCTTCTCGAGCACCCCGGCGTGGGCAAGAACCCCCACCGCCTTGCTCAGGGTTGCTGGTGAGAATTCGGCTAGCTCCTCCGCCAGTTGCGCGCGAGTAAGCGGCTCGCCCCTGCCCGCCAGGTGGTGAATAAGGGCGAGGTTGACGCCGCTGCCGAAAACCATCTGGGCCACCGAGACGGCCTCATTCCACGCGGAGTCTCCTGGCTTAACGAGTCTGGGCATGTCGAACATCCTACTTGTCGCTCTCCTTTGCAACCTCGAAGGCTATCAGCGACGAATGAATAAATATTTAAAGTATTAGACTAATATTTTAAATATTAACTCGCAGAGGTCAGTTCCAAGGAAAGAAGGTCGCCGGTGAAAGCCAAAGGACGCATGATCGGAGTAGCAGTACTTCTGCCGGCGACTTGTCTGGGGCTCGTAGTCTCGTTCGTCCTACTTCTCGGAGATTCAAGGCCAGCTGCCGCCGATTGCGGCCCCGCAGTTTCCGTCTCAATCAGCGATGACCTCAAAGTTGACGGGTACTCAACAGAGCAGCTGAAAAACGCTGCCGCGATCATGGGCGCCGGAACGGTGATGAACTTGTCCGTCAACGGCCAGATGATCAGCGTCATGGTGGCCTTGGGGGAGTCGGGGTTACGGGTGCTGGATACCGGCGACGGTGCAGGCCCGGACTCGCGTGGGTTGTTCCAGCAGCGCGACAACGGCGCGTGGGGCTCCTACGCAGACCGCATGGACCCCACCACGAGCGCCACCAATTTCATCAAAGCCCTGGAAGGCGTGGCCGGCTGGGAGCTGTTGGAACCGACGATTGCCGCTAACAGGGTCCAGCGCAACGCCGACCCGTACCACTACCAGCGGTACTGGCCCGAGGCCGTGAAGCTCGTCCAGGCGCTCTCGGACTCTAAGTTTTCCCTGCAGGGCAGCGACTGCGCCATCCCCGGACAATCCGGCGCGGGGGATGACTACCCGTGGCGGACCTCCCCGACCTGGCTGGACGTCGGGGCAAACTCGGCCAGCACTTCGCCGCTGGGCATGTACTACCGCGAGTGCGTGGACTTCGCGCTGTGGCGGGTGAACCAGCAGTTGGGCTCCACCGGGGCCCCGTTCAAGTTCCTCAACGGCACGTTCCGCCCGGACGGGCAGGGCCTCGGCTCGGCCCTGACGTGGAAGGCCGGCTGGGATGCCAAGGGCTGGGCCGCCGGCAGCACACCCCGGGTCGGTGCCGTTGTCTGGTACGCGCCCGGCGCCGGGGGAGCGGATCCGAGCTTCGGCCACGTCGGCGTGGTCAAGGAAGTCAAGAACGACGGGACCTACGTCGAAGAGGGCTACAACGGCAACCCGGCCCCGGCGGACCACAGCTACTACACCCGGACGGTTAACAACTCTGTCCCCTCAGCTTTCCTGTACCTGCCCACCCAAGAGGATAAGAAGTGAAAAAGCCCCTGACCCTGCTCGCCGCGGCGCTGCTCTGCGTGTCCTGCGCACCGGCGACGACCACGACAGCACCGGCAGAATCAGAGAGCACCCAGCCCACAGCGTCCGCGCCCGTCTCACTGAGCGCCAACAGCGGACCCCAGGCGCCCGGGGGCACCATCCCCGCCACCATCGGCATCACCTGGGATCAGGCCAGCAAGGATCAGGCGGTGGACGTTGCAGAGAATGCAATGACGGACTTCGCCCGCCCCACGGTGGAAGACAAGCAGTGGGCCAATGACCTGGCCCGGTGGCTGACTCCGCAGGCGACCGCCGACTACTCGGCAGTGGACCCGGCCAACATCCCGGCATCCCGCGTTACCGGGCCCGCCACCCTGAGCGTCGATGAAGCCAACGGCTTCGGCGTCATGGCCGCAGTCCCCACCAACGCCGGGACCTACACAGTGCAGCTGCTCCGCACCGGCAAGGACGCCCCGTGGAAGGTCAACCGGCTCACCCCGCCCTCGTCCTAAACGCCGCACCCCTCCATCCCACACACGTAAGGAAGAAGCTCATGGGAACTACACCAACCGAAGTCATGGCCTTTCCCAACATCCGGGCCATCGTCCGCGACAACGGCACCGCCGAGGTCATCGTCGCGGGCAACTCCCGCATCGTCCCTGCCGGAAACTCCGTACAGGAACTCCGCAACAACGCCCTGGCCCTCATCGTCGGCGAAGCGCAGACCCTCCAGCGCCCCGTCCGGGTCCGCATCGAGGACCCCGAAGGCCACGGCGAAATCATCGTCCACCCGGACAACAAGATCGAATCCGTCTCCTACGATCCCGCCCCGGCCCGCCGCCGGGCAGAAGCCCCCGAAACCACGCCCACGACCGTAGCGCCGGCCGTCATTGATACCGTCCCCGCACCCGCACCGGAGCCCGCGGCCCCTCCTGCAGAGTCGGCGCCAGCTCCTGCCCCTGCAGCGCCAGTGGACGCCCAGCCGTGGCCGACCGCCCCTGCGGCGGCCACCCCGGAACCGCAGACAGCTGCCGTTGCTGAGGAAGCCGCGCCCACACGGCGCAGCCTGAAGGAAACTTCATTCCTGGTCAGCGCCCCGGTGCTAGAACCTGCCACCCAGGGCTGGCGCGGAACACTCACCCGTCTGGGACTCCGGATGGACCCCTCCGAGGAAGAACTCACCGAACGCGAGGACATCCGCACGGTCAGCCAGCACTGGCCCGGCCCCCGGACCATCGCCGTGGTCAACCGCAAGGGCGGGGCGAACAAGACCCCCACCGTCGTCATGCTCTCGGCCATCCTTGCCCGCTACAGCGGCGCCGCCACGGTCGCCTGGGACAACAACGAATCCCAAGGCACGCTCGGGTGGCGGACCGAAAAGGGCGCCCACGACCGCAGCGTCCTGGACCTGATCGACGCCTCCACCGAACTACTCTCCCCGTCAACCAACGCCGCCGAAATCGCCAAGTTCGTCCACCACCAAACCGCCGACAAGTTCGACGTCCTGCGCTCGGATGAAAACGAGGAAGGCGACCACGAAGTCACCGCCGAGGAAGTCGACATCGCCCACCAGGTCCTCACCCGCTACTACAGGCTCGTGATCATGGACTCCGGCAACACCGCCCGCGCCGCGAACTGGCGGCGAATGATCGACCACACCAACCAGCTCGTCGTCCCCGTCACCGCCATCGAGGACCGCGCAGAAGCTGCCCGGCTGACCCTGCAGACCCTGGAATCCCGCGGGGGCCACGACGCGGAGCTGGCCCGCAACGCGGTCGTGATCGTCTCTGAGTCCACCGACGCCAAGCGCAGCATGAGCGGGGACGCTCTGAAGCGGGCCAAGGACGAGGCCCAGAGGATCGCTGACGGCTTCGCCCCGTTTGTCCGGGCCGTCGTCCGGATTCCTTACGATCCGGCCCTGGTCAACGGGCCCATCCGCTATGAAGCCCTCCAGCCGGCAACCCAGCGGGCATGGCTGGCGGCCGCGGCCGCCGTTGCCGCCGGCTTCTAAACCACCCACCAACGGACTCTGAAAGGAGGCAACCATGCAACAGTCCCTGAACCCCTGGATCACCCGCCCGGCTCCGGCCGACGGCGCGGAGATGGCAACTCCGGAGGCGCACGTGCCGCCGGCGGCCGTGATCAGTGCGCCCCTGCGCGGAATGGTCGAACCCGACGCGGCAGACCGTCTGGGCCGCCGCACCGTCTCCGGCTCTGCACCGCTGTGGGTCACCGGTGCTCATGGAGGATCCGGTGAAAGCCGCACCGCTGACCTGATCGGCGGGGCACGGGTCACCGGTCACTGCTGGCCCGTTCTCCAGGACGGCCGAACACCTCGGGTGCTGCTGGTCTGCCGCGCGGACATGCGGGGCCTGACAGCTGCACAAAGCGCACTGACGCAGTGGGCATCAGGCGCGGCACCCGCGGTTGATCTGCTCGGCCTCGCCATTCTGGCGGACGCACCGGGGAAGACTCCCAAACCCTTGCGCGATTTCGCCGCCATCGTCGGCGGGGGAGCCCCCCGCTTCTGGACCCTGCCCTGGGTCGAAGCCTGGCGGCACGGAGACTCCGCCACCGCGCCGCCGGCCCGTGAATTTCAACGCTTCATCACTGACTTGGCCGCCCTGGCTACCACCACCTCACCCAGCACCACGAACTGAAAGGTCTCACCATGAACTCCTTCTCCGCACTTGCAGCAAGCGTCATCCCCAACCCCACCCCGGTTGTCCCGGCACAGGCAGGTGGCCTGCTCACGATCCTGAACTGGGCCTCCGGCATCGGCCTGGTCCTCGGCGTCCTGGGCGTGATCATCGTCGGCATCGGCATGGTCATCCAGCTCCAGCGCGGAGAAGGAGCCCAAGCCATCGGCAAGCTCGGCTGGGTCCTGATGGGCTGCATCATCATCACCGGCGCCGCCGGCATCGTCCGCGCCTTCGTCTAAACCAGCACCAACAAAAACGGGAGGTTCACCATGAGCCAGTCAACAGAGAGCACCACCGAAAGCAATCCGTTCACCAAACCCGGTTTCATCATTGCTGCCGCGCTGGTGGTCGCGCTGATTGCAGCAGCCGTCGTCATCTTCTTGCTCCCCAAAGGACAGGACACCGCCCAGCCAGCGCCGGGAACAGCAGTATCCGCCAACCCGGCCACAGCCAGCCCCAGTGCCACGACAGGTGCAGGCAAGAGCGTCAAGAGCGTCTGCGGACTGCCTGGGAGCCAAGAAACTGCACTCGGAGCAGCGCCTAAATCCAAATGGGACTTACTCGGAACCATGGCCGTTCCCAGCGATCCATCAACGGCCGGCCCTGGCACTGTGGGAAAGGACGGTTTGAGGTCGTGCTTTGCTCAGTCCCCCACAGGAGCCCTGTACGCAACGGCAAATATCTGGGCAGCGTCGTTTAACGGCTATGCAAAACAGGTTTACCTGGAGCTTGCCGCTGATAGCCCTTCGCGGGACAAGGCCGTACAGGCCATAAAGGAAGGGAAAGAAGTCGGCAGTGCAACCTCACCGAAGGTTCAGATCGCCGGCTTCATCATTCATTCGTACACGCCCGGAACGGCCGTCGTAGAACTGGCCATCAAGAGCGCCGACGGAGGATACGGTGCCTTTTCAACGTCGCTGCTCTGGGAGGACGGCGACTGGAAACTGGATATGCCGGCCGCTGGCGGAGGCGCAGTGCGCCAGATCAGTGACCTGAGTTCATTCATCCCCTGGGCCGGCGTCTGACATGGCAGATAAGGCATGTGAAGTCTGGGACGGGGCCTGCTGGGCAGCAGCAGGTGCCAGCAATATCGCGGCGGGAATTGCAGACGACGCCATCCATAATCTCGCCAAGGCCATCATGGAGGGCATGAGCCAGATGGTGACGACTCTGTCGACCTTTTGGGTTGCCATGCCCACGGTGAACCTGGCCAGCTCCGACGGCGCAACGCCGAGTCCCATCGTCTCCATGGTGAACAGCGAATTGATGCTCTGGACTCTAACGCTGGCTGTCCTCGCGGTCATTCTCGGTGGCATCCGGATGGTCTGGGAACAACGCGGAGCACCACTAAAGGATCTACTCCGGTCGCTCATCACACTGGCTTTAGTCTCCGGCCTTGGTCTGGGGGTCATCTCCATTCTGGTCATCGCCGCGGATGCTTTCTCGGCAGCCATCATCGACCGATCCACGGACGGTAAGGGCTTTGCCGAGGCGATGAGCCTTCTGGTCGTGACCGGCCAGACAGGGATCGGCGTGTTCATCCTCATCGTTCTGGGATTGATCGGTCTGATTGCCTCCCTCGTCCAGGTCGTTTTGATGGTGGTCCGCAGCGGCATGTTGGTGATCCTGGCGGGCATCCTGCCCACCACCGCGGCCTTCACCAACACCGAGATGGGGAGGCAGTGGTTCCAGAAAGCAGTTGGCTGGACTATCGCGTTCATCCTCTACAAACCTGCGGCAGCCATTGTCTACTCGGTCGCATTCCTGCTCATGGGTAACAACAGTGGGAAGGATTCATTGATCACGTCCATCACGGGCTTCACGTTGATGATCGTCGCGCTGTTCGCTTTGCCGGCGCTGATGCGTTTCGTCACGCCGATGGTCGGGGCGGTCGCCTCCGGCGGGGGAGCGGGAGCTGGAGCTGCCGTTGGGGCCATGGCCACAGGCGCCGTATCCATGGGCCGCAGCGGCAGCGGTAAGGGCAATGCCGCCCCGACACCGGCAAGTACACAAAGCAACCAGTCAGGCGCATTTCCGAAGGGCAGCAATGGAACCCCTGGCCCGAAAGGAAATGGCGGCCAGCAGACGCCCGGGGCTACCGGTCCGGGCGGGGCCACGAGCGCCATGGCCGGCGCAGCAGGCACTACCGGCGCCGGGGCAGGAGCTGCTGCCGGTGGCGGTGCCGCGGCGGGTGCGGCGGGTGCGGCGAAGGCCGCCGGCCCGGCTGGCATGGCCGTCGCCGTAGGAGCACAAGTAGCGTCCAAGGTTTCTCAGGCCGCACAACAGACCGCGCAGGATTCAACCGGGGAGGGCCCCAGTGGCAGCAATTAATACCGAATACAAGGAACCGTCCTATGGCAACTGGCGCATCCCGCGGTCTGCCGGGCTGGGCAATCTCGGAGCTATCGGCACTGGCATCGTCATGGTCGGGTTGTTGCTGGGCATCATCAGCTTCGCCATCTGGGGCCTGTTCCCGGGCCTTGCTGTCCTGGCCGTGGCCGGGGCCAGTGCCCTGTTGCTGACGGTCAAGGACAAGCACGGCCAGTCCGTTGTTGACCGGTTCGCGACACAGATGAGCTTCCGTCTCTCCAAGTCCGCTGGAACGAATCTCTACCGTTCCGGCCCCCTCGGTGTGACGGAGTGGGGCATGTACCAGCTGCCCGGCCTCGCCGCGAAGTCCACCCTGTACGAATTCACCGACTCCTACAAGCGCCCGTTCGCACTGCTGCATGTGCCTTCCACCAGCCACTACACCGTGATTTTCTCCACCGAACCCGACGGCGCGTCCCTGGTAGACCCGGAACAGGTCGACGCGTGGGTGGCGAACTGGGGCGGCTGGCTCGCCGGCCTCGGAGACGAAGCGGGCCTGGACGCCGCCGCCGTAACGGTCGAGACCGCACCGGATTCCGGCTACCGGCTCCGCAACGAGGTCACCATGAACATCGACCCGAACGCCCCGGATTTTGCCAAGAACGTGCTCAACGAGGTCATCGACACGTACCCGGAAGGTTCGGCCACGGTCCGGGCCTGGGTATCCCTGTCCTTCAACGCCGCACTGCGGGCCGGATCGAAGAAGCGCACACCTGAACATGTAGCCCGGGACCTCGCATCCCGGATCCCCGGGCTGTCGGCCCGGCTGCAGTCCACCGGCGCCGGGATCGCCCGGCCCATGTCCGCGCAGGAACTCTGCGAGGTCGTCCGGATCGCCTACGATCCGCCCGCGGCCCTGATCATTGACGAAGCTCACGCCGCCGGCTCCCCGGTTGCCCTGACCTGGGGCGAAGTTGGACCGTCCGCGACGCAGGCGGGCTGGGATGACTACCGGCACGACAGCGCGTTCTCAGTTTCATGGACCATGACAGGTGCCCCGCGCGGTTCGGTGAACTCCTCGGTCCTGTCCCGGCTGCTGGCCCCGCACGGGGACATTGACCGCAAGCGGATCTCATTGCTGTACCGCCCGATGGATTCGGCCCGTGCCGCGGCCGTGGTGGAGCGGGACCAGAACAACGCCAACGTCCGCATCACCTCCGGAAACCGCCCGTCCGCCCGGGCCCTGGTCGATGCCCGCTCCGCCGTGCAGACAGCGCAGGAAGAAGCTCAGGGCGCCGGGCTGGTGAACTTCGGCATGGTCGTCACCGCCACCGTCACCGACAAGGAACGCCTCGCCGATGCCGTGGCCGCCGTAGAACAGACCTCCGGCACCGCCCGGGTGCTGCTGCGCCGGGCCTACGGCGCCCAGGACACCGCGTTCGCCGCTTCCCTGCCCCTCGGGCTGGTCCTTCCCAAGCACAGCCTCCTGCCCTCCGAAATCAAGGACGCGCTCTAATGGCCCTGAGAGAATTTTTGACGTCAATGACAGTAAAGACAGTAAAGCCAGCAAAAGGTGCGCCCAAGGACAGGGTAGGGAAGCAGCCCCGCGAGGCCGGGCCGGCTGCCCGGGGCTGGACCGGACGCGGCGGCGGCATGGCCCAGCTCGTCCCGTCCGTGAAGGAATACCGGGGAACCACGGTCCAGGTCTGCGGGCTGTGGCCGTTTTCCTCCGGGGCATCCTCGCCCATGATCGGCGTCCCGCTCGGACGCCATGAGGAAACCCAGGCCACGGTCTGCTGCGACCCGATCAGCTGGTTCCAACGGGCACGCCTGATTTCCAACCCTTCCGCGTTCATCCTGGGAAAGCCGGGGCTGGGAAAGTCCACCGTAGTGCGTCGGATGTTCATCGGACTCTCCGCACAGGGCGTCTACCCACTGATCCTGGGGGACTTGAAAGGCGAGCACGTCAAAGCGGTCCAGGCGCTCGGCGGACAGGTCATCAGGCTCGGCCGCGGCGTAGGCTACCTGAACATCCTCGATCCCGGCCAGGCCGTCGAAGCCGCGCAGCTGCTCGAAGACAGCGGCCACCATGAGGACGCCGCCCGGGTCCGCGCCGACGCGCACGGCCGCCGCCTGACCATGGTTGTCTCCCTGATCACCATCAGCCGGAACAACCCGCCCACCGATCAGGAACAGACGATCCTGGACCGGGCCCTGCGGGTCCTCGATGACCGGTTCGACGGTGTCCCGGTCCTGAAGGACCTCCTGGACGTGATCATCTCCGCACCGGACGAGCTGCGCCAGGTCGCACTGGACCGCGGCGACATGACCGTCTACCTGCAGGAAACCCGCGCCTTGGAAGCAACCCTGTTGGGCCTGACCGGAGGCGGGAAGCTCGGAGAAATCTTCTCCCGGCACACCACCAACCCCATGATGCGCGACCGCGCAGTGGTCTTCGACGTCTCCAGCATTGACGAGACCGAAACCGACCTCCAAGCAGCCATCCTCCTCGCGTGCTGGTCCTACGGATTCGGCACCGTCAACGTCGCCAACGCCCTCGCCGACGCCGGTCTGGAACCGCGCCGAAACTACTTCGTCGTCCTGGACGAGCTATGGCGGGCACTGCGCGCCGGCAAAGGCATGGTCGACCGGGTGGACGCCCTGACCCGTTTGAACCGCTCCGTCGGTGTCGGACAGATCATGATTTCCCACACCATGTCCGACCTGCTGGCACTCCCGGCGGAAGAAGACCGGATGAAGGCCCGCGGCTTCGTCGAACGCTCCGGCATGGTGATCTGCGGCGGCCTCCCGGCCTCCGAAATGCCGCTGCTGACCTCGGCCATTCCGCTGTCCCGGCAGGAACAGCAGAAGCTCATCTCCTGGCAGGACCCGCCCGCCTGGGACTCCCGCGGGCTCGACGTCGAACCTCCCGGACGTGGGAAGTTCCTGATCAAGGTTGGCGGCCGGCCCGGGATCCCGGTCCTGGTGGGCCTGACATCGCTTGAGCAAGGCCCGGATGGAGTCAACGACACCGAGGGAAAGTGGCGAGAGATCCCGGAAACCCTCCTCGAGCCAACGACCGCTGGCGTACCGGCTGAGGGAGGCGCCCTGTGAGTGCACCGAACCGTAAAGGAATGGGCCTCGGCGATGCCCTGCTGGTCTGGCTGGCCATCGGCTTCATCGTCGTATTCGGCGGCGGGACCTACGCGGCCGCCCACCTGGGATCCTGGATGGCCGGCATCGACTCACCCCCCAAACATCCGATTCATCTGATCGCCGGGCTGGTCAAGGGCCGCGTGCCGTGGCCCGTCCAGTCCACCGTCGCGGCCGCCCTCATGGCCGGCGTGATCCTGGTCCTGGCCGTCGTCGTGCTGGCGGCCTGGAGGAAGGGTGCCTCCAAGCGTGCCCGGGTTGATAAGGCTGCCCGGTACCTGGGTCGAGGGAAGTCCTTGGCTGCGTTCTCCGAGAAGGGCGCGAAAGCGACGGCGGATCGGCTGGGAGTGACAGGCACGCCGGGCATCGTGGTGGGCAAGGTGGTCTCCACCGGCCAGACGTTCATTCAGTCCTGGGAAGACCTCAGCCTCGATATCTGGGGTCCCCGGACCGGTAAGTCGACCTCCCGGGTGATGCCCGCGATCCTGGACGCACCGGGTGCTGTGGTGTCGACCTCGAACAAGCGTGACGTGGTGGACGGCACCCGTGGCGTCCGGGAGCTCACCGCCCCGGTATGGGTGTTCGATCCGCAGAAGATCGCACAGGAAGAAGCACAGTGGTGGTGGAACCCGCTCTCCTATGTCACGGACGAAGAGAAGGCGTACAAGCTCACGCAGCACTTTTCTGTCGGTTCACGGGTCCCGGGATCCAAGCCGGATGCCTACTTCGACCCCAAGGCCGAGGACATTCTCTCCTCGTACTTCCTCGCGGCCGCGCTCGGGGGACTTCCCATCACGCAGGTCTACCTGTGGGTGACGGAGCAGGTGAACCGGCAACCGATCAACATCCTGAAAGAGCATGACTACGAGCTGCAGTACAAGGGCCTGGAGTCCACGCTGGAACTGGCCGACAAACAGCGCGACGGTATCTTCGGCACCGCGGAGAAGATGATCCAGTGCCTGAAGAGCAGGAACACGCTGCGCTGGGTTGCTCCGATGGGTGGCGCGACGGTGGCCACGGATGCCCGCCGGCAGTTCAATCCGCACGCGTTCGCTGCCTCCCAGGAGACGATCTACATCCTTTCCAAGGAAGGGGCCGGCTCCGCTTCCCCGCTCACCACAGCGTTGACGGTGGCGATCGCTGAGGCGATGGAGGAACGGGCCGAGCGCAGCGGCGGCCGCCTGCCCAAGCCTGCGCTGTTCGCCCTCGATGAGCTGGCCAACGTCGTCCGCTGGGCAGCCCTGCCGGATCAGTTCAGCCACTACGGGTCCAAGGGCCTGATCGTCATGGGCATCCTGCAGTCCTGGTCACAGGGCGTCGAACTGTGGGGCGAGGCGAACATGCGGAAGATCTGGTCGGCCGCGAACGTCAAGGTCTACGGTGGCGGCGTCGCTGAAGAAGGTTTCCTTCGGGCGCTCTCGGACCTGATCGGGGACTACAGCTACACCAACGTCTCCGTTTCCTCCGGCAAGTCCGGCTCCAGCCGTTCCCGGCAGGAGGGCAAGGAACGCATCTTCGATGTGTCCAACCTCGCGGAGCTGGACCGCGGCCGCGCCGTGGTCCTCGCCTCCGGTGCACCCGCCACATTGGTCCGGACCATGCCCTGGTACACCGGCCGGCACAAGGAAGCCGTGGAGGCCTCCATCAAGAAGTACAGCCCCCGCCCGGAGGAACCGGGGGCCGTCCTGGTGCCCTCCGCTCCGGTCGCTAATCCCTGGGTCACCGGGTAAGGAAGCAATCAGCCATGGCAGATGATTTCGGACTGTTCGACACGGACACCCCCGTCCCCAACCCCGGCGCAGGCGAGGACGGCAAACCGGAGACGGCGCCGGAGCTCGTCTACGGCACGGCCGAAGAGTTCCTGCACGAGCAGTTGCTGCCCACCTATGTCCGCAGCGTCACGGGGAAATCAGCGAAGTGGTGCATCGAGTGGTACTTCCACCCCGAAGCCGTCTCCCGCGTAGCGGCCTTGTGGCGTTCCTGGGAACACCTGCGCCTCGACGCGGCAACCGGGATGAGCGTCTGGTGGCGGGACCACGCAGACCACCACATGGGCGTCCTGCTGAATCCACAAGGGCCGTTCTACAACTGCGACATGAAAGAACACCGCGACCCGGACCATCTGGAACCAAAGATGGCACCAGCGGGCTGGTTCCCCGATGTCCGGCTGTCCGCTGGCCCGTAGGGCACGCTCAAGTCGCAGCGCCGATAAGCATGCCAACGACGCGATGAGGTTCCGGGCATCCATCTCCTCTGCCATGGCGTCGACTACGCCGTCATAGGCGCTCGGCGCGGTCGCTGCCCATCGATGGTTCTGGTTGCGGCTGCTTTCCCCGACGGTGCAGTGAGCTGGGTGAAGCGTTCCGGGTCAGCCCTGGACGCCGCCGGTGCAAACGGCGCCGGGCTCAGGGGTTTGAGGGCCTTGTCGGTACTTCGTGATGAAGGCCGCCAGACGCTCGTCTTCCGCGTTGTCGACGGAGAGCTGTTTTCCCCAGGCGGTAGCGGTCACCGGGGAGGCCTGGTCGGTGACCGGGCTGAGCAGGAGGTAGTCCTGCGTGCCGGCGATGCCGGTTAGCTCTGCGATCTGGTCCGTGGCCAGATCCGGCCGGTAGGAGAGCCACACGGCGCCGTGCTCGAGGGAGTGCACGGCCCGGGTCTGCTCAACAGGGGTCGTGTAGATGCCGCAGTTCGTCCACACGGGCGCGTGGTCCCCGCCCGTGGCCGGCGTCCGCGGGTAGCTCACGGGTTCGCGGGTGTGGTTCCTGGACTGGTCGGGGTAGTCCTGCTCGCCTTCCACCGGACGGGAAGCCGCCGCCTTGGTCTCTTCGCGCTGCCGGACCTCGCCGACGACCACGAAGGTCACCGCCGCGATGATGGAGCCGACCAGCACCGCGCCGGTGCCGTAGATCAGCCAGGCCCGCCGTCTCCGGGCAGCGCGCTGCTTTGCCTGCAGCGCCTTGAGAATCGCGGCGCGTTCCTCGGACGTCTTCCTCGGTGCAGCCATGGGGCTCTCTCGCTTTCTTCGAAATCAATGGTTACAGTCTGGCGCGCAGCTCTTGAAGGGCAGTGATTTCCGCGGTCTGGGCTTCCAGGATCCGGGCGGCGAAGTCCTTGACCCGGGCGGTCTTGGCGAGTCCTACAGCGGCCCTGGCCATAGCGACCCCGCCCTGATGGTGCCGGATCATCAGGTCCGCGAAGAGCCGGTCGGCTTCGGTCCCGGCCGCGTTGCGCAATGCCTGCATCTGGTCGGGCGTGGCCATCCCTTCCATGGATCCTTCGGCGGCGCCCGGCCCGGTGTGCGTGGCGCCCTGATGGGTGCCGCCTCCTGCCCGCATCCACGCCATCGGCGGCGTCGGTCCTGACGGGGACAGACCCCAGTCCTGGAGCCAGGCAAACATCTGGCCGTTCTGGTGCTGTTGGGTGGTGGCGATGTCGTAGGCGATTGCCCGGATTTCCTCGTTGCCCGAATTGTCCCGGATCAACAGGGCCATCTCGACGGCCTGGGCGTGGTGTGCCTGCATGTCGCGGGCAAATCCGGCGTCCGGTCCGGTGTCCGGCACGGCCTTGGGTCCGGCGGACAGCCGGCCGATGGCGAAGAATGCTGCGGCGGTGAGGAGTGTGACGGCCACGAGGATGATCCAGAGGCGTTGGGGGCGAAGCTCCGCTGTTCCTGCCGGGTGCCTTCGCGGCGTCCCGGCGCGTGGTTCGGACCAGTTGTCGGTCATGGCTATATCCAGCCTCGGGGGTCGACGGTGAGCCCGTTACGCACGACTTCGAAGTGGAGATGGCAGCCGGTGGAGTTGCCTGTCGTTCCGGCTCCGGCCAGCCTCTGACCCCGGGCCACGTCAGCCCCGATGGTTGTCTCGATGGAGGACAGGTGGTTATAGGTGCTTTTCATGCCGTTGCCGTGATCTACTACGATCCGGTTGCCGCCGCCGTTGGGGGACCAGCCGGCCTCCACGACCGTGCCCGCTCCGGCGGCGAAGACGGCCGTCCGGCATGCTGCCTGCAGGTCCAGTCCGGTGTGCAATTCCCCGGGTCCGCCCGTGATGGGGCTGGTGCGGAGCCCGAAAGGAGAGGTGACAGACATGGCGGCCAGGGGAGCGCCCAGGCCCTTGGAAGCCGGGGCCGAGGCCACAACTGCCGCTACTTGGGCGGCCGGGGCGGGCGCGGCGATGGTGGTGACATCTGTCCTGGGGAAGGTGACGGTGGCCGCAGCGGATGCTTCGACGGCCAGGCCTGCTGTCTCGGGCGCCTCCTGGGCAGCTGCCGGTCCGGATATTTCATGTCCGAGCTGGGCGTGGGCGGCAGGGAGGCCCGTGGCGAGGAGCACGGCTGCCACCAACGCTGACACGCCGGGGATCCACCCGCGGCCAACGGGCCTGGGTTCGGCGCCCCGTGTGAAGTCGCGGCCTGTCGCGGCAGGGTCGGCCCGGTGGCGCCGGCGGTCGTTCGGTGTCGCCATGCGGCGTCCGCGGCGGGAAGGGACTGGCACGGGGATCCTTTCGGGTCGCCTGCGACCGACGGCCGCGGCAAGTAAAGCTGCCCCGGGGCCCCGAATCGCGCACGCTTATGCGTAACCCGTGGCAGGCACCCTGCCCGGGAAGCGGTATCCGAAGCTTTAGTACAGCAAATTCTGAATCAACGTTACAGCCAAAGGCCTTCCGTTACAATTCTGTGACAATTCAACACCGCACTCATGCCAGCTGCTGCCATTTTTTTCTACAGCCAGTAGAACCACATGACTGTGAATATCTTCATACGATCAGATGATTCGGTCAAATTTCCCTGCAACGACGCGCGGACGGCGTGGCCTTCGAGCGGACCGTCTCCGTGGGCTGCCCGGCTTTGATGACAGTGACGGCGGCATCCTGCTGTCCTTGACGCGGGTTGTCCCTCCGCGGGCCTTCCCAAGACCTTGTCCTGGACAATCAGGGTCGGGTCGGCCCCCGGATCCTGGGCTTCCAAAAGAGCACCGTGAAGGCGCTGATTACCGCGGCAGCCGCCGAAGCCTAACCCGCCGCGGCCGCTGTTTCTGCCAGGAAAAGACGGTCCGGCCGCCCGCCTCCGCATTCACTATCACCGGCGACGTTCCGGCCGGCTGGCCAGCTGCTGAAGGTAGTCGTTGTAGGCATCCAGCTCCGGAGTGCCCTCCCTCGCAGCGGTCCGCTCCGCGCGGACCCACCCCCTGGCCTCATCCCGCTGCCAGCGGACCATGATGAAAATGAGCATCAGGACTCCGGGCAGTTCCCCGTAGGACCAGGCCAGACCGCCGGCGACCCCCTGGTCCGTTATTGGATCTATGTTCCATTGCGGGGGAGGCACGGAGAAGAAGTCGATCATCGGCGTGGTGGCCATCATGAGGACGACGCCGAAGAACGCGTGCAGGGGCATTTCGGCGAAAATGTCGATCATCCGCCCGAAATGACTCTGGCGTTTGGGCAGCGGATCCGCCGAGATCAGCGGGACCGTGAACAGGATCCCGGCTGCCAGGAACAGCAGCTCGAGCCCGACGTGACCGTACCAGCTGGGCAGGAGGAGGTCCGCGATGCCGGAGAAGTACACGCCATAGAAGCTGAGCAGAAACAGGGGAACCATGAAAGCAGGGTGAATCGCCAACCGTCCCCAGCGGGAGCGAAGCCCCCAGATGGCGGTGCGCAGGATCACCCGGCCCGCGCCGCGGTGGGGTGTTGCCCGCAGCAGCAGGGTCCCGGGTGAACCGATTACCAGCAGCGGCGGCACGGCCATCATCAGCGTCAGCTGCTGGAACATGAATATCGAGAACAGTCGCAGCCCGTAGCCTTCGATCCCTGCGCCCATGACCACGATGAGGGCCAGGCAGCCGGTCAGGAAGGAGGCGGTGCGGACGGGCGACCAGCGCCGGCCCTGCCGCCACAGGCTAATGGCACCGGCGAGGTAGAGCATCGCCGCGAGCATAGCCAGGGCCGGGATCAGCGGGACGGGCTGCAGGTTGGGGGCGAGGTACTCGGCCAGCGAGGGAGGCAGCGTCGGGATCCAGACAGGCCCGGCAATCTCAGGTTCGGACATCATGCCGTTAGATTCCGGCCGGGGGCGGGGCGGATAGGCGGCTCGGGTGCTAGCGGCCGGCGACCATTTGCAGCCTGTCCTGCCCGGTGTGCCCGACGTGGGTCAGGCCCAGGTCCAGGAGCATGCGGACGTGGGAGTCCGCCAGCGAGTAATAGGCCATCCTGCCGGCACGCCGGACCGTCACCACGCGTGGTCCGCGCAGCAGCCGCAGGGCATGTGAGACACCCGATTCGCTCAGGCCCGTAGTGGCAGCCAGATCGCAGACGCACATTTCGCCTTCGAGCAAGGCGATGAGGATCCGGACCCGCCCCGGATCCGAGAGCAGGCCGAAGATGACCGCTAAATCCGCCACGTCGGCCTCCGCCGGCATTCTGGAGCGGACCTGTTCCACTTTGTCGGCATCGACCAGGCGCAGGGAGCATTCGCTGAGCTGGCCGGCAGGGGCCGGCGGCTGTGAGCTTCGGGTCATTCGTCAAGATTACCTCTACTGCTAATGCTTCGCATTTACACCACGGCGGGGAACCACCCTCGGGTCTCCAATTAACGTGTGAACAACTCTACAGATATTCTGGTGGGGCACGGCAGCGCGCCGGCACCGCCCGCTTCCGCACCCCGGCAGCAGGTTCCGGACCACATCTTTAAGGATCTCTTGTGGCGCTGAAAGCCCCCGCCAACGCCCCGACGGTCTCGCCACGGCTGGTGTGGCTCGCTGTCGCCGGTGTCATCGCCGTGACGGCTGTCCTGGCGGCCACTGCATACGGCAGGGGTACGCTGCCCCCGGAAACCCGGGACCCGGGGGCCCTGGTCCGTTGGGGGTACGGCATCGCGCAGACCCTCCACAACACCGCGGCCGCCGCAACCATCGGCGCCCTCGTGTTCGCCGCCTCCATCATCCCGCCGGCGATGCGGAGTCCGGGACGCAGGATCCCCGGAGGGAAGGAACCGCACCGTGCTCCGGAACAGGAGCATCCGGCATTCACCCGCATCATGGTGCTGGCCTCGACGGCCAGTGCGCTCTGGGCATTGTCCGCCATGGCCGTTTTAGTATTCAGCTTCTCCGACATCACCGGAATTCCCGTGTCCGGGAGCAGCGAATACGCCTCCCAGCTGGCCTCCTACGTCACGGAGCTGCCCACCGGGACCGCGTGGCTGTGGGTGGTCATCATTTCCGCGTCGGTATCGACGCTGACTTTCGGTCTCCGCTCCCGCGGCGGGCTGGCCGCTGCGGCGCTGCTGGCCCTGGCCGGGCTCCTTCCCATGATCCTGATCGGTCATGCCGCCGGCGGCACGGACCACGAACAGGCCATCAACTCACTGGGCCTTCATCTGGTGGGTGTGTGCATCTGGCTGGGCGGGCTGATTGCGCTGACGGTCGGAGGGACGGCCTTTGGCAAGGACACCGCGGCGGTCCTCGAACGGTTTTCCGCACTGGCCGGTTTCGCTTTTATCCTCGTGGTCGCCTCGGGCCTCATCAACGCCGCCATCCGCATCGATTTTCCTGCTGGGCTGGCCTCGCCCTACGGCATCCTCCTCTTGGGCAAAACAACTGCTGCCCTGCTCCTGGGCGCCGTCGGCTTCCTGCACCGCCGACGCCTCATTCCCGGGCTGGCCCTAAAATCCGACACCGGGACAAACACCCGGCTGCTGTGGCGCTTCGTCGTCGTGGAGCTTCTGATCATGGGCGCGGTCAGCGGCCTCGCCGCGGCGCTGAGCCGGACGCCTCCGCCCGGGGGAGAGGACGTCCGTCCGGCCCTGACGCAGGCGGAAATCCTCACCGGCTACCTGCTGCCCCCGGAGCTGACTGCAGAGCGGTGGTTCACCGTCTGGCGGCCGGACTGGCTCTGGATCGCAGTGGCCGTGACCGGCGCGTACCTGTATCTGCGGGCGGCGCGGCGCCTCCGGGTCCGCGGTGACACGTGGCCGTGGGCACGGACGCTCCTGTGGCTGACCGGCCTGGCCGCGCTGGTGTTTTTCACCTCCGGCGGACCGTCCGTTTACGGCCGGATATTGTTCAGCGCCCACATGCTGGACCACATGGCGCTGACCATGGTCGTTCCGGTGTTCCTCGTCCTCGGGTCCCCGGTCACCCTGGCGCTCCGGACACTGGCCCCACGGCACGACGGTTCCCGCGGCCCCAGGGAATGGATCATGGTTCTGGTCCATTCCCGGGTGGCCGCCATCGTGACCCACCCGGTGTTCGTTGCTGCCAACTTCGCCGGATCCATCGTGCTCTTTTACTACTCGGACGCGTTCGGCTTCGCCCTCCGCGAGCACGTCGGGCACGAACTCATGACGGTCCACTTCGTGCTCACCGGCTACCTCTTCGTCCTGTCCATGATCGGCACGGACCCCGTCCCGCGCCGCGCACCCTACCCGCTGCGGCTGCTGCTGCTGCTGGCAACCATGGCCTTCCACGCCTTCTTTGGCGTGACCCTGATGGGATCCACCACACTGATCCAGCCGGACTGGTTCACCGGGCTGGGGCGGGACTGGGGGCTGCCGGCCCTGGAGGACCAGCAAATGGCCGGTGCCATTACCTGGGGTATCGGCGAGGTCCCCACGTTGCTGATCGCCCTGGGCGTGGCGGTCATGTGGTCACGATCTGATGCCCGAGAGACCCGCCGCACCGACCGCGCCGCCGCCCGGAACAAGGATGCGGACCTGACTGCCTACAACGCCATGCTCGCCCGCCTGGAGGAACGCAGCAGCACGATGGACCGGGCCCATGATCGAGGCAAGTAGCATGCTCCGGTCCGTTCGCAGTGACACCGGCTTGACCGCCGGACAGAACACCACATGCTCTGAATCCAGAAATCTCTGTATCATTCGGGGTATGCGCATACTGTCCACCATTGACGTTCTGGCACGCTTCGGTAAAGCACTGGCCGACCCGACCCGGGCAGCAATCCTGCTCGAACTGAAGTCCGGCCCGGCCTGCCCGTCAGACCTCGCCGACCGGATCGGGGTCAGCCGCCAAATCCTTTCCAACCATCTGGCGTGCCTGCGGGACTGCGGCCTGGTTGTCGGGGACCCCGCCGGACGGCGGATCCACTACCGCCTCTCGGACCCACGTCTGGCTCATGCCCTCGAAGACCTGCTTGGTACCATCCTGACCGTCGACCCCATCTGCAGCTGCGCCGAGCCCGACTGCCCCCAGGACAAGGAAGCCCCACTGACCGGCCACGAACCCCTGATGGAGGTGGCCCCATGAGCGGTCACGATCATGACCACGGCGCCGCCGGCAGCGGTAACCGCGGCAAGCTGATCGTCGTTTTCTCCATCACATTTGCGGTCATGATCGCGGAGATCATCGGCGCTCTCCTTGCCGGCAGCCTGGCGCTGCTGGCCGATGCCGGCCACATGTTCACGGATTCCACCGGTCTCCTGATCGCGCTCATCGCCGCGTCACTGGCGCTGAAACCGGCCACATCAAAACGGACGTGGGGTTACAAACGGGCAGAAATCATCGCCGCAGCGGGCCAGGCCGCCCTGCTCCTCGGCGTCGGCGGCTTCGTCATCATTGAGGGGATCCGCCGGCTCTTCGATCCTCCGGAGGTCGGCGGAGACACGATGCTGTGGTTCGGCATCATCGGTCTCGCCGGCAACATCATCGGACTGATCGTCCTGGCCTCGGGCAGGAACCACAACTTCAATATGAAGGCCGCCTTCCTGGAAGTGCTCAACGACGCGCTCGGGTCCGTGGCCGTGATCGTCGCGGCCATCATCATCGCCGTGACCGGCTGGGTCCAGGCCGACGCCGTCGTCTCGCTGTTCATCGGCGTCCTCATCATCCCCCGCACGCTCAAGCTGCTCCGCGACACCGTCAACGTGCTGATGGAAAACGCACCCCAGGGACTGGACATGGCCAAGGTCCGCGAGCACATCCTGGCGCTGCCGCACGTCATCGACGTCCACGACCTGCACGCCTCCCTCGTAGCCTCCGGAACCCCGGTCCTCTCGGCCCACGTCACCGTCGAAGACAGCTGCATGACCGACGGCCATGCCGCGACCATCCTCGCCGAGCTGCAGCGCTGCGTGGCCGAACACTTCGACGTCAGCGTCGAACACTCCACCTTCCAAATCGAACCCGCCGCCCACCGCGACCAGGAAAGCATCCCGCACTAATGACACAAACACCCCTGAAACCCGCTCCCGCCCCGAGAGACCCGGCAAAGAAGGCCCGCCTCCTCATCTGGATCCTGCTCGGCGTCATCGTCGCCGCGGGAGTGATCTGGTACGCCGTCTTCACCGCCGCCAAACCCGCGCCGGCACCCCCGCAACCGGCGGCGTCCGCGGAGCTGGTCCGCGAGGACAGCCACCGCGTCACCTCACCTGTGACGGAGAAAGCCCAGCTGGTGGAGTTCCTGGACTTCGAATGTGAGTCCTGCCGGGCAGCACAGCCCCTGGTGGAGGAACTCAAGAAGGAATTCGGGGACCGGATCACGTTCGTGAACCGGTACTTCCCGCTCCCGGGACACCGGAACTCCGGCACCGCGGCCCTGGCCGTGGAAGCTGCCGCGCAGCAGGGACAGTACGAGCAGATGTACGCCAAAATGTTCGAAACCCAGCCCCAGTGGGGCGAAAAGCAGGACTCCCAGGCACCCCTGTTCAGGACCTTCGCACAGGACCTGGGACTGGACCTGACCAAGTATGACGCCGCCGTAGCGGACGAGAAAACCATTGACCGGATCCGTAAGGACGTCGCCGACGGCAGGGCCCTGGGCGTGACCGGAACGCCCACGTTCTTCCTCAACGGCGAAAAACTCGTCCTTAACACCGAAGAACAGTTTCGCCAGAAACTCACCGACGCCACCAAATAGGTCCCCCGACCGGGCACGGCGGGCGTCGGCCGCGCTCGGGCCATATTTTCTACGTAACGTAGAATCTGCCGCTTAACGAAGGAGGCCGGCACTGTGAATCTTGCGCGCGCCCCGTTGCGGATCCCGCGGACCCTTGCCGTCGCCGGGACCGTTCTCTCCCTCGCGGCGGCTGCGCATGTTTTCGCCGGCGGGGAACTGCCGGCACCGCCGGTCCTCGCCGCGCTGGCAGCGCTGACGACTTTGGCCGCGGCACCCCTGACCGGGGCCAGACTGACTGCCCCGGTACTTGCCGGGTACCTCCTTGCGGGACAGTTCGCTCTCCACCAGGCCTTCTCTGCCATGTCCGGTCCGGCGGTATCGGTCGCCCGGCCGGCGGCCCACGCGCACTACGGGCAGATCCTTCCCGCCCCCGGACCTGACGCCGCCCTTCAGGTCATGCCGGCCGCAGATCCCGCCGCTGCAATGCTTGGCCTGCACGTTCTGGCCACGCTTGCCACCGCTCTTGTCCTCGCCCGGACCGAGGCATCGTTGTGGGCAGTGGCGGCGTGGCTGCGGATCCTGATTAAGCCACTGGTTCCGGGGGCTATGCCGCCGGTGTTGCGCCTGGCCGTCATCGGCGGCAGACGGCCCGCGCGGCGGGTGGCAGCACTTGGGCAGGTTTCGGCCCGGGGACCGCCGCTGGGGGTCGGCCGCCATGCGGCCCTGCCAGCCATTCTCCGACGATCCAGAATTGAAGACCCCACTATGAACCTGATCCAAAAACAACGCGTCCGTCTTGGCCTGGCACTGGCCGCCGGGCTCCTTATCCCGGCGGTTGCCGCAGGACCGGCACTGGCCCACGACGCCCTTCAGTCCACGACCCCGGCCGCGGACGCTACCGTGACCTCCGCGCCGGGGACGGTCTCGCTCACCCTCTCGGAGCCGCCGACCGATTCGGAAAGCTTGAACCTCAGCGTCATCACCGTTACCGACGGAGAGGGAAAAACGCTCAGCGACGGGAAAGTGACCGTCACCGGCGCAACGATTTCCACCACGGTCGCCCCCGGGGCCAACGGGCCTCACAAAGTGCTGTGGCGGGCCGTTTCCTCCGACGGACACCCGATCGAGGGAAGTTACTCCTACACGGTTCAGGACCCTGCCCGAACCGCATCGGCGGCACCGGCCCCGGTATCGGCGGCACCGTCACCGGCACCGACTCCGGCATCCGCCGCGCCGGACACCACGGAGTTTGAACGGGTCAAACCACCCAACAACGACAACGCGCTGCTGACGCTGGGCGTTGCGGCCGCCGTCATCGCCGCACTGGCCGGCGTCCTGTTCCTGAGCCACCGCAAGCGGGCCAGGAACAGGAACTCCTAAAGCCCCGGCACGCACTCCCGGCCTGACCCCGGGGGCCGGACCATCCGGTACCGGGGTCAGCCCCCGGGCGTCAGGCCGCCGCGGCCGCCGCCCGGCGGGAACGGTACCTCGCCAGGGCCCCACCGGCGGTGGCGGCGGCCATGAGTACAAGACCTCCGGCGCCGATGTTAAATAACACCGGGGACCAGCCCGACAGTGGCGCGGACGCATCTGCCGCGGCGACGATGGTCCCCCAGTATGCGATGGTGGCTGCCATCCAGAGAGCGCCGGCGGCAGCCGTGATCCAGGACCACCTCCAGAACCATGCCCGGCCAGGGCCGTATGACAATGCAACAGCCACGGCAACGACACCGCCGACAGCCAGCAGCTGAAGACCAAGCAGGTAGGGCCCGGCGACCAGCCCGACCGGAACGCAAAGCCCGCCAATGAGCACCAGGCGCCGGGCGCCCAGTGGCATCCCTGCGACCGGGCCCGTACCGGGACCGGGGTGCGGGGGGTTCTGGCGTTCCTCGTCGGCTGAAGTCATCGTTTTCATGGATCCTTGGGAGAGTCGGGCTGATGCAACCGCGCCGAAAGCGGCAAGGCGCAATGCTGGAGGCACAGGCAGCGTTAACCTCCTCCAGTGACGTTACAGGAACGCCTGAACAGATTACCAAGTTGGCCAAGTCCCCTGCAGGCCGCGTTGCTGCGGTTTGGGGGTCGCCAGCATTGTGCCCTAGATCCAGGACGGCATCCACATCCGGAAGCGCCAGTCCTGGTACGGGATGATTTCCCCGGTCCAGACGGGATAGAAGAACGCCGAGAGCAGCACTGCTCCGGCCACAAACAATGCCACGAGGTAGAGCCCGGAACGTCGGCGCCACAGCGGGTCCTGCCGCCGTCCGAGCACCAGTCCCAGGCAGTAGGTCAGGGCAAGTATCAGAAATGGTTCAAAGGACACGGCGTAGAAAGTGAACATGGTGCGTTCCGGGTACAGGAACCACGGGAGGTAGCCCGCACCAACCCCGGTCAGGATGGCGCCGGCCCGCCAGTCGCGGCGCCCGGCCCACCAGAACAGCAGGATGACCAGCGAAACCGTGGCGCTCCACCAGATCAGGGGATTGCCCACCGAGAGGATGGCCGAGGCGCAGCTGGCAACGTCGCAGCCGGGGCTTCCCTGCTTGGGGGACTCGTAGAAAAACGACGTGGGCCGGCCCATCACCAGCCAGCTCCAGGCGCTGGCCTCGTAGGGGTGGTCGGAGTTGAGTCCCTGATGGAACTTGTACGCTTCCAGGTGGTAGTGGGCCAGGGACCGCAGCGGGCCCGGGATCCACCCCCACTGGGCTGAGGGGTTGGTGTCGGCCCAATGGCGGAAATACGCATCCTTCGACTGGAACCAGCCGGTCCACGTGGACACATATACGAGGGCGGCGACCGGGACGATGCCCAGGAAAGCAGGAATTCCGTCCTTGATGATGCCGCCGCTGGTCCAGCCCCGGACGCCCGCGATCCGGCGCGCGCTCAGGTCCCAGAAGACGGTCAGGAGCCCGAAGCCGGCCAGGAAGAACAGTGCGGACCACTTGGTGCCCACGGCGAGGCCCAGGCAGACTCCCGCCGCGACGCGCCACCAGCGGATGCCGAGCCACGGTCCGGAAACCAGCTGAAGCACGGACGGCCGGCCATCCGTGGCAGCGGCGGACTGGCGCCCCAGCCTGGCGGCGAGCCGGCGTCTGCCGTCGTCGCGGTCCATCAGGAGCGCCCCGAAAGCGGCGAGGAGCCAGAACATCAGGAAGATGTCCAGCAGGGAGGTCCTGGACATCACCAGGTGGTGCCCGTCCACAGCCAGCAGGAGACCGGCGACGGCCCCCAGCGTCAGCGAGTGGAAGAGTTTCTGCGCGATCAGAGTGATCAGGAGGATGGACAGTGTTCCCGTCAAGGCGGCGCCGAACCGCCAGCCCAGGGGGTTGTCGGGCCCGAACAGCCACATTCCTGCCGCGATCATCCACTTGCCGACCGGCGGGTGGACCACGTACTGGGGGGTGTCCAGCAGCACGGCCGGGTTACCGGCATTGAAGGCGACATTGGCCTCGTCCGGCCAGCTGCGTTCGTACCCGCTCACCAGCAGCGAATACGCGTCCTTGACGTAATAGTTTTCGTCGAACACCAGGCTGTGCGGAGTGTCCAGGCGAACGAAGCGGAGGATGCCGCCGATCGCGGCGGTGATAACCGGAATCAGCCAGAACCACAGCCGCAGCGAAGGCGGATAGTCGCGCCACGAACGGATGCCACCAAGCAGACGTTCCTGCAGGGCCCTTTCCGTGAATGCTTCCTGCGGCCGGCGGATCCACCGGTAGCCCTCAAGGTTGTGTCCCGGCGTTCCTGACGCCGGCTGTTCCAGAGGGGCCGGGCTGGCCTCGACAGGAGCGACAGAGGTCTGCGTGCGGGTATCACCTGAGACCATTTTTTCAGTCCCTCTACATTCGGTCCCGTGGAGCACTGGAACAGGCAGGCGCAGGCCTTGGCGCCGCTCAATTGGCGAAGCTCCGGTCAAATAGCGGTTGACCGAAGCTCCGCTCCATTATGCCTGCCTGAACCTTACGGTTCGCTGGGAACGCGCCTCGTCCATGAAGATATTGGCCATGGCCCGCGTTGTCCTGTTGCGAATCGCTGGCCACGCACCGGATGCAATGGAGGCCTCGGCGGCCAGGAAGTCGCTCCCGGCGCACGCCCGCCTCTGCGCTAGTTTTGGAGGCGCCTTCGGACCCTCTGACCGCGGATGACGACGCCTGTGCTGTGAAGCACAAGGCCCACTCCGATGACCGGAAGGGACGCGGCCGTCAGGCCATCGATCCGTGACAGGTTTCCGGCGATGTTTAGAAGTATCCCGGCCGCGATCAGGCCCATGGCACCAAACACGAGCGCCTTGTATGCGCCGGTCGCGGTGTTCCAAAGTTCATTCAGCACCCTGGTAGTTTAGCGGCCGGCTCTCCGGAACGGCCGCGGGAACCTGCACGACCGGTTCATCGCGGCTGGTGTGCGGGCGATGACCCCTGCTCCTTCCACGCGCGCATCGGAGCACGGGCAGTTCGGGCTCTCAGAACTGGCTTGCGGATGGGGGAGGGGTGGGCCCGCGGCTAGGGTGGTGGTGTGCACTGCGACATTACTGAAGAAAAATCCCGGTCCAGAACATCCTCCCGGGCGCGAGGTGCGGGCGGCCCGTGCCTTGCCGGAGCCAGGCGCGGCGCGCTGGGGCCGAGGGCGCTCCTTCGGTCCGGCCTGTGACGTACTCGTTCCTTCTGACCCGGCAGTGGCTGGGGATCCTGGGGCTCGCCGCGCTCTTCGCCGCGGCCTGCGTCGGATTGGGAAACTGGCAACTGGACCGCCGGAATCAGGCCGTGGCAGAGATCCAACGTGTCCAACAAAACTATGAAAAAGAACCCATCCCGTTCGAATCTGCCCGTAGGTACTTCGAAGTAGCCGAACCCGGAGCCAAGTGGACGCCCGTATCGGTGCGCGGCCATTACCTGGCGTCCGATCAGCGGATCGTCAGAAACCGGCCGAACAATGCCGCTCCCGGGTATGAGGTCCTGGTTCCCTTTCGGCTGGCTTCCGGGGAGACGATCGTGATCAACCGGGGGTGGCTGCCCATCGGGAATCTCAGGCCCGGCTACCCCGATGCTGTACCTGCTCCTCCGGAAGGAACCATCGACGCCGTCGTCCGGCTGAAGCCCGCGGAGCCTGGGTTGGGCCGCGCCGCGCCCGAGGGTCAATTGGCCAGCATCGAACTGGTGGCATACGCGCGCCAGCTCGCGTATCCGCTGATGACGGGCAGCTATGGTCTGATGGCTTCGGAGTCACCCGGACAGGATGACACGCCGCTGCAATTGACCCCACCATCCGTGCAGGAGGGGTCCAATCTTTCCTACGCCCTGCAATGGATCACTTTCGGCGTGCTCGCCTTCGTGGGCTTCGGATACACGGCCCGGCAACACGCCCGGATACGGCGCGAGGAACTTGAACAGGATGCCCCGGTCACGGCCAACGGCCCGCCTCCCCCGTCCCGCACGCGGCGGCGCGCCAGCTCGGACGACGAAGAAGATGCCAGGCTTGACGCTCTCGGCCTCTGAAGAACAGCAGCCAGACCAGGCCCATCATCAGCATTTGCAGTCCCTTGCGGCCCTCCTCCGCCCGGGCCCCCTTGACGATACGAGCGAGCTTAGCTAGCGGAACGGACACGCGCTTCAGCGACCAGCGGTGCGGGTATTTCCAGGGCGAGGACTCGAAGGGCTGGTAATGACCAGTAACGGGCCCGCTCACCAACTGGCTGCGGGCCCGTTCGTTCTCTCCGGGAACTCCGGTTTCAGGGACGGTCAGTCGCAGTCGTCGTGCATTTGCCATCCGGAGAACCCACGATGGTGGACACCCGGGTTGTGCTCGCCGCTGAAGTGGTCGTTGCATGCGACCACGTGTTGCCCGAACTCGCGCCCTGACCCCGGGCCGGGCTGTGCGGCAGCCGGTAAGGCCGAACCGATCACGCCGAACGACGCAACCAGCAGGCCTGCCGCGATCTGTCGTGCTTGCTTCTTCATGGAGGCTCCCTCGATCTCACTCACGATGGCCCTCACGTTTGCCGTGAGGGCGGGGCACAACCGCCATCGGCGGCGTCCTGCACGCATTCCATCTCCAAAGGGCCCGAGGGGCAAGGGGCTTTGTCCCGTCGAGTTGCTCTCGCTGTAAGGGAAGTCAACGAGGGCAACGTTTGCCTGATGCCCCAAGTGGTACAAACGCCCCGAGGCCCTGATCCGGATGGAAGCCATTTGGCGAGCGTGGGAACACCTCCGTCTTGAGCCGGCCCTAGGAGTCAGCACCTGGTCGCTGAACCATGCCGACCCGCACATGCGCGTCCTCATGGACAAGGACGGGTCCCTTCAAGAAATGCGCCTACGACGGCCACAAGCCCCACGCGCGCCCGGCTTCGCAGCGCTCCCGCACACGGAACCCGAGGCTGGAATCTTCGGCTAGAGGCCATCCGCGGCCACGCCACACAGATCCGTCCGGGATGCTCTTTAGGATGGAATCCATGACTGAACCGCGCGACCTCGCCCTCCCCACCGGCTACACTGCTCTCCTCGGCGAGCTCAAGGACCGGGTCCGGGCCGCACGCACCACGGCACTGCGGACCGTCAACACCCAGCTGATCGAGCTGTACTGGTCCATCGGACGGACCATCCTGGAACGTCAGGCCATCGACGGATGGGGGAGCGGGGTCATCGGCAGGCTGGCCGAGGACCTGGGGGCTGAGTTCCCTGACATGACAGGTCTGTCACGATCCAATCTGCAATACATGCGCAGCTTCGCGGAGGCCTGGCCCGCGTTCGACGCAAATGTCCCACAGCCTGTGGGACATTTGCCCTGGGGCCACATCCGCACCATTCTGGACAAACGACTGGAGCCGGAGGCGCGGGACTGGTACGCCGCGGCCGCCGTGGAGTACGGCTGGTCCCGGAATGTGCTCATGAACATGATCATGAACAAGACCCTGGAACGCACCGGGGCGGCGCCGTCGAACTTTGTGCAGCAGCTCGTTGCACCGGATTCGGAACTGGCCCAACAGATAGCCAAAGACCCCTACAACTTCGAATTCCTCGGCCTCTCCGGTGAAGTCGCCGAACGCGACCTCGAGAACGCCCTGACCAGCAGAATCACCGAAACCCTCCGGGAACTTGGACCCGGCTTCTCCTTCGTCGGCCGGCAGGTCCACTTCGACGTCGACGGCGACGATTTCTACGTGGATCTCCTGTTCTTCCACATTGAGCACTCCCGGTACGTCGTCGTCGAGCTCAAGACGGGCAAGTTCCAGCCTGAATACGCCGGCAAGCTCAACTTCTACGTCGCACTCGTCGATGATGTGCTCCGGCGCCAGCACCATAACGAAACCATCGGGATCCTCATCTGCGGCACCAAAAACGACCGCAGCGTCCGGTACAGCCTGGGGCGCTCCACCTCACCCATGGCCGTCGCCGCCTACACCTACGACAACCTCCCCCCGGCCGAACAACAGGCACTCCCCAATGAAGGACACATCGTCGCTGCGCTGGAATGGGCCGAACCCGAGACCCCGGCGGCGCAAGGCCAATAGAGACTCCCGGGACAGCGCTCGGGTGGGGTTCCGCCCACGTCGGGGGTCAAGCAGGGCCAGTCGCCGGGCCCCACACGGCCTGCCAGTCCCCGTCACACGGGAACACCGGGACCCGAACATTCGTCGCAGCGCAGTATCAACGTGGTTTGGGCCCGCCAGGCCGTGGCTGTTGCCGTTGACGCTGATGCTGTCAGGATCATGGATGCGTGTTCATAACGGCTGGACACCAGCCGGAAGACCAGGTCCGCCGGTTGCTGCAGAAGCTGTTCTGCCGTGAGCGCATACGCGGATGGCCGGGACCGGCTTCACCGTAAGATGGAGGGCACTATGGATGACCCTCCTTCACATATGCCCTCGCCCCTCAACCTTCTGACCGGTATTCCGGCCAACGCGGGAGAGGGGCGCCCGAATGTATGAATGGATCATGATCGGGATCGGTCTGATCCTCACGGTCGGAACCGGGCTGTTTGTCGCCTCCGAGTTCGCGCTCGTGAATCTGGACCGGCATGAACTCGAAGCCCGCCAGGCCCGCGGTGAGAAGCGTCTTGCGCCCACTATCAAGGCCCTGAAGATCACCTCAACGCATCTTTCCAGTGCCCAACTCGGCATTACCCTGACAACTCTCCTCACGGGTTACACCTTTGAACCGGCCATCAGCTCGCTGCTGCGCGGCCCCCTGCTTTCGGCAGGTCTCCCCGAAGCCGTGGTGCCTGGAATTGGTGCGGTCGTGGGCATATTCATTGCCACAGTCTTCTCGATGGTGATCGGTGAACTGGTTCCGAAAAACTTCGCGCTGGCCCTCCCGCTGGCAACCGCCAAGGTCGTTATCCCGTTCCAGGCCCTGTTCACGGCGGTTTTCAAGCCCGTCATTGTCCTGTTCAACAACACCGCCAACAAGATCATCCGATCCTTCGGTATCGAACCCAAGGAAGAGCTTTCCGGGGCACGCAGCGCCGAGGAACTCAGCTCACTGGTCCGCCGTTCCGCCCTCGAAGGCGTGTTGGACCTGGACCACGCGGCCCTGCTGCACCGTACGCTGCGGTTCTCGGACCACAGCGCCGCGGATGTCATGACCCCCAGGGTCAGGATGACCGCGGTCGGCGCCGATGACACGGCCGAACAGGTAGTGGCTCTTGCGACGTCCAACGGGTTCTCCCGGTTCCCGGTCATCGGCCGGGACCGCGATGAAGTCCTGGGCGTGGTCCACGTCAAACAGGCCTTCGCCGTGTCCCTGGATGAACGGGCCGGGGTGACCGCTGCCGATCTGATGATCAAACCGCTCCGGGTGCCCGAATCGATGGGTGTCGACACCCTCCTGGGCCTGCTGCGCAAGCAGGGACTCCAGGTCGCGATCGTCTCCGACGAACACGGCGGAACCGCCGGAATCGTCACCCTCGAGGATCTGGTCGAAGAGATCGTCGGGGAACTTGAGGACGAACACGACCGCGCCCGGGTCGGCGTTGTCCGGACTGGGCGGTCCACTACCTTTGACGCTTCCCTGCGCCCCGATGAACTCCTGGACCGGACCGGAATTGTGGTCCCGGACGGCGACGAGTACGACACGATGGCCGGATTCATCAGCGACCAACTTGACCGCATTCCCGAACTCGGCGACGAAGTCCCGATCCACGGAGGGCACCTGCGCGTAGAACGGGTGGCGGGCACGCACGTGGAGCGCCTCCGCTTCACCCCTGAAACATCAGCAGAGGCACCGAAGAGCGCCCATGACCAGATAATCGACAACCTCACGCAGGAGCTGACCCATGAGTGACTATCTCCCCGGCATTATCTGGCTGGTTGTGCTCCTGGCGGTCAACGCGTTCTTCGTCGGCGCCGAGTTTGCCGTGATCTCGGCCCGGCGCTCCCAGATCGAGCCCAAGGCAGAGGCCGGAAGCAAGGCCGCGAAGACCACGCTCTGGGCCATGGAGCACGCCACCCTCATGCTGGCGACCAGCCAGCTGGGCATCACCGTCTGCTCCCTGGTGATCCTGAACGTGTCCGAACCCGCGATCCACCACCTGCTTGAGATCCCGCTCGGCCTGACCTCACTGTCGGCGGAGGCGATCGGCATCATCGCGTTCGTCACCGCGCTGCTGCTGGTGACATTCCTCCACGTCGTCCTGGGCGAAATGGTCCCCAAGAACATCTCCTTCTCCGTACCCACCCGCGCGGCGCTGATCCTGGCCCCGCCGTTGGTGATGGTCGCCCGGATCTTCAAACCGGTCATCTGGACGCTGAACGGGATCGCCAACTCGATCCTGCGGCTCTTCAAAGTCGAGCCCAAGGACGAGGCCACGAGTGCCTACACCCTGGATGAAGTCGCGAACATCGTAGAGCAGTCCACCAGGGACGGGATGCTGACCGACACCAGCGGAACCCTGACGGCGGCGTTCGAGTTCACGGCCAAGACCGTTGCGGACGTTGAGGTGCCCATCGGTGAGATGGTGCTCCTGCCCGCTTCGGCGACGCCGGCGGAAATCCAGCGCGCCGTGGCCGACCACGGATTCTCCCGTTACATCCTCACCGACGTCGACGGGAACCCCTCCGGTTATCTGCACCTCAAGGACGTCATGGACCTGACGACGCCGGAGAAGTTCAGCGAACCCGTACCGGCCAAACGGATCCGGCGCCTCGCGTCGGCATTCAGCGGTAGCGACCTTGAGGACGCGCTGGCCACGATGCGCCGGACCGGCGCCCACGTCGCCCGGGTCTTCGACGCCGAAGGCAACACCACAGGCGTGCTCTTCCTGGAGGACATCATCGAAGAACTCGTCGGCGAAGTCCAGGACGCCACCAGCGCCTGACTAGGCGGCAGGGCCGGCCCGTACCGTCATCGGCCTGCTAGTGGCATGCCTGTCGGGCGAGCGCGGCAGCTAGCCTCTACGCGTCGGCGCCGGTTTCGATGAAGGCGCCATTGAACGTGAGCTTGTCCACGATGGCGGCGGACAGCCTTGGTTCGGTGAAAGTTTTGGTCCGGCCGGAGTACGACTCGTTCGAAGCTATCGCAATGGAGTTTTTCTCTTTCCTTTATTGCATCTAATGCAATTTGATCACTTTCCACACGACATAATATCCGATATCGGTAGTTAACTATCACTTATTTGGCGGAACAGCGCACTCCGGCTGGACTGGGAGCCGCGCACCCTCGTTCGCCTGTCAAGACTCCTTCAGCACGCTGCTGATGAGGGCCTTCAGGATGCTTTTCTCGGCGATGCCGAGCACGCGTGCCGCGACTCTGCCTTCTTTGTCCAGAACCAGGGTTGTAGGGACCGCACGCGGGGGCACGTAGTCGGATAAGGCCAGCAAGATAGCCCCGTCGGCGCCGTCAAAGCTCGGATAGGTTGTTCCAAAGGTCCGTTCGAAAGCGGCAGCCGTCGCGGCAGTATCGCGCAGGTTGATCCCGTAGAACAGCACTCCGTCGCTTTTGTTTTCCTGATACAGGGTCTCCAGCGTGGGGGCTTCCGTGCGGCAGGGTGCGCACGCGGCGTACCAGGCGTTCAGAACCGTCACCGAGCCCCGCCACGCAGAGGAGTTGACGATGGTGCCGTCATAGAGCCGGCCCTCCATCTCCACCGGAGCGCTCCTGTCGTTGGGGGCGTACTCGGAGACGGAGCCGTCGCCGGCGATGTAGTTCTTGTTGTCCCCGGCCCGGGCTTGGGCGGCCAGGGAATCCGGGGGTGTGCAACCGGTCAGCAGCAGCGCCCCGGACGCGATGCCCAGCAGGAGGGTGCGCCGGCGGGGCAGGGATGCACCGGCGGCAGGAGCGGGGCGGTAGGCGTTCATGATCCAGTCCTTTGCGTTTATACCGGGGTGGTGATGGTCCCGGCGAGGTTCTGCAGCTGGTAAATCCAGACCATCCAGACCCCGGAGACCATCAGGAGCCCGACGAGGATGAGCAGCGAACCGCCAATGATGTTGAACGTGCGGATGTGCCGGCGGATGAAACCCAGAGTCCTGGTGACCCAGTTCAGGCCCAGTGCCACCAGGACGAAGGGAATTCCCAGTCCCAGGCAGTAGATGAAACCCAGCAGGGCGCCGCGCCAGGGGTCCCCGGTGGTCGTGCTCAGCGCCAGGACGGCACTGAGCGTCGGACCCATGCACGGGGTCCATCCAAGGCCGAAGATCACACCGAGCAGCGGGGCCCCTGCGACGCCCGTCCTGGGCCGGAAGGAAAGTTTCCGGGTGGTCTGGAGGAAAGAGAAACTGCCAACCAGCACCAGGCCCATGAATACGACGAACACACCCAGGGCACGGATCAGCGTGTCCTGCCACTGCACCATCCAGCCGCCGATCACACCGAACGCTGCTCCATACAGGGTGAACACCGCGGCGAAGCCGAGAATGAAAAGACCGACGCCAGTCAGGACCCGCCGCCGGTTATCCGGCCGTGACGGGTCGGTCAGGCCGGAGACATAGCCCAGATACCCCGGCACCAGCGGAAGGATGCACGGCGAGATAAAAGAGACGACCCCGGCTGTCATAGCCAGCGGCATGGCCACCAACAAGGCACCGGACTGCACCATCTCGGCGAAATATCCGCCAATGCTCATCGGTGTCTCCTCGGTCAATATCTCGCAGAAGCATCGCCCCGCCCGCCGTGGGGCGAAGGAGCACTCATGTCCAGGCTCTTCTGTGGAAGCGCGGGACGCAGGGAACGCCGCGGGACGCCTTGTCGACGTTACAGCATGAGGGCGATGGCATCATAAAAATACGCTATCATCGTCACATGACGATTGAACCCGTGGTGTCCTCTGATCCGTGCAGCCGGCTCGATCCCGCAGCGGCGCTGTTCCATTCGCTGAGTGACCCGACCCGGTTGAGCATCGTGAAGCGGATGGCCGGTGGCGAGGTCCGCGTCGGTGACCTCACCACGGAGCTGGGCCTGGCCCAGTCCACCGTATCTGCCCATGTGGCGTGCCTGCGCGATTGCGGCCTGGTCGAGGGCCGGGTGCAGGGCCGCAGCGTGTACTACTCGCTGTCCCGTCCGGAACTGATGGACGTGCTTGCCCAGGCTGAGATCCTGCTTGCCGCCACCGGCAATGCGGTCAGCCTGTGCCCGAACTACGGCACCGGCAGCACGGGTGCGCCCCTGACGAAAGAGAATGAACGATGAGTGACGCCTGCGGCTGCAGCGACGAGAAGACCGGGACCGGCAAGTCCGAAGAAGCGGCGGAAGCCGCAGGGTTCTGGCAGGTCCGCGAGGTCCGTGCAGCCGCCGTTTCCGGCGTCATACTCCTCGCCGCGTGGATCGCTTCCCTCATCGGGGGGCCCCAGTGGCTGACGCTTCCCCTGGAGATCGTAGCGCTGCTGGTTGCCGCGTGGACGTTCGTTCCTTCCACCCTCCGGCGCCTGGCGAAGGGCAACATCGGGGTCGGCACGCTGATGACGATCGCCGCCGCCGGCGCGGTCGCCCTCGGGCAGTTCGAGGAAGCGGCCATGCTGGCCTTCCTCTACGCCATTTCCGAAGGCCTCGAGGAGTACTCGCTGGCGAAGACCCGCCGCGGCCTGCGAGCCCTGCTGGACCTTGTCCCGGCGGAGGCGACCGTCCTGCGCGGCGGCACCGAGGTCACCGTCGCCCCTGCAGCACTCATCCCCGGGGACCGGATGGTGGTCCGGCCCGGGGAGCGCCTGGCCACCGACGGCAGGATCATCACCGGCCGCACGTCCCTGGACACCTCGGCGCTCACCGGCGAATCCGTTCCGGTCGAGGCCGGCCCGGGAACCGAGGTCTACGCCGGGTCAATTAACGGCACCGGCCCGCTCGAGGTTGAAGTCACCAGCACCGCGGAGAACAACTCGCTGGCCAGGATCGTGAACATCGTGGAGGCCGAGCAGTCCCGCAAGGGACCGGGCCAGCGCCTGGCAGACTCCATCGCCAGCAAGCTCGTCCCGGGCATCCTGATCGCCGCGGTCCTGATCATTGTCTTCGGCTTCATCGTCGGGGAACCTCTGCTGTGGTTCGAACGCGCCCTCGTCGTCCTGGTCGCCGCCTCGCCCTGCGCACTAGCCATCTCCGTTCCCGTCACGGTCGTCGCTTCCGTGGGCGCGGCCAGCCGCATCGGCGTGCTCATCAAGGGCGGCGGCGCCCTGGAAACCCTCGGCAGAATCCGCACCATCGCACTGGACAAGACCGGAACGCTCACCCGCAACAAGCCCGCCGTGATCGAGATCGCCGCCACCGGCACCGCCGCCCGGGAACACGTCCTGGCCCTCGCTGCCGGCCTGGAGGCCCGCAGCGAACACCCGCTCGCCCGCGCCATCCTCGCCGCCGCCGAAGACCGGGCGGCCGTCACCGACGTGGACACCATCCCCGGCGCCGGCTTGGAAGGCCAGCTCGAGGGCAGGACCGTCCGCCTCGGCCGCCCCGGCTGGATCGACGCCGGTCCCCTGGCCGCCGAGGTCGAGCGGATGCAGCACGCCGGTGCCACCGCCGTCCTCATCGAAGACGACGGCCAGGTCATCGGAGCGATCGCCGTCCGTGACGAACTTCGCCCCGAAGCCCGCGAGGTCATCGCCCGGCTCACTGCGTCCGGCTACACCACGGCCATGCTCACCGGAGACAACCTCATCACTGCCACCGCCCTCGGCAAGGCCGCTGGCATCAGCGAAATTCACGCCGACCTCCGTCCCGAGGACAAAGCGGAAATCATCCGCACGCTCAAGGCCCGCCAGCCCACCGCCATGGTCGGTGACGGCGTCAACGACGCCCCGGCTCTCGCGACCGCCGACACCGGCATCGCCATGGGAGCAATGGGCACCGACGTCGCTATCGAGACCGCCGACATCGCCCTGATGGGCGAGGACCTGAACCATCTGCCCCAGGTCCTCGATCACGCACGCAGGACCCGGCGCATCATGCTCCAGAACGTGGGCCTGTCCCTGCTGCTGATCGCCGCGCTGATCCCTCTGGCGCTGTTCGGCATGCTCGGCCTGGCCGCCGTGGTCCTCATCCACGAACTGGCCGAAATCGTGGTCATCGCCAACGGCGTCCGGGCCGGCCGGCTCAGCCGCAAGACCGCGTTCACGTCAGCCCAGCGCTCCCCTGCACTGGAACCGTCGGTATGAGCGCGGCAACCACGCCGCCCGTCGTCCCGGTGCGCTCGGCACGCCGGTTCCGGACCGTGTTGCTTCTCTGGGCAGCCGGCCTGGCGGGCGCCGACCTGATCATCAAGGCCCTGGCCGAAGCCATGCTTTCCGACGGCACGACGACCGACCTGGGCCCAATCAACATCCGTCTGCTCTACAACCCCGGTGTCGCGTTCGGCTTCGGCTCGGGCCTTGCCCCCTGGATCGTCGTCGCCGCCACCGGGCTGATCATTGCGGCCCTTACCTGGTACACCGTCTCCTCCACGCCATCCATGACCGGCCTCTCCCGGGCCGGAGCGGCCCTGCTGCTCGGCGGAGGGGCCGGGAACTTCATTGACCGGCTCGACGGGGACGGTGTCGTGGACTACCTTCACACCGGGTGGTTTCCCACCTTCAACCTTGCCGACGCCTTCGTCACCACTGGAGTAGCTCTTTTGATCCTTGGCACCCTACGGTCCCCGCGAACACGGGCCAGCGATTAGCCGCCTGCTGTCGTTCACCGGACGTGGACACGGAGAGAGACGACCAGCGCCCGAGCTGGCCGCCCCCGGGCTGACGCAGGTCCCGGACCAATGGTTAGGCTGGCTGGGTCTGATTCCGCTGGGCATCGGGTGGCCCGACTGATCCGTTCCTGGGTAAAAGCGGTAGAAGGAGAAGGAATGGGCGATCCAGTGCAGTCGGGGCGGGCGTCGCCGGTATCCCCATCGCCAAGGCGCGGACGGCAACGCCGCGTTCACCACCGATCCTCCAACGCCCCGGACAACCGACCTGACAGGAAACGACATCCTATGACAAGCACCACAGATTCCACAGGGAATGTAAGGTTAGCCGACGACGTCAATGCGCATAACACCACGCACCCGGATCAACCCCGAATGACCCGCGACGGGACGTTCGGATGGCTCCTAGTTATCTCCGGGGTCATCGGTTGGCTGGCCTCCGGTGCGCTGGTGCTGGAAAAACTCGAAGTACTGAAGGACCCCGCCTACAAGACCGTCTGCGACGTCAATCCCTGGATTTCCTGCGGCCGCGTCATGCAGACCTGGCAAAGTTCCGTTTTTGGCTTCCCCAACATGTTTATTGGGATCGTCGCCTTCGCCATCATCATCACCACGGGCATGGCACTGCTCTCCGGGGCGAGGTTTGCCCGCTGGTACTGGGTGGGGCTCCAGACCGGCGTCACACTCGGCTTTGCCTTTGTGGTGTGGCTGTGGTCCCAGGCTCTGTACTCGATCCACGTCCTCTGCCCCCTCTGCATGACAGTCTGGGCCGTGATGATCCCTTTGGTCGTGTGGGTAACGGCCCGAAACGTCACTCACGGGATTATCAAGGTACCTGCGGGCGCCGGCAGAATCCTCAGCGATTCCGGCTGGATCATCACCGCGCTGCTCTACACGGCCGTGATGGCAAGCATCTTCTTCGCCTTCATTCAGGTCTTCATCGGCACGTCAGGCTTCTAAGGAGGAGCGCAGGCCGGTGTAGCGTGTCCGACCGCCCGGGCAGGCCTCGTAATACGCGTCCGGTTCCGGGCTACCAGCGAGGGTGCGGCCAGGCCGGAACTCGCGCAACCTCGCGCTGCCGGCGGACCAGGATGAACATGAGGAGGAGCGCCCCGGCAGCTCGCTGTAGGACCATGAGAGGCCGCCAGCAACGCCCTGGTCCGCCAGGGTGTCGATATTCCGGCTCGGAGGGGCGGCGGCGTGGAAGTCGACCGTCGGGGCGGTGGCCCTCAAGATGCCCAGGGCGAAGAAAGGCGTGCGGGCCGACCGGAACGTTTGGTACCTGTCCCCCGCACCGGCGGCGGGGGCGTCTACCAACCGGGGGGTATGCCGATGGCCGGTGACGCGCTACCCCCAAGGCAGCGACTCACCGGCCCCTTGGCGCGGGTGTTTCTAGGCGCCGGCGCGTACGAACGTGACGGGCCCCGTTGCGGTCAACCACGACAGCGGATGAACCACCGTCTGGTTCTTGCCGTTCATGCCCGAGCTGATGACCTGGCCGTTGCCTGCATAGATACCAACGTGTCCGGACTGAACAACCATGTCACCCGGGGCCGGGGTGCCGACCGTCTTGCCATATTTCATGAACGCCATCGGGCCAATGTCGCCTACGGGGATGCCTGCTGCGCCCAAGGCCTTTTCGACGAGGCGGGTGCAGTCCTGGATTAGGCCCAGCTGCGCGTAGGCGGCGGAAAGCATGGTGGCGTTGACTCCGCCTGCTGCCTGAGGGGCAGCGGCCGGCGCCGGTGACGCCTGAACGGTGACCTTGGGCGCTGCGACCGGTGCCTTAGCCACTGGCGTCTGGGCCTCCCGTGTCTTGACCGCCGGTGTCTTGGCTGCCGGTGTCGGCTGAGGGGTTTCGGCGGCCGCCGGCTTTTCGATGACCGGTGCGGCAGTGGTGGTGACGGCCGGGCGTTCGAAGGATATCCGAACGCTCGCATCGGCGCTGAGCGGAGCGGACGCCAGGGCGGTCACTTCCTGCGTTGAGGGCAGTGACGCATCCGGCTGGGCCGGGGCCTCGGCGGCCTGGGCGGCGATACCGCTGGATAAAACGAGGCCTGAAGCGACGGCGAGGACGGCGGCCTGCCGTCCCGCTCCGCCAAAGTTGTCTGCGGCAGACTTGGAAATTTTCGCAAGCGGGCTGGTATGAACGGTAACCGCGCGACGGCGGCCATGAACGCGTGTGGACATGACAAAGTAGCCTCTCCCAATGCCTGCGGGGTTAGCTGTCGGATTCGGATGGGAGTCACCCGGCCGCGACTCCTGCAGATGCAGTAGCGCGGCTTCACCCCAAGGCCTGAACCAGGCCAAACGTGGTTTCCCCGTCTCTGCCGGACGAATTCTGCGAACGGATCCCCGGCAGCGGCAGAGTTAGGCAATCCACCCGGGAGTGCCGCCCCTGGAGAGAATCGGCACGGAACTGACCGTACCGTAAGTAAGAGAGGATTGTCACATTCTGATAACGCGAGGCGATAAATGTCACAGTCCTGTGGCGCAGGACCGGCAGGCAAGGCGGTCGACCCCAAGTGTCACCATCCTTCGAAGGCCGCTCCCGGGGGTTTCCGGTGTCCTCCCCCGCAGCGTGTGGCACCGCCGAAAAGAGCAAGGTCACGGGCCAACGGAGCTACGGGCAGCATCAGGCTAATCCGCGAACTTTACGCAGGTCCGCAGCGAGCCTCTAGTCAGCTCGGCGCGTCCGCGTCGCGTGCACGGCCGGCGCCCGGGCACCTCGTTCACGTGGAGCACGGAACAACCAGGGCCAACTTCGTTTCGCGATGTTGGGATGCCGAAATACAAGTTTTCGGCATACCGAAATTGCGGTATCGTCGTCTTACCAGAACCCCGAAGGCGAGGAACAACGATGGCTATCTCCACCGTCCCGGAACGACCGGCCACCGGCCGGAAGTGGTCGCGTCTGCTGCTCATGGGACCTGCGTTCGTCGCGGCCATCGCCTACGTGGATCCGGGAAACGTCGCCGCGAACCTGACGGCCGGCGCGAACTACGGATATCTGCTCGTGTGGGTCCTCGTCGCGGCCAACGCGATGGCTGTCCTAGTGCAGTACCAGTCGGCCAAACTAGGACTGGCCACGGGCCTGAGCCTTCCGGAAATTCTCGGCAAACGCCTGGGCACCCGCAGGCGGCGTCTGTACTGGATCCAGGCGGAGGTCGTCGCCGGAGCTACGGACATGGCGGAAGTCATCGGCGGCGCCGTGGCACTGAACCTGCTTTTTGGACTCCCGTTGCTGGCTGGCGGCATCATTATCGGGCTGGCATCCATGCTGCTGCTGGCACTGCAGTCCTACAGGGGCCAGAAATCCTTCGAGTACGCCATTCTGGTCCTGCTGGGGATCATCGCGGTCGGATTCGTCTCCGGTCTTTTCATCAATCCTCCGGATGCCGGAAGCGCGCTGACAGGCCTCGTACCGCGCTTTGAAGGAACGGAGACGGTTCTGCTTGCAGCCAGCATGCTTGGGGCGACGGTGATGCCGCATGCGATCTATCTTCACTCTGCCCTTGCGAGGGACAGGCATGGCTATTCCCAGGACCCGGCGGTGCGGACGCGCCTGATCCGGGCTACCCGGGTGGATGTCGTGGGCGCCCTAATGCTGGCCGGTGTCGTGAACATTGCCATGCTTCTGCTTGCCGCTTCCAGCCTGCGGGGCGTTGAGGGTACTGACACCATCGCCGGCGCCCACGCCGCCGTCACCTCTGCACTGGGCCCGGTGATCGGTGTCTTCTTTGCGATCGGGCTGCTGGCATCGGGCCTGGCATCCACGTCCGTCGGCTGCTACGCCGGCGCCACCATTATGGGAGGACTTCTTAAGATCAAGGTACCGCTGCTCGCACGCCGCGTGATCACGTTGATTCCCGCCCTTGTTATTCTCGGTGCGGGTATCGAACCGACTCTCGCCCTGGTTCTTAGCCAGGTTCTGCTCAGCTTCGGCATTCCCTTCGCCCTGATTCCATTGATCAGGCTCACGGGCAAACGCGACGTCATGGGCGTCCACGTGGACTCGAGGGGACTCAAGATTGCCGGATGGACCAGTGCGACGTTGATTGTCGGCCTCAACTGCGTCCTCATTGGCCTGACCATCACCGGGCAGTCCTGACCGAACTTCGCCCCGCCGCCACGGCGCAACAGCGTCCCATCCCTGACGAGGCGCTTGGCGGCGCAACTGGGTCACGTCTGGTCCGTCTGGACGGGCGTGACCCAGACTGCGTCCAACGCGGGCACTCCAAGATCAACATCCTCCTCCCGTCCCGCAACCCGGACTGTCAGGCCGGCCGAGTGGGGCCGCCGGTCTTTGACGGTCAGTTCTGCGTCGGGAGTTAGCCCGAGACCGGAGAAGTAGCGCAGAAGTGCAGGGTCGGCGTCGGAAACACGACAAATGGTGACTTTCTGGCCGGCGACCGCTGCAGAGAGTTGATGAGCTTGCGGGTGGTAAGTCCGCCCGTCCGAAGCCGGGATCGGATCCCCGTGTGGGTCTCTTGCCGGGTGGTCCAAAAGGGCATCAATCCTCGCCATCAGGGTGTCGGAGACAACATGTTCGAGCACTTCGGCCTCGTCATGGACTTCATCCCATGCATAGCCCAGGACCTTCGCAAGGAACGTTTCCAGGAGCCTGTGCCTGCGCACCATCACCATCGCGTACTCCCGGCCCACTGCCGTCAACTCAATGCTGCCGTACCGCGAGTGCGAGACGAGCCCCTGGTCGGCAAGCTTCCGCACCCCCTCCGAAACCGTGGAAGCGCTGACTCCTTGGCGGGCTGCCATCCCGCTGATGGTGATTGGCGCGCCGGACCACTCCGCGGCCAACCAGATGAGTTTCAAATAGTCCTGGGCAGCAACGGTCAGGTCGGATACCGGCATGTTTCTGATCCTAACAATCGCCCGTACCACGGAGTATGGGATCGCTGCGGGTCTAGCAGAACGCGCAATGGGCCCCCAGGTAGAACGAGGCAACCCACGAACAACAGAACCAGCCCGCACCTTAGACGCCGGTCCAGTCGAGCGCCGCTCCGCTGCTTAGCTGCGACAAAGGGCAGCCCGGGTCCCTTGAGGTCATGGGACGTGCCCGCGTAAACGCGCGAGGTTACGAATGACCCAAACGGCGGGCTAGATTCCCCGTCCGCTTCTGAGTATGACCCAGACGGCAAGTCGGTGATCGGCACTGCGCGCTTCGCTGCCGCTGGCCATCAGGGTCGTGGGTGGTCCTCATCAGCCCGCCCCAATGGTCCTGATTCAGGTTGACATAGTCACTCGTTCCAGGGTTATCGGGTGGGACCGCTGTTGGCCCGTTCGGCACCCACTGCTGCCCCTGTGCGGGTCTTTTTGGCCTTGGTTGCGCCTCTACCCATGGTCACGGCTGCGTTGGGGTGTGTGCCCTCGCTGCGTTCCGCAGCGGCGCGCCCCCGGACTTGGGTTTCGTTGGCACCGGTATTCGCCAGGGATGCGGCGAAGGCTTCCTGGCGTTCCGCTGATCCGTAGTCGGTGGCCGCCGTGCTCTCTGCTTTGAGGCTCTGGTCTTTGAGCCGGCTGCTGTCGTTGCCGGTGACGCGGTTCTCGATTTCGCGGCCGACGCTTTCCATGCGGGCGAAGAGTTCCTTTTCGGCGCGTTCGTACCGCTGCTCGACGGGCGTCCGTCGGGACCCTGCGAAGCCTCCCTCTGCCAGGAGTTTGGCTTCGTGCATATCCTTGGCGGCTTTCACGAACGCGGGATCCTCGAAGTGTGAATCTCCAGCGCCGTTGACGTTCTCGGTGGTCTCTTTGCGGAGCTGGCCGATGTCGGGACCGTTGATGCCGTCCTTGCCGATAAGGAACAGACGTTCCTGCACGGCGGTGTCCGCGGCCGCCACCGCGGCAGGGGTCTTAGCACTGTGGGCGGTCTGCAACGCTTGGGCCAGCTCGGGGTTGGCCAGGTATTCCACGGGCACCTGGTGGCGTTCCATTTCCGGGGCCAGAGTCGCAGCCTGGGCGCGGAGTTCTTCGGCACGGGCAGCAGCGAGCAGGCCCATGGCCTTCTCATGTTCGGCGGCCGCCGTCCGTGTCTCTCCCTGGTTGCGTTCCAGTGCGTCCTGCCGGACCTTATCCGTTGCGGCGGTCCGGATCCCTGACTCCAGATATGCGCCGTCCGCGCCGGCCTCGTGGGTGTCGATGCCGTAGCGGGTGAGGACTTCCTGCCGGATCTTTTCCGAGGCCGCGAGGGCGGTCGGGTCGTGGTCTTTCCAGCCTTCAGCGACGGCGTGGGCCGTGGCGATGTCGTGGGGCTGGGCCTTGTCCCACCACTGGTCCTTATTTACCGGCGCCAGCGCCGCGTGCGCGGCGCTGCGGTCTGCCGTGAGGCGGGCCTGCGCTTCCTGGGCTGCCTGGGCATCCTGGTGTTCCTGCTGCCGTTGGGACTCCTGCCGGCGACGGGCCAGCGTCTCGGCAATGCGGGAGGCCATCATGAGGGACTGCCGCATTCCACCGTCCAGCAATTCGTCCATTCCGTCTGATTCACTCATCGTGCTCCCCTTGCAGTTGGTGGTGGTCGTTATCGGTCAAGTACGGGGCCGGAATCACGGCCCGTGTGCTGGCGGGTCTTGGCCGGCGTTGGTGTGCTCGGTACCGCTGACCCTGGACGGATGGGCGCCATGCCGCGCAGTCCAAGTTCTACGGAGTTCGGAGCCGCTGCCTGTTCCGGCGCACCGACGGTGACCGGCCGGGGCATGGTCGCCGCGAACGGTTTCAGCTGTTCCGTGACGACGGCCCGGAGCCGCTGCGCTTCACGGGTCCGTCCCGACTGTTGGTGCATTTCGTGGATGGCGAAGGCAGTGTTCACCAGCTGCAGCATGAGCGCCGATTGCGCGGCCGTCTTGTTCTTGCTGGACGCGGCCATGAACAACATGGCAGCGCCGGCAATGGACGGCAGGGCGACAGGTTTGCTGTGTTCCCGTGGTGCCCGGAGCTGGGCGGTGCGGGACAGCTCCGCGGCGGTGGCCGCCAGCGGACCCGGCGTCGGTTCGAGCCGGTGGGACCATGCCGCGAACGCGCCGGATACTTCCCGCGCTGCCTTCGCCCAAGTCGCGTGGTCATCACGGGGCAGGGTGCGCAGCTGCTCAACGAGCGCGGTCGCGTTCCGGGTGTACTCCACCCACATTTCCGCCGGGGGTGTTCCGTTCTCTGGGCCGGTCCTGGACACGGTGCGCCTGTTGCGGGCTGCCGCGTTCCACTCAGCTGCAGCCTCGGTTGCCAGGTGCGGTGAGTCCATCCACTCTTCACGCAAAGCACCGAGCTTCAGGTCGGACGCGAGGGTGCCGCCGCCGAACCAGATAGGACGTTCGCCCTGCTTCGGGCGTTCGGCTACGGAGTACCCGACGATGACGTCGGTGCTGTTCTTCGCATAGCGCGGACGGACCAGCATGCCGGTGTCGCGGGCGCGCCGGACGAACTCACCCTCGGTCGCCGAGGCGCTGGCGCTGGCGCGGACTTTCCGGGCCAAAGAGGACCGGTGCATTTCCCGCTCGTCCCGGACAGCGGTGGCCTTCTCGGCCCGGTCGTAGCCGCGGGTGGAGTGCACGGTGGAAAGCTGTTCCAGCCCGTACTTAACCTCCAGCTCGCGGCACGATTCCTGAGCCTTCTTGTAGTCGCCGTGGGTGGATGCCTTGGTGCCGTCTTCGCGGACCAGGGACACGGCCAGGTGGATGTGGTGGTTGCCGTTCTCACTCGTGCCGTGGTTGACCGCAACCCACCGGCAGCGGGCCTTTCCGCTGCTTTCGGTGAAGCCCATGGAATCCACGAAATCATTGGCGATATCGCCCCACTGCTGATCCGTCAGGGCGCCCTCTTCGGCGCGCAGACTCAGCGAGCAGTGCCACACGCTGGCGTCCTTGTAGCCGACGTGGACGCGCTCCTTCTTGGCCGCGTCCCACTGCATGTCTTTGATCTGAACCGATACGTCATATGCCCTGCGCGGCTGGTCAAGATGCTTGGCAATAGCAAGCGCATCGTCCGGGTCCAGGACACCGTCGTCGTACCACGCCATGATCGCAGCATCGCCGGCCACCAGGTGCGGATCGGAGTGTGCGTTCTTGGTCTTGTTGGCATCCGTCGACGCTAGGTAAACCATGAGCCCGCCCATGCGCGAACCGCGGGTGATGTTCGGGATCATCCCTACATCAACCCCTCAATGGTGCGGTCGATCCGCATTGCCACTGACCGGAGGTGCTTCAACGCTTCGTGCGCCTCGGCGGGGAACTCGCTCGTGGCGTTGGCCTGGCGTGCGAGCTGGTTGATGTTGTTGGAGGAACGGGCCAGGAGATTGTGCAGCGACATCAGTTCCGCAATGGCGGCACGTCGTTCGGTAGTCGTCTCCTGGGTCTCGGACAACGCCGATGTAAGCAGCAGGTTCGGGACAGTGACTTTCTCCCGCTCAGCCCTCGCGACAAGCGCGGCTTCCTCTTCAACAGTGACCCACAGGTCGCGGCGCTTCTTGCTGCCGGCGGGAGTGTTCTCCCGACGTCGGCGCGACAGATTGAAACGGTGAGTGAATCCCTCATCCGACATTCAATCCATCCCTTCAAAGGCCCAGCGCAGCGACCCCGGAACCGGGGACCACACTGACCAGTGTGCCGCACTCGACCGCCAGTGTCGAGCGCGACAAGCCACTTACACCCGTGTAAGTGTATAGCTTGCTTTGCACGGTCTTCTTTGAGGGCTTTTTCGCCTTTCGCGCTTGGTCACCGAAAACCTGCTTTCGGGTGTCGGTCGTGGCCGGTAGGGTTTGGGTATGGATATCAACGACATTGCCGCTAAAGCCGCCGCGAAGATCGACGCCGCCAGGGACACCAAAGTGAACGCGGTCAAGAGGGCCGCCGCCAGCGGAGTTGAGGTCCAGGAGGCTGCCCAGCTGCTTGTCGCAGCAGAGCAGAAGTACGCCAAGGACTATCAGGCAGCGTTGCGCGCAGACTGGACCGAATCGGACCTGCGGGGCTTCGGTCTGGACGCTCCGGCCAAGAAGGCCGGCGGGCGTCCGCGTGGCCGGAAAACCACGCAGGAGTCCGTTCCGGTTGCTGGCGGACCTGAGTAGTAGCCCCTCGCCCCCATGGGCACGGCAAAAGCCCAATCGCTCCGCGGCTTTTCCCGCACACATGGGGACGACGGGACCCAGCTGACCGGCTGTACACAACCGCCAGGGAACCTCTGACTCGCACCTCGCCACCGGGACCGGCGGCCATGCACAGCCTGGAAACTGGCCGGTCACCAGCGGCAACGTTTCCCATGGTCCAAGACATGCCGCTTCCGACGTTGGCAGGGCGCTCTGGCTGGCTCTTTCAGCCATAGACCAGATGCGGCTCCGGTGGGCAGATACGACGAAGGCCGGCACCTTTTCGAGGTGCCGGCCTTCGTCGTATCCGTGTTCTTTAGTCTTCCGCGGTGACGTCGTCATCCTTGATCTGACCGGCCGCGATGCGCTCTGCGGTCTTCGCGAACACTGCCTCGATGTACGCCGCGAGGTCACTTTCCCGGACCCTCCACACACCCCGTCCACCGAACTGCCCGGCGGGGATCTCCCCGCTGCGAACGAGCGAATATACCAGTGCACTTTTGACGTTCAGGACCTCCTGAACTTGTTCCAGGGTCAGCATCCTGGGGAACACCGGTACCGTCGTCGGCGCAGGTTCCTCGTTCACGTCCTCTGTCCGTTTCGGCATTCTCAGTCCACCTCGTTCCGGTGTTGCAGTTCGTCCCTGGCGCGATGTCCGCGGCAGAGGGATCCGACCGCCGTGGAGCTTCCGGAGTCATTCCGGCCCAGCTCTTGACGGACGGATGATCTATCGTTCCAGCCCTCCGCTCCTCTCGTGGTGTGGGTGTCTGGTTGAAGGTGCCTGGGTTGACGCCGGTGATGGCCGGCTGGGGCTGGGGCCTGTAGGGAAGCTGGCGTCGTGAAGCTTTCTAAATCGTGCCAGTGCAGGATCAACGACATCCGCAGCGTCAGGCGCGTCGGCGGAGTTCTGCTTCGGTGGCTCAATGGAGGCCCTGAGCTTCCCGTCCAGTTCCGCGCATTTCGCGCGGGCGGTGACAAGTTTGGCCTCGTACTTGAACGGTTTCCCGGCCTGGCTCTCGACGTCGGCAAGCACCGCCTGTTTGTCCGTGATGGTTTGGCGCAGCTGGGCTTCGTAATCGGGAAGCCCCGCTACTTTGTTTTCCAGCCGGGTGATGATCCCGGCACTTCCTTCCAACAGCTCCAGTCGGGTAAAGACAAGCGGTGGTGCAGGCACGTCTTTGAGGGTGACAGCGAGGTCCTGGTAAGAGCCGAGCCGGGAGTCGTCGGCCGCGTTTCGGACCTGCAGCTCGTGACCGCCGAGGGTGGCCATCGTGCCGTGGTCCTGTTTTTGGCGGTAGTAGTTTCCGTACTCCGGTGTGTGGGTACGGACCCATTCAGAGATAGCCGCAACGGCCTCCGGACGTTTGGTGTAGCTCTTGCCGTCGATGGTCGCGGTGAAGGCCTCCCCGGCCGTCGGGGTGATGCGCGGGAGAGCGGCCTGCAATGCTGGCAGCTTGCTTTCGGCTTTGGTGATGCTGGTTTCGGCCGCGGCCCTGGTCCAGGAGAGTGTGCTCTGTCCTTTCTCGTGGGCGCGTTTGAGTCGTTCGAGTTTGGTCCGGGCCGCGTCGGCCTCGATCTTGTCCATCACCAGCGGGTTGCCGCTGGTCGATGCCTTGATCTGTGCGGCGTTGAGGGCGAGGTCTCCAACGTCCTCGATCTCCCGGATATCGAGGCGTCCGCGAAGGACCTGCTGGATCATGGTGGCCTTGCGCTGGATCCCGTCCCAGGCGGCACTGTCGTAGCTGCCGACGGTTGCGTATTGGAAGTTGTGGACCTCCGCATTGGCGTTACGTTGACGGATGATGCGCCCGTCGCGCTGGGTCAGGTCAGCCGGCCGCCAGGGACACGTGACGTGGTGGATCGCTTTGGCGCGGAGCTGGACGTTAGCGCCGGTTCCCATCATGGCGGTGGAGCCGATCAGCACGGCCACCTCCCCGGTACGGCATTGGGCGAACAGCTGGGCTTTCTGCTCGGGCTTGGGCGCGTCCTGGATGAACCGGATCTGATCTGCCTGGATGCCTCCGGCAACGAGCTGGTCCTTGATCTGCTGGTAGGCGGTCCAGACCTGTTTGCCGTCGGGACCGGCGTTCTTGGAGGGCGTGCTGAGGTCGCAGAAGATGATCTGCAACGCACCCTTGTTGGCCGAAGGGATCCCGGATTCGAAGCTGGTTTCGTACTCGTTCTCCCGGTTCTCCTCCCAGACTTTCAGGGTCTTGGCCACAACATGGTCCAGCTTCGTCCCGGATTCGGGTTCGATGCCGACCATGCGCAGGTCCAGCGCTGCTTTGCGGCCGTCGTTGTAGACAGAGAGGGCGTTGTCCGCGCCCTTCTCAGCCCAGCCGGAGAGGGAGTCCAGCCGGTCCGCGAGGCCCTTCATGTATTCGGCCAGTTCGGGCGGCTGCGGGATCAAAACCAATTCCGGCTGCCGTTCCCCGTCACCTGGCCGGCGGGCGAGGTCCGGCTTTTTGAGGTAGTTCAAATCCTCGGAGAGCTTCACGTCCGCAAAGACGTGGAAGGACCGCAGCATCTCGGGGACGTTCTTGAACTTCGCGAAGCGCGGCTTGTTCTTCAGCCGGCCTCCGGCGTCCATCTCGATGGCGGTGACGGTTTCCCCGAACGTCGCTCCCCAGACGTCGAAGTTCTCCACACCGGCAGCCTGGAGCAGGTCCGGGCGCAGGTAGCGCTGCATGACGTGGGCTTCGGTGATGGAGTTGGCAATCGGTGTGCCGGTCGCCATCGTAACGACGCGTTCCCCGTGGGTGCTGCGCAGGTATTCGAGCTTCAGGTGCATGTCGGTGGCCCGGATGGAGCCGGCAATTTCTGCGCCCTTGATGTTGGTGACCGTGCGGAGGTTCTTGTAGTCGTGCGCTTCGTCCACGAACAGGTAGTCCACCCCGGTGTCCTCGAATGTCAGTCCAAGATCCGGCGCGGTGTCCATAAGCTTCTTCATGCGCTCTTCTTCGGCCTGGAGCTTCGTTTCAAGCTTCTTGACCGTGGTCCGGTCTTCGCCCTCGGCCTGGGCGTTGACGATGGTCTGCCGGACGTCCGCGATGATCGACTCCTGGTAGGCCTCAATGGTTTCGGCTTTCACGCCGATGCTCTTGAAGGCCTGCTGGGTCATGATGATGCCGTCCCAGTCGTTCGCCGCGGCGCGGGCGACGAACTGCCGGCGCGCGGCCAGGTCCCCGCTCTTGGTCTTGATGTCATCGGTCCCTGCCGAGAGCAGGCGGGCCTGCGGGTACAGTTCCAGCCACTCGCGGGTGAACTGCTCCAGCATGTGGTTCGGGACGACAACCATCGGTTTGGAGGCCATGCCCAGGCGTTTGAGTTCCATCGCGCCCATCACCATTTCGGCGGTCTTGCCGGCCCCGACTTCGTGGAAGAGTCCCACGGCTGGTTCGGAAATGATGCGCGCCACGGCGGTGCGCTGGTGCGGGTGTGGGGTGAAGGTTTTAGCCAGCCCGGGCAGGGTCAGGCGGCCGCCTTCCTTGGTGTAGTCGCGCAGGGCCAGGGAGTTGAAGCGGCGGTTGTATTCGTCAATGAGCCGGCTGGCGCGCTCGGGGTCCTCCCAGACCCACTCGGCGAAGCGTTCCTGCAGGGCCTCGGCCTTTTCCTGGGCCGCTTCGGTTTCTTCGAGGTTGGCGACGGGTTTGCCGTCCTCGCTCTTGTCTTCGACCTGAATGCTCTTTTGTTCCAGGATGCTTTGCAGCAGGTCCGGGGCGGGCCGGCGGCCCGTTCCCCACTCGTTCGTGGAACGGACCGTTCCCCGGTTGGCTTTGACCCGCCAGATGCCGCTGCCGACGCTGGTCACGCTGGCGTGGGGATCGGCCAGGATGTCCTGGACGAAGCGTTGGTGTTCCTCGGGGGAGATCCAGACCGCACCGATGCGCGCCTCGACGTCTTCCATGCCGACCCGCGGCGGCTGGACTTCCTCCAGTGCGGTGACGTTCACGCTCAGGCGCTCGTCCTCGGCCGCCGCAACGCGGGCGGCGGCGAGCTTGGTCCGGACGTTCCCGGACAGGTATTCCGGTGCTGTGACGAGCTTGCCGGTTTCCGGGTCATCGAACACGAGCGTGCCCAGCTGCTCGCGGGCTTCCTCTTCCGTGACGCCCAGGAGGTCCGCGATCTGTTCCAGCTCGGGGGCGCCGTAGGTGTCCAGCGCGATGGCGAGGGCTTCGTCAACGGTGTCCGCGCCCATGAGCGGTTTGCGGGCGACTACCTGTCGGTGCTGAAGCAGAGCCGCGGGTGTCGCGGTCTGCGTTTCCTCGTTGAACCTCTCCAGGGCCGGCGGCAGAGTGCCGAAGGGGTCCGTCTGGCGCAGGATCCGCACGGCGGGTGCTGCACGGCGGGTGATGATGTCTTCGCCCGTTTCTTTGTCCGTGCGGACAGACTCCGTGAAGCGGTTCAGTGGCCCATATTTGGCGGCATATGCCGTGTACTGGTCAGCCAGGGCGGTTCGTTGAGCCGACATCGCAGGGGTATCTTCGCTGTCGGAAGCTTCCATCTCCAACAGGGCGCGTGCGCCGTCGCGCATCCCCAGCAGGTCGCTTAGCTCCGCTGCATGCGCTTTGGGTACCGGGAACGGAACCTGTTCCCCTGCACGGGCAACGGTGAAGGTTCCGTCTTGTTGGGCGGTGATGGTGCCGTCCCATTCCTGCCCGGTGGCCGGCAGGAGTGCCGCCGGGGTTTTTCCCGGGGCCGGCTCGGCAGGGGCGTGGTTCAGGCCGCGGTCCAGCGCTTCCTGCACAACGGCGTCGAGCCGCTGGGCGAGCAGCTGCGGGACGGCGGCGAGGTCGTCGGCTTTCACGCTGACGGTTTCCTCGCCGTACATGCCGTTTCCAACGGTGATCTGCCCCAGGACGTTTTGCGGGTTCAGATCAAAGTAGTTGTTGATCTTCACGTTGCGGCCATCGATGATGACGGGCCCGACAGTTTCCCAGTCCGTGTTGGCAGGCTCCCGGCCCGGCTCGCGCTTGCGCAGCAGCAGCAGGTCAGTGAGTGCTTCAGTGCCGGCGGCTCGCCGGTGGGCGCCGGTGGGCAGGCGCACGGCTCCCACCAGGTCCGCCACTGCACTCATCTCCCGCCTCGAGGTGGGGTTGGTTGCGTCCATGGTGAAGCTGGAGGTCAGCACGGCGACGTATCCGCCGGGTTTCACGGCGGCCAGGCTCTTGAGGATGAAGTGGTTGTGCATGCAGTGCCGGGAGTCGGCGTTGTGGGTCTTGTCGTAAAGCGTGTTCTTGCTGAACGGGACGTTGCCGACGGCAAGGTCAAAGGAATTGGTCTTGATCGGCCCGGTACTCCTGAGAGTGTCGGCAGGGGCAATCTGGATGATCGAGTCCTATTGGTTCAGTGGTTGTAGGCGATGACTGAGCCCTGAACGGCCCTACCTTACGGACATGCCGTCGTTCTGTTGTGGCAGCGACCGTCGTTCATGATTTGGCGAGGTGGCGGTAGATGGTGGGCCGGGTAACGCCAAATTCCTTGGCAATGTGCTCGACCGTGTGGGCACGTCTGCCGTCTGGGCCTTTTTCTTCATACATTTCCTGGGCCAGCCGTACTTGGCGGGGGCCGAGTTTGGGTTTCTGGCCGCCGGTGCGCCCCCTCGCCCTGGCCGCGGCCAGACCGTCACGGGTACGTTCGGACATCAGCGCGTGTTCGAACTCGGCGATCGAGCCAAGGATTTGGAAGAACATCCGCCCCATCGGTGTGGATGTGTCGATGCTCTGGTCCAGGACCACCAGATCAACCCCGCGCTCCTGGAGTGTCTTGGAGACCTCGATGAGGTTTTCCAACGACCGGCCGAGTCGGTCAAGTTTGGTCACGACGAGTTGGTCCCCAGCGCGGTTGGCCGAGAGCAGGGCCTTGTCCAGTTCTGGCCGGCGGGCTAGCTTTCCCGAGGCCACATCAACGAATACCTGGTCACAGCCGGCCGCGGTCAGGGCATCGTGCTGGGCTTCGGGGTGCTGATCACGGGTAGAGACCCGTCCGTATCCAACGCGCATCCCCATAACGTATCACCAACCCTGCACGGCATTACACAGACGCGTACGCGGAAAGCATTACAAAATCGACCCCTGAAGTGCGCGATCCGCTGAACAGGTCGAGAGATGTCTCGCGAACGATCGTTACCGTTACGGCTGTGTTCTGTAAGTACCTCCGCTTCCGGAAGTTGCGGGGCAAGTCGGGGCATGAGGATGGCATCGTCATCAAGAGAGACCTGAAGATGCTGACGCGCTTGGCCGAGGTGGAGCGGAATGCTCGTTCACGGGGGAGCGTGTCTATGCCAGCGCCTGCACGATGAATGTCCTAAGTGCCAATGGTGTTGCCCGTTTTTCAGGACAGGCTCAGGATCCCGGCGGCGAGCTCAGGGGCCTTGCCTCGTGATTCTCCTCGCCGGGCTGAAACCGCCGGGACTATCTCATTAACGGTGTATCCGGCGGTTTCCTTTAGTAGTTTTCAGCTGCCGGGAATCGGTCGCTGAAGGTGATGGCGAAGGCGTTCAAAGCGGGCTTCCAACGCACGGCCCATCGGGTCCTGCCGGCACCGGTCGGATCGAGGGATCTGGTGACGAGATACAGGCACTTTAGCGCGGCCTGCTCGGTTGGGAAATGACCGCGTGCCTTCACGGCCCGCCGGTACCGGGCGTTGAGCGATTCGATGGCGTTGGTCGAGCAGATCACGCGCCGGATTTCCACGTCGTAGTCCAGGAACGGGATGAACTCTTCCCACGCGTTCTCCCAGAGCCGGACGATCGCCCCGTATTTCCTGCCCCACCGCTCCGTGAGCTCCTCGAGTGCCGTCCGGGCGGCCGCGGCGTTCGGGGCTGTGTAGATGGGCTTCACATCGCGTTTGAGCGCGTCCCAGTCCTTTTTCGAGGCCAGTCGGAAGGTGTTGCGGATCAGGTGGATGATGCAGGTCTGCACCGTCGTCAGCGGCCAGACATTGCCCACCACTTCCGGCAGGCCCTTGAGTCCGTCGCAGACCAGGAAGAAGCTGTCTTTCACACCACGGTTCTTGATGTCAGTGAGAACGCTCATCCAGAACTTCGCGCCCTCGCCGCCGGTCCCGGCCCACAGGCCCAGAATGTCCTTCTCCCCGTCCAGGGTGACGCCAATGGCGGCGTAGATCGGCCGGTTGGCGACCTGACCATCGCGGATCTTGACCACAATGGCGTCGATGAAGATCGCCGCGTAGACCTCATCAAGCGGCCGGTTCTGCCACTCGTTCATCTCCTCGAGGACCCTGTCCGTGATCCGCGAGATGGTCTCCTTGGAAACGGAAGCCCCGTAGATCTCGGCGAAGTGCGCACTGATCTCGCCTGTTGTCAGGCCCTTCGCGTACAGCGAGAGGACCATCTCGTCCACCCCATTCAGCCGGCGCTGGCGCTTCCGGACAATGACCGGCTCAAACGTGCCCGCCCGGTCCCGCGGAACGTCGATGCCCACCGGCCCGGTGGTCTCCGTCAGCACAGTCTTGGACCGGGTCCCGTTGCGGGCATTGCCCGTCTCTTTCCCGGCCGCGTCGTGCTTCTCATAACCGAGGTGCTCCGTGAGCTCCTCATCCAACGCGGTCTCTATGACCGTCTTGGTCAGCTGTTTGAGCAGCCCGTCCGGACCAGTCAGAGACAATCCCTGTTCACGGGCCATCCTCACCAGCTCACGGGCGGCCTCAGCCTCCGAATCTTCCTTCGGTTTCCCAGTGGTGTCCGCAGTCTTCACGGCATCCAGTGTCACCGGCATATCCAGCTCATTCCTGCCAAGCAGACCGCCTGGCGTGTCGAGCCGGATACACCGTTAATTCCACAGTCCCGGCTAGGGGTCTGTCAATTATTCGGTGTAACTGGGGTTGTCTTCTCTAGCTCCTGCCGGCGGACAGGCGGCCGTCAAAGGTGATCTCGGAGGCGTTGAGAGTGGCCTTCCAGCGGTTGCTCCAGCGTTTCCGGCCCTTGCCGGTGGGGTCCAGGCTCATGATAGCCAGGTAGACGCACTTCAACGCGGACTGCTCGGTCGGGAAGTGGCCGCTGCACGATGACTGTCCTAAGTGCCAATGGTGTTGCCCGTTTTTCAGGACAGGCTCAGGATCCCGGCGGCGAGCTCAGGGGCCTTGCCTCGTGATTCTCCTCGCAGGGCTGAAACCACTGTCCGTAGCAATACCGCGACAGGCTATGCGCCGAGGCACCCGGTGCGGCACCGGCAAGTGGGGCTGACTCCCGAATTTCTTGAGGCCGCGAGTCAGCCCCCGGACGGAACCCCGATGAAGGCTGAATGGACCCTCTCCAGCAAGGTGAAACACCGCCACTTCAAATACTCCGCTACCAGTCCAGCCCAGACAAGATGACAAGGGAATCGTGGGCAGGTTCTTTCTGCCCGGACTGTCCTGCCGCCGCCGACGGTGGCTGGACACGCCAGGAGCCACGGCGTAGGTTTTTGGTGGCAGGCATCACGTATCTATCCTCCTTTCGGCTTGGTGCATAGCTGGCGGGAGATCCCGCTATAGCAGGATGGCGGGCTGGAATGCACGCAGCTAAAAGGGAGCCGAGCATGGCCGCCTCGCATGTCAACCAGGGCGGTGGCCGGGCCATCACCGCCTGGACCGGCCTGCCAGATACCGCATTCAGCGCGGCAATGCGCCTGGGTTGTGTCGACGGGGCGGATTGCAGCCTGTCCAGCTACGCGGCGGGAGCGTAAAAATGTCCTTCGATCCCGGCGCCGCCAGTATCCGCCCGCACACTGATCGCCCCGGCAGTACTTTGCTCCTGTGCGGCCATTGCGGTTCTGACACGGAGCTGAGGCTGCAGTCGATTAAAGCCCTCGATCCGCCCTCGGACGATTTCGTGGAAGCAGGGTATGTCTGCACCGCGTGCGATCTCCACTACCTGCGACGAGCCGACGTTGCCGCCGTAGGGGCAGTCCTCAGCCGGGCCCCGGGCGAGGATGACGTCCTGATATTCGACGGAGAGTACGTCCACTGCGGCCGGCCGATGCATACGCTCGATTCAGAGGCCGGCTGCCTCAACGCCGTCTACACGGACCGCGACCCGCAGAACGCCAACGACGTCTGCCTTACCACCCGCATATTGCGCTGCAGCTGCGGCTTCCAGATACAACTGCCTGAATAGTGGCACCGCCTCTGGCAACGCCGAAAGCAACAGCCCTGGGTCGGTACCCCGGGCGGTCATGTGGCCCCGCGGCGCCGGCGGAACGTTCTTCCTCGACGTCCCCCGCGCGGGACGTCGTCGAGGCCGGCCTGCGGGTCGCCTGGTGAATATGGCAGGTTGGTTCCGGTTCGAAGAACTCGGCCTGCACTCGCGCACCGCTCCGATGGCAGCCACACCAAGCGGCCGCGCCCGAACGGTGCGGACCGATTAAATGCGGTCGATGACGTTGGGTTTCTTACCGGTGGGCACCGACGCGCCCGGGGGCCTCTGCCGCGTCGTTGCGCTCCTCGACCGCAGCTCTGGGGCGGCTGGGGCGTTCGGAACGGTGTGTAGGGGTTTCACGCCGCGTTCGAGCGCGCCCGAATCCTCGTTCAGGGCAGGCCGGAATGCACCAATCGGATGATCCAGGTCTGAGCAGGGCGGCGGCCAGACGTTGATGAGAACTTGGGGGTAGGCCGTTGAGTCCGTCGCTGCTAGTGTGATGTCCTGGCACCGGCCCGCGCTCCGGCCGCAGGGCGAGTGGTGCATCCGTGCTGCGCTCTCCTTGGAATGACGTTGAAAGTGAGAAATCCCATGCCTGTTCATGCCTTTCCGGAACCGCATGCCTCCGGGATGTCCGGGCGCTTGAACGCCCTGCGGGCTGCCGTGCTGGGGGCCAACGACGGGATTTTGTCGATGGCCGGTCTGGTGATCGGTGTTGCCGGTGCGACGACCCTTGTGCAGCCGGTCTTCATCGCGGCGATGGCGGGGTTGACCGCGGGTGCCGTTTCCATGGCGCTGGGTGAGTACGTGTCGGTGAGCAGCCAGCGGGACAGCGAACGGGACCTTATTGTCAAAGAGCGGCGTGAGCTGGCCGAGGACCCTGAAGGGGAGCTGCAGGAACTGGCCGGGCTCTACGAGGAGCAGGGCCTCAGCAGCGCCACCGCGGCCATGGTCGCCCGGGAGCTGACAGCAGCGGATCCGCTGAAGGCACACCTGCGGATGGAGCTCGGCGTCGACGAGGAAGAGCTGACCAACCCCTGGCACGCGGCAGGTTCATCGGCGGCGGCGTTCCTGCTGGGCGGTGCGCTTCCGGTAGCCGCGATCCTGCTCTCCCCGGTGTCGGTGCGGGTCTGGATCACCTACGTGATCGTGCTCGCGGCCCTGGCCCTCACCGGTGCCTTGGGGGCAAGGATAGGCGGAGGGTCCATCCGCAGAGCCGCGACCCGGGTACTGATCGGCGGAGCGGTGGGTCTGATGATCACTTACGGCATCGGGTTGCTCTTCGGTGCGACCGTGCTTTAACCGGCCGCCCTCAGCACAGCCATCCATCTGCTCCACCCGGCCGCCGCCGGCGGAAAATTCTACTTTCCTTTCCCACAGGCGCACGGGAACTCTCTGCCCCGTCCGGGCCGGCGCCTCACAGGCAGGGTTCCTGAACACTGGCAGAGCCAGGGCCTTTTAGTGGATGAGGCCGGAGACGAGGTTGATGGTGGTGGCCAGGACGATGGCCCCGAGGAGGTAGGACAGCAGTGCCTGGCGCAGGACCGTGGAGCGGATCGCATCGGTTTTCAGGTTGGTGTCGGAGACCTGGAAGGTCATCCCGACGGTGAATGCCAGGTAGGCGAAGTCCCGGTAGTGGGGCGCGCTTTCTTCGTTGAAATCGATCCCGTTCTTGTCCCGGTAGTAGATGGAGGCGTAGCGGAGCGTGAAGAGGGTGTGCACGAGGAACCAGGACAGGGCCACACTTCCGAGTGCCAGGGCGATTACCGAGGCTTTGCTGCCGCCTTGCAAGGTGGCGGCATCGAGCAGGATCAGCGCGACTCCGGTGAAGCTTCCCATGGTCGCGGCCAGGACCAGTACGTCTGAAATGCCGCGCCCTGGGTCTTCCCGTTTGGCATGGGCGGCCGTACCTGCCGGGTCCAGACGCCCGATAACAACCCACACCCAGACCAGGTACGTCGCGGACGCCGCAGCCCAACCGGCCGCGGGCGCGTAGTCCGGCGGCCCGCTAACCGCGACGAGGAACGCGGCCGCGGCACCGGTGACCGTCATGGCCGTGACCCGGAGCCAGGAACGGTGGAAAACGGAGGCGAACCCTTCACGGGCCCCGACGACTGTGTTACCGGCAGTGTTCATAGGACCATCGTCGCAGGTCGGCACCCGGCACTGCCTCTGGCAGATCCCGATAGCGGCCGGGTGCGGGCCGCATTTTGCGCTGCGCCGGGCCTGCGCGCACCCCGGGCCCTGAAGGCAGAGACGCGGGGTACGCGGGCCACCGGGTCGACTATTTGATGTAGGAGAAGACCCCCATCATGCCGCGCTCGGCGTGGTAGGCGTTGTGGCAGTGGGTAAGCCATTGACCGGGGTTATCGGCATCGAATTCGACGCTCACTGTTTGTTTCGGGCGCACGATGACGGTGTCTTTGCGCGCCCCGCCACCGGCGAGCTGGAACGTGTGGCCGTGCAAGTGCATGGGGTGCCACATGGTGGTGTCATTGATGAAGTCCACCCGGACCCGTTCATTGACCTTGAGATCGAACGCCCCCTCGTAGGGATTGTTCATGTCGAAGCGGCGGTTGTTGATGCCCCAGTCGTACTTTGCCATGCCGCCGGTCAGGTGCACTTCATGGACCCGGTCCGCCGGTTTCGCCGGGAGGAGGACGGAGGCGTCTGCCTTGAGCATGCCGCCGTCAACGACCGTGCCACCCAAAGTTGAAGGGAAGGCGGTTGCCGGCGGCGGTGTACCCGTGCCCGTGCTGATCAGGCCGTAGGCCATCCCGGGTTTACCTTCGGGCAGCGCCAGAACAGGGGTGAAACCCTCCTGCACGTTCAGGATCGCGTCGATCCGTTCCCCCATGCCCAGGACAACGGCGTCAACGTCCCGGTGCGCGGCCGGGAACCCGTCCGTGTGCGTCAACGTAATTTTCTGCCCGGGCACACCGACACGGTAAGCGGTGTCAGCGGCCGCGTTGATGATCCGCAACCGGACCCGGCTGCCCGGTTTGCTGGGAAACGTTTCAGGCCCGGCCGCGGCCTTGCCGTTGAAAAGATGGTACGGGTAGGAAACGTCGCCCGCGTCACCGCCGAGGAAGTCGCTGCGCGCCCCCATCAACATGTATTTCATGCCCGGCATCGGCGGCATCGTGGACCCTGACCCGCCCATGTCCATGCCGGGCATCGAGGACGCTGACCCGCCGCCCATGTCCATGCCGGGCATTGAATGGGCCGGTGCCGGGGTGTTCATGGACCCCATGCCCATGGAGAGTTCCTTCAGGACATCGTCGGGGGTGCCGGTGACCCCGTCCATCCAGTCATCAAGGATGATCACCCATTCCTGGTCATAGGCCAGGGTTTCCTTGGGATCGGCGATAATGAGGGCCCCGTAGAGCCCGCGTTCGCGCTGCATTTCCACGTGCGAGTGGTACCAGTACGTTCCCGGGTGGGGAAGAACGAAGTTGTAGTCGTACGCGGCGCCGGGGGCGATGGCCTGTTGTGTCAGCCCCGGGACCCCGTCCTGGTCGTTGCGCAGGGCCAGCCCGTGCCAGTGCACGGAGGTCCCCTGGCTGAGCTGGTTCATCAGCGGCACCGTGAGTTTATCCCCTGCGGTGGCCCGGATCACCGGCCCGTTCAGGGTGCCCCCATAGCCCCAGGTCCGGACAGGTTGTCCGGCGATAACGACGTCGGCTTCACCGGCGCTGAGCCGGGTTGTGATGGTCTTGCCCGTGAAGGCGCGGCGCGCTTCGAAGTCCGCGATCATCGGGTCCCCCGGCATGATCCTGGTCACCGCGGAAGGCCCGGCGGTCGGGTTGGACGTGCAGGCAGCGAGGGCCGCCATGGCAGCGGCCGCGATCCCGGTACCGAGCACAGTACGGCGGGAGGGAAGAGGGTAGGCGTTTTTCATTTTTGCGTGTCCTTGGTCTGTATCCGCGCAACGCGGAGAAATCTCAAAAAAAGGGGGTAACTCTAAGTACTCCAGGGGCGGGAGGAGCCGCTGCGGCCAACCGGCAAACAGGCACCGCCGGCCCGGGCCCGGGGCACGCCCGCAGCAGCGCCCGGCGGAGGCCAGGAGAAGGCCGGGCGGAGCCGCACGCACCCGGGATGGACCGGGCAGCTTTTGGTCGTCTCTGTCCCAGGGGTGCGGAGGCAGCCGGGACGAACACGGCCAGGGCCCTGCAACGATGAAGGCAGTCGCTAGCGGCGTACGCGGGGGCTGTGGGGGCGGACCGGGACCGGTTTACGTGCGGCTGATAGAGAGTTCTGTCAGGGACGGTGCGGCCCGTCCGCGGGCTGCCGGCTTCAGACAGGGAAGAGCAGGAGCGCCCACAAGGGCCGCCCTGCCGGCATCCGGAGCGAGGGCGGGCAGTACAGGCTGAGGGACTGCAGCGCTGGCTTGCGGGCCACATGACCATTCATGTACTGTCATCGTGCACGGCGCCGGGCAACCGGAAGATTGGTTCCCGCCGGGTAACGGAACTGCGGCCACGGCCGGCCCGGCGGTTGCCGCCCGGCCCGCCGGACGCGCCCCCGCGGCAGTGAAATGGCCGCCGGACACCTGTGAGATGCCGCTGTGCGGTGCTGTGCTGTGCGGGGGTGGGCTGCCGTGGCCGGTTCCAGGGGCGTGCATGCCCAGAATCCCGAGTACCAGGCCTGCGAGAACCAGGAAAGCAACGACGGGCGGGGAAACCGGGTTAAGGGCCGGGAATGAGGGGTGCTTTCGCGCTGTCCTCACCGGTCCCCTTTCACCGCCCCTCACGGGGTCGTTCCCTGCACGGTATTCTACCCAACACCCGGGGACGGTCAGTCGCCGCTGGCTTCCCCTGCGTCATGCTGCTGGCCGTCCGCGCCTGCCGGCACCTGGTGCACGGCCGGCGCGGGGGCGGACGCGGTGGACGATGCCGGCCCCGGCGCAGGGGCTGCGACCGCGGGCCCAATCCCGGCGACCGCGGTCCCGGCAACCAAAGCGATTCCGGCCAGAGTGCTGAACAGGACAGCTGAGCGGGGGGTTCGGGTCGCAGACATTGCCGGTATCCGTCCTACTAAGTCGGTGCCCCGTCCGGATGGGGGGCCCGTCCGGGGCGGGCGTCTCAACGACGCCTGCCATCTATTATCCGGAGCTGCGCTGAATGGTTGCTGAGAGTCCGCAGTGAACCGGCAGGGAACCTGGCGGGGGCAGCGCCGGACCCGGAAACGGTCCTGCGTCCCTCGGGTGCTCACCCGGGTCCTGCGGAGGTCAGCCAGCCGGGCCCCGCCGGCGCGTGAATGAGACGGCATGCTGAGGCCTGCAGTGGTACTTGTCGTTAGGGAGTAGGAGTGGGCGCCGGGGTTGGGGAAGTGGCCGGCGGCGTGGTGCCGGGGGTGTGGGGCGGCTCCGGCCGGATCGGGAAGTAGGGTGCGTATTCGGTGAAGGTCGCGTCGAGGACGGGTACCGGGATGGTCTGTGTCGTCGTGTCTGCGCTGATTTTGAGCTGGAGCGTCGCGCCGGGGGCCGCGCCGGTGCGGGCGAACGTGACCGGGGCCGTGTCGAGGGTGAGCTGTCTGCGGTCTTGGGCCGGGACCGGTATGGTCGTTGTCTCTCCTGATGCCAGGGCCAGGGTGAGGACGATGTCGTGGTCGGTGGTGTTCCTCACCGTGCCGATGACCCTGCCCGGTCCGTTGGCGTCCAGGGCGAGAATCAACAGGTTGCCCAGCTTCACCGGGCCGATCACGGTGTTGATGCCGTTGGTGGCCGGCGTGATCCGGGTGGTCTCCTGGGGGTTGGTAAAGGAGCACCCTGCCGTCCCGGGAAGGGCCAGACCGAGGAGCACCGCCAGGGCGAGGGTGTTCGCGCGTTTGCTGACGTGCTGCATCTGGTCACTCCCGTGCCTGGGCCGGATCCTCTACCGCACACTGTACCCACGCGGCCGTGCACCGGTCCAGACCGCCTCGGTGGGCATGGACAGCGCAGGTGCGTAGGCCGCTGCAGAGCCTGCCGGCTCCCCTGGGACACCTCGGATCGGGGCCTCGGGCCGGGATACCCCTGAGGTCGGCGCGGAAAGATCGCCGGAACCGCAGGTGCGTGGGGGGTGGGCGCCAGGAGGAAAGGCAGTGTTGTGGGCCAGATTGTGGACAGTATCCTGAATATCAGCCCGGTGCTGGCCGCGCTGCTGGTCTTTGCCCTGGTATTCGCTGAAGACGCGTTTTTCCTCGGATTTGTGATCCCGGGTGAGACGGCGGCCATTCTGGGCGGCGTCCTGGCCAGCCACGGACGGCTTCCCTTGTGGGTGGTGATCGTTCTGGTCGTGACGGCGGCGATCACCGGCGACACGGTGGGGTACGAGGTAGGACGGTTCTTCGGGCCGCGGATCATGCGCCTGCGCCTTGTTGCGAGGAAAGGGCAGCAGGTGGCTAAAGCCCAGGACCTGTTGCGCCGCCGGGGCGGCGCGGCTGTCTTCGTGGGACGCTTCACAGCATTCTTCCGCGCTGTCATGCCTGCCCTGGCCGGCATGGCGCATATGCCCTACCTGCGGTTTTTGGCCTTCAACGCCGCGGGCGCTCTGGTGTGGGGTACCGGCTGTGCCCTGCTGGGGTTCCTGGCAGGGAACTCATATCAGAGCATCGCCCGGACAGCCGGACACGGAGCCGCCCTCCTCACCGTCGCTGTTGTCCTTGCAGCGTTACTGTTCTGGCACCTGCGCAGGCGCCGCGCCGCGAAAGCGGCCCCGGAAGCGGGCAGTTGACGCCCGTCTGAGCGCACCGTCGGTCAGAGAATGCGGAAGCGTGCCCGGGACAAACACCGTCGGGTCGGGGGGCAGATGCGGTGTCCTGGGTCCTACCCCTCCAGCACCTGCCAGAGGACCACCGGGCGGGCAGTGGAAGTCCTCGTGCGGGCAAGGGTCAGCGGGCTCCGACTCAGTCGTTTTGGTTTCGCCAGTAGAGTGCCCGGGCCGGGCAGTACCGGACGGTCAGCTCAGCGTCGGTCGTTTTGGGGATGAGTCCGTCCAGGATGGGGTAGCCCCATTCGTCGAGGGTGATGTGTTCAGGCAGCAAGGTGGCGCAGACTCCGTGCCCGGTGCAGGCGGTCCGGTCGACGGCCAGGACCGGGACGGCCGAATCGGTCCGGGGCGGGCGGGCAGAAAAGCTCACGACTGATCTCTTTCTTCCTGTCCGGGGCAATAGCCTGCCGCGTGCGCTTGGAGGTGGGTGCTGAAGACCTCCAGTGCGGAGGCGGTGAACGCTGCAACACCGTCGGGGAAGTGGCAGGCCCCGCGGCCGGTAAGCAGTCCCAGTCGTTGCCGCAGCGCGGCGTGCGCTCCGGGACCTCCGGTACCGGCGGCGAGTTCAGCGAACCCGGCCGCTGCCGCGGGGAGCCCGAACATGCAGGGCCCGCATTGGCCGGCTGATTCCCCGGCGGCGTAGTTGAGCATGTCCGCGACCGTGGCGACCGGGCAATGTGAGGGGCCCAGCAGGTGCATCACCCCGGGCCCGGGAGCGGCGCCCGCGGTGGCCATCGACGCGGTGGTGTAGTGCAGGGCCGGTATCCGGGACGCTGCAATCCAGGTGCCGCCGAGTCCGCCGATGTTCAGGGCCCGGGCGCCGGGCAGCGGTCCACCGGCCAGGGAGAGTATTTGGCTTAGGGATGGTCCGGTTTCGGTTTCGTAGACACCTGGCGCCTGGACGGCGCCGTTGAGAGCGACCAGCCGCGGGCCGGGGTCCTCCGGTGTGCCGAAAGACCGGAACCAGGCCGGCCCGAAGGCCTCGATCTGGGCGACCCGCAGAAGTGTTTCGGCGTTCAGGACCAGTACCGGCCGGGTTTTCTTCCCCTCCGGGGTGCGGCCGCCCTGGACCAGGCGGGCGCGTTTGGTCATCGGGCGGGCAAGGCCGCCGTGATGCAGGGAAACGAGGGCGCTGGCCTCGGAGGCGACATACCGGGCAGGTACCGGCAACACCGCCACGCCCGCTGCCCGCAGGCGTCCTTCGGTTTCTGATCCGGCGTGGGCGGCATACGTTACCCGCTTCAGGCCCGTCAATGCTGCCCCGTCCCGGACCTCGGCGAGGTGGTGCCGGATGACGTAGGCGTCCTTCGCGGCACCGATTTCCCCGTCGCAGGCGTTAACTATCAGCTCGGCCCGATTCTGAAGCGCCGCACCGAGTTTCACGGCAGTGCTGAACGCCGAACCGCTCCGGCCCGTCAGGCCGGCCTCGTGCAGGGCCGGCAGCAGGTTCAGCGCCATGGCTGTTGTCCGATTTCGTTGCGGCGGGTCTCATCGGGTTGCCGGCCGGTGAGCCGGTAGGCGATCGCGGCGGCGCCTGCGGCCAGGCAGGCCACCCCCACGGCCCGGAGGATCCAGGCGCTCCCGGTGCCCATCGTGATGCCATGGACTATCGCTGCCGGCCACAGCACGTAGCTCAGCGCGTGGACCCGGCCCCACCACCGCTCGGGAATACGGTGACGCAGCATCGAGGTCAACGTCACGGCCACCAGCAGATCGAACGCGACAGCGCCCAGCCCGATCCAGGCCCGTTCGTAGCCGGAAGTGAACGGCACCACTACCGACACCCAGCCGATGTCGACGTAGCCTTCCAGCACGGCAGTAACAATATGGACTACCACAAAAACCATCATCCCCAGGGCCAGGTTGCGGTGGAGCCCTGTCACGACAGTGGTCCCGATCCCTGCCGGCCGGCGCCGCCCGGAAGTCACAACACCGAGAATGAACGTCACCGTCAGCAGCACCGAAGCCGTGACCCCGCTCGCCCGGGAAACGAACCAGAAAACCTCGCTGACCGCCGGACTCACAGTGCCCCGGCAGGTTCGTGGGGGGCAGGCCAGTTCCCGGTCCTCACGGTCGAACCGTCCGTGGCGTGCAGGCTGGCATCGATGCCACGGGCCCCCAGCCAGGACGGTGCCTGAGCACCCAGGACGATGGCGGCGGTCGAGGCGGCATTGGCTTCCAGAGCGGTCGCACCCAGGCAGGTCACTTCGGCCCAGATGCGCTGTGCCGGGGCGCCGGTGCGCGGGTCGATGATGTGGTGGGCGGTCCCGGACCCGCTGGACCACGCCCGGTGCCTCGTTGAAGACGTTGCTATGGCCTGGTCCCTGATGGTGATGACCTGATCGGTGCGGCCGCGGTCGTGCTCGATCCCTACCTGCCAGCCTGTCTCTGGAGGGGTGCCGGCAACGGCGATGTCTCCGCCCAGGTCGACCAGGAAACCGCCCGGCAGGGTCTCACCCAGCAGGGCCGCGATCCGGTCAGCGGCGTAGGCTTTGGCGCTGGAGCCAAAGTCCAGCACCGTGCCGGCCGGCATGACCAGCAACCGGACGTCGGGTGTGTAGCTGATCTGCAGCCACCCCGGCGCCGGTTCCGGATCACCGGGCACCGTCCAGCCCGCCCTGTCTCTGACCAGTACCATATCGTCATCGTAACCGGCCCGCAGCAGGGCCGCGCCGACTGTCGGGTCCACCAGGCCGCCGGTCAGGGCCGCCGTGCGGAAGGAAGCCTCCAAAACATCCCCGAGCAAGGCACTGACTGCCACCGCCACCGGACCCCGGGCCGACCGGGCGTTAATGGTCGTAAGTTCTGAATCTGCCCGGAACCGCGAGGCAGCAAGGTCCAGAGACGCCAGCCATTCCCTGGCCGTGCGCACAGCCTGATCCAGGGCGCCCGGGTCGGTCGCGTGCACGCTAACGGTGGTGCCGATCGCATCGAACCGGGCGGCCGGGACAGCTGCCAAGGTCAGGAGGCCCGGGTCGCGGTCTGCGGCACTGCAGCGGCCGGGGCGTTTTGTGCGGGCGTAACTTTCCCGAACGTCCCTGCCGCGGCGGGCGCGGCCGGCGCCTGCTGCACCGCCGCCGCTGCTGCCTGGCCGGTGGCGGCGGTGTGCTGCACCGTGGCCAGCCCGGCGCCGGCGCCGGCGGTCGCGATCCCCGCCAGTACCATCGCGGTCACCGTCCAGCGCCGTACCGCGCCGAGAGCCCGAGCCCGTGAATTCACAACCGCCGTCATCGCATGTCCTTCCGTTACCACCAAGTTTCCCACGAGCCCGATAAGAGGTACCTGAGATGAACCTGTGTACGGTCTGTGAGACCTTCCGGGAGGACCATGGCTGCGCGGGCCCTAAGAAGTTCTCCGGTTTTCAGCGGGATTCGGAGGTGGACGTGGTAGACAAATAACCGGGACGGATGCCGCCCGGAGATGCAGGAGGAAAAGACGTGAAGGCTTTGACTGTCGTCCCGGGGACGAAGGAGCCGTTGGTGCTCAGGGATGTCCCCGAGCCCGACGCGGCGGACGGTCAGGTCCTGGTGGAGACCCTGGCCGTCGGGCTCTGCGGCACCGATGCCGAGATCACCTCCGGCGAATACGGAGAAGCACCCGCCGGGTCACCGTTTCTGATTCTGGGACACGAGAACATCGGCCGTGTCCTCGACGCTCCGGCAGGTTCCGGGCTCAGCCCCCGGGATCTGGTGGTCTGCATCGTTCGCCGTCCGGACCCTGTGCCGTGTCCTGCGTGCGCGGCGGGGCAGTGGGATATGTGCCGCAACGGCCGCTACACCGAACACGGAATAAAAGGCCTGCACGGGTTCGCCCGAGAACGCTTCCGGGCTGATCCTGATGCTCTCGTCCGGCTTCCGAACACGCTGGCCGACGTCGGCGTTCTGCTGGAACCAACAACCATCGTCGCCAAAGCCTGGCAGCACATCGACGCGATCGGCTCCCGGGCCTTTTTTGCCCCGAAGACCGCCGTTGTCACCGGGGCCGGGCCGGTCGGCCTGCTCGCGGCACTGCTGGGCGTGCAGCGCGGACTCGACGTCCACGTCTTTGACCAAGTGCGGGCAGGGCCGAAACCGGGACTCGTCCGGGAGCTCGGAGCGACCTACCACCCGGAGAGCCTCACTGATTCCGGGATTCAGGCCGATATCCTGGTCGAATGCACCGGCGTCGCCTCCGTAGTGCTCGAGACGATGACCTGCAGAGCCCTCGACTCGGTCACCTGCCTGACCGGAGTCTCCTCCACCGGCAGGACCGAGCCAGTGGACATCGGCGCGGTCAACCGTGCCCTGGTGCTGGGCAACGAATCGGTATTCGGCAGCGTCAACGCCAACCGCAGCCACTATGAAGCCGCTGTCAGGGCATTGGAGCAGGCCGACAGCGCCTGGCTTCAGCGGCTGATCACCCGCCGGGTACCACTGGCCGACTTCCAGGACGCCTTCCGGCGCCAGGATACCGACGTGAAAGTCGTCCTCGAAGTCAAGGCCGGCTGAGGTGACGCGCATAGAGGATTACGCCATCGTCGGGGACCTGCACACGGCAGCCCTGATCGGAACAGACGGATCCATCGACTGGCTCTGCCTGCCGCACTTCGACTCGCCGGCCTGTTTCGCCGCGCTGCTGGACACCCCCGACGCGGGACGCTGGCTGCTGGCCCCTGCCGCCGGAGGCACCTGCACCCGCCGCCGGTACCGGCCCGACACCCTGGTCCTGGAGACCGAATGGGACACCGGCACGGGAAGGGTCAGAGTAACCGATTTCATGCCTCCCCGGGACGGGGTCGCCGACCTCATCCGCATCGTAGAGGGACTCAGCGGCACCGTCGCGATGCGCGGCGAACTGGCCTTACGTTTCGACTACGGGCACGTGGTCCCCTGGGTCCGGCGCACCACAACCGGGATTCATGCGGTCGCCGGGCCCGACTCGGTTCACCTGTCCTCGTCCGCCCCCATGGAGGGAGAACACCTCCGCACGGTCAGCGAATTCACGGTCAAGGCAGGTGAGCGTGTCCCGTTCGTCCTTACCTGGTCACCCAGCCACTTGCGGCGGCCGCGGACCGTCGACGCCGAGAATGCCCTGACCGGGACCCTGGCGTACTGGGAGGACTGGTCTTCGCGCAGCGCGGCCGCCGGCCCCTACCGGGACGCTGTCCAGCGGTCCCTGATCACCCTCAAAGCACTCACCTTCGCCCCGACCGGGGGCATCGTCGCGGCTGCGACGACATCACTTCCCGAACAGCCCGGGGGGCCCCGCAACTGGGACTACCGGTACTGCTGGCTCCGGGACGCGACGCTGACGCTGCAGTCCCTCATCACAGCCGGCTACACGGACGAGGCCAAAGCCTGGCGGGAATGGCTGCTGCGCGCCGTGGCAGGCGACCCGGCAGACCTGCAGATCATGTATTCCCTCGACGGGCGGCGCAGGCTCCCCGAAGCCGAGATACCCTGGCTGGCAGGGTACGAGGACTCCACGCCGGTCCGCACCGGCAACGCGGCCGCCGACCAACTCCAACTCGACGTCTGGGGTGAAGTCCTCGACGGGCTTTCCCTCACCCGCAACGCCCTCCTCCACGACGCGGACGACTCCTGGGACATCCAAATCGCCCTAATGGACCACCTTGAGGACGCCTGGCAACAGCCCGACAACGGACTCTGGGAAATGCGCGGACCCAGGCGGCACTTCACCCACTCCAAAGTCATGGCCTGGGTCGCAGTAGACCGGATGATCAAGGCAGTCCGCCAGTTCCACCTCCCCGGACCAGCAGACCGGTGGGAGGACCTTCGCGAGGCCATCCACAACGACGTCATGGAGCACGGCTTCAACCCTGAAATGAACTCCTTCGTCCAGTCCTACGGCGGCACCGAACTCGACGCCAGTCTCCTGCTGATCCCCAGGGTCGGATTCCTTCCTCCGGACCACCCCCGCGTCACCGGCACCATCGACGCCATCCAGCGCGGCCTGACCCAGGACGGGTACGTGCTCCGGTACCGCCCCCAACACAGCGACGACGGGCTGCCCGGCGGAGAAGGTGTCTTCGTTGCCTGCTCCTTCTGGCTCGTCGACGCACTCCTTGGCGCCGGAAAACGCACCGAGGCAACGACACTGTTCGAACGACTCCTGACCCTGCGCAACGACGTGGGCCTGCTCAGCGAGGAATGGGACGTCCAAGACGCCCGGCAACTCGGTAACACCCCACAGGCCTTCAGCCACTTCGCCCTGATCACCAGCGCCTTCCAGCTCCACCACGGCCCCAGCCACCGAAGCGATCAAACAATCACCGCCCGCACAACCCCGCCACCGGACTAACCCCAAACACGGCCGGCCGCACCAGGTGCAGACAGCGAAGAGGCCACAAGGAACCCTCGCCGGCCCGGCCTCGGAGGGCCCCGTTTCGCTCTCGCCCCCAGGGCCCCGCCGCTCATGTCAAAGGCAAACAACCGCAGAGAAATCAGCCGACCGGACAATCACGGTATTTCTCAGCTCGTGAGCCCAGATTCTGTAAGCCCGGTACTTAGCCCGTCCGGGCCTGTTACGGCTCCTCCGAAGGTTCGGCATGCTCCGGCGCCTCCGGTGCCTCTGCCGGTTCGGCATGCTCCGGCGCCTCCGGTGCCTCTGCCGGTTCGGCATGCTCCGGCGCCTCCGAAGGTTCGGCATGCTCCGGCGCCTCTGCCGGTTCGGCATGCTCCGGCGCCTCCGGTGCCTCTGCCGGTTCGGCAATCACTGGTACGTCCGGTGCGTGTGCCAACTCCGGTGCGGTTGAAGATGACGCCGGCGCCGGCGGGACCTCAGCCGAAGATACGGGCGCGCTGGACGGAGTGGGCGTCGATGCGGGAACAACCGACGATGTGGCCGTGGAGGAAGCCGACGGATCAGCGGCGGGGGCGGCCGGCGACACAGTGGACGTCGCATCGGTCGGCGCAACGGTGGCGGTGGCGGCCACTGCTGCACCGGTGCCACCAGCGGCAACGACGGATGCTACAACAACGGCTTTTCCTGTGGTGCCCAGCGCACCCAGCCAGGGGATGATTCCTGCCATGACAGGGGAGTCCTTTCAATACAGAACATGAGACCGGCTGACCTCATGGACAGCCGAGCGCAACGGTACTTGACAGATGGGGGATCCTGCTCGCCAGTTCCTGGAAACTACGTCAATCCTTGGCGTTTCCTGCGCCGTCCACGCGGAGACAAAAACTCGCTAAGGCATGCCGGCACAATGCCATTGGTGCCAGGCCTGGCTGTGCCGTGGCCGGCACTTGGTCAGTTTCCTTCGGGTGTGAAGAGTCTGCCGAGTTCTTCGTTGACTTTGACCGGGTCGAAGTGTGCGGGATCGAAAGTTTCCTCTCCGCCGGATCGTTGCGCGGTTCCTTGGGCCCATTCGTGCAGGCCCTGGAGGTGCTCGCGGTCTGATTCATCGACGGCATCAGGGTTGGCCAGAGTGGCGATGAGGTCTTCATAGCCGCCGATTCCACCGGAGTCCTCCAGGGGGCAGCGTCGTTTACCGCGGATCACCCGGGCATGGGCGTCGTCACCGGTTTTCCTGACGGTTTCGATCCAGTCGATGCGGTGGAGCCAGCTATCGCCGAAGTCGTATGCGTAGAACAGCGGGGTTGAGCCTTCGTTGAGGACTTTCCCGAGCTGGACGGTCTCTTCAGGCAGGTACCAGCCCTCCTCGTCTTCTGCCCTGACGTAGGCAGGCGCCCAAGACCTGGCCTGTGTCCGTCCGCGGCCCGGGGTGTTCGGGTTGCGGTCGGTAAAGGAATGCAGGTGGGAGTTTTCCCAGCCAATGATCACCTGCAGAACGTCGTGGAATTCGTCCAGGTAAAGGCTGGAATCGACTTCGAATAGCCGCCAGATCTTTGGTTTACTCCCGACGAGGTGGACTCTGGCGCGCAGAAGCTTGCCTTTGGTTCTTGGCGTGGATCTCTCATTCGTGGCCATAGGGGGTCCTTTCCATCACAGAGCAGCGGCCTGGGCCAAGCGGTTGTCACCGGGGGTACGGTGTTCGGGTTCGGCAGAGATCTGGCCCAGGTTCAGGTGGGTGTTCATGTCCAGGGTGAAGCGTCCGTAGGGGTTGATATGGGTCCAGAACAACGGTGTGAGGCCCCTGCGGTCTTCCGGTTCGAGCAGTCCGGTGAACTCCTTGACCTCGAGCACGGTTTGCAGCAGCAGGGTGTTGACCAGGACCAGGGAGGATTGGAGCAGGTGCAGGGCGAGCATGGACACTTCGGTCGTTTCACGGTCAGGGCCCGTGAGGTCACGGTTTTTACCGTAGAAGACGACGTCGTTTCCGCTGTTCCAGTTCTCCACTACCTGCAAACCGGAATTGATTTCGCGTCGCAGGTCTTCGCTGGCGAGGTAGTCGGCGGCGAAGATCGTCCGCACGGCCCGGCCCAGTTCCTCCAGGGCCTGGTACGTGGGGTGTTTGGGCCCGCCCCGGGTGAAACGGCGCAGGATCGTCTCCGACTCTGCCGTGCCGAGTTTGAGGGCCGTGGCGTATTTGACCATCTGATCGTATTGCTGGGCGATGATCTCCCAATTGATCGGCCTGGACAACACGTCATTGATCTCGGCGTAGGCTTCTTCATTGCTGGCCCGGTAGAGGCGGATCGAGCCGATGTTCTTCAACCTCGGCAACAGCTTGAACCCCAGGAGTTCGGTGAACGCGAACCCCACGATCGAGGCCCCGTGGGTATCGACGTAGTTTGCTTCGATCTCGGCGTCGGTGTCGTGGCGCAGAACGCCTTCGATCATCGCCGCGACCTCGGAGGAGGAACAGTTCTTCAGCTGGGAATAGATGCAGGTCGATTTCTTTTCCACGTGCCAGTAGATCATCACGCCGGGACCACCGTAGCGGTTGTGCCATTCGGTCATCAGGTTTGATTCCCAGGAGCCGAACTTTTTCGAATCCGACGCACAGGCGTTCCCTTCACCCCACCAGTGAGGGTTCCTGGCCTCGAACGTGGCGTTGACGACCTTCACGATCGCCTGGCGCAGATTGTCCTTCGTGATGAATGTCCGGCGTACGTGGCGTAGCTCCCGCTCGCTCTCTCCGTGACCGCCGGCATCAGTGACCGCTTTGATGCCCATGTTCGTCCCAAGCCCGAACAGGCACAACAGCAAACGCCTGCGCAGGGTCTCACGGTCAAGGACCTCACGGGAGGCCACGGAAACAAACTCCCCGGTAAACCCGGTCAGGAAGTCCGCTTCCTTGAGGACTTCTAGCAAGTCCAGGGTGCCCCACCGGGCCAGGACCTCGGCCTTGAGTTTGCCCAGATTCACCGGCTCGTCGAGTTTTTCCAGCTTGGGGACCTTTATCCACGGCGCCCCACGGCGTCTGGTGATCTTCACTCCACCGGTGGTATCGGCCGGCAGCCCCTTATCCAGGTGCTCCAGTGACCTCCTCATTCTGGACTGAAGATCAAGAATGAACCTGGCCGGGTCCAACGGTTTCTGCAGGGCCTCGTAGTGGAGCTCACGGGAAGCGTCGAAGTCCTGGGGAAGGTCCTCTTCCGGGTCCCGCCATTTCCCCGCCCCGTCAACGAAAACCTCGCGGCGGCGCAAAGCGTCCCGTAAGGACACGAGCAGGCACAGCTCGTACGGGATCCGCTCGATCCTGCCCTTCTCGTCCCGGACAGCGCCCTCCCAGGACCTGGGCACCACACCCGCAACCGGGACTACCTCTCCGGGCGCGAAGAACTGGTTCTTACTTCCAGCATCCGCGTACCGTTCCAGCAACGCGATGGCATCCATGATGGGCCGGAACGCCGTGTTATGGCACCGGAACCGCAGCACGGACAGCAGCGCCGGTAACATCCGCCGGTAATGATTCGAGTACGAACCCCGCAACACGGTCCTCACCTTGCCCTGGAACACGCTCTCGTTGGCTTTTGCCTCCTGGACCAGTTGCCGCAGGGTTTTCTCACTCACCACCGGGAACACGGCCTCCCGGACCGTCTCATCCGGGCAGGCGACTGCCCTCTCGGCCAGTTTGAACAGCAAAGCCGTCTTGCCGCGCACCCTTTGCAGATCCTCGGTCAGTTCCTTCTCGACCTTCCTCACCGCGCCGGTATTGATCTTCAACACCAGCACGAGCAGCAAATCGACCAGGCTGTCAGCTATCTCTGCCGTCCGTTGATGACACAACGCCGCCAACAGCGTCAACCGCACCGGCGCCGGCGCGTCCTGGAAATCCGATGGATACATCCGTGCCGCCCGCGCCCGCCAGGCACTCACGACCTTCTCCGACACCCCGGCAAACAAGCCAGCCGGTAAATCAAGAGCCTGGGCTGCTGAAAGCTTCTCCACCTCCGCCAGCAACGACTCCAAACCAGCCGGGCCCGGATCAGCCTTCAACACCGACAACAGGGAACCGGCTGCACCATCAGCGACCAAGGCCTTCAGCCCAGCCGCACCGTCCGGGCCTAGAACCTTGCCCACATGAGCACACAGGCGCTGCTCAAACAACGCCCGGCCAGCACCAACAATCCTGCCCGCACGTCCCGGCGGCTCAATCCGCTCCTGACGACACCGGGACAGCGAAGCCTCCACAAGCGCAGACTCTCGAACCTCAGACGGGCACACCCTCTCCGCCAACCACCCAGCCAGCCGGGCCTCATCAGCGGTCGTGAACTCACGGAAACCAAAATGGGACCGGATCTCGGCCCGGTGGTACTTGATTGAGCGCCCGCCCCAGTAGGGAGCCAGCGCATCGGGAGGAACAGAAATCTGCGCCGCAATATAGTCCACCGCTCCCAGTGGAAGGTCAGAAGGCCCACCCGGGAACCTGGCATGTTGCTGAAAAAACTTCAGCAACACAGCAAACCCTGCCCGAGTCGCTCCTGACTTCCGCGCCATCAACGCCACATCTTCATCAACCAGCGTCCACGAATCAAGAAGCTCGCTCGTCAGCTCAAGGCCCATACCAGAACTCAACCACACCTAGATTGCCCCTGAAGACACCTTCAGGACTACCGGGCCTGATCGGGGTGTCCGCGAAGGACTCACTGCGGATAGTCGCGTCGGGATACAGTCCCCGGGAAATTGAGGCTGTCAGCGGATCAAGCTCCACGCCGGTCATCCGGGCGCCTTCCGGGGCGAAGCCGATGAACGTTCCCGCGCCGGATCCGGGTTCCAGCACCTCTCCCCCAGCGAAGCCGAGCCGGTCAACGGCGGACCAGATCTCCTTTACCAGGGCGGCGTCGGTGTAATACGCGTTCGTCGTGGTCCGCGACGCTGCGGCATACTCGCGCTCGCTCAGGACTTCCTGCAGCTGAGCGCGCTCGGCCGCCCATTCGGCCTTGTCGAACAGCTGAGGCACCGCTCCCCAGCTGGACCAACGCGCCAGGGCACGCTGCTCTCCCTCGGTGGCCGGCCTCTGCTGGTCCTCCAGCTCCCGGACGATGCGGATTGCTTCAACGTTTGCGGCGAAGCGCGCTTTCTGTCCCGATGGCGCAAGGTCGGCCTGGGACGCTGGGCGGAACCGTCCGGCCGCCGCAACCGCTGCCGGCTCCGGCTGAGGTTCGGCCTCTAGTTGTCCTCGTCCTCCTGGGCCCCGTAGGTTGGCTCCATTTCCTCCGGCTCCGCGGGAAGGCTGGCGTAGATCATCTCCTGATACACCATCTCGCGTGCCCGGAGCTTGGCCATGTTCGCCAGCCCGATGTACTCCAGCGGCGGTTCCGATCCCCGGGTTGGTGTCAGCTGTTCGCTGAGGTCCCAGATCGCCTGCTGGATCTCCTCCCCCAAGGTCGAAAAGTGTGTCTCGGGGTCCGCTATCTGCGCGAAGCTCTCCGGGTCGTGATTCTTCATGGTTTCCATGGCGTGTCTGCCGTGCTCGTTCATTGACTACCTCTTCCGGTTCGGCCCACAAGGACTCCAGACTCAGCTGACCCTCAATGTGGTTCTTAGATTTCCTCGGTGCCATGTGCGCCGTCCCCCTCCGTTTGCCTCCACGCTAGCGAAGGCACGGGAGGATTAACAGCCGCACCCCTACTCCTGCGGTGCCTGCAGGCCCTTCCGCTGCCGTGCGAGCTCACGCACCACGGTGGCCTCGCTGACGTCGATGGTCTTGGCGATGGCGCTGATCGTCCGCTTCTCACCACGCATCCGGTGCGCGGTGGCTGCCTTGTCCGGCGTCATTTTGGTCGGCCGGCCGCCGACGCGGCCGCGGGCTTTCGCCGCTGCAAGGCCGGCCATGGTCCGTTCCCGCAGCCGGTTCCGCTCGTACTCGGCGATGGCGGAGAAGAAGTGAAACATCAACACGCCCTGGGACGTAGTGGTGTCCAGCCAGGTCTCAGTCAACGACCGGAAGCCAATATGCCGGTCTGCCAGCGTCTTCACGATGCCCGCCAAGTCGGCCGTGCTGCGTCCCAGCCGCGATAGGTCATTGACCACCAGGATGTTGCCCGGCTGGAGATGATCCAGACAATCCTGCCACTGGGGCCGCTCCTGGGTGGCACCCGATGCGTAGTCCGTCCAGATTCGAAAGCACCCGGCCGCATGCAGTGCGTCCAATTGCAGGTCTACCGACTGCTCGGTCGTACTTACCCGCGCATAACCTATGAGAGCCGACATCACGACGCCCCTGAACGTGAGCGTTCGAATTCCTCGAGCAGGTCTTCGTTCGGCAAGGCTTTGCGTTTTCCGACCCACCTTTGAAACACGACACTGATGACGGCACCTGCCATCCCGAATCCGAGCAATACGAAGGACCAACCCAGGAACAAAAAGGCAACCTCCCATGTGCTTCCAAGATTGTGGATAACCTTAGGGATGCTCCATACAGCTCCGCCCAGCAGCACAAATATGGAGGCATACATCAATGCGTCGACCCAATGAATCTTCCGCTTACCCCAAGGAACTTTCCGGGGGCGTGACTGCAGCAACTCGAGGTATCGCTCGGCAGCCTTGTTACCCGAAGCCAGGAGGCGGAGGCGGAGAGTGGCAGCCTCCTCCACCTGTGCAGCTCTCCCTGACAGGTCTCCCTGCTCGTACTGCTCGCCAATGGTCTTTGCTAGGGCAAACGCCCTAGTAGCAAAACTGTGGGCACGTATCTCCTGGTTGTTCTCAAAGACCTTCCAAAAGAATGTTGCCACCACGCCCAGCGCTGCAATCACAGCCCCCGCCACCTTCACCACTTCTACGGCGTCCATGTCTCCCCCTAAGGTCGTCAAAAACGGTAGAGCGCCAGTTTTGACTAGGTTTGTTTTCGTAATCGAGTTCTGACTCACCCTATCCGATCAAAGAGCCTGTCGAGATGTCGTTTTTCGAAGTGGTGTGCACGGAATTTCTGAAGTCCCCTGCACTCGTCCTCAGTTGGGTTTCCGTGCGCAATCCGGGATCCGGAGGATCACGGGCCCTGGGGATGCAAGGTGCTGGTGGGTCGTAGTGCGATGGGTGGAACGGAAAGCTACGGGCTGTTCTCGGTCGTCATGAATGATTCTGTAGTAGCCGACGAGTCCTCCGCTAATTCTCCGTGAAGTCACCGTCCGTGGACTGCCAATGGGTGCCTGTTATTTACCCGCAGTATGCGCCCGTGGAGGCACTGTGGACCAGCTTGGCGTACTTTGCGAGCACGCCCTTGGTGAACTTGTTCGGGATCGGTTCCCAGCCGATCTTGCGGGCGTCGAGCTCCGTGTCGTTCACCAGCAGGTCGAACGTGCGGGCGGCAATGTCCGCGCGGATCCGGTCGCCGTCCCTGACGAAGGCGATGGGGCCGCCGTCGACGGCTTCCGGGGCGACGTGGCCGATGCAGAGGCCCGTGGTGCCGCCGGAGAAGCGCCCGTCGGTCAGCAGCAGCACGTCCTTGCCCAGGCCCGCGCCCTTGATGGCGCCGGTGATGGCGAGCATTTCGCGCATGCCCGGCCCGCCCTTGGGGCCTTCGTAACGGATGACGACGACGTCGCCGGCCTTGATCCGGCCGTTGTCGAGGGCGTCGAGGGCTCCCTGCTCGCGCTCGAAGACGCGGGCGGTGCCCTCGAAGACGTCGGCGTCGAATCCTGCGCTCTTCACGACGGCCCCCTCGGGAGCCATGGTGCCGTGCAGGATGGTCATGCCGCCGGTCTTGTGAATCGGGTTGTCCATGGCGCGGAGGATCTTGCCGTCCAGGTCCGGCGGGTTGATCGCCGCCAGGTTTTCCGCGACCGTCTTGCCCGTGACGGTGAGGCAGTCACCGTGCAGCAGGCCGGCGTCGAGCAGCGCGCGCATGATGACCGGAACACCGCCGATCCTGTCGACGTCGGTCATGACGTAGCGGCCGAACGGCTTCAGGTCCCCCAGGTGCGGGATCCTGTCGCTGCGGTTGAAGTCATCCAGGGTCAGCTCGACCTCGGCCTCGCGGGCGATGGCGAGCAGGGCAGCACCGCGTTGGTGGAACCACCGAATGCCATGGTGACGGCAATGGCGTTTTCGAACGCCTTCTTGGTCATGATGTCCCGGGCGGTGATGCCCTTGCGCAGGAGGTTGACCACCGCTTCACCGGACTTCCGGGCAAACACATCACGACGGCGGTCCGCCGAAGGAGGAGCGGCCGAGCCGGGCAGGGACATGCCCAGCGCCTCGCCGACGCAGGCCATGGTGTTGGCGGTGTACATCCCACCGCAGGCGCCTTCGCCCGGGCAGATGGCCTTTTCGATGCGGGTGAGGTCTTCCAGGCTCATCTTGCCGGCGGCGCAGGCGCCCACGGCCTCGAACGCGTCGATGAGGGTGACTTCCTTTTCGGAGCCGTCCTCCAGCTTGACCCAGCCGGGCATGATGGAGCCGGCGTAGACGAACACGCTGGCCAGGTCCAGGCGGGCGGCTGCCATCAGCATGCCGGGCAGGGACTTGTCGCAGCCGGCCGGCAGCACGGAGCCGTCGATGCGCTCGGCCTGCATCACGGTTTCCACGGAGTCGGCGATGACTTCGCGGGAGACCAGAGAGAAGTGCATGCCTTCATGGCCCATGGAGATGCCGTCCGAGACGGAGATGGTGCCGAACTGCATGGGGAACCCGCCGCCGGCGTGGACACCTTCTTTGGCGCTCTGGGCCAGCCGTTTCAGTGACAGGTTGCAGGGAGTGATCTCGTTCCAGGAACTTGCTACGCCAATCTGGGGCTTGGCGAAGTCATCGTCGCCCATGCCGACGGCACGGAACATGCCCCGCGCGGGGGCCGCGTGGATTCCATCCGTAACCACCCGGCTGCGGGGTTTGAGCTCCACTAAATTTGATGGTTCCATTTCTTTGCTCCGGTCTTGATTTCAAGCTACGTATCGCCCTGAACGCGTTGGGTAATGGAACGCTTCGAGGTTTGGGCAGGTCAAGGGTTGCAATGTACGCAAAAACGCGGGTCAGCGCGTGGTGGGTCAGTTACGTCGCGGGTGTAGCGGTGCACGCAGGTGAGGCATCCATGAATCTCAGCGCGGGTCTCGCTCGTTGGCTCGCCGCAGCCCGTGCATGGGAGTCCTGCCACTCGCTCCACTTTCCAGAATCCCGGGGTACCGCAGGCCGGACATCTGGAGCGAAGCTTCTGTGCAAGGTCTTCGGCCGCGAGACGGATGGTTTCCATGCGCGTCGGATTGGCATTGGCACGCATGTCTGTCTCGAGAAAAACCCTGCCCTTGGCCGATCGGGCCAGCGCCCTCGAAAAGGCGAGCTTCAGCTCGGGCCAGGCTGCGATTCCCTTACGGATGCGTGGGTCGTGCTCGCCGTCCGGGCGAACGACCAGATGGTGTTCGGGGAACTTCGATTCACGGGCGAACGTTTGGGCCTCCGCCCAGTCCGCCGTCAGCAGATGGAAGAAATTCGTCTTGCCTTCGGCTATTCCAACGACCTCCAGCTCGCGCTCACGGTCGATCCAGATCATGAGTTCGATGTTCCAGGGGAACATCCCCATGTACGGATCCGGGCCAAACGAACCCTCGTTGGCGATACCCAGCGGCAATCCTGACAATTCCATGCCTACCCGCGCCTTCCTGCGCGCAGCCTCGAGCTGTGTGCCGGCGCGGGGAATGTCACGGGTGAAAGTACCGAGCAGATCCGTGTCGTAGCCCGTGACATGTTCGAGCCGGCAGCCGAGCGCACGCTCGAGCACCGGGATGATCACCCGCTCCTTGCCATGCTGGGTAAGCAGAGAAATCCGTTCACCGGAATAGACGGAAAGCAGGGTTGAATTGCCGGAATCAAAACTGGTCATAACTGACCTTTCACTCTGAGCGCGAACTGCCGGAACTGTCGCAGCACACCCGAAAGGTACGCATGATTAGTTAGAAAAGAACCGACGGCCGCCTCTCAGACGCAGATGCTACGTCCTACAATACCTGAAATTGTGATCGTGAATCAAATAGCGTGTGTTAATGGGATCCTGGGATGCTGGTGCCTCGGATGGATTGCAGTCCCTGAACTTGGGGGGCGGGCCATTGCCTGCACCCCGACTTCGTAAAAGCCGGAAACGAACAAGAGAGCAACCACATGATCGATCCCATCATCCTTTTCTTCCTGCTGGGCGCCACCGCTGGTCTGCTGCGTTCGGAGTTGCGTCTACCGGCTGCGATCTACGAGTTTGTCAGTATCGTGCTGTTGCTGGCCATCGGGCTTAAGGGCGGTATCGAACTGGCCAGACAGCCTTTCGGCAGCCTGCTGCCGCAAATGCTGGCCGTCGTGGCGTTGGGATTCTTCCTCGCACTGGCCGCCTTTCCCGTGCTGCGCTACCTGGGCCGGTTCAAACGCGCGGATGCCGCTTCCATCGCCGCCCACTACGGCTCGGTGAGCGTAGGCACCTATGCCGTGGCCGTCGCGTATCTTGGCAGCCGCCAGGTCGCGTTCGAAGAGCACATGCCCCTGCTTCTGGTGTTGCTGGAAGTGCCGGCCATTATTGTGGGAATTGTCCTGGCCCGGGGTCTCTCTCGAGAGACGCGGTGGAGGTCGGTCGCCCACGAGGTTTTCCTCGGGAAAAGCATTGTGCTGCTCCTGGGCGGGCTGCTCATCGGCTGGGCGGCGGGGCCGGACGGATTATCCTCGATCGAGCCGTTGTTCTTCGATCTCTTCAAGGGATTCCTGGCTCTTTTTCTACTGGAGATGGGGCTGATCACCGCGACACAGATAGGAAGCCTGCGCCGGCACGGGCCATTCCTGATGGCCTTTGGAATTGGTATGCCGCTCTTTTCGGCCCTGGTGGGGACCGGACTGGGCTGGGTGCTGGGCCTCTCCATCGGCGGCACGGTCGTTCTTGCGACACTGGCGGCGAGTGCTTCATACATCGCGGTCCCGGCGGCCATGCGCATTTCCGTGCCCGAGGCCAACCCCACCCTGTCGCTGGCCGCCGCGCTGGGGATCACGTTCCCGTTCAATGTCCTGCTGGGCATCCCGATTTACCACGCCCTCGCGGTGTGGGCACATACTTTCGCGAAAGGATGAGACTGATGCGAAACCATAAACGCAAACTATTGACCGTCGTCACTGAAGCCGTACTTGAGGGCACTCTCGTTCGGGACATGGACCGGCTCAACGCCCATGGATACACCATCACCGACGCTCGCGGCAAAGGCCACCGCGGCGTCCGCAGTGCCGGCTGGGAAGCGAACAGCAACATCCGCGTCGAGGTGGTGTGCGACGAAGCGACGGCCGGAGCGATTGCCGCCTACCTCCAGGAGCATTACTACCAGGACTACGCCATGATCCTGTTCGTGAGTGACGTAGACGTTTTGCGGCCGGAGAAATTCTAGGCCTGCCCAGATCGGGCCGCCAGCACCGGGCAAAGGAGCCAACGGTGGCCGGAGTTCCGTGGCTTCAGCTCCGACGGCGCACGACCAGGACCGGGCAGGCAGCGTGCCGGACGCAGTGGTCACTGACGGAGCCGAGCAGCATCCCGGCGAGACCGCCGCGTCCGCGCGATCCGACCACCAGCATGCGGGCGTCCCGTGAGACGTCTATCAGGCTCTTGGCCGCGCTGGAGTGAACGGCCCTGGAGCTGACGGAGAGTTTGGGGTGCTTGTCGACCCTCGTGTGCACATCCCGCATGAGCTCCCCTTGCACGGCAGCGGCGTATTCGTCAAAGGACGGCACGTATCCGAACTCCCAGCCGGGTGGCTGCGGGGCAGTAGCGATGGACCAGGCCCGCACGATGACGACGGGGACCTGCAGCTGGTCTGCGAGTCCAAGTGCCGTGTCCAGGGCGTAGTCTGCGCAGTCAGATCCGTCATGTCCGACCACGATGCTGTCAGCCGGTGCCGGTATCAGTCCGTCGCCCAAGTTTTCCTGGCTCACGGGTGGTTCTCCTTGCTGTGGGAGGCCGGAACCGCGGTTGCCGGCCAGTGGATGGCACCGCGGTCGCGGGCCAGACGCTCTATTGCGGAGGCCATACGGCGGGTCCGCCCGGGCTCAGAGCCACCGCCCCGGTAGGTCATCAAGTCAGTTTCGAATGTGACCCCGGCGGTATCCAGCACCTGATGCCCGAGACGCTCCAACCGGGACATCTCCTGATTCCTGCGCTGTAACGAAGCGGACCAGGGCGGCGCCAGTCGTGAAGCCCCGCGATGGTACCGGGAAACACCGGCGGGGTGTCGCGGTCTGAAACGTGCCTCTCGATTGTTCAAGAGCGAGCTCCTTCCAAACCGCCACCGCCAAACCACGGCCGGCCACCCCACCGCCCCGTGCGGTAGCGTATTATCTATACCACCGAACCTAGATTAGCGAACTCCAGTTCGGATGTCTAGGGTGTGCGGGGTGGGCTCAGGGACGAGGACCGCGAGGAGTTCATCCAGTTCGTGACCGGCATCGACGGGATGGCGGAAGGGACGGCCCGTGGCGACGGTGTAGCTGTTGCGCCGCCCGGTCCTCGTCCTGGTGATATAGCGGGCCTCAACAAGGTCAGCTGTGATCTTCTGAGCTGCCCGCTCCGTCACACCCACCGGGGCGGCGACGTCGCGCAACCGGATCTGCGGGTCACGGGCGATAGTAAGAAGGACGTGGGCGTGGTTGGTGAGGAACGTCCAACGCGTTTCGCCGGCAGGCACGGCGGGTGTCCCTGAGTCAAAATCCTTGGTTGCCATTTCAAGGAAAATAGTCGATCGGGCCCGCAGACGCCCGGTCGGCGGCTGGGAGCGCAGGGAAAGCAATCAGTCTCTATCAGTTGATGACAAGAAAGGCTACCAATGCTCGAAGTCAGTGCACTCCGCTGGATGCTCACCATCGGACTTATTCTCGGACTGCTCGCCCTGGATCTTGGACTGGCCGCTGCCCGGCCTCACGTTGTCAAGTTCCGCGAGGCCGCAATCTCATCGATTCTGTACATTGCCGTGGCCATTGTCTTCGGACTGGTCTTCGCGATGCAGGTGGGCTGGGACTACGGCGCGGAATACTTCGCCGGCTACATCGTCGAAAAAAGCCTCTCCATCGATAACCTCTTCGTCTTCGTGATCATCATGTCGACCTTCGCCGTTCCTGAGAAGTACCAGCAGAAGGTCCTGATCTTCGGAATCGCGCTGGCTCTGGTCATGCGGGCGATCTTCATCGCCCTGGGTGCAGCACTGCTCCAGCTGTTTTCCTTCATGTTCCTAATCTTTGGCCTGATCCTGATTGTGACCGCTGTGCAGCTTTACCGGCACCGCAACGCCGACCCGGACGTGCAGGACAACGTGCTGGTCCGGGTGGCCCGCCGGACATTGACCGTCACCAAGGACTACGAGGGCGGCCGGCTGTTCACCCGCATCGCCGGCCGCCGCGCGGTAACGCCGCTGTTCATAGTGCTGCTGGCAATCGGGAGCACCGACCTATTATTCGCACTCGACTCCATCCCGGCCATTTTCGGCATCACCGCCGAGCCGTACATCGTCTTCACCGCCAATGCCTTCGCCCTGCTCGGTTTGCGGGCCTTGTACTTCCTTGTGAAGGGCCTCCTGGATCGGCTGGTCTACCTCTCCACTGGACTGGCGCTCATCCTCGCCTTCATCGGCGTGAAACTGGTCCTGCACTGGGGCCACGGCCTCGATGGCCGGGTACCGGAAATCAGCACCAACACCAGCCTCATCGTCATCGCAGTAATTCTGACAGTGACCACAACCGCCAGCCTGATCAAGGTCCGCAGGGACCCCACCGCACGCGCCCACGCGGGTTCTCTCACAGCGGAGAAACCGTCCAATCCAGGGCCGACCGGCTGACCGGACATGGCCTTCCAGAACCAGCTTCAGCTCCCCAGGGCCCAGGGCCTGTGGTGGCCGGCGAATCCGGCAGGCTGCAGAACTACAGGCAGCGGCTGATGTCTCGGTGGCGCTGGAATGGGCAGTCGTCGTGCTCGTGGTGGCGCTGCTCATCAGCGGCTACCTCGCGATCCGCGCCTCGAGCTGCCGTCCGCTACAAAGCCGTGATCGCATACGTTGGGGTGGGTAGCGGCCCAACACCCGCCCGCCCAAAGGAGACTGCTTGCTGATCGTGATCACCGGAATTGACGGTTCAGGAAAGACCACGGCGGCACGGGCCCTGGTGGATGCCGCCCGCCGCACGGGGAAGGGCGCCCTGTTTCTCGGCAACTATGCGGGTCGCCGACAGATGTCCCTCATCAGTGCCGGACTTCGCGTTCACCTGCCCCCGCGGCTGGCGGACTTTCTGGAAACGGCAGTCCGGACGTTCAACGTCCTGAATTCACACCGCCGCGCCAGACAATTTCCAGGCCTGGTGGTCATGGACCGGGACTTACATTGCCAGCTCGCGCTGCGCCAGATGCATGGACTTCCCCGGGGACGCCTGCTTCCTTTCCTCATCCGCGCGCTCCCCCAGCCCGACCTCGTCATCTACCTCGACATTGACCCCCACGAGGCCCACGCGCGGGTCCTGGCTCGAGGCACCGACTCCGAGCGGCTCGAAGACCTTCAGTCCTTGGACGAGGCCTACCACTCACTCCCGGAATTCCCCCGGTTTGCCGTCATTCCCTCTGACGGGCAGCCATCCGAAGTGCTGGCCCGGCTGCAAGCCGCCATCGCACAGGCCTGCGGAGGGCCGGCCGGGGAGCACTTCCCCGACGGCCCCGTCCCCGCCTGAGTAGCCAGGACGAGGACCAGCGGAAGTGCCAATCAACGCGCCAGGTATTCTTCGTGCTGCCGGTGCGCTTCCGCCACCAGCGCCCGGATCTTGTCAATGTCCTTGGCCTTGTTGCGGTACTTCGGATCCATGGTGAGAATCTGGGACTCTTCATCGGTCAGCATCCGGTACATCCGCTCGCGTTCGGACGAGTCAGCGGTGTATTCCAGGTCGAGGTAGTTGACGGCGTGCCGGCGCGCATTGTTGATGGAGGTCTGGGCTTTGCCGGCCTTACTCAGCAGCGACGCGACGACGGTCAGGACGAGCACCCCAATGATCACGGTCAGGGAGGTGGCCGTGCTGATCTCGATGACAGGAACGGGCTGGCCGTCGTTGATGAACGGCAGGTTGTTCTCATGCAGGGCGTGGAGCACCAGTTTGACGCCGATGAAGGCGAGAATCACTGCCAGGCCGTAGGCGAGGTAGATGAGGCGGTCCAGGAGTCCGTCGATCAGGAAGTAAAGCTGGCGCAGGCCCATCAGGGAAAACGCCGTGGCGGTGAAGACGATGTACACGTTCTGGGTCAGCCCGAAGATCGCCGGGATGGAGTCCAGGGCAAAGAGAATATCGGTTCCCCCGATGGCCACCATGACCAGCAGCATCGGCGTCAGCGCCCTCTTGCCATCCTGGATGGTGAAGAGTTTGTCCCCGTCGTAGTGCTCCGTGGTGTGGAAGAGCTTCCTGGCGATGCGGATCATGAAATTATCGGCCTGGTCCTCGCCGTGGGTGTCCGGCCGGAGCAGGTTGCCGGCGGTGAGCAGCAGGATCAGACCGAAGATGTAGAACACCCACGCGAAGGAATTGATCAGCGCGGCGCCCAGCAGGATGAACCCGGTGCGGGCGATCAGCGAGAAGACGATGCCGAAGAGCAGCACCTTCTGCTGGTCTTCGCGGGGCACCCGGAAACTTGCAATGATAATCAGGAAGACAAAGAGGTTGTCGACCGAGAGTGCCTTCTCCGTGATGTAGCCGGCGAAGTACTCCGACCCCATCTCGGTGCCGCCGAAAACCCACACCAGGACACCGAAGACGACGGCCAGGCCCACGTAGAGGGCCGACCATGCGGCGGCCTCCTTGAGCGTGGGCACATGGGCCTTGCGGATGTGGAAGAAGTAGTCGAAGGCCAGCAAGGCCAGGATCACAGCAATGGTGATGGCCCAAATAAGGGGGGAAACGGTCATGGTGCTCAACTTCCGTGAAGGATCCGGCCGCTGCGGCCGGTTCGGTTCGGTACTTCAGATGGTCTCGCGAGTTTATGCGCTGGTGGCATCCTGCACCTCGCCCACAAGTTCCTCAATAATGTCCTCGAGGAACAGCACACCCGTGGTTGTGCCATGGGCGTCGAAGACCCGGGCAACGTGGCACCCGTCCGGCGCATCGTGGCCAGGGCGTCCTCGAGATCGCTGCCGCTGAACGCCGACGCGAGGCGCCGGATCCGCTTGGCCGGTACTGGGTCGCTGAACTTCTCCGGCGTCGTCAGGTCCATAACGTCCTTGAGGTGCAGGTAACCGGAGGGGTTCCCGTCCTCGTCCGTGGGGATGTAACGGGAGTATCCGTGGCTGGCGACGGCCCGCCGAATGTCCGCCGGCGTCGCCGAAGAGGGCAGCAGCACCATCTCAGCGATCGGCACTTCCACGTCGGCAACGGTCTTGGCCGTGAACTCGAAGGCCGCCGTCAGTGTCCCGCTGGTGTCCGTCAGCACCCCGTCCCGGGTGGACTGCTCCACAATGTTCGCCACTGCGCCGGTGAACGGGGCAAGCTGTTGCTCGACCACTGCACGGATGCGCTGCACCTCACGGGTTCGTCCGGACTGCTGATGCATTTCATAGACGGCGAAGGCGGTGTTGATCAGCTGCACCATTTGTCCCACAAGTCCGGCGATAATGACCAGTTACGGCTGTAACTTTTTGCGACGCCGCTGTCATTCTCCTCTAAGTCGTCTGCACGAAATGTCCAGAGTCGTCTGCACGGCCACCACATGTCCGCGAGGGGATCCCGTCTTGGGACGACCCTGTGACCGGAGCTCGACCTCACGATCGGCCTAGTCAGCTGCTCCACGGTTGAGGGTATGAGGAGGGCGGCACGGTCTTGCGCCGGCGCTGACCGGGCCCGGCTCGTCAACCCACGCGGCTGCCATTGTCTTGTCGTGTCCGGATGAGGCGACCGGTGAACTTGCCCGACGAGGTGCCTTATCTGCGCCATCGCAGGTGCCTCGAGTCCGAGGTGTGGGTCTCGTGCATCCGGTAGCCGGGCCATGGATGGAATGCCTGGCAGATTCAATCCTGCAGCACGCGTCAATGCGAACGGCGGGAGGTCGCGAAGACGAGAAGCAGGCCGCCGACGAGTGCGGTCGAGATGCCTAGGGCCAGGATCTCCTCGGGTGAGGGCTTGGAAATGAGGCGCTCCAAATATCGGACGGCCAGGACCAGGACCAGGGTGCCCGCGATCCGCCCCTTCAGGTGGTCAAAAGAGGTGGTGGTCAGCTCCGGCGGAAGATCGAGGTCGTGCACGAACAGCTCCCAGACCCCAAAGCCGACGATGAGCAGCACGGTCGCGATCAGGATGGAATCGATGCTCTCGAACAGTTTCACCAGGGCCGGATCGGAGGACAGGCCTTCTACGGCCAGGATGTGGACGAACGTCACTGCCTTGCCCAGGGCCCAAAGGTAGGTTACGGCCGAAAGGAACAGTGCAGTGGCTGCCCCGATGACGGCGGCGTACCGGATGTGTTCGATAGCCAGGCGTCGGCGGCGGCGGGGTGTCGGGTCGTTTTCCGGTTGCGGGACTGAACTGTCCGTTCGGGGCTGCATCGGGTCCTCTCGTCTGAACCTCATGGCTTCCGTGCATTACTTGCGCGGACTGCGGCCTCCTGCCTGTTGCAGTAATCCGATCCTAACGGCCTCGGGCGGAACCCGCTCATCTCTTCGACAAAGGCGTCATCGTCCGCTTGGAGACGCGGATTCAACGCAAGTGTCCTTGATTCCTTGTTCCCAGATCAAAGAGTGGCGATCTTGCGCGGTGCGGTCCATGCTTGGGGAGGCACTTCGGAGCCGGTCTGGGCCAGAAAGCACCACGGGCACCTGGACACTACCCCGACATCGTCACTTCCGGGTCAGGTGCGGGTCATAAGGAGCCAGACGAGATACCCGAGGTACAGGACGACGAAGAGCCCGCCTTCAAAACGGTGCACCCTCCGCCCGCTGAGGAATACGGGGATGCACAGCAGCACCGCCGCGGTCATCAGGGGCAGGTCCACCTGGACGAGCTGCTCGGAGACGGTGATTCCGCCCGGGGCGGTCAGCGTGGTCACCCCGAGAATGAACGCAATATTGTAGACACTGGAGCCGATAAGGTTCCCGACCGCCACGTCACGTTCGTTTCGTGCGGTGGCGATGAGAGTCGTCACCAGCTCAGGGGCAGAAGTGCCGATGGAGACGATGGTCAGTCCGATCAGGGCGTCGGATACACCCAGCTGCTGGGCAAGTTCCACGGATCCGCCCACCAGCCCGTGTGCACCCAGGACCACCACGGCGATCCCGGCCACGAGCAGAACAATATCAACGAGCCTGCCCTTCGGGGAAGGCCGGGGCGGCGGGGCGTATTCGGCTTCATACTCCGCGCGTACGGACGCCGACTCCCGCCGGCTAACACGCAGGATCACGGCCGTGTAGATCAGTGCGATGGCCACCAGCAGCACGCCGTCGGTCCGGGAGAGCGTCCGATCCAGCGTCATCAGCAGCACACTGATGGCTGCAAGTGCCATCATGGGTAAGTCGAAGCGGAGGATCTGACCGTGCAGTGTCAAGGGGCGCAGCAGAGCGCTGAGCCCCAGGATGAGGAGCAGGTTGACGAGATTGGTGCCGGCGATGTTGCCGACCGCGAGATCCCCGGCGCCGACCCACACTGCGTCGACGCCGACCGCCAGCTCCGGGGTGCTGGTGCCGATGGAGACCACGGTCAGCCCGATGACGAGGGGAGACACACCCAGCCGGGCTGCCAATCGAGTGCCTGCGCGGAGCACGAGCTCGGCTCCGGCGATCAAGGCGGCCAGCCCAACCACGATCAGCATCCAGCTCCCCATGAGACCCTGAACCTCCCAAATCCGATGGATTCCGAAAAATCGTCGCAACACCCGCTCATCTCAGAAGCTCCAATGGACCCCCATGGTCCGAGAAGCGCCGCGCCGTTGCTGGTGACTTGACGTCCTTGCGCAGTCTGCTTTCCCCTTCCTCGAGCAACATCAAGAAACTCGCACGGCAGGCAAGAGCTACGGGTGAATTCCCCGCACAACGAGCGGGGCAATGACCCACCACCCGAGCACAGTAACTTTGGCGGGATAACGATCTCAGAGACCCATGCGAACCTTGTTTCGCGAGTTATTCTGCTTTAGTCTGGCTGTATCAGCCAGCCCCGCCAACGGCAGTGGCAAGAGAAGAGGAGTTCCTGTGTCGAACCTGATCCCGTGGTTTGCTCTGGCCCTGTGGTCCGTCGCCATCGCCTTACGGTTGCATCCGCGAACCCGCTGCTGGGCCCCGCGCGGCATCGTGGGCAGCGCGGGGACGAGGACCTGTCCATACCATCCGTCCCCTGACGGGCCGGTACCTCGATGACCGGCCACGAGTGGCCGCATGAGTACCTCATGCGGCTTATTGTCCACCGTCCCTTCCCCCTCAAGGCTGGCCTGGCCCCGGTGTTGACCCGGCCGGCAAACGAGACGATGCTCAAGATGAACACGAGTACACCCCCCATCACCCTCGCCGACCGCATACGACACCAGACACCAGACACCAGACACCACGAGGAATGATCAGTAATGGCGATCAAGGACGACCAGTCATCCAGCTTCCTTCCCGCGATTGGCGCGAAGGAAGCGCCTCTGCGGGATCCACACCTGCAGATCGCGACCGTCGTGGCGGAGTCGCTGGGCGTCGATTCCGCGCAAGGACTCGGTGAGGCAGAGGTTGCCCGACGCCGGGAACTGATCGGTGAGAACCGTTTGGCCGAGCGGCCGCGGCGGCCAGGTTGGCTGCGATTCCTCGATCAGTTTCGTAGCATACTGATCCTCATCCTGCTCGGTGCCGCGGTTCTCGCCGGCGTCGTCGGGGACCTCAAGGACACGATCGTCATCCTGATCGTGCTCCTGATCAACGCCTTGATCGGCTTCGTTCAGGAGAACAGGGCGGAGCGCAGCCTCGAGGCGCTGCGCGACATGCTGGTGCCCACCGCACGGGTCCGCCGGGACGGGTCGGTGCGGGTGGTCGGAGCGGTCGAGCTTGTGCCGGGTGATCTGGTCCTGCTCGAGGCGGGAGACCGGGTGCCGGCCGACGGACGGTTCCTGGTGGCGGAGTCAGTCGAGATCGACGAGTCCGCACTGACCGGGGAGTCTCAGCCGGTGGCCAAGGACACCTTGCCGGTGGGCGCCGCTCCCGGTGAGAAAGTGCCGCTGGGCGACCGCACCGGCATGGGCTACATGAACACCGCGCTCACCCGCGGCCGGGCCGAACTCGTGGTCACCGCCACTGGCGCGCAGACCGAGGTCGGCGCGATCGCGGAACTGCTTGCGAGCGGCGAGGAGCCCAAGAGCCCGCTGCAGGTGCAGTTGGATTCATTGGGCAAGCGGATCGCCCTGATCGGCGGGATCGCCATCGCCATCTACGTGACCATCGCCCTCGTGCGTGGCGAGCCTTTGGGCGAGCTGGCGCTCACGGCGGTGGCCCTCGCCGTGGCCACGGTGCCCGAAGGTTTGCCGGCCGTCCTGGCCCTCACCCTCGCCCTCGGCGTCGGTCGAATGGCCCGGCGGGGAGCTATCGTCAAGCGGCTCGCGTCGGTGGAGACCCTGGGCTCGGCTACGGTCATCTGCAGCGACAAGACCGGAACGCTGACGCTGAACCAGATGACGGCCCGTGCGCTGGTCTTCGCCGGCCAGCGCATGCGCATCGACGGCGAGGGGTATTCCCCGACAGGGTCGATCATTGCCGAGACCGCCGGGCAGCGGACCGGGGATCCGGGGCGTCTGCTGGAACCGTTTGTTCTGTGCAGCGACGCTGTGCTGGCTGCCCCGGGGGCGGGTGGCCGGGCTGGCATCGTCGGCGACCCCACCGAAGGCGCGCTGGTCGTTGCGGCCGTGAAGGCCGGGATCGACGCCCCGACGCTGCGTGCGGCGCACCCGCGGGTGGCCGAGTTGCCCTTCGATAGCGCCCGCAAGTTCATGGTGACCGCACACGAGGAGGACGGACGCATCCGCGTCTACCTCAAGGGCGCTCCCGACGTACTCCTCGCGCGCAGCACGGCGTTACTCACCGCCGAGGGAGTTCGTGACCTCGACGCCGCCGGCCGGGACCAGCTGGCAAGCGAGGTCACAGCCCTCGCGTCGAGTGGTCTGCGGGTGCTGGCCGCCGCGACGACGTTGATGGACGACCTGCCCGCGGCCGGTGATTCGTCGAACGCTGACGCGTTTGAGCACCGGCTGACCGGCCTGACGCTGCTCGGCCTGGTCGGCATCGCTGACCCGCCCCGCCCGCAGGCCAAGGACGCCATCGCACTCGCCCACCGGGCCGGGGTCTCGGTCAAGATGATCACCGGCGACCACCGGGACACCGCGGCCGCCATCGCCCGGGAGCTCGGCATCCGCGGCGAAGTCGTCACCGGCACCGAGCTGGACCGGATGACCCCGGAAGAGCTGTCGGAACGCGTGGAGAGCATCGGGGTATTCGCCCGGGTCGCCCCGGAACACAAAGTCGCCATCGTCGGGGCGTTGACGGCCATGGGGCACGTGACGGCAATGACCGGCGATGGCGTCAACGACGCGGCAGCCCTGCGCGCGGCGCATATGGGTGTGGCGATGGGGATCACCGGCACCGAGGTGACCAAGGAAGCCGGCGACATGATTCTCACCGACGACGACTTCGCCACCATCGTCGCCTCGGTCCACGAGGGCCGATCGATCTATGACAACGTGGTGAAGTTCGTCCGCTTCCAACTGTCGACCAACATCGGCGCCATCCTGTCCTTCCTCGGCGCGACCGTGGCCGGGCTCCCGGCACCGCTAACCGCGATCCAGGTGTTGTGGGTCAACATCATCATGGACGGCCCCCCGGCGATGGCCCTGGGCGTTGACCCCGCCCGACCAGGGCTGATGGACGAACCGCCGCGCAGGGCCGATGAGCGGATCCTGGACCGGACCCGGCTGCTCCGGATGTTGCGGGCCGGCGCAGTCATGGCGGTCGGTACCCTGTCGGTGCTCACCCTGGCCGAGGGGGCCTACGGCGCCGCCGTGGCGTCCACCATGGCATTCACCACGTTCGTCCTCTTCCAGTTCTTCAACGCGCTCAACGCTCGGACCGAGCGGCAGACGGTGTTCACGCGGCATCTGTTCACCAACCGCTGGTTGTGGATCTCCTTCGCCGCGGTCCTGGTCCTACAGGTCCTCGCCGTGCAACTGGCCCCGCTCCAGGGCATCTTCGACACCACGTCGCTCTCCGCCACCCAGTGGCTGACCTGCCTTGCGGTGGCGTCCTGCGTCCTCCTGGTCGAGGAAATGATCAAGCTCGCACGTCGGGCGGGGAGGAAGCGCTCAGACGATCGCTGACCGGGGGTGCTGCTGCGGCGAGGGCCAGGAAATCCCCCACCCGCACGTGTTCCTCCAGCGGGTGGCGAAAGCGGTTCTGCTGCACCACGGTGTACCGGTTCCGACGACCCACCCGCTCGCGGACGACATACCCGGCTTCCTCCAGGTCGCGAACGATCATTTGGACGGCACGTTCGGTGATGCCGACTTTGGCGGCCACATCCCGCATCCGCGACTGAGAATCACCCGCCAACGCGACGAGCACGTGCCCGTGGTTGGATAGGAAAGTCCAGTTGGAAGGAGGCTGCATGCGAACCATGATACGTGTTTTGAGTTACGTAGATCTATGGGCGTTGCCGCCCAGGGACATCTCGGCCCGGGGCGGTCCCGCGCGCTGCCCGTGCTCAGCAGTGGTACTCGGTCTGAAGGCGATGTATTTCCTGTTGGCCGAGCTGGTGGACCGCCTCGCCCCCTCCACACCGGCCAATTCAGCAGCCCCCTTCCGTGGCCCGGTGCTCAGGACCCGGTCCCTTGAGGGAACGGCGGCCGCTCACCCACACCACGGACAAAGCACCCCTTGGAAGCAAAACCGAAAGGGAACGATGATGGACAAACCCGCCCGCCCAACGCCCCGCCCCATTGCCGCGGTTATCACCGATGGTCCTGAGGCGACGGCAGTGGCACGCCGTGCCGCGGCCCTCGCCTGCGCGCAACGACGGCCGACCGTTCTGCTGGTGCCCCTCGCGCAACCGGCCTTCACCACCGACGCCGCCATCGCAGCCCGCCTGCACCGGGAAGCGCTACGGGAGGCCGAAACCGTCGCCGCACGGGCGCACCCCTGCCTGGACGCCACCGGCGTGTTGTTCCATTTGCAGTTGGTGCGATACCGCGCTTGCCCCTTCCGCCGTGCACCTCAGGTCCAAGCCATAGCCCTGGCCTTGGCCCGCGCCGCCCGCCGGGCAGGGGCGGCCGTGATCATCACCCCATCGTCGTTGCCGGTGCCCTCCCTGAAGCACGGGGCCGAGGTCCTGTTCGTCGTAGCCGATGCGGCGCCTAGGAGCCATGAAAGTGCGCCGTCCGGACCGCTCGGAGATCGCCTCAGCGACCCTGCACGCGGCGGGGAGCCGCCCAGAAACCCGCCACCCAATCCCGCCCCGCCTTCTGCCTAGCCACAACCATGGGCAATCGCCCGGCGGCCCCCGATTTTCGTCCGTCTCTTGGCGATCCTGATCCTGATCCTGATCCTGATCCTCTGGGACGGTATCCACCACTACCCAACCAATCCTGACAGGCACTCTCGATGAGCCTCCTAGTGATCTACCGTTTGAAGCCAGCGGCAAGGAGCTTGGGACCTAAACCAAGATCGGAGTCCTTAAATGGGGCACGGACAGGAAATAGCGAAAAATGACTGTCGGCGTAGATGGCTCGGAGGCTTCCCACGAAGCCCTGCGACAGGCCCATTACCTTGCAGAGCCTCGATGGTCGCAACCTCAAGTGCCAGTCACAGGCATTCATCCCTACCCGACCCTCAGGATCAAGCTCAAAACCTGCTCTGATCGGGACCACGCAAGTAGGAGCCCTTCAAATGCAACCTTGGACAAAAGGCAAGCCTGCGGCGACGACCGGCTTTTTCATACTGCTCGGTCTAACGCTGTGCGGGTGCTCGTTCACCAATCCAATCGCCACCCAGATGAGCGACTCACTCACCGACGGCGCACACGCATCAAGCGGCAACGTCCGACTGCTGAACATGCTGATAGTCGGCGACTCCGCCCAGAAGCCTGGCCGCGTCTTGGGAACTATCATCAACGACACTGACCAGGACCTTATGCTCGACATCAACGTCGCAGGACAGCTCAGCAGCATCCTAGTCCTCGGTGAGAACTCGGTTCGTCTCGAGAGAGGTGAGCCGCTTCTCTTCGAGCGGGCCGGTGCTGACCCAGGGTCAATGGTGCCAATGACCGTCACATACGCGGACGGGTCCTTGACCGTGCTGGTGCCGGTCCTCGATGACTCACTGCCCTACTACGCCCCCTACATGCCCTGACACTTACTACCTCGGCTGCAACCCGTTGGTACTACCCTCACAGAGGGTGCTGCAAGAGATCCACAGTAAAACCCATCGTCATGATCGCTCCGCTTCCTCGGGCACGTTAACAAGGGGCGTCGATCTAGGCCGTCTCAAAGTTCGGGCATCTGAGTAGTGCGCCCGTCACTGAATCTTTTTGGATAGACGCCTGAACCCGCACACGATCATCCTGCACACTGGTCCCATGCAGTGGGGATAAAGCAGGGTGTGAAAGACATCAGGGGCCGTCAGCAGAATCACTCCAATGCCTGCGGTGATACCCGCCAAATCAAGGATTTCCATGCCAGCGTACGGCCGGCACCTCACCGCTCATCATGATTCTCGTATTCGATATCCGGTCTACGGCATTCAGTGTTTCACATGCTTGAGTATCTTGGCGGGTTCCAGCCGCAGCTGCATGATTGACTTTGGTTAGTAGTTTTCGCTGTCTCCGGTGTGTGAACAACCAGAACGGGGCATTTTGCGTGTGCAATACAGGAGGCGCTGACCGAACAGATGAGCATTTTGCCCCCGGCGTGTTGTTCCATTTGCAGTTGGTAAGATACCGCGAATGCCCCTCCCGCCGCGCACCACCCCTTCGGCGTTCCCGGTGCCCTCCCTGAAGCACGGGGCCGAGGTCCTGTTCGTCGTAGCCGATGCGGCGCCCAGGAGCCATGAAAGTGCGCCGTCCGGCCCGCTCGGAGATCGCCTCAGCGACCCCGGGCACGGCGGGGAGCTGCCCAGGAACCCGCCACCCGATCCCGCCCCGCCTTCTGCCTAGCCACAACCATGGGCCATTCGCCGCCCACGGCCATCGCATCCGTTGACGCGGCGCCGTGCCACCACCTAGATTCCCGAATCGCCGAGGCGGAGATACGCGGGAGTTGGCCACCACCACCATGCGCCAACCCGCCCCCGCCTCTGGTCGGGTCGTGAGCCCTCTACTTCCGAACGGACAAACCACGAAATGCCTTCCACGTTCCTTCCCGGCGACGGGACTCCTCTACCAGCGACGGACCATGCAGACAGTTCCGGGTCCGCGGCCCGGGACCAGTCCCAGCGGCCACAGTGGACACTGCTCACCAAACACGCCCAGGTACTGCTGGTCGTGGCCGGTTCCCCTGACGCACTGGTTAGCGAGATCGCCGGCAGTGTTGGGATCACCGGGCGTGCGACCCTGAGCATCCTTAAGGACCTCGAGACCGTCGGCTACCTCACCCGCCAGAGAGTGGGACGACGCAGCCACTACACCGTGGACCCCCACCGGCGCTTCCACCACCCGGCAACCGCAACACACGAGATCGGCGAGTTACTGGCCGTCTTCGCTCCCGCTCCGTCCAACCCGGCACAGCGCAGGCTGAGAAACATGTAGGGAGCTGGATGCTCAACGTCCTTAGGCCATGCTGGGCGACAACACCCCCTACCACCGCGGCCCAGTACCCCTGCGCTCTGAGCGCCAGCCAAGTTCCCGGCCAACCCACAACCTGCCCCACCGGCGACCGCAATCCCGAGCGGTAAGTGGGTGGGCTGTCGGAGCCAAACCTTTCCGGCGGCTCCAAACATTGATCAGCACGCCGGTCCGGCGTACTGGCCCCGGCGCGGATGTGCCCGGCGCGGTCGGCATCGAACCGAACCCCGGGTCATCGGCGGCGTCCACCCGGCTGCTGATGCGGAGGCCCGGAAGTACTCAAAGTTCCACCGGCCGTTCGTTCACGGGCGTGACCCGGATCCGCCCGATGCGCAGGCCGTCCATCGCGACCACCGTCAACACGTGCTCTGCCACTTCCACCCGGTCCCCGCGCCGGGGCAGGCGGCCGAGACGATCCATGACGAATCCGGCGGCTGTTTCGTAATGCCCATCGGGCAGTGCTATGCCGGTCGCTGACTCAAACTCCTGCAGGATCAGGCCGCCGTCGACGTCGACAGAACCGTTGGACACGCTGACGCGGTCCTCGTGGTCGGCCCCGGTGTCGTACTCATCGTAGATTTCACCCACCAGTTCCTCAACCAAGTCTTCCAGGGTGACGATGCCGTCGGTGCCCCCATACTCGTCAACCACCAGCGCTATGTGGTGACCCAGGCGGCGCATCCTGGCCAGCGATGGCAGCACCCTGTTCGTTCCCGGCAGCGGAAGAATCTCGCGAACAATGCTCTTCACTGTCCCCTCCTCGTACCCGTCGCCTTGGGGCATCAGGTCACGGATGTGGACGAAACCGAGGACGTCATCCGCGGTCCGTCCGATCACGGGATAGCGCGAGTACGGGCCGTCCCTGACGATGCTGCGGGCGGCCGCAATGCTCAGTGCGCCGTTGATGAATGCCACCTCGGTGCGGGGGCGCATGACTTCGTGGAGGGAGCGGTCCCCGGCCCCAAACACGTCGCTGAGGATGCTTCGGCTGGGTTCCTCCAGCATGTCGCTCTCCGCGACCATGTCCCAGAGTTCCTCGGAGCTGACGCTCTGCTGTTTGGCGTGGGGATCGCCGCCCAATAGCTTGACCAAGGCATTGGTTGAAACGGACAGCATCCAGATGACAGGCCGCATAACGTGCGAAAGGATGATCAGCGGAGGGGCCAGAACCTTCGTGAAGCCAACCGCGTTCTGCATCGCCAACCTTTTGGGCACCAGCTCACCGAGCACCAGGGACATATACGCCACCAGCAACGTCATTCCGACAACGGAGACCGGCTCTGCTGCGGGGCCCATCCCCAAACCTTCCAGAAAGGGTGCCACATCGGGTGCAATCGTGGAAGCGCCGTAGGCGGCTGAGAAGAAACCCGACAAGGTCACACCGATCTGGACAGTTGCGAGGAATCGATTGGGATTCCGGGCCAAAGCGGCAGTCCTCGCCCCGCCCTTCCCAAGCTTTCCTATCTGACGCACCTGGCTCTCGCGAAGGGATACCAGCGCCATTTCCGTACCGGCGAAGACCCCTCCCAACAGCACAAAAAGGAGAACCAGCAAGAAATTGACCAAGGTGCCGCTATCCATGACCCGACACTACCGACCCCAGCCCCGAATGGGGTGGCAACCGGAAGCGCAAACCAAGCAGGGGGGCCTTGGTAGCTCTGGGCCCCGGCTGCGTGCCGGGCGTGGGGACAGTCCCGGCCCTGGCTTTGGTCTGGGCGGATTATTCGGAAGCGGGTGCTTCCGGCATGATGCTGCAAGCGCGCGATGTGTGCCATCTCTAGTGGTGGCTGCCCTGGCCCCGGCCGCGGCCAACCTGGCCCCGCGAGGGTCCGGCCAATATCCCGCCCTCCGCGTCCGGCGCAACCCGCGCCCTACCGGGAAATGAGCCTTTGGCCGTCGGGGCGCAGATCTCCGGTAGGTGAGACGTGCCGGTAGAGGGTCTGGCGGGTGATGCCGAGTTCGATGCAGAGTTCGCTGACTTTGGTTCCCGGCTTGCCCATGGACGCCATGGCGAGGCGGAGCTTCGCGGAGGTCATCTTGTAGGGGCGTCCGCCGTTCCGGCCGCGGGCGCGGGCGGAGGCGAGCCCGGCGAGGGTGCGTTCGGAAATGAGTTCGCGTTCGAACTCGGCGAGGGCCGCGAAGATCCCGAAAACGAGCTTCCCGGAAGCGGTGGTGGTGTCGATGGCGGCGCCCTGTCCGGTGAGGACCTTCAGTCCGATGCCGCGTTCGGTGAGGTCGTGGACGACGTTGACCAGGTGCCTCAGGTCCCGGCCGAGCCGGTCGAGCTTCCAGACCATGAGGGTGTCGCCGCGGCGCAAAGCCTTGAGGCAGGCGGCCAGCTGGGGCCGGTCGTCCTTTTTCCCGGAGGCACGGTCTTCATAGAGGGAGTCCGCGCCGATGCCGGCGGCCAGGATCGCGTCGCGCTGCAGGTCCATGGTCTGAGAGCCGTCCGCCTTTGAGACGCGCATGTAGCCGACGAGCACTTGGGTTCTCCTCTGTCTTTTATACGTTCGTTTAAATGACACCCGGAATCGAAACCGGGACGGATTCAAAATTTGTCACTTATGTGACTGTTAACCCGAAATGGCGGTTAAATCACAGCTTGAATGGCGGTTTGCCGTTCCGTTTACCGAACGCTAACTCGATGGCCCCGCGCCTACCGGCCTCCATTCGGGGCTGGCTGTCTGAGGAAGCCTGCGAGGGACCTTCTGCCCGTTGCGTTTGCCAAAGTTGGGCTGGTACTGCCGCAGGTGCCTCTGACACACGCTGACCCGTGGAGGCCGGCTACGGCGGCGCCACCGAACTGGCGCTCAAAGCCGCAACCGCCGACAGCTGGATCAAGGGGCAGGGCGATGACAACGTGTCACCGGTGATTACCGGGGCTTATTAGGACCTAAGAGATCCTAGTCGTGGATAAATGGGTATTTCTTTTTACTAATTTGCGCTCTTAGGCTTGTTTCTGCATGGCATTGCGTCAGCAGACCTAACCGAGGGGCATCAATGGAGACGCGACATCTCAAGTACTTCATCGCCGTCGCAGAAGAACGGCATTTTGGCAGGGCCGCCGCCAGGCTCCATATGGCGCAACCGCCCCTGTCCCAACAGATCCGGCAGCTCGAGGAACAGTTGGGCACCCCGCTGCTGGTCCGGACTACCCGGAAAGTGGAGCTGACGCCGGCAGGTCAGGTCCTGCTGGACCGGGGGCGGGTAATGCTCCAGGAACTGGAAGTCCTGGAATCCGACGTGCGGCAGGTTGGCGAAGGTGCCACCGGAGTGCTCCGCGTCGGGTTCACCGGCACGGCCACATACCGGCTAATGCCCAGCATCGTCCAGGCCGCGCGACGCACCCTGCCCGGGCTCCGCATCACGGTCCAGGGCGAAATGCTGACGCCGCAGATGGAAGCTGCGTTGGAGGAGGGCAGGCTCGATGCTGCCGTCCTCCGCCCACCTGTCCATTCGGGGGCCATCGCCCTGAAGCTGCTGGAACAGGACCAGCTGGTGGCGGCCTTGCCCGCGGACTCGCCGCTGGCAGAGAAGGGAATGCTGGAGCTGGCCGCCCTGTCCGAGGAGGGCTTCATCGGCTATCCCAGCTATTCCGCGGTCAGCAGCATCTTTATTGACGCCTGCCGCAAGGCCGGATTCCAGCCCCGGGTGGTCCAGGAAGCAAAGGAGACCTCCACGCTGCTCTCGCTCGTGGCCTCCGGTATGGGCATAGCACTCGTTCCCATGACATCGCGGATGTTTTCCTTCCAAGGCGTTGCCTTCCGGCCGCTCCGGAACCCCCCGCCGGTGGACCTGGCGGTGGCCTGGAACAGCGACAAGGAAGCGCCGCTGTTGCGTGCCTTCCTCGCTCTCTTCGATTCCCTCCCCGCTACGCAGCCCCCGGCAGGTAAGTCGGCAGCCACCAAAGGACAGACCCCGTGAAGATCGAACGTATCGAGGCAATCCCCTATTCCATCCCGTATGCGCGGCCGCTGAAGTTCGCCAGCGGAGAGGTGAGCGCCGCGGAACATGTGCTGGTCCGGATCCATACGGACACCGGAATCTGGGGGGTGGCCGACACTCCGCCGCGGCCCTACACCTACGGGGAAACGCAGGATTCGATTGTATCGGTGGTGACCAAGGTCTTTGCCCCGCAGCTGATCGGCCTGGATCCGCTGGACCGCTCCAAGGTCCAGCAGCTGCTTCGCCGCACGGTCAACAACCCCACGGCCAAGGGGGCCCTGGACATCGCGCTCTGGGATGTCATCGGGATTTCGCTGGGCACCCCGGTGCACAAACTCCTGGGCGGCTTCACCGACAGCATGCGCGTCTCGCACATGCTGGGCTTCAAACCCGCTGCAGAGCTCCTGGAGGAAGCGCTGCGCTTCCGGGAAACGTACGGCATCAACACCTTCAAGCTCAAGGTTGGCCGGCGGCCGCTCTCGCTCGACGTCGAGGCCTGCCATGTGCTGCGGGAAGGCCTCGGTGCGGACACCGAGATCTACCTCGACGCCAACCGCGGGTGGACGGCGAACGAGGCCATGGAGGTGCTCCGCCGGACCGAAGGCCTGGGCCTGTCCATGCTGGAGGAGCCGTGCGATGCCGGCGAGGCGATGGGTCGGCGCCGGCTGGTCCAGCACTCGAGCATCCCGATCGTGGGCGACGAAAGCGTCGCCACACTCGGCGACGTCTCCCGGGAACTGCTCTCCGGCGGAAGCAACGCGATCTGCATTAAGACCGCGCGCAGCGGTTTCACCGAGGCCCAGCAGATCCTCGGCCTCTGCGAGGGGCTCGGCGTGGACGTCACGATGGGAAACCAGATCGACACCCAGGTCGGCAGCCTCGCCACGGTCACCTTCGGCGCGGCCTTCGAGGCCAGCTCCCGGCGGGCCGGGGAGCTCTCCAACTACCTGGACATGACGGATGACCTGCTCGCGGAGCCGCTCGAAATCAACGACGGCGCCATCCGGGTCCGCGAGGTCCCCGGCGTCGGGGCAGCCATCGACGCCGACAAGCTGCAGAAGTACCGGCAAGACTAGGCCTGTCCGGCCGTATCTGCCCTCAGAAAGCCCCCACCGAAAAGGAAAACCACATGCTGTACCTGGTCCGTATGGACGTCAATATTCCGCTGGACATGCCCAAGGAACGCGCCGACGCCATCAAGGCGGAGGAGCGGGAGTATTCCCAGGAGCTCCAGCGCGACGGCCGCTGGGCGCATTTGTGGCGGGTCGTGGGCGAGTACTCCAACTACTCGGTGTTCGACGTCGCGGACAACGACGAGTTGCACACTCTGCTGTCCGGACTGCCGCTCTTCCCGTACATGGACATCAAGGTCACGCCGCTGGCCAAGCACCCGTCCGCTGTCGAATAACCCCACCGCATTTATATCGAAAAGCTTTCAATGATTCGAAAATAGGTATTTCTCCTCGCTCAATTAGGGGCCTACCGTTGAAACAACACCGGATGTGATGCGCAGCACTAAGCAGCATCAGGCACGATATGCCGGAACTCTCGAACCGCTTCTGACCAAGGTTCGTGACCAACCGTTCTTTGACAAGGGAGTCACCATGACAACGGAAACCCAAGCCACTGCCGCATCCTCGGGCGCGGGGGCTACCGCCCGCTTCCGGGAGAACAAGCACTTCGCCGCCAGCACAAGCCAGGAGCGGGTCAGCACCCTCGCCGGCCGCGTCATCAAGGCGATCAACGACACCGTCCTGGACGAGAAAGTCACCTACGACGAGTACAACGCCTTCAAGGCCTGGCTCATTCAGGTCGGCGAGGACGGCGAATGGCCGCTGTTCCTGGACGTCTGGGTGGAGCACTCCGTCGAGGAGGTCGCCAACGCCAACCGCCACGGCTCCAAGGGCACCATCGAGGGACCGTACTACATCCCGGACGCCCCCTCGCTCAACACCCCGGCCACCCTGCCGATGCGCGACGACGAACCCGGCACCCCGCTGCTGTTCCAGGGCCAGGTCACGAACGTCGCCGGCGAGCCGCTCGCCGGGGCACTGATCGAACTGTGGCACGCCGATGACCTCGGCTTCTACTCCCAGTTCGCCCCAGGGCTGCCGGAATGGAACCTCCGCGGCTCCATCATCGCCGACGCCCAGGGCAACTTCCAGATCAACACCATGCAGCCGGCGCCCTACCAGATCCCCACCGACGGCGCCTGCGGTGCCCTCATCGCCGCGGCCGGCTGGCACGCCTGGCGGCCGGCCCACCTGCACCTGAAGGTTTCGGCCCCAGAGCACCAGCTCATCACCACCCAGCTCTACTTCGAAGGCGACGAGCACGTCGCCGACGACATCGCCTCGGCCGTGAAGCCCGAACTCGTCCTCGCCCCCACAGAGCGCGCCGACGGTCACGGCCGCGAAGTCACCTACAACTTCGTACTCGACCCCCAGGACTAAAGCTGCAGTCCCGGGCCTTGGGCCGGTACCCAAACGGCCCCGGGCCCAACCCAAACACCACCCCCACCCGACGTCATGCCGCTCGCCCAAAATTAGGCCGCCGCCCCGGTAATGAACACCAGCAGAAAGGAGAAGTCGATGACTCAGGAAGTCATGAGGGCCATTGACACCCGCGAACTGCGCCACGCCTTCGGCACGTTTGCCACCGGCGTGACGGTGGTGACCTGCCGGTCCGACGACGGCGTCCCCCACGGCGCCACTGTCAATGCCTTCACCGCGGTATCCCTCGACCCGCCGCTCGCCCAGGTCACCCTGACCCGGAGCTCGCGCGCCGCCCGCTACCTTGAAGGTGCCGCCTTCGCCATCAACATCCTGTCCCTCGAACAGATGGATGTGGCCCTGCATTTCGCTGGCAAGGTCCTCGACGAGGAGCCGGAATGGACCCTGGACGGCAATGTCCCGGTGCTGACCAGGAACGCCGCCACGCTCGAATGCCGGCCGTGGAACATCTACGACGGCGGCGACCACATCATCGTCGTCGGCGAGGTCATCGGCATGGAAATCACCAAGCGGGAACCACTCCTGTTCTTCGGCGGCAAGTTCCGCCAGATCGGCCGGCTCGTCGAGGGGGCCCCTTGGGACCACTCCGGTGACGCCCCCGAATCGGGGTGGTTCGCCGGCTCCAGCTCCTTCAAGCCGCTCCACGGCTCCACGCCGCGCTAACCCGCATCACACCCAGCACGCCCGAAATTTCCTCACCGCTCAGAGACCCCTCCCCTGAAAGGGACGATCATGACCGAAATTGTTGACCAGTCAGTTCCCGCCGCCGATTCCTCGGCGTCCTCCACCCCGTCGATGAGTGACAGAACGACGCCGGCGAATCCGAAGATGCCGATGACCGGGGATGAGTACATCAAGTCTCTGCAGGATGACCGCGAGGTCTGGATTTATGGTGAGCGTGTCAAGGACGTCACGACCCACCCGGCATTCCGGAACTCGATCCGGATGGCCGCCCGGCTGTACGACGCGATGCACAAGCCCGAACTGCAGGACAAGCTGATGGTCCCCACGGACACGGGGTCCGGTGGCAAAACGATGTCCTTCTTCCGCACCCCGCACAGCGTCGAGGACCTGAAGAAGGATCGTGTCGCGATCGAGACCTGGGCGCGGATGAGCTACGGCTGGCTGGGCCGCTCACCCGACTACAAGGCCGCGTTCCTGGGCACCCTGGGCGGCATGCCGGACTTCTACGAGCCGTTCCAGGAGAACGCCAAGCGCTGGTACAAGGAGTCCCAGGAGAAGGTCCTGTACTGGAACCACGCGATCATCAACCCGCCGGTGGACCGCCACCTCCCGCCGGACCAGGTCGGCGACGTGTTCATGAAGGTCGAGAAGGAAACCGGTTCCGGTCTGATCGTCTCCGGCGCGAAGGTCGTCGCGACCGGCTCCGCGATCACCAACTACAACTTCATCGCCCACTACGGCCTGCCGATCAAGCGCAAGGAATTCGCGCTGATCTGCACGGTGCCGATGGACGCGCCCGGGGTGAAGCTGATCAGCCGGGCCTCCTACGCCCACCAGGCGGCGGTGATGGGGACCCCGTTCGATTACCCGCTCTCGAGCCGGATGGACGAGAACGACTCCGTGTTCGTCTTCGACAAGGTCCTGATCCCGTGGGAGAACGTCTTCGCCTACGGCGACGTGGAGAAGATCAACAACTTCTTCCCGCAGACCGGCTTCATCAACCGCTTCACCTTCCAGGGCGTGATCCGCCTCGCCACCAAGTTGGACTTCATCGCCGGGCTGCTGATGAAGGCCCTGGAAGTCGCCGGGACGCAGGACTTCCGCGGCGTCCAGACCCGGGTGGGGGAGGTCCTGGGCTGGCGGAACATGTTCTACGCGCTAATCGACGGCATGACCCTGAATCCCGACGCCGGCCCGAACGGCACCGTGCTGCCCAAGCTCGACTACGGCCTGTCCTACCGGATGTTCATGTCCATCGGGTACCCGCGGATCAAGGAAATCATCGAGCAGGACGTCGCGTCCGGCCTGATCTACTTGAACTCCTCGGCCCTGGACTTCAAGACACCGGAAATCCGGCCGTACCTTGACAAGTACGTCCGCGGCTCCGACGGCGTGGAGGCCGTGGACCGGGTGAAGCTGATGAAGCTGCTCTGGGACTCGATCGGCACCGAGTTCGGCGGCCGGCATGAACTCTACGAGCGGAACTACTCCGGCAACCACGAGAACGTGAAGGCCGAGATCCTCTTCGCCGCGCAGGCCCAGGGCACCACGGACTACATGAAGGGCTTCGCGGACCAGTGCCTGGCCGAATACGACCTGGACGGCTGGACCGTCCCGGACTTGATCAGCAACGACGACGTCAGCCTCTTCCTCAAGCGCAGCTAACTTATTTCCGGATGAGCGGCGCTACCAGTCCACGTAGGCAGCGCCGCTCACCCGTTAAAGAGGCATTGCTGGCCGCAGACGACAACGACCCGACAATCCACAGGGCATCCCGACTTCGACCTGCCCGCGCTGAGCCCCCTCGGGCGGAAGTTCAAACACGCGCAGCGTGGCCGGCTGGTACGACGAGACTGACGCGGACTGGTCCGTCCGGACAAGCACGTCGGCTGGCGCGCGGACCGCTTGCCGGACGATCCGGAAGGCGTCCTCTACGGGGCCGCCGCCGCAATCCTGAACCGCGAGAACTGACTATGAGCCTGACTTTTGACCATGTGACCCTTGGCCAGCGTGTCCTGTTCGGCACCGGCAAGGCTGCTGCGAACCTTGCAGCGGAAGCGGCCCGGCTGGGCGCGCAGCGCGTGATGGTGATCGCCTCGGACTTCGAGACTCCGATGGCCCGCGACGTCGCGGCCGACATCGAAGTGGCCCTCTGGCACCACGACGTGGTGATGCACGTCCCCATCGAAACGGCCGAGAAAGCCCGGGCCGCCGCGGCCGAACACAGCATCGACCTGCTGGTCTGCGTCGGCGGCGGTTCGACGACGGGCCTCGCCAAGGCGGTCGCGAAGACTGCCCGCCTGCCCATCATCGCCGTGCCCACCACCTACGCCGGATCAGAAGCCACGAATGTTTGGGGCCTGACCGAAGCAGCCCGGAAAACCACCGGAGTGGACGATGCCGTCCTCCCCGTCACTGTCATCTACGACGCGGCCCTGACCCTGTCCCTTCCCGTGCCCATGTCAGTAGCGTCCGGCCTGAACGGCATGGCCCACTGCATCGACTCGATGTGGGCCCCCCGCGCCGACCCCATCAACGCAGCCCTCGGCGCCGAAGGGATCCGGGCCCTGAGCCAGGGCCTGCCGCTCATCGCCGCCGACCCGTCCGGGACCGAGGGACGCGAGCAGGCCCTCTACGGCGCCTACCTGTCCGCCGTCGCGTTCTCCTCCGCCGGGTCCGGTCTGCACCACAAGATCTGCCATGTCCTGGGCGGCACGTTCAACCTGCCGCACGCCCAGACGCACGCCACCGTGCTGCCATACGTCCTGGCCTTCAACGCCTCCGCTGCGCCCGACGCCGAGGCCCGCATCGCTGCAGCGTTCGGCACCGCCGACGCCCTGACCGGCCTGCAGGAACTTCGCAAACGTCTGGACGCCCCCAAGGCACTGGCGGACTACGGCTTCACCGCGGACGGCATCGCCGAGGCCGTCGACGTCGTCCTCCCGGCCGTACCGGCGTCCAACCCGCGCCCCGTCACCACCGAAAACCTCACACGCCTCCTTCAGGCGGCCCTGACCGGCGAAGACCCCCGGGTCCTCCACGACCTCTGACCCGGCCACAAGGGCAGACTCCCCCCACAAGACCGCAGGAGTACAGCATGTTGTCCGAAACCACCCATGCCGGGGCCAGTATCAGCCCTGAACAGGCCGACGTCGAACAAAAACTCGTGGACCGGCGGAGATGACCCCGAAAGCGAACAAAAGGGAACCGCTCCAAACAGCCAGTCAGCCATCATCTCCTCACGTTGCCAAACCTGACGATAGCCCACCGGCTTGGCATGAAGAGTCCTGTATCTAAAACGACCGTATTTGCTACAAACCAGCCGACTCGTTGAAAAGATTCCGTGTATCCCCGGATTTTGTAGCGAAACTCAGTGCCGGTTTCTATGTGCCGGTTCTTCTGCTGGCTGACGGGTATTGGTACATTTGGGCGTATGGGACATCTGTTGGGCTACGCCCGGGTATCGACCGGGGACCAAGACGCGGCTCTGCAGCAGGACGCGTTGAAGGCGGCCGGCTGCTACCGCATCTTCACGGACACGGCTTCCGGGTCTCTGGAGTCCCGGCCGGAACTGACCAACGTTCTGGATCAGCTGCGGCCCGGGGACACTTTGGTTGTGTGGCGGCTGGACCGGCTTGGCCGGTCTATCCGACATCTGATTGACCAGCTCGCCGATCTCCAGGAGCGTGGCATCGGGTTCCGGTCCCTGCAGGAGGCGATCGATACAACTTCCTCGGGCGGACGTCTCGTCTTCCATGTGTTCGCGGCGCTGGCGGAGTTCGAACGGGATCTGATCCGTGAGCGGACTAGCGCAGGGCTTCAGGCGGCACGGGCGCGCGGGCGCGTTGGCGGCCGGCCCCCGTTGCTGACCAAGGACAAGCTCCGGACCGCCCGCCGGATGTATGAGCAAAAGGACATGACGGTCGAGAAGATCGGCGAGGTTCTGGGCGTCAGCCGGACCACCGTCTACCGGGCACTCCGGCGCGAACCGGCCCCTGCCGTGCCGCGGCGCCGTTCAGGGCAGAAAACAGTCCGGTGACGGCCGGAGGCAGCGGTACCCTCACCGGTAACACTGCCTCCATGCCTGACCAGACAGCGTTGGTGCGCTGGCGAATCCTTCGCCGGCATATCGAAGACGGCGTGCCCCTTACTGCCCTTGCTGAGCACGAAGGCATCGGACTTCGGACACTGCAGCGCTGGCACGCGGCCCACAAACGCAACGGCATCGCCGGACTGGCTAGTGCAAACCGAGGGACCACCCGACGCAGGAGCACCTCCGAGCTGGTCGCACTCGTCGAAGGGCTGGCTTTGGTGAACCCGCCCCTATCTGTGGCTGCCATCGCCCGCAAAGCCAACCGCGTCGCCGCCGACCACGGCTGGCCACCCCTCTCCTACAGCACCGTCCGCTCCATCACCGCGGGCCTTGACCCAGGCATGAAGACACTCGCCCAGCTGGGAACGGCCGCTTACCGTGACACCTATGAATTGGCATGGCGGCACCGGGCCGAGGGGCCGAACGCGATCTGGCAGGCCGACCACACCGAACTGGACATCCTCGTGCTGAACGCGAACATGAAACCGGCGCGCCCTTGGCTCACCACCATCGTGGACGATTACTCCCGAGCGATCTGCGGCTACACCATCTTCCTCGGGGCGCCATCGGCCCTGAACACCGCATTGGCACTGCGGCAGGCCATCTGGCCCAAAGCCGGCACAGGGTGGCCGATGTGCGGGATCCCCGACGTCCTCTACGTCGACCACGGCTCAGACTTCACCAGCCACCACCTCACCCAGACGGCGAAGGACCTCCACTTCGAAATCACCTACTCAACAGTCGCAAGACCCCAGGGACGCGGAAAAATTGAACGCTTCTTCAGCACCGTCAATACGGAGCTGCTGGCCGAACTGCCCGGACACCTGACCCGCGGCTACACGCCGCCCGCGCCGGTGCTGACCCTCAAAGAGCTGGATACCGCCATCGGCCGCTTCATAATCGAGGACTATCACCAGCGGAAGCATCCAGAGATCAAGGCGACCCCGCACCAAGCCTGGGTAGGGGACGGCTGGCTGCCCCGACTCCCGGCAACCATGGACGAACTGAACCTGCTCCTGTTGACCGTCGCCAAACCCCGGATCGTCCACCGCGACGGCGTGCACTTCCAAGGACTCAGGTACGTCTCCCCACTGCTGGCCGCCTACGTCCGCGAACCCATCATTGTCCGCTACGACCCCCGGGACATCACAGAGATCCGCATATTCCACAAGAACCAGTTCATTTGCAAAGCCGTAGACCCCGACCACGAAACCTCAACCCTCACCCTCAAGGACATCCAGGCCGGACGCTCGGCCAGACGCCGCGAACTGCGCGGACAAATAAACCAGCGCATCGCCGTCGTGGCCCGGCACTTACCGGATTTAGCGTCACCGAAGCCAGCTTCGGCGCCGCCCTCTGTCGAGCAACCCATGAAGCGCCCAAAGCTACGCACATACCTGGAGGATGACCTGTGACCACGCAAAGCTTCATCGCCACCAAAGAGCACCGCCGGTTTGTGGAGTTCGCGGACGCGGTGCGCCGCCAGCACACGATCGGCATCTGCTACGGGCAGGCCGGAATCGGAAAGACCCTCTCCGCCAGACGCTATGCCAACTGGCACAAGGCACAGAAGCTACTGGAGGAGTGGGGACCCCGGGAAGAATCCGATCACCAGGTCTACGCCGCACTCTCCCGCTCCCGCACCGTCTTCTACACCCCCGCCGTGCTCACCACCCCCAAACAGATACACGCGGACATCGAGCACACCAGCACACGCGTGTCGATCTGCGTGGACCAACACCTGTCAGACATCGGCAAGGGGACAGGGCCCCACACCCGCGTCAATAAATATGTCGAGCTGCTCATTATTGACGAATCAGAACGCCTCAACGCCACAGCCCTTGAACTGTTGCGCGACCGCTACGACCGCGACAACGTAGCCCTGATCCTCATCGGCATGCCCGGGATCGAAAAATGGTTCAGCCGCTACCCCCAGCTCTACAGCCGTGTCGGATTCGCCCACGAATACCGGCCCCTCGAACAGGAAGAACTGCATTTCGTCCTGCAGCGCCGCTGGCACAAGCTAGGGCAAGCCTTGGACCCTGACGACTTCACTGACGCCCAGGCCATTGCCGCCGTCGCCCGCATAACCAGGGGAAACTTCCGCCTCATCGACCGGCTCTTCATACAGGTCGAACGCGTCATGAAAATCAACGAGCTCAACACCATCACCGACGACGTCATCGAAGCTGCACGCTCAACACTCGTCATCGGAATCACCTAAACCGCCAAACCGACCTGCAGAAAAGCCGCCATTCCGAACTAACAGTCACACACTTAACCCGTCATTTATACTACGTTATGCAAAGGGCAGGGCTTCATTCATTTGTGACATGCATTCGAGGGGATGCCGAGTTCGGCGAAGTCGGCCCGCAGCCGGGGGTCATGGACTCTGGTGTTTTGCATCCGATGAGGGCTAAATTGTCCCGTCCACCCCCTCCCTGTTGTGCAGAGGAGTATCAAGCAGAAACGAGGTTGGTGCAGACGAGTACTGAAAAACCATTGCTCAACACTCGTCTGCACAACCCCCAAAACACGCGGGCCGTTGTGCAGACGAGTGTTGAAAATGACACGAGAGGTCAGCTTCAGTGCACCTATCAAAAACGGTCGATATCTCTAGTCCGTCTCTGTCGGTGCCCAAGTGGCGCGGTGCATCCGTTGTGGAAAGTGTCCACGACGGATCTCGGACGGGACTCCTCCTCAGAGGAAAACACGGAAAATCGTGACCGACTCGAGATGCTCCGGAGGAAGCTTCGCCGGCTCTTTCCTCACGGCTCTTTGGTGGTGTGCTCTTGTCTTGCTGGACTGTTTGCTTCCCGACTTCTGAGTTCCATCCAAGCCCGAATTGCTTGATAAACGCAGAAGCCGCCAAAGACAAGCGCGGCGACAGATACCCACGTTTTGATAGAAGTGTCCCATTCAAAGAGCACTAGGAAGGAGACCAGAGCGCTTGCCGCTAAAACGAAACGATTGTTCCTGAACGCCCGCACCTGAACGACTGAGGACTGCCGCAACTTATCTCCATTCATGGCTAAAGGTAACAAGCTGACGCCGGGACATAAAGGTCCCTGCAGCGTCCTGTAGCGGGTCCCCCTCAGCGAAGACCGGGATTCATCGCCGCGAGTGTCCCAGTGCAAGCGCCAACTGGTGTCTGAGGTGCTCGATTTCTGCGGAGAGCTCGCGGTTCCGCTCCAGCGATGCGGTGAGGCGGGCGCGCAGGGACTCCGTGCTGGCGCTGCTTCGGCTTGCTCTGGGTTCTTGTGGGCGGTCGTCGCGCAGTCCGATGATGACGGTTCGCAGGTCGGGCTGGGTGTAGAGCCATGACCTCGATACTCCGGCGGCCGCGGCTACCGCTTCGAAGGTGACGGCGCCGCCTTGGTTCTGTAGTTCACGCAGCGCCGCCACGGCTTTGGAGCGGGTGAGTTCGTGCCGGCGCTCCGCGGCCTGCCGGATGTAGCGGCTGTTATCTGCCCGCAAGGTTATCGTCCTCCTGGACGTGGTTTGGGCCTGCATGCGTTTCGTCGTCGAGTGTTTCAATAATGCGGTCCAGATTGCCGAGCACCCGGGTGTTCATTTCGGCCAGCCGCTGTTGGCCGCGGGCTTCGGCGGCGGAGATGATCTGCACGACCTGGGTCCGGTGTTCGCGGTGTTGCGGGAGGAAGTCGGCCGTGGTGATGAACATGGGACAGGTCAGACAGGCGTTGGCGTGCGGGCAGGTTTTCTGCACCGGGAGTCCGCAGTAGCCGTTGGGCAGTGCCTGGGTCGCCCTGCCGAGGCGCTGTTTGGACCAGGCGGCCTCGGCCAGGGGCCCGTCGGGGTCAAGTTCGACGACGCTGCCGGTTGCGTTGACTTTCCGCGCGGCTTCCCAGTGCCGTCGGATGGTTGTGTCGCTGAGTCTGGCGTAGTGGGCGGTCATCTGGTGGGAGTCGTGGTCCAGGATCCGGCGCACGACCTCCTGCGGGACGTCGAGGTTGATCAGTCTGGTCCCCAGCGTGTGACGGAACCGGTGCGGGCTGACAACGGCAGGGTTGCCGTTTTCATCGGTGACATCGCAGTGCCTGACCCACCGCCGAAGGGCGGTGCTGTATGAGCTTGCGCTGATGTGTCCGGCGCCGTAGACGTCCACCCGGTCGTGGGCGAAAAGCAGTTGTGTCCCGGAATTGCCTGCGCCGTTGACGTAGCTGATCTGCTCCGCGATGGCCTGTTCGAGTTCCTTATCGATGGGGACGAGCGCCTCGCGTTTCATCTTGTGGTTCAGATACCGCAGATACGGGGCGCCGTCCTTGTCCCGGGTGATGCAGTCCTGGGTCAGGGCTACTGTGTCGCTGATCCGCAGCCCGCACCGGATCAGAATCAAGGTGATCAGCCGGTGATGCGGAGTGGTCATTTTGGCGAGGTTTCCGGGGTCCTCCAGCTGGGCCATGACGTGTTCACTCAGTGACCGGGGTTGCCGGACCGTCTCTTTGGGATAGTCCTCGGTGTAAATCTGGGCCGTCGTGGGCAGATCGGTCACCCATCCGTGGCGGCGCATGGTGAGGAGAAAGGTGTTGAACTGGCCGATCCGGATCCGGTGCGTGACGACTCCGGCGCTGTGGGTATGCAGGTATGCCAGGAAGCCTTCGATTAGCTCCCGATCGATGTCGGCGGTGCCGGTGACCGGGATCCTCGTTGAATCCAGAAAGGCGTTGAAGCTCTCCACCGCCTTGGTTCCCAGCACCGCGGTTTCAACCGTCAATTCGGTCGTCAGCCGCCAGCGGGCCCATCGCTTGGCCAGCTGCTTCAACCAGGGCCGGGTGATGTTTTCGAAGTGGACCGTGACCTGGCTGCGGGCGGCGATACCGAGGGCCCTGGCATGCCAGACATCCTTGGGGAACTCGGTCTCCCACGGCGCGGCGCCCAGGGAGGCCTTCCCCATGTTTCCCGTCCAGACGGGCGGCGGGTCGATGCTGCTGTCTCCGGGGGAAACGAGTGCCGGATCGTTTAGTGAGGGCACGGGATGCAGGGTGGTCATATCGTCACCGCCCTGGTGGCGAACCAGCCGGCATCGGCCAGTGCGCGGCGGGCATCATCGCTGGAGATATGGGCATAGGTCTTTACCGTCGTGGTGAGGCTCGCATGGCCCAACAGTTTGGAGACCACCTCGACCGGGACGTTCTCGCGAAGCATCCGGGTGGCATAGGTGTGCCGGAACCAGTGGGGATCAAACCCGACGCCCGTCTGCCGCCGGAGCCGCCGCACCAGGTCATGGACGGCGGCATACGTCATCGCCTGCCCGTGGGGCCGTCCCCACAGGTTGACGAAGACGTAGTCCGAATCCAGGTCCCCGTATTCGACGTCGAGGTAGTCGGCATACAGCCGGATCAGTTCGGCGGTGACGGGGACCGTGCGCGAATGGGGCGATTTTGCGCGCGCACCGTTGGTGTTGTCGCGCCGGCGGATCGTGATTTCCCGTTCGGCCACGGCGATGTCCTCATGCCGGAGCCCCAGGGCTTCCCCGATCCGGATACCGGCGTCGTGGAGCAGCGCGAAGAGCAGCCGGTCCCGGAGGTGTCCGCACGAATCCAGAATGCTTTGGACCTCGTTGGGAGCCAGCAGGCGGGGAATCCTTGCCGTCACGGAAAGCTTCACCGCCCGCCGCTGTTTCGCCGCGCCCTTGCTGATGTGGTGCAGGAAGGGTTTCCACCCTCCCTGACGGGCGCCCGGGTCCCAGCACGTGATCAGCTCGCCCAAGTCAAGGCCATGGCGGGCGGCATGCTGATAGAAGATCGACACGGTGGAAAGTTTCCGGTTCACCGTCGCCTCACTGCAATGGTGCCCAATCGTTGGAAGAACCGAAAGGACCTGGCCACGCATGTCCGGCGGACGCCGTAACCACCGGATGAAGGCACCAACGTCTTCCTGCTTCACCGACTGCCAGTCGAGCCCGTATTCACGCAGGAAAACGAACCAGTCCTTTAAATCGTGGGCATGGGCCTTGATCGTGTTAGGTGACCGCTCGGTCTCGGCCAAATACCGCAGATACCGCTCCGCCGGTTCCACCACGCCGGTCACGCCGATCAGCGTGAAAGACACCTCATTGCTTGCCGGATCCAACACCTTCGATACCCGCATCGCCGCTCCCGTCAGCTGCCTCGTGGACGGACAAGACGCTAACCCATCCACAACGAAGCAACCAGAGCCCCAAACCCCCGTGGGCTACATGACAGACAGCAGCTGAAGGGCTAAAGATATCGGTCGTTTTTGACACGCTTTTTTGCCAGAGTCTCGAGGGCAGTTCAGATGTGGCCCTGCCTTCGCTAAACCCCTGCTCCTCGGCAAAGGTTACTGTCGCTGCTGCATGCAAGACTTGCTGGGATAACTCAACTACAGCGGGGGAACCATGAGGCTTGCATCTGTCCAGATCCAGCGATTTAAGAGCGTGGATGATTCAGGAAGCTTTGACATTCAACCTGATGTGACAGCCCTCGTGGGTAAAAACGAGTCCGGCAAGACAGCCGCTCTCCAGGCTCTCTATCGCGTAAATCCCGTCGAATCCGGATATCCCCGGAAGTTCAATGCGCTACGGGACTATCCCCGCGGAGACTACAACGAGGACGAGGCTGACGGGAATATCGCGGATTTGTCCCCCGTTACAGCCACCTTCTCCCTCGATGACGTCGACAAAGAAGCCATCGCGGAGCGGTTCGGGCCAAAGACCCTCAAGGGTGATTCCCTGATAGTGAGCCGCCGTTTTGATAACAATGCCTTCTACATGACCGTCGAGATCGACGAATTGGCCATGGTCAAGCACCTGGTCTCAACGGCTGGAATGGATGAGAAGAAGTACGCAGCCGGCTCTTCTGTTGCCGCCATTATTGCGCGTCTCCAAGCAGAATCTGAAGCGCCAGCAGCCGTTGAGCTCGGTGAAAAACTCGATGCCATGGACTTCCTCCAGGAGGTCCGCGGCTTTCTTCTCCCTCGGATTCCCAAGTTCGTCTACTTTGACGAGTGGGGAACTATCGGCGACGACATCCCTGTAAATCGGCTTCTCGAAGACGATGCAGATCTGTCTCCGTCGGAGCGCACGGCGCTGTCACTACTGAGGGTGGCGAAGGCCGATGCAGGGCGCTTTACAGAGGAAAACTACACCCTGCGCAAGGCTTCCATGGAGGGCGCCGCCAACAGCCTGACTCGTAAGCTCTTCAAATACTGGAGCCAAAACAAGGACCTCCGGATCACGCTCGACGTCGACATGCGCAAGATCGCGGTAGACCCGATTGTAAACAATGCAGGACAACAGGTGGCTCAATATGATTTCGATCCATACCTGAAGATAGGAGTGTTCAACAACCGCCACCAGGTCACCCTGGACATCGGTCAACGCTCCCGAGGCTTTCTATGGTTCTTCTCGTTCCTGGCCGCCTTCAGCGAATACGCGCGTGACAAGTCTCCAAAGATAATCCTCTTGGACGAGCCAGGGCTGAGCCTCCATGCCACGGCCCAAGCGGATCTCCTCCGGTACATCGAGGATGAGCTCGCCCCGCACCATCAGGTCATCTACACGACCCATTCGCCATTCATGATCGACGCTGCCCACATTGAACGGTGCCGCACCGTTGAGGACAAGCAAGAAGAGGGAACAAAGATAACGGCCGATGTTCTGCGGGCCGGACAAGAAACGATGTTCCCGTTACTCGCCGCGATCGGCGTCGACCTGGCGCAGACTCTGCTCATAGGCCCACACCAACTTCTCGTTGAAGGGCCAAGTGATCTCCTGTACCTGGCTGTCATGTCGGAGGCCGTGAAAACCAGGACCGAAGACCCCGAGGCCGGCCTCGATCCACGGTGGAGTATCGTCCCAGCTGGCGGCATCGAAAAAATGCCAGCATTCATCAGTCTCTTCACTGGCAGTAACCTCCACATCGCCGCCATGATCGATGTCGCAGCGAAAGGTAACCAGCGCATTGACGACATCATCAGCAAAGGACTCATAGAACACTCCGCCATCGTTCGGCTTACCGAGTTCACCGGCACCCGAGAGGCAGACATCGAAGACCTCTTTGACCGAACCTGGTATCTGCAGCTCCTGGACGAATCAGCAGTCGGAACCATCGCACCAGACAGTCTCAACCAAGGCAGGATCATGGTTCAGGTTGAACGTGCATTGGGTCAAAAATTCGATCACTACCACCCTGCGAGCTTCCTCAGCCGCAATCCCACCCTGGTCGATAAATTACCTGCCGAGGACATCGCTCGCTTCGCGAATCTGTTTGCTCGGCTCAACAAACTGCTACCCGTCGAGTAGACCCACCAACACCAAGGGTGCATAACGGTCGATTTCGAACGCTGAACGGTCTGAACCGGGCGTGGCGAAACCTTTGTTATCCACATACAAACGCCTACCGTTATCCCATGCCATCAAACGCCAGGATTTTGAAGTCCGCCCAAGCCCAGTTTCCCCCCAGCGCGAACAAGACAGTTCGGGTCCTAAACGCCTGGCGTCGTGAGGACTCCGCGTTGGAGAGGCCGGCCCCAAATGGTTGGGAGGATGGCTGGACGGGCGTTCACCAGCTGGCCACCTATGCCGTCGTGGCAAAACTGCGCGATCAAGGCTTCACCTGGGTCAACCTGGAAACCGGCGGTACGACTCGTAGCCCCAAGGACGTGCTGATCTCTGCTCTCATCTAGGCAGACCCATTCGTCGGCGAGCTGGATATAGTGCCCTGCTGCATGTTTCTGGAGTGCCGCCAAAAGAAAAGACGGTCACAGATGAGCAAGCGAAACGCCGCTATACGGCACACCCATAACTTAAAGTGAGGTCAGGAAGGTTCGCGTACTCTGCCTGTATGGCCCACAGTAATCCACCAGTATCAACCGACTACGAAGATCTCCACGCCACTGTGGTGGATGCGCTTAGATACGAGGTAAAGAGCGATGCCCTCGACTACGCCGCCCATGAAGTACTGGACCGGTTACGAGACAGGGGACTTTCCATCCCCGCCAAGCCTTCGACTTAGCCCGTGGCCAGGACATCAACAGCTTTTCTGGGATCGTCCAGCGAAGGGCGGGACGTAGCCGTTCGGCTAGCCGCGCTCTTGGAGAACTATGGCATCGAATGCTCGGTGTGGTCTCAGGGAGTATTTGACCTTGGTGAGCATGTACTCGACGGGTTGGTGCGGAAAGCAAAAACTGTCGACTTTGCGATATTGGTTCTGAGCCCAGACGATCATGTGGAGAGCAGGAACGCCGAGTCGCAAGCACCGAGGGACAACGTTGTCTTCGAGCTGGGCCTTTTCATAGGAGCTTTGGGAAAGGACCGCACTTACATGGTCCACCCTGACGGGGTCTCGTTGAAGCTGCCCTCGGACCTCGCGGGAATAACCCAGGCAAGGTACCGCACACGATCAGACAACGACGTGAGCGCCGCTCTGAGTGCAGTCGCAATTCAACTCAGCGATCGAATCCGGAGGCTGGGCCCGCGGGATGACATCCCCTCCATGCACCCACAGGTTCCGGCCGCCGCATCGCCACGTAATGTCGAAGATGGCCTGCGGCTACTGGAAAGCAATCTCACCCCTCAAGGGTGGCAATTCAAATGGAACGAGGCCCGGTCAACCCTGAGGGTAAAGAGCCCCAGTGGGAACCAGCGCATTCTTAAGAAAAAGGGCGACGAATCAAGTATGCAGACGGACTTTGACAAATTTGTCCGGGAACTTCGCGGCCTTGGCGCCAGATTTGATACGAACCTTCGGCAGAGAGACGCTGGATGACCTCCTGCGGATCGCCCGCAGGAGGTCGACGTTCCAACCTGGCATCTACCAAGGGCTCCCTACGGGCTTGCCACGTCTGATTGGTTCACCAGTACCCACCGGGCCTCTGGTTCGTTCGTTACAGGATTGCCCTGTCCCGAACCGTTACAGGCTCTACCTGTCCCGGAACGCCGCCTGGGCGCCTTCCCCATCCACCAAGTGGCACACCTTTAACCCAACGAGCAAAACTCTACCCAAGTTGGCGGCATGCGTCCGATCAGCGCCGGGTTTGGCTTGTGCGCTGGTGATAGCGGTTCACGTGTGCTTGTGAAAGCCCGTAGCCCCCGACATAGTTCACCTAGACTCAAAAAATGTCGGAAGAAGAATCACCCCCGAGGGGCCAAAACAGCACCCGAGTACCACGAAGGGGGTTCTTCTCTAGATTTGAGCACCTAGGCGGTTTTACAAAAGGAATGATCACCTGGCTCGGCACCGTGGTCTCTTTAGTGGCAGCACTGGTTGGGGCAACGTACCTGATCGCCCCTGAGCTCAAGCCCCGGGACAAGCTGGGCGCCACCTTGGATCGGATCGGCATCGAGCAGAGCGTTGAACATGCTTCCTACGAGGAAAAAAAGAGGCGCGACGACACTTCATCTCCTGAAAAGGAGACCAGTCCTCGCGGGATCGAGGTCCTAGTCCACGCTTCGCTCAATGGGTTCAGCGATCGGTTCTACTCCCTGAGAATCAGGCTGTTGGAATCAGAATCTCTTAAAGAAATTGGTTTGGATCGCTCTAGCTGTGAAGTTCGAAGTCCCAAAGCAAACGAGGAGGGAGTTGCCTGGCGTTGCTGGGCGTCTTCGCCACCGCCTGGGACTCCCTATATCGTTCGAGCAGAGATCTTCGATGATGGGCAATATGTGGGGCCTGAGTACGAGGAACGTGACAACGTGCTCCTAGATTTTCTCGATTCACCAGCGTTTACAGCGCTGCCATAGACCTGATTGGGAGCATTCCTCAGCTCAAGGGAATACCTAGATCACCACCCAACCCGAGAGAGGCTGACGTGACCCTTCTAGTCACTACGGATTCAACTTTTCTGCAGCACTTGGCCGCCTACGAGCCCATCCTGGAAAGTTGGAGGCACAGGGCGCAGACCCTGGAAGAGCCGCAGCCTGGAAGCGAGCTCTCCGAAGACAACAAAATATTTCCGCAACCCATCGGCGATGAGGCGCGCCTGTCTCTCATCTCTGCCGGAGAACATCTCCGTTTAGCATGGACGGCCATCAAGGCCGGCCAGCTGTACCCCACTGCTCATTTCACGACGCTGCGCGGCGCCTTGATGGCGGCGTCGCAAGCACTCTACATACTCGGCCCGGACGACCCCAGTGTCCGACAAGAGCGGGGACTAGCGGTCATCTTCGAGTCATATCACCGTTTGCGGCAGTTCCACGAGGAGTGCCTCAAAATGCCAAATCTAAGGGAAGACGACAGGCAGAAGATTCATCAGCAAATCATTTGGCTCGAAGGCCGCAAAGCAGGTGCAAAAGCAGCTGGGGCTCAAGCTAGAGGCATAAACATGACCCACGACGTCATCCCCTATGCGGGTTCCTTGCTGTATGGAGCCTCATCAGAACTGCAGCACAGTCTCATGCGCCTTTGGAGACAAATGAGCGGTGACGCCCATGCACTGGCTTGGTCGAAGATGCTTCGCGCTCAACTCGGACCGCCAAAGAGGGGTCAACTGCTGAGCGAGGGAACAGTCGGCGGTTCATTGGAAGACATCATTGAGCCTTTCGAAGCTTCCTACCGACTTTTGAAGCGCGGATGGTCCCTCTTTGACCAGCGTTGCGAGAACTCGACGCGGTAAGCGGCATCCAGCTTTGTAAATCAGCCTTAAAGCGGAAGGACCGGCAACGTGTGTGCCGGCCCTTCCTGGTTTTCCCTCTGCAAAGGAAATCTGTGGTTCAGCTTAGCTGAACTGGTTTGTGGTGCTGCCGCGGCCTGGTACCTCGTTGTTCCTGGTCCCGCGGGTGGTAGTCCATTGCTGGCGTGGTCGCGGCCAATGGCGGTCCGTCGCTGGTGAGTGGCTGCTGTGGTTCGTCCTGGGCGGCGGACCGCCCCACTTCTGGGAGGTTCCTGGCCCTTGCTGGGGTGAGTGGGCCGGGCGGCTGCATTGGGGGATCAGCCGCCCGGCTCACTTCTACGTTACTCGGTGTCGGTGGTGTGCTTGTCGATGATGATCTGCTCCACGGCGCTGGCGGTGTATCCCCATGCGGTGAGCTGGTTCAGGTAGTGGAAGTGCCGCTTCTCGGCGCTCCTCCATGAGTCCTTCTGGATGGTCTTCTCGTACCCGGCGCAGATCAGAGCGATGAGGGAGAACTCGGGCCGGGCGGTGGTTTTGGCGGTGTGGTCCCGCAGCGGGTTCCAGCCCCACCGGTCGGTGTCCTCCCCGGTCTTGGCGCCGATCATCTCGGTGGCGACCTTGCCGTCGTAGCCGCTGGCGGTTTCGGGGTCGTGGGTGATGGCGTGGACGGTGAAGTACTGCCACCCCTTCGGCGCGGTCTTCCGCGACAGCAGGGTCTTCACGAACTCTCGCCTGACCTTCGTGGCGCTTTCCATCTCGCGGTTATTGGCTATCAGGGTCTTCCGTTCGGCTTTCTGTTCCTCGGTCATCGGGCCTTTCTGGGCCTGCGTGCCGCCGTCGTAGCGTTCGTACTTCGGGGTGAAGCCCAGGTCTTTCCAGCCGGTGATGACGGGGTTGGCTTTGTGCTGGCCCCGGTAGTCGGTGCTGATCAGGTAGGCGTTGGCGTCCTCGTCGGTGGCCGGTTCCCCGTCGGCCCGCTTCGCGGCCGAGACGTACAGGTTCTCTTCGTTGGAGTAGTGCCCTGCGTCCTGCACGATGGTCTTGCCCTGGGCTTCCAATTCCTCGATGAGCGTGGCGAGTGCGGCGGCGCGGTCGCGGCGGTCCCGGAGCATCTGCGCGACGTGCAGGAGCTGATCGGGTTCGTCCGCGATCACGGACTCCAGTTCCTCGGTGGCGTCCTGGTTTCCTTCAAACTCGGCCATGATGAGCGCTTCATCGATGGTGTATCCCTTGCCCAGGGCGGCGGCTCCGGCGTTCGAGGACTTCGCTTTCAGCGCCCCTTCCACGGTGGTCTTGGTGCGCCCGGTCTTCTTGGCGATCGCGGCGGCTGAAACACCGATCAAAGACAGCTGGTGGTAGGCGTCGGCCTCGTCCGCTTCGGTCAGTTCGGCGCGCTGGATGTTCTCCACGACCTGGGTCACGATCCGTTCGGCTTCCTCGGGGGACTCGATTATCATCACCGGGATGCTGGTGCGCCCGGCTTCGACGGCGGCGCGGGTGCGGCGCTGTCCCATCAGGACATGCACCACGCCGTCGTCTTTGCGGTGGGCGATGACCGGTTCCATCACGCCGTGTTCGGCGATGCTGGCAATGAAATCCGGGGTCAGGGCGGCGTCTTTGCGGACGTTGATGTCCACGGTCAGGGTGGCCGGGTCGAGCATTTCTAGGGTGGGTGTGGTGTTCATGGTGGTGCTCCTTTTGCAGAGGATTCCGGTGGGTGGGGCGGCTCAGGTGACCGGCCAGCTTCCCCTCTCCCCCGACGCTTCTATGTCTGTCAAGCGGCTGGAATCGGGTGCTGGCGCGGACCATAGCGGGGCGGCTTTGGTGACCGGCCAGCTTCCCCTCTCCCCC
>JAXMJF010000017.1:0-72732 GCA_034376805.1 Arthrobacter sp.
TCTCCAGGGAGACCTCAGCGGCGTCCGTGTTCTCTGAGTTCCCAGTGCCTGCCTCGTCAGCCACAACGGGTGACAGGGAGAGCTTGCCGCGGTCATCGATCTTGGTGATTTCCACCTGGATCTTCTGGCCGACGGAGACGACGTCATCGACGTTGTCCACGCGCTTGCCGCCGGCGATCTTGCGCAGCTCGGAGATGTGCAGCAGACCGTCCTTGCCCGGAGTCAGGGAAACAAAGGCGCCGAAGGTCGTGGTCTTGACGACCGTGCCCAGGTAGCGCTCACCGATTTCCGGGATCTGCGGGTTGGCGATGGCGTTGATCGCGGACCGTGCTGCGTCGGCAGACGGGCCGTTCGTGGCGCCGATGTAGACAGTTCCGTCGTCCTCGATCGAGATGTCGGCTCCGGTGTCTTCCTGGATCTGGTTGATCATCTTGCCCTTCGGGCCGATGACCTCGCCGATCTTGTCTACCGGGATCTTGACCGCGATGACGCGCGGAGCGAACTCGGAGAGCTCATCCGGGGTATCGATCGCAGAGTTCAGGACGTCCAGGATGTGCAGGCGTGCTTCGCGGGCCTGCTTCAGGGCGGCCGCCAGGACGGAGGCCGGGATGCCGTCGAGCTTCGTGTCCAGCTGGATGGCCGTGACGAACTCGGAGGTACCGGCGACCTTGAAGTCCATGTCGCCGAAGGCATCTTCGGCGCCGAGGATATCGGTCAGGGCGGCGTAGCGGGTCTGGCCATCGACCTGGTCGGAGACCAGGCCCATGGCGATACCGGCAACAGCGGCCTTCAGCGGCACACCTGCGTTGAGCAGGGACAGCGTGGAGGCGCAGACGGAACCCATCGACGTCGAACCGTTGGAGCTGAGAGCCTCAGACACCTGGCGGATGGCGTAGGGGAATTCCTCACGGGACGGCAGCACCGGCATGATGGCGCGCTCTGCGAGGGCACCGTGGCCGATTTCGCGGCGCTTCGGGGAACCGACGCGGCCGGTCTCGCCGGTGGAGTACGGCGGGAAGTTGTAGTTGTGCATGTAGCGCTTGCGCGTCACGGGAGACAGCGAGTCGATCTGCTGTTCCATCTTGAGCATGTTCAGCGTGGTGACACCCATGATCTGGGTCTCGCCGCGTTCGAAGATGGCCGAGCCGTGGACGCGGGGCAGAACCTCAACCTCGGCGGTGAGTTGGCGGATGTCCGTCAGGCCACGGCCGTCGATGCGGATCTGGTCCTTGAGGATGCGCTGGCGCACAACCTGCTTGGTGACGGAGCGGAAGGCTGCGGACAGCTCCTTCTCGCGGCCTTCGAACTGGCCGGCGAGGGAAGAGGTCACCTCGTCCTTGAGCTCGTCGGAGGCGGTGTCGCGCTCCTGCTTGTCGGCGATCTGGAAGACAGCGGCCAGCTTCTCGGCGGCAGCGGACTCAACGGCAGCGTAAACGTCGTCCTGGTAGTCCAGGAAGACCGGGAACTCGACCGTCGGCTTGGCGGCGCGGGCTGCCAGGTCGGACTGTGCTTCGCAAAGAGCCTTGATGAACGGCTTGGCAGCCTCGAGGCCCTCGGAGACAACCTCTTCGGTCGGGGCGGTGGCGCCCTGTTCCTTGATGAGGTTCCAGGAGTTGTCGGTGGCTTCGGCTTCAACCATCATGATGGCGACGTCATCGCCTGCGACCCGGCCGGCTACGACCATGTTGAAGACGGCGTTCTCAAGCTGGGAGTGCTTCGGGAACGCAACCCACTGCGAGCCGTGCTCGTCGGCGATGAGGGCAACGCGGACGCCGCCGATCGGGCCGGAGAAGGGCAGGCCGGAGAGCTGGGTGGACATCGAGGAAGCGTTGATCGCGACCACGTCGTAGAGCTCGTCCGGGTTGATGGACAGCACGGTGACGACGATCTGGACCTCGTTGCGCAGGCCCTTGACGAAGGCGGGGCGCAGCGGGCGGTCCATCAGGCGGCAGGCCAGGATGGCTTCCGTGGAGGGACGGCCTTCGCGGCGGAAGAACGAGCCCGGGATGCGGCCGGCGGCGTACATACGCTCTTCGACGTCGACGGTCAGCGGGAAGAAGTCGAAACCTTCACGCGGGTGCTTGCCGGCGGTGGTGGCGGACAGCAGCGCGGTCTCTTCGTCGATGTAGACCATCGCTGCGCCGGCTGCCTGCTTGGCAAGGCGGCCGGTTTCAAAGCGGATTACACGCTTGCCGAAGCGGCCGTTATCAATGACTGCTTCTGAGAACTGGATTTCGGGACCCTCCATAGAGAGTCACCTCCGTTTCATGGTTCACGGAGTCCAGCCGCATCAACCCAGACCAGCATCTGTCGGCTGGCCTGCACTGCACCCGGTCATCGATCGAGACCCACGGGCTAAGGCTTCATCCCTTGAAGCCGTTCCCGGAGGTCACTACCGAAGACCGCGAATGCGTGATGCGGTTGATCCTCCTGTTGAGTTTTGTTTGAAGAAGGCGGCCCTTTCCGTTCCGGAAGGGGCCGCCCCTTAAAGCTGACTAGCGGCGCAGGCCGAGACGCTCGATGAGCGCACGGTAGCGGGTGATGTCAGTGTTCTTGAGGTAGGTCAGCATGCGCTTGCGACGACCAACCATGGCCAGCAGACCGCGCTGGGTGTGGTAATCGTGCTTGTGCACCTTCATGTGCTCAGTGAGATCCTTGATCCGCTGAGTCAGGACTGCAACCTGGACCTCCGGCGAACCGGTGTCGCCCTCGGACGTTGCGAAATCCTTGATGATGGACTGCTTTACAGCGGCTTCAAGTGCCACGATAACTCCTAGAGATGTGCCGTGAGGCCCGAATCAGTAACTCACTGCCGGGGGTGCCGCGCCGGAGATTCCCCACCAAAGGGAGGATTGCCCGTACACAACAAGAGCCAGCCGCCACGGACTGCAGCCGGATCCAACGTTTAGTTTACCGGCACGCCGCTAATCTTGTCGAAACGGCCGGTCCTGCTGCCCGGAAGGGCCCTCCGCCAGCCGTTCGCGGATGGCGGCCACCCCGCGGTACAGCTCCGTGAAGGACGTGCTGAGCGGGGACAGGCCGATCCGGATGCCGTGCGGTGCCCGGAAGTCCGGAATGACATCCTGTTCCCACAGCGCGGCGGTCATCTCCCGGAACGCCGGGTGGTCCACCGTGATGTGGCTGCCGCGCCGTTCCGGGTCCCGCGGCGTCGAGAGTTCAACGCCCGCGGGGGCGAGCCAGGCGTCGTGGAGCTCGACGGCGAACGCGGTCAACAGCCGTGACTTCTCCCGGACGGCGGCCATGCCCACTTCCTCGATGAGGTCGAGGGTGCCGCGCATGGCGAGCATCCCGAAGATCGCGGGGGTGCCGCTAAGGAAACCGCGGATCCCCGGGGCGGCCTCATAGCCGGGGCCCATCTCGAAGGCGTCCTTACGGCCCATCCAGCCCCAGATCGGCTGCTGCAATCCCGGCAGGTGCCGGGCGTTGACGTAGGCGAACGCAGGCGAGCCCGGTCCCCCGTTGAGGTATTTGTAGGTGCAGCCGGCGGCGAAGTCGACGTCGGCCGCGTCCAGGGCGATCTCCACCGATCCGGCGGAATGGCAGAGGTCCCACACCACCAGCGCGCCGGCGTCGTGGATGGCCGCGGTAACGCCCGGCAGGTCCCCGAGGAACCCGGAACGGTAGGCGATCTGGCTCAGGACCACGACGGCGGTGGCCGGGCCGGCGGCGGCCCGCACCTGCTCGACGGTCACGCCGGAGGAGGGATCGGCGTCGATCCAGCGCAGCGTGAGGCCCTCTTCGCGGGCGATGCCCTCGACGAGGTAGCGGTCGGTGGGGAAATTCTCCGTGTCCAGCACGATTTCGGTGCGTGCCGGGTCCGTGACCGCGGCCAGGGCGGCCCGGATCAGCTTGTACAGCACCACCGTGGTGGAGTCGGCGATGATGGTCTGCCCTGCAGCGGCACCGAGGACGGCGCGGCCCAGCTGGTCGCCGATGGCCTGCGGGAGCTCGAGCCACTCCTCGTCCCAGCCGCGGATCAGCCGTCCGCCCCAGCTGTCCTGGATGAAACTGCTGATGTCCGTGACGGTGCGCTTGAGCGGGCGGCCCAGGGAGTTGCCGTCGAGGTAGGACAGCGCGGTGTCGGCGCCGATGAAGTGATCGCGGTAGGCGGCCAGCGGATCGGCGGCGTCCAGATCGCGGGCGCGCTGCAGCAGGGCTGTGTCGTTGCCGGCGGCGGCCTGTGCCGCGGGCCCTGCCGTCTCGGGCTGAAGGGCGCTCACTGGCCGATCTCCGTCCGGACGGCGAAGAGCTCCGGGAAGAAGGTCAGTTCCAGCGCTTTCTGCAGGAAGGCCGCGCCGCTGGAGCCGCCGGTGCCGGACTTCATGCCGATGGTGCGCTGCACCGTGCGCAGGTGCCGGAAGCGCCAGAGCTGGAAGTTGTCCTCAAGGTCCACGAGTTCCTCGCAGGCCTCGTAGGCACCCCAGTTGTCCGCGGCGTTCTCGTAGATGTACTTGAAGACCGGAACCAGCTCGGCGCAGAACTCGTGCGCCTGGGTGACGTCGCGCTCCAGCAGCGAGGCGGGAACGTCGAAGCCCTGGCGTTTGAGGTAGGCGAGGAAGTCGTCGTAGATGCTCGGGGACTCGAGGAGCTCCAGCAGCATGGCGTGGGCCTCGGGATCGGACTCGAACACCGGCAGCATCTTGCGGTTCTTATTGCCGAGCAGGAACTCCACCGCGCGGTACTGGCTGGACTGGAACCCGGAGGAGTTGCCCAGGAAGCCGCGGAACTGGGAGTACTCGGTGGGGGTGAGGGTGGCCAGCACGGACCACTGCTCGGTGAGGGTTTTCTGGATGTGCTTGACCCTGGCGATGGCTTTCAGGGCCGAACCGAGGTCGTCGGAGCGGAGCCAGGCGGCGGCGCTGCGGAGCTCATGCAGGACCAGCTTGAGCCACAGTTCCGTGGTCTGGTGCTGGATGATGAACAGCATCTCATCGTGGTGCTCCGGGGCGCTGACCGGCTGCTGAGCGCTCAGGAGCGTCGGCAGCTGCAGGTAGGACGCGTAGCTCATCTTTGAGCTGAAGTCCCGGACAATGTCCTTGTCCAGCTCCCTGGTGTTTTTCTCGATTGTCACGTTTCTAGCCTTCCTTGCCCAAGGGCGGTGCTTCACTGCGCGGACCCGCCGGCGAAACTGCCCGCACGGACCCGCGGTTCTGCCGCGCGTTTGGCGCGGCGGTTCGGCCCTGCGATTTAACCTGGCGGTTCAGCGCGCGAACAGAATGTTGTGGGCCTGAACCACGTCCAGGCGCATCTGGTCCACCAACGCTTCAGGGCCACGGTACGCCACCATCCCCCGCAGCCGGGCGACGAATTCCACCACTACTGTCTGGCCGTACAGATCGAAGTCCTCGACAGCCTCTTCCGGGCGGTCGATCACGTGCGCCTCCACCTGCCGGCTGACGCCGTCGAAGGTGGGGTTGGAGCCCACGGAGATGGCCGCCGGCCAGCGCGTGCCGGCCTGGTCCACCAGCCATCCGGCGTAGATGCCGTCCGCCGGGATGTAGCCGCTGGCGTCGGAGGCGAGGTTGGCGGTTGGGAAGCCGAGGTCGCGGCCACGCGCGGCACCGTGGACCACCTCGCCGCGCATCCGGTGCGACCTGCCCAGGACGGCCGCTGCCGTGGCGACGTCGCCCTCGCGCAGTGCCTCGCGCACCCAGGTGGAGGAACAGCGGCGGTCCTTGCCGCCGTCGTCGTGCAGATCGCCGTGCAGCGGGAAACCTTCGGAGCCGAACTCGCTGATGACGAGGACCTCAAACCCGAGCTTCCTGCCGAGTTCCTGCATGGTGTCCAGGTCGCCGGAGTTGCCCCGGCCGAACCGGGCGTCGTGGCCGATCACCACGTGGCTGGCCTTAAGGCTGCCGACCAGGACGCTGGCGACGAATTCTTCGGGGGTGAGGCTGGCCAGTTCGAGGGAGTACTTCATGACGAGCACCGCGTCGAGTCCGAGTTCGCCGAGCGCCACCAGCTTGTCCTCCAGGCCCATGATCAGTTCCGGGGCGGACTCGGGCCGGTGGACCTGCGCCGGATGCGGGTCGAAGGTGATGGCGACGGCCCGGGCGTGGTTCAGGCGGGCGATGCGGATGAGCTGCGAGAGCACCTGCTGGTGGCCGCGGTGCACACCGTCGAAGTTGCCGAAGGTAACGACGGAAGGACCAAAGTCCGCGGGGACTTCGGACGGATCGTTCCAGATGTGGACCATCAACCTCGCCTTTTGCTGCCTGCCATGTGCGCCTCCGGAGAATCCTGCCTGCTCCGGAACCCTCTTAGATTACCCGCAAACGCGGCCAGGCTCCGACGGCGCTGCCCCGCCCCGGGCGGCGTCCTTTCCCGTTCACGGCGCCCGGACTACGATGCAAGAGCAAACAGTCCGGCGGCGCCTGCACAGGCGCCGTTTCCAGCGAGGCCCGCACTGACCTGCGGCTGAAGGAGTACCCCATGACCGAGCTCCACGACATCCTGCGGCAGATCCCGGTTGACCAGATTGCCGGCCTGCTCGGCACCGACCGGCAGACCGCCCAGGCCGCAGTGGAGGCCGCCGTGCCCACGCTGCTGGCCGGCATGCAGAACAATGCCCAAGCCACCGACGGCGCGGCGTCGCTGGAGTCAGCGCTCGGCCAGCACCAGGACGGGCTGCTGGAGGGCGGGGTAGATGTCTCGCAGGTGGACACCGCGGACGGTGAAAAGATCGTGAGCCACGTCTTCGGCGGGCAGCAGGACCAGGTCGCCAGCCAGCTGGCCGGGACGCCCCAGCTCGGCGGCGTGGGTGGGGACCTGATCAAGAGGCTGCTGCCGATCCTGGCCCCGATTGTGATGTCCTACCTTGCCAACAAGGTCCTCGGGGGCCGCGGCCAGTCCTCCGGGGCCGGCGGATCCGGCGACGCGGGCGGCGCCGGCGGCATTGACCTCGGTGGAATTTTGGGCGGGATCCTGGGCGGCGCCGGTGGCGCTGGCGGGATGGGCGGGCTCGGCGATCTGCTGGGGGGCCTGCTCGGCGGCGGCCAGCCGTCGTCGCCGGCTGCCGCGCCTGATGCGGTTCCTGATGCGCGGCGGGACTCTTCGCTGGAGCCGCAGGCGTACCCGCAGGGCCAGCCCCGCGGCGGTGCCCCGCGCCCCGGTGAGGTGATCGACGTCGACCTTCCGGAGAGCCAGCCGGTGGAGAGGAAAAACGAAGACGGCGGGCTCGGCGGAATCCTGGGCGGCCTGTTCGGGAAGAAGTAAGCCACGGGCCTGCCCGGCAGACCTCAACGGCGCCCCGCTGCGCTAGCGTCGCCGACTGCGGCGGAACTACCGTGCCACGGCTCAACCACTTGGTTGCCGACGGCGGCACGGTAGTTCCGCCAGTGCAGCAACACGGCGGCCAGGATCAAGGGCACGTGGATCCCCGGGAGGTTCCGTGCGAACCACCGCGGCAAATAGATGTCGGTGACAGAGCCCGTCTCGTCGCCCAGGTCCTTGGCGACGGCGGTCAGCGGGCAGTGAAAGCCGTTGGCGGCAAAAACCAGGGTCTCGGCGGTGACCACGCCGGCGGCTAGGCCCACCCTCCTGTCGGTGCGGCCCCGGGCACCGGCATACAGGACATAGACCATGCACGCCTCGATCGTGAACCAGGCAAAGGTGTGGAATGCTTTCACGGCCCGCAGCAGGGAAGCACGTTCAGCATTCCGCAACTCCCGTGGAGCCTTGAGTCCAGCCATAAACCCAGCGTAGGCTCTGCCGGCCGTCGTCCGGTCAGAGGCTTTCGGCCCGCCCGGACACGGCGCCCTTAGCTGACAGCTCCGCGAGCCAGGCGTCAAGCTGGCGGGGATGCTGGAACAGGACCACGGGCGGCATCGCAGGATCTGAGTGGAGGCTGCGCATCACCTGCCGTTTCCGCGTGAACGACCGGAAATGCCACCGGATGATCGAGTCGTGGAGGAAGAGCCTGGCAAAGGTCTCACGGTTCCCGTTGCAGACAGGTTCCCGGGTCAAAGCCCGCCGCATGGAGCGGCGCACCAGCCGGGCCAGCGAGAGCCAGCGCGGATAGTCCAGTCCGACGACGAGCTCCGCCCGAGGCAATACAACGTCGCGCCACACCCCATAGGCACTGTCCAGCACCCAGCGGTCCTGGGCTGCAATCGCGGCCGCGAGGGCCCGCTGCTCCTCGACGGTGCGCTGCTGCCACCCGGGCAGCCAGCCAATGTCATCGTCCGCCGAGAACTCTGGCAACCCGGTGGCCTGAGCATAGGCCCGGGCGGCGGCGGACTTGCCGCTGCCGGTCACCCCGTAGAAAAGGACGCGGGAAAGTGCAGCCGGACTTGGTTTCGGCGATGCAGGGCCCCCAACCGGCCCAGGGATCATGAGTGGCTTCCGGTACATGTCTGCCGAGTCTGTTGAGTTCATGGATACTCCCCCTCGATACGGCTCCAACCGGGTTCAGCCCCTGGTGCGCATCGGCGCTAGGCTAGCAGCTCACTCCCGGACCGCGGTCGATGTCTGTGTGCGACACTGATCCGATGTCGAAGTTCACCGTCCTTGCCGGCGGCCCCGTTTCCGATTCCGAGGTGCTGGCACTGTACGAGTCTGTGGGCTGGGGCGCCTATACCCGGGAACCCAAGGTCCTGGCCGCCGCCGTCCGCGGCTCGTCCTTTGTTGTCACGGCCCGGAATGCCGGCGGTGGGCTGATTGGGATGGCCCGGGCGATCTCCGATGACGCGACCATCTGTTATCTGCAGGACATTCTCGTGGACCCGGCGTTCCAGAAATCAGGAGCCGGGCGCGGGCTGCTGGAAGCTGTGCGTACGCGGTACCAGCACGTCCGGCAGTTCGTGTTGATCACCGACAACGAACCCGGGCAGCGCTCCTTCTACGAGGCCCTAGGCTTCACCGAGGGCTCAGATTTCCGACCTGAACCGGTGCGCGTCTTTGCGCAGTTCCGCTAGACCTGGGTAGCCCGCAGACCTTGGGCTTTGCGGCGCGGAGCCGGTTCGCGCATTCGATCAGGGAGCCGCGGTAGCCCCGGCTCTGGGAGGCATGTCTTTCCAAAGAACAATGGCTGCGATTGCGCCCGCCGATGCGATGAGGACCAATGGAGTTTGGAAGACTGCGGCCAGAATGGCTAAGCCCGAATCTGATATGGGTTTCGACGCCGGACGCCATGTCGATCATCAAGGCGGCCGTATAGCCGGTGTAGTAGCAAAGTCGGATAACAGGATTCCTGTAATTCCCTGTGAAGGCCTTCACCGCGAACTCGTAGACCAGATACTTGAGCCCCAGCACGGTGGCGGCAAAGGTAAGAACGAAAACAAAATCCACCTCCTCGGGAAATTCGCTCAGGGGGACATTCGCCACACCCTGATAAACGCCCGCTGAATGAAACCAAAAACCAACCAGTTGGGTTACGGCCATCAGGACAACGACGGCACAGTACCGCAGCGCCACGACACCCTTTGTCCTTTGGATAGCCATGGCGTCAGTATGGCATTGCCTGCAAAGGGGTTTACCTCGCGGCCCTTCTTGTTGCGGGCCCGGCCACGGAGCAACGGGTCGACTCAGGTAGGCTCGGGACACCAAGCCTCAGGGGGCAGATGCATGGAACCCGAACAGCACAGCAGACCGCCCAACAATCACACCGGCAGCAGTGGACTTGTAGCTAAAACTCCGGAAGAGCAAAGCCGCATCACGTTCTCAGCCAGTATCGGTATCGGCGTCGCCATCTTCATCATGGTCCCAGCCGTCTACCGGCTTGCCACAGAGCCGGGCCGCTGGGCAGACGCCATATTTGTCAGCGTCGGAGTGGGGTTGATCATTTTTCACACCGCCCGGATGATCCGCCTACCCGGGAAGTAACTAGGCGGCCGCCGGTATGATGCACAAATCCATGCTCGAACGCCCAGCGCTTTTTATTTCGGAACTGGGTTTGCTGGCTGTGGGGTTGGTGCTGGCAGGCATAGGGTTCGCAACTTTCAGTGGCGCATTCAGCTCCGATCGTCTTGCATTCCTGGGTGCGATCGTTTTTCTGTTGGCCAGCGTCTGGTGCTGCGCATTGAGCCTAATTGCGTTGTCGGGACGCCCCCGTTCAGCAGTCGCAAAGGGCCACCTGGATGGCGGCCGGGTGGGTGGGCGCGGCCTATCCTCTGAGTTTGGTCTTTACATATTTCGGCGGCGCGTACATAGCAGCTTCGCCGATCGTGGTTGCAGGGCTGGCCCTCACCCTGATCTCAACGGGACAGAACCGAACGCGTGTTGCCAATTTGTCGTAGTCCCTCGGTGGCAACAGCAACGCACCCGGCAGGACCCGCCTCCTAGTACGCATCGTCGATAAGCCAGCACCGCATGACCGAGCCGCGGGGCATACCCAGCCTCACTCCAGCCGGAAGTAGTGGTTTCGCCGTGGCACCTGGCGCGGATCGAGGTGCGGAGGCGGGACGAACCACGGGACGCCGCTTCGCAGTTGAATGGTCCACTGTTCCTTGTGGATTACGTGATGGTGATGAGAGCAGAGCAGCGTTCCGTTGCCTGCCCCTGTGCTTCCGCCGCGGGACCAGTAGTTGATGTGGTGGGCCTCGCACCAGGGCGCGGGGATGGTGCACTGGGGAAAGGCGCAGCCCCCATCCCTAGCCGCGATGGCCTTTCGGACGTGCGGCGGGAAAACCCGCGAGGCGCGACCGATGTCGAGGATCCGGCCTTGTCCTCCCAGCACAATCGGGATGATGTCGGCGTCGCAAGCGATCTTGCGCACTGTCGAGGCCGTGATGGGTCCGGTGAACATCAGCGTCCCGGCGTTGGAGTCCGGGGCGCGGGTCTGCGCGTCGGCGCCGCCAAGCCGTTCCACCAGGTCACGGTAGTCAACGGTGACCATCACCTGCGGGCGCAGCCCTCCCGCGGCGGGCAGGTCTCCGGCGGCGAGGGCAGCTTTGCAACCACCGACGAGGCCGTCGAGGCGCCGCTGCGGCCGGGTGCGCTGATCCAGCCGTTCCGCTGAAGCGGCGTCGTCTGCGTCGGGCCCGGATGCGACGCCGGTCCGCGGGTTGGTGGCGGTGTTCATGACCGTGAGTAGGAGTTCGAACTGTTCGGTCGTCGCGAAGATTTCCAGATGCTGCAGTCCGCGGTATGCCCGGCGTATGAACGCGCCCTGGCGCTGGCGCAATTCCTGCTCGCCGGGTTCCTCGCCGTCCTGGTCCAAGGCGTCCGTCCAGCGTTTGGCGATCCTGATCAGGAAGTCCGGGTCGTTCTCGACCGCCGTCCGGGTGAGGGCATGCTCCATCCGCGCGGCATCCTCGGGTGCGGACACGTGCCGGACCCGATCCAGGGAAAGGCTGATAATGGTCGCCGCCCTTGAGCTGATGTCCCCCGAAGCGACCACCGCCGCGAGTTCCTCTTTCGCGGCCGGCAGGGGCTGGCCCAACAGGCCTGTTCGCGGCAGAACATCCGCGACGAGGGCCAGCCGGCGTCGGGCTTCCGGGGCACTGATCCGCAACCGCGCCCGCAGGAATTCCGCGGTGTTCCGGTACCCGTCGTCCACCCATCCCGCTGAAGGATCAGCGCCTTCCGAATCATTCCAGATAGGGTCGGACGGAGTACTTTTCGGCGCACTTGCCTCCGTATTCCAGCCGGTTGGCCAGCCGGCAGGCGCGTTGGAACCAAACTTCGCGGCGGCGGTCCTGGCTCCAGCCGCTGCCTGGCTTCGGGTCCGGTCGACCGCCGCCGCGGCCACAAGCTGGAAGTAATCGGCCATGCGGGACAACTCCTCCACGCGGCCGGCAAAGTCGGAGGCTTCGACCACTCCGAACAGCGCCGCATCAGCCACAGCCGTCCCGTTGCAGGACCGGAGCAGGGCAAGTGCACCATCCAGAGCACGGCCCACATCCTCCGCTTCGGGAGGAACGGGCGCGAGCCGGGGAATGCCAGGGAGGATCCCGGCGCCAGACCGCGTGGCCTGTACCGGGAGGAAATCTCCAATGGCTTCCATGACTCAACACTACTTTTGAGGTGTGACAGTAACGGGCGCAATCCGGGGAATGCCAAGGAGGATCCCGGCGCCAGACCGGGTGGTCTGTACCGGGATGAAATCTCCAATGGCTTCCATGACTCAACACTACTTTTGAGGTGTGACACTGACGGTCCCGAGCTGATGGGCCCGGAGACGGGCGGGATCCACCCTGCGTCAAGGCCAGTCCCCCGGAGTCACACTCCGGCCGCCACGGGCAGTGCCGTGGGAAACTGGGGGCATGGACAGCCCTGTTGCCCCGACCTCCAGCCCGGCACTCCCCCACGACGCGCGGCCCAGCGGATCACAGCCCCCCGCCGCACAAACCGAGCTCCCCATCGAGCTGCGCCGGCCCCACGGTCCCCGTGACCCCGGTGACGCCTGGGTTGAGGGCGAACGCGGCCGGTTCTGGGGCCGCTTTGGCTCGGCGGGCCTGCTCGTCCACGACTCCGCCAAGGGGATCCTGCTCCAGCACCGCGCCCTGTGGAGCGATCAGGGCGGCACCTGGGGACTCCCGGGCGGAGCCTTGCACCAGGGCGAAGAGGCTGTCCACGGCGCTCTCCGCGAGGCAAAGGAAGAAGCCGCCGTCCCGCCGGAAAACGTCCGTGTACTGTTCACCTCGGTCTTCGACGTCGGATATTGGACCTACACCACGGTCGCTGTCGAGGTCGTGGCCGCGTTCGAACCTGAGATCAGCGACCCGGAAAGCCTGGAGCTGCAGTGGGTGCCGGTCGAGCTCGTCGGCGAGAAGGAATTGCATCCCGGCTTCGGCGCGGCCTGGCCGGTCCTGCGCCGCAGGCTGCTGGGGCTCGACGCCGGAACGGACTGAGCCCTCCGACGCCGACCCGGGCGGCACTCAGTAACGGCGCCCGGCAACAAAAGCGGCGTTCCGCTCTGGAACAGTCCGTCCTAAAGTTCGGTTATGACGACCGAAAATCACACCCCGCCTCCTGTCCGGCAGCTGCGCCTCGTCGTCGAGACGGAAGATTACGACGCCGCCCTGACCTTCTACCGGGATGTCCTGGGACTCGTGGAACGTGAAGTGGTTCCCAGCGAGGGCGACGCACGCATCACGATCCTCGAAGCTGGCCGGGCCACCCTGGAGCTCTCGAACCCGGCGCAGGTCAAGTACATCGACCAGGTGGAAGCCGACGGGCAGCCGAGCGCCAGGATCCGGGTCGCCTTCGAGGTCGACGACACGGAGGATGCCACTCGCGACCTCTTGGAGGCCGGTGGCACTCTTATCGCGGAACCACGCGAGACACCGTGGCGCTCGGTGAACTCACGGCTCAATGCACCTGCCGGGCTTCAGATCACGTTGTTCCAGGAACTGGACCGGCCCGCGGACCCGCCTAACGGGACTCCAGACACCCCCGGTTAGGCGCTCAGGCCTGCTTCGGCGCGGGACGGCGGCGGTAGAGCCAGATGAGGCCCAGGATCGGCAGCAGCAGCGGGATAAACGCATAACCGCGGCCAAACAGGGACCAGACGGTCTCATGCGGGAAGTTGACCGAGTCGAACATGCTCAGCGCGCCGACCACCAGCACACCCACCAGTTCCACGAGGACCGCCGCAACGGAGACCTTGAACCAGGTGCGGCCGGACTTCGCGAGGGACACTGTCGCCACCAGATAGACGACGGCGGCGAAGGCCGACAGCAGATACGCCAGGGGGGCTTCGGAGAACTTGGTGAGGATCTGGAATCCCGCCCGGGCCGTTGCGGAAATCGCGAACACGGCGTAGACAGCGATCAGCAGCCGGCCGGGGCCGGTGTTGCGCGTGTCTTTCGCCGCCGGGGCCGCCGACAGGGCCGCCGCCCGGGCCGTCGCCGGGCCGGCATCCGGGGCCGGCGTCGTTCCGATGTCCTCGTGCGAAGGTTTCGCGGTCACGTTGTCTGCCTCTTCCACGTCAGTACCAAATCTGATTCATTCGGGCCGCCATCACCAGGGCGGTGACGCCGACGGCGGCCAGCACGAAGTTGCTCCAGCGGGTGCGTTCCAGGATGGCCCAGTACACCGCCCCCACCGGCAGCAGGAGAGCCGTCAGCAGGTAACCCCAGAACTCCCACGGCTCCCCCGCGATCTGTTCCCCGCCCGCGACCCGGACGATCGAACCAACCAGATAGACCAGCAGGGACAGTTCGACGGCGGCCACCGAGAGGATCGTCGTGTCGTTCGGGGCCTTCCTGAGGATGCCGGCAACCAGGCAGATAACGGTGGAGACCAGGCCGACAACAAGGATGATGTTGAAATACGCGTCCACTACTGCCCGGCCTGCTGTTCCGCCGTCGGCTGCTTGGGTGCATGCTTCTCATTGTCCGGCGCGAACACCAGCACCGGTTTCGCGTAGCTCCCCTTGTCAGCAAGCAGGGCCACGAGGGTCCCGTCCGGGGCGAAGCCGGCGGCCGGATTCTCCGGAGTGGCTGCGTCCGCTGTGCCGGCGGCCGACCCCGCGGCGATCCTGCGGCCGAAGGAAATCTCGGTGGTTTCCTCGTCGCTGAGTTCACGGTTGGGCATGAGTGCCCGGGCGGCCTGGGACATTTCCAGCACGTCCAGTTCTTCGGCGAGCTGTTCCAGGGTGTGGGCCTGGTCCAGCGTGTAGGGGCCCACCTGGGTGCGGCGCAGGGCTGTCAGGTGACCGCCGACGCCGAGCGCCTCGCCGAGGTCGCGGGCAAGGGCCCGGATGTAGGTGCCGGAGGAGCATTCCACGGTCACGTCCACGTCCAGCGCCTCGCCGTCGCGCACCGGACGGAGGCCGTGGACCTCGAAGCGGTGGATGGTGACCGGACGCGCGGCCAGCTTGACCTCTTCGCCGGAGCGGACCCGGGCGTAGGCACGCTCCCCGTTGACCTTGATGGCGCTGACGCTGCTGGGAACCTGCTGGATCTCACCGGTCAGGGCTGCGACGCCGGCCCGGACGGCTTCCTCGGTGACCGCGGCGGCGCTGTGCGTCGCAGTGACCGCGCCCTCGGCGTCGTCCGTCACCGTTGATTCGCCGAGCCGGATGGTGGCCGTGTACGTCTTGGAAGTGCCCACAATGTAGGTGAGCAGCCGGGTGGCCTTATTGATGCCAACCACCAGAACGCCCGTGGCCATCGGATCCAGCGTCCCGGCGTGGCCCACTTTTCGGGTACCGGCGAGCCGCCGCATCCGTCCAACCACATCGTGGCTGGTCCAGCCTTGCGGCTTGTCCACTATTACCAGTCCAGAAAGCACGCTCCCCAGTATATCTGCGCCGGTTAGGATGGCAGACATGCCCGAGCTTGCCGCCCACGTCCGCGACGTCCCCATCAACCAGATCCGCGAAATCACCGAAGCCGCCTGGGTAACTCCCGGCGCGATCGTGTTGAGCATCGGCGAACCGGGTTTCGCTGTCCCCCGCCATATCCTCGAAGCCGGGATGGCCTGCCTGGACCGCGACGAAACGAACTACACGCCCAACGCCGGCATTCCGGCCCTGCGCGAGGCCTTCGCGGCCAGGTTCCGGGAGCACAATGCGACGCCGGTCGGGGCGGACCGCGTCTATGTCGTCGACGGCGCCCAGCAGGGCCTGCACTTCGCGATGAGCCTGCTGCTCTCCCCCGGTGACGAAATCCTGATCCCCAATCCGGGTTACCCGACCTTCGCCATGACCAGCAGCCTGCTGCACGCTGTCCCGGTGCAGTACCCGCTGTATCCCGAGCATGACTTCCAGCCCCGGATAGCGGACATCGAGGAGCTCATCACGCCGCGGACCAAGGTGCTGATCCTCAATTCGCCGTCCAACCCGCTGGGCGCCGTCCTCGGCGAGGAGCTCACCCGCAGCCTGGTGGCGATGGCCGTCCGGCACGATCTGTGGATCATCTCCGACGAATGCTATGAGGCGTTCACGTATGACGTCCCGCATGTGAGCCCCGCCCGCTTTGACAGCGACGTCCCGGGCGAGGCCCGCGTCTTCACCTCGCTCACGCTGTCCAAGACCTACGGCCTGACCGGGCTGCGGATCGGCGCGTTGATCTGCCCGCCCGGCCTGGAACAGAAGATGAATAACGTGATGGAGGCGATCGTCTCCTGTGTCGCCTCGCCCTCGCAGTACGCGGCGCTGGCTGCGCTGACGGGCCCGCAGGACTACGTCAGCCATGCCCACGCGCACTACCGCGCCAACCGCGACGCCGCCTCGGCCGTGCTGGTGTCCAAAGGGATCCCGTTCCTTACCGCGCAGGGGGCCTTTTACCTCTGGGCGGATGTGTCCCATGTCAGCGGCGGGGACGTGCGGTCCTGGGTCCGCCGCTTCCTGGCCGATTCCGGGGTGTCCTTTGCCCCCGGCACCGCGTTCGGCTCGATCGGCGAGGGCTGGATCCGGATTGCGCTTTGCAGCAGCCAGGCTGATCTGGTCGAAGGCCTCGGACGGCTCCCGGCCCGGGCCACAGCTGAAGGCTGACGGCCCGGCCACTGGGTCTCTGTCCCCTACCGCCACGGCACTGCAGCGCCTAACCTGAGCCCAGCACGCAGTCATCGCGTGTGTCGCGGGGCGTACCGTTCCGGGACTGGCGTGTCGGGGTTCGTCAGGGAGGTTTTCATGTGGTGGCAGGACTTGTTATGGGGCATCTGGAACGGGCTCACGGCGTGGATTGTGTTGATCGTCCATGTCTTTGGACAGTGGAGTGAGTTCCCGTTTTACAACACGGCCCGCGCCGGAAACTGGTACGACTTCGGCTTCCTGCTGGGGGTCGGCTCGCCCTTCCTGGGAGGCCTGGGCGCCCGGGGCGCGCGAAGCAGGCGCCGCTGACGGCGCGGCCCCGTAGCACCGCTCATTCCCCTGGGCGGGACAGCCTCACAGCATGATCTCTTCCTCCGGCGACAATTGCGCCGGAGGCGTGTGGGAGAAGGACAGCTTGACGATGAAGTGGGCCTCTGAGCAGTTCTGCGCGATGATGGCCCCCGCCTCACCGGCCAGCTTCACGCCGAATTGCAGCTCGAGGTGTTCCGCGCCGACTTCCTTCAGGACCTCCGCCGCCGCGTTGGCCGCCGGGCGGATGGCGGCGAGGGCGTCCTCCAGCCGCCGCCCGGCGTCGGTGATTCCCTGCTCGTTCCGGGAGGGGCGTTCGACGCCGAAGCTGTTATCTGCGGCCTCGACCAGCACCGTCCCGGAACCCACTTCGTAGCGCAGTATCTCGGTCATTGCTTCCTCCATCTCGCCCGTGGGACGGTCACGGTTTGCCCGCCGCGAGGGCGCCGTCCAGCCATTGGCGCAGGGCCGCCGCCGGCGGGGCGCCCGCCTGCCGGGCGATGACTTTGCCGTCCCTGATCAGCAGCATGGTTGGAATCGCCTGGATGTCGAAGCGCCGTGAGAGCGCCGGTGACATGTCGACGTCGACCTTGACGAGTTTGACCCGGCCGGCCCGCTCCTGGGCCAGCTTGTCCAGCACGGGACTGACCATGCGGCAGGGACCGCACCAGGCAGCCCAAAAGTCGATCAGGGCGGGCGTCGAGGACTGTTCGGCGATCTCCGCGAAGTCGGCATCGCCGGCGTCGACAATCCATGGCAGGTCCGTGCGGCAGTTGCCGCAGCGCGGATGGCCCGCAGCCGCCGCCGGAATCCTGTTGGTTTTCCCGCACTGGGGGCATGTGATCAGGCTCGAGCCCATGGACCGCCGCCTTCCCGAGTCCCCGCAGTCATGGTTCCATGGGACGCCCCCGCGGGGAGCGGGCATAGAGTCCAAAGTCCCCCGGCCAGGCCGTGGTGGCCGCTTTCAGTATTCAATGCGGTCCGGGTTATCGCGCCAGGCCTGGAAGGGAATCCCCGACGCCGGGACGGCCGTTTGCCGGACCGGCATCAGGTCCGGCCGGGTGCCGTCGAAGTACTCATAGAACAGCGCATCGTCGAAGCCGGCGGCCGCGGCCGCGTGACGGTCCGCGGCGAAATAGACCAGGTCGACGCGGGCCCAGAGCGCTGCTGCGAGGCACAGCGGGCACGGTTCGCAGCTGGCATAGAGCACGGCCCCGGTGAGATCGAAAGTGGCGGACGCGGCAGCGGCCGTGCGGATGGCCACCACTTCGGCGTGGGCAGTGGGATCGTTGTCCAGCGTGACCTGGTTGACGCCCTCGTGGATCCGCCCGTCGGGAGTCACCACCAGCGCCCCGAACGGTCCGCCGCCGGCGTCCACGTTGGCAGCGGCGAGGCGGATGGCCTGATCGAGGAAGCGGTTGATGTCCGAAGCTGAGGGTGCCGTGACCATGGTCCGATCATAGCCAGCAACGCCGTCCGCCAGGGAAGATCCGAGGCTGCCGCGCGGGCATCGACTTTGCGTCTCCGAAGGCTTAATATCCGCTATGGGGGCCGCCGTGCATACTCCGGCCGCCACTACACCGGTCTCAAGGGTCTCAAACGATGTGGGTACTTCATCATTCGTCCCGGGAGCCAACCATGAGAAAGAAATTGTCATTGCTCGCCACGGCCGCCACCGCCGCCGTGTTCCTATCGACCGGGACAGCTGCCGGTGCAGCCCCCGGCAGCCCCTCCGGAGGGAACGGTGGAGACGCGGCACCGGTTCTGCTCACCGGCCGGCTGGTGGGTCCGTTGCATGTCAGCGCCGGGCGGGACGGCTCCGTCACGGTCAGCGAATCCTTTGCCGGCCGGCTGACCCGGGTCGATTCCGAGGGGAACCAGGCCGTCCTCTACGAAACCCCTGACTGGAGCGTTGCGGGCAACGCCCAGCAGGGTGGGACGACGTATTTCCTGGAAAGCCAGGGCGCCGGCCCCCACCCGGCTGAGCTGGCCGGCCACGTCCGCATCATCGACGAGGACGGGAGCCAGCGGACGCTGGGCGATTTCGCCGCCCTGGAAACGGAGAAGAACTCCGACGGCGATACCCGGTACGGCTTCCGTGACCTGCCGGAGGGCTGCGCTGCCGAGCTGCCAGCCAATATGCCTGCCAGCTACACGGGTGAAGTCGATTCGCATCCGTACGGCATCGCCGTTACTGACGGGACCATCTACGTCGCCGATGCCGGGGCGAACAGTGTGGTGTCCGTTGATACCCGGAGCGGAGAGACCGAGACCGTCGCTGTGCTGCCGGCCCGGCCCTACAAGATCACCCCGGAGGCCGCGGCCTCGAACGGGCTGCCCGGCTGTGTCGTGGGAACAACCTATGATTTCGAGGCCGTTCCGACCGATGTCGAGGTAGGGCCGGATGGCTGGCTGTACGTCACGTCGCTCCCCGGCGGACCGGAAGATCCGGCCCTGGGCGCCCGCGGGGCGGTGTTCAAGGTGGATCCGGCCGACGACGAGGTGGAGCTCGTGGCGGACGACATCATGACACCCACGGGACTCGCCCTGGACGAGGACGGCGGGCTCTATGTTGCCTCGCTGTTCGGCGAAGGCATACTCAAGATCAACCCGGACTCTGGCGAGAAGACGGTGGTGCTCGCGGCCGGATTCGCGGCCGACGTGGACCTCCGCGGCGACACCCTTTATGCCACGGTCAACGCCCTGCCCGGGCCGGAGGGGCCGCCCGACGGCCAGGTGATGTACCTGAATCTGCGGCAAGGCCACCATGACGGGGCCAGCAAGTCCTGACGGGACAGCGCCGCTGCCCGACAGAAATGGCCGGTCCCCTGCCGGGGCCGGCCATTCCGTGTAGTGCTTCGCTGTTGCAGAACTACTTGTTGCTGTCCTCGTCGACGTCGCCTTCGTCGATGAGGTCCAGCTCCTCTTCGTCGAAGTCGTCCTCGTCGAGCTCCACGTCCTGCGGAGTATCGCTCTTGTAGGGGTCCGCGTCGCCGGCGTGCTTGGCGCTGGCAGCGAGTGCGGCCACCTCGGCGTCGCGCTTCTTCGCAGCCCGGAGCAGTTCCTCCAGGTTGGAGGCGTTGACCGGGATCTGGTCCGCCACGAACTCCAGGGTCGGGGTCAGCCGCACTGTGATGTTCCGCCCGACTTCCTGCCGCAGCACGCCCTTGGCTTTTTCAAGCCCCTTGGCAGCCTCGGCCTGGACCAGCTGGTCACCGAACACGGTGTAGTAGACCGTGGCGTGCTGCAGATCATTGGTCACACGCGCATCGGTAACAGTGACACCCTCTAGCCGAGGATCCTTGACCCTCCGGCCCAGGGCCTCAGCAACAACAACCTTAATCCGCTGCGCCAACTTGGCAGCCCGTGCGGGATCAGCCATTTCCACTCCTAAAAATTTGGATGTACGACGGCGCGTTAGCGGCTGGCGTACACACGTTTGGTTAGTTGCCACGCGCCTAAGGCGAGTCTACGACGGACTCCCGTTGGGTTTTTTCCGGCGGCCTGGGAGTGGCATCGGGCCTGTCGGAGCCGGACGGTTTGCGATCGAAGATCGAAAATCGTCCGGCGAAGGGGCGGGGCCGCCGGGAAAAACCCAACGGCCCCGCACCTTTCATGCACCAGACTTCAGACTAGACGCGCGGCTTTTCGCGCATCTCGAAGGTCTCGATGGTGTCACCTTCGTTGATGTCGTTGAACGAGCCAAGACCGATACCACACTCGAAGTCCGTGCGGACCTCAGTGGCGTCGTCCTTGAAGCGCTTGAGCGTCTCAACGGTGAGGTTGTCTCCGATGACCTTGCCGTCGCGGCTGACACGGGCCTTCGCGTTGCGTCGGATAACACCCGAGCGGACGATCGAGCCTGCAATGTTGCCGAACTTGGAGGAGCGGAACACTTCGCGGACCTCGGCGGTGCCAAGCTGAACCTCTTCGTACTCCGGCTTGAGCATGCCCTTGAGGGCTGCCTCAATGTCATCAATTGCTGCGTAGATGACGGAGTAGAAGCGCATGTCCACGCCTTCGCGGTCTGCCAGTTCGGCAACACGCTCGGCGGGCTTGACGTTGAAGCCGATGATGACGGCGCTGTCGACCGTAGCCAGGTTGACGTCGTTCTGCGTGATCGCACCGACACCGCGGTGGATAACGCGGAGCTGGACACCCTCGCCGACGTCGATCTTGAGCAGCGCGTCTTCGAGGGCTTCCACGGCACCGGACACGTCACCCTTGAGGATGAGGTTGAGGGTGTCGATCTTGCCATCGGCGACGGCCTGGTCGAAGTCTTCCAGGCTGATGCGCTTGCGGCGCTTGGCCAGGGCGGCGTTACGGTCCGCAGCTTCACGCTTCTCGGCGATCTGGCGGGCGGTGCGCTCGTCAGCGGTCACGAAGAAGGTGTCACCGGCGCGCGGGACGTTGGACAGACCCAGGACCTGCACGGGGCGGGACGGGCCGGCCTCGGTCAGGGCGCTGCCGTCGTCGTCGAACATCGCACGGACGCGGCCATGGGCCGTGCCTGCCACGATGGTGTCGCCGACATGCAGGGTGCCGGACTGAACCAGGACGGTGGCAACTGCACCGCGGCCCTTGTCCAGGTTGGCTTCAATCGCGATACCGCGGGCGTCCTTGTTCGGGTTGGCGCGCATGTCCAGGGCTGCGTCTGCGGTGAGCAGAACGGCCTCGAGCAGCTCGTCGATGTTGAGGTTCTGGCGGGCAGAGACCTCCACGAACATGGTGTCGCCACCGTACTCTTCCGGAACCAGTCCGTACTCGGTCAGCTGGCCGCGGACCTTTTCCGGGTTGGCGCCTTCCTTGTCGATCTTGTTCACGGCCACGACGATCGGCACGTTGGCCGCCTGGGCGTGGTTGAGGGCTTCGACGGTCTGCGGCATCACGCCGTCGTCCGCTGCGACCACGAGGATGGCGATGTCGGTGACCTTCGCACCACGGGCACGCATGGCGGTGAACGCCTCGTGGCCCGGAGTATCGATGAAGGTGATCTTGCGATCGATACCTTCGTGAGCGTGCGTGACCTGGTAAGCACCGATGTGCTGGGTGATACCGCCGTGCTCGCCCGCCATAACGTCGGACTTGCGGATGGCATCAAGCAGCCGGGTCTTACCGTGGTCAACGTGACCCATGACGGTGACAACCGGAGGACGTGCCTCGAGTTCCTCGTCGCCTTCGGCTTCCAGCTCGGCGTCGAAGTCGATGTCGAAACCGGAGAGCAGCTCGCGCTCCTCATCCTCCGGGGACACGACCTGGAGCTTGTAGCCAAGCTCCTCGCCCAGCAGGGCGAAGGTCTCTTCATCCAGCGACTGCGTGGCGGTAGCCATTTCGCCGAGGTGGAAGAGGACGGTCACCAGTGCGGCGGGGTTCGCCTCGATCTTGTCGGCAAAGTCCGTGATGGACGAGCCACGGCGAAGCCGGACTACGGTGTTGCCGTCGCCGCGGGGCACACTGACGCCACCCAGCGACGGAGCACTCATCTGCTCGAGTTCCTGGCGCTTGGCACGCTTCGACTTGCGCTGCTTGCCACGGCCTGCGCCGCCCTTACCGAAAGCACCCTGGGTGCCACCGCGACCGCGGCCACCCTTGCCGAAGCCACCGCCGGCCGGAGCGCCGCCACCGGCGCCGGGAGCACCGGTACCTGGAGCGCCACCCGGACGGCCCGGGCCACGGGCTCCGCCGCCGGGACGGCCTGCACCAGCGGGTGCGGGACGTTCGGTGCGGTTCGGCATCATGCCGGGAGTCGGACGGTTTCCGCCGGCCCCTGCCGGACGGCCAGCGCCGGCTGCGCCGGCCGGACGCGGTGCGCCCGGACGTGCACCCGGAGCGCCGCCAGTGCGGGGAGCACCCGGACGGGGACCACCAGCGCCTGCTGCGGGACGGGGACCGCCGGGGCGTTCGCCCTCGGTGCGGCTTCCGCCCGGACGCGGCATGCCCTGGGAAGGAGCAAACGGGTTGTTACCCGGACGCGAGGGACGTTCGTTGTCGCCGCCGCGGCCCCGGGGCATGCCCTGGGACGTCGCGAACGGGTTGTTGCCGGGACGGGGACCGCCCGGGCGGGGTGCCGAACCACCCTGGCGTGCCGGAGCAGCCGGGGCTTCAGCCTTGGGTGCCGGGCGTGCGCCGGGCTTGGCGCCCGTGGAGGGCGCAGCCGGAGCCTGGGCGGCGGGAGCTGCCGGGGCGGCCGGAGCCGCCGTCGGGGCTGCCGCGGCGGCAGCGGGTGCCGGAGCAGCTGCTGCCGGAGCCGGAGCTTCAGTCTTGGTTACTGCAGCCGCCGGCGCTGTGGGTGCAGCCGGAGCCGGCGCGGGCGCCGGACGGTTCGCCGAGGGGCTGGCGGGTGCCTTGGGGGCGGACGCAGGCGCTTCGGACTTCGAAGCTGCTGCTGCGTCGGGGAACGCGTTGCGGAGTTTCCTCACAACGGGGGCCTCAATGGTGGAAGAGGCAGAGCGAACGAATTCGCCCAGTTCCTGCAGTTTGGTTACTGCATCTTTGGAAGTAATACCGAGCTCTTTAGCAAGCTCATGTACGCGGACCTTGGCCACATTTCTCCTGTCTCGGTCCGCACCGAGCCAGGCACGAACCGTCTACTTCTTACTGCGGACCTCCGCCGCGAGTGCAGCTGAAAGGTCCATTGCAGAGCGCAACAAAGTTGTCATCGTTGCGCACTCATCGCTGGGAACTCATCGGGTTTCCATCAGTTTTCTGACCCGCTTTCAGGTTGGACGGTTGTTGCTGCGGCCACCGGGGTGTCCACGGCTTGCGTGCCTGCCATGATCCGGCGTTCGACGTCGGCTGTTCCGGCAGCGCCGTTCAGGGCGCGACCGAACGCTCGACGTTTGACCGCCAGTGCCAGGCACTTTTCGCTGGGGTGCAGCCATGCACCCCGGCCAGCCATCCGGCGTCGTTCATCCACTACGACGGCGGATGAACCGCTGCCGTCGGCGACGAGCCGGAGTAGCTCCGACCGCGACCCCTTTTTCCGGCATCCGATGCAGGTACGCTGCGGCTGATTCTCGAGGTGTTGCACGTGTGCCACTTACGAGTATCTTCCTGCCAGTACATATCTGCCGGCCCCTGGCTTCCGGAGGCGGCCTGCCAAGGGTTGTGATCAACACCTTCGCCGGACGCAAAACCGGGCGCGTGAGGGACACGCGGATACCGGCCGTTAGGCGCGGTCATGTCTATTCTAGCCCCTCAAGCGCCCGGGCCCCGTACTTGCGGGGACACGGACGCCGACGGGCGGGCCTGAACTGTGGCCCATTTTGTAGCGGCCCCGTCTCCGGGTCCGCTGATTGGAACTTATTTGTCGCGGCTGACCGCGGCATCCGAGACGATGTCGATCCGCCAGCCGGTGAGCTTGGCGGCGAGGCGGGCGTTCTGGCCTTCCTTGCCGATGGCGAGGGAGAGCTGGTAGTCCGGGACCACAACGCGGGCCGAGCGGGTTGCCTCGTCCGTGATGGTGACCGAATTCACCCGTGACGGGGAGAGCGCGCTGGCGATGAATGTCGCCGGATCGTCGCTGTAATCGACAATGTCGATTTTCTCGTCGTTGAGCTCGTTCATGACCGCACGGACGCGCGAACCCATCTCACCGATGCAGGCACCCTTGGCGTTGATGCCGGGGTTGTTGGCCTTGACCGCCATCTTGGTGCGGTGCCCGGCCTCGCGGGCGAGGGCGACGATTTCCACCGAGCGGTCCGCGATTTCCGGAACTTCCATTTCGAAGAGCTTCCGCACGAGGCCCGGGTGTGACCGGGACAGGGTGATGGACGGACCCTTCGTGCCGCGGTGCACGTCGATCACGAAGGCGCGGAGCCGGTTGCCGTGGATGTACTTCTCCCCCGGCACCTGCTCGGGCGGCGGCAGCAGTGCCTCCACCGTGCCCAGGTTGACCTGGATCATGTGCGGGTTGTTGCCCTGCTGGATGGTTCCGGCCACCAGCTCGCCCTCGCGGCCCTTGAACTCGCCGAGGACGTTGTCGTCCTCGACGTCGCGCAGGCGCTGCAGGATGATCTGGCGTGCGGTGCTGGCGGCGATGCGGCCGAAGCCGGCGGGGGTGTCTTCGAATTCGCCGATCGGGGCGCCGTCGTCGTCGATCTCCGTGGCCCAGATGGTCACGTGGCCGCTCTTGCGGTCCAGCTCGGCCCGGGCCTTCTCGAAGGCTCCCGGCGTCTTGTGGTACGCCACCAGCAGGGCCTGCTCGATCGTGGGAATCAGGAGATCCAGCGGGATTTCACGCTCACGCTCCAGGAGTCTCAGTGCGCTCATGTCAATATCCATTAGGCCTCCTCAGAAGGTCCATTGTTTGCGTTCTCCAGGCCGGCCTCTTCGAGGTGGCTGAACTCTATCTCGACTTTTCCGCTGCGGATCTTGTCGAAAGGAAGCTTGATGGGTTCGCCCTGTTTGGGCTTCATGCCCTTCTTCACGGCGATCTCGGGGACCAGGGTGACGCCGCCGTCGTCGACGGACTGGACCCGGCCGGTGACGTTCTCGCCCTGCAGGACGTTGACCTTGACCATCCGGCCGCGGGCGCGGTGCCAGTGCCGCTCTTCGGTGAGGGGACGGCCGACGCCGGGCGAGGAAACCTCGAGCTCGTAGGGGCGTGAGTCAGTGCTGGGATCGTTGTCCAGGATGTCGGAGAGGGTCTTGGAGATTTCCGCGATGACGTCGAGGCCAACGCCGCCCGTTTCCTCCTGCGGCAGGTCCACCACTACGTGGACCACCCGGTTGGCTCCGGCGACGTGAATGGATACGTCCTCCAGGTACAGCCGGTTTGCCAGGACCTCGGGTTCCAGGAGGGCATGCAGCCGCTCGGCCTCGAAGTTGTGAGCGGGTGCGGCTTCAGCCTTCCCCGTCCCGGTCCGGTCTGTTGAAGTCGTGGCTTCTGCGTTGGTCATGATGCCGGCCGCCTCCCGTTAGATGATGTTGTGTGTACTAGCCTAGCGATTTTCCGGGCGCCGTGGTGCACTTCAGTTTCCGGCCGGCATGACAACATGGTCTGTTGTGAAAGACGACAGCGGGGAAAAGCAGCGGCGGAAGCTCATTCCCCGCGTCGCCCTCCTGGCCTGTCTCGCCCTCGTGGTGGTGAGCCTCGGGATCGCCTTGAGTCCCCGAAGTCCTGAGGCGCCCGCCGAACCGCCGTTTTCCGAACAGGCACGGTCCGCCGCACTGGCCGAAACCCTGCGGCTGCGGGCGGCCGGCGAGGCACTGGGCCGGCCCGCTTCCGGCGACGCGAAGCCCGCCGTCGTTCAGACTGTGAGTTTGCTGACAAGCCAGGCACGGGCCCTCCTGCTGCCGGGCCAGGACGTCCCGGTTTCTCCCCTGCCGCCCGCTCCTGCCACCCCGTCGGCTGGTGCTCAGTCTGCCGCTCCTTCTGCCACTCCGTCTGGGGCTCCGTCTTCTGCTCCGGTGCCGGCGTCGGCCGCCGCGCTGGCAGCCGCGCTGGCGGACAGCGCCGGACAACGGCTCGCCGACGCTGCCGTGGCCGACGGCGGGATGGCCCGGCTGCTGGCCGCCGTCGGGACCGCCCAGCTGCTGCAGGCATCCTCCCTCGCCGCGGCCGCCGGGGCGCCGGCCCCGGCGGTGCCGGACCCTGCCGCACCCCAGCTCTCCGGGGCATGCCCCAGCGCTGCAGCGGCGCCGTCGTCCACCCCGGTGGATGTTTCTTCCGCCTCGGCAGGAGCTGACACCGGTGCCGCGACCCTGCCCGGAGCGCTGGCGGCGACGGTGAAAACCGAACTGGAGACCGTCTACGGGTACCAGGTGTCCCTGACCCGGCTGGGTGGCGAAGCGGCCGCCCGGGCGTCGGAGCAGCTCGCCAAGCATGAGGCCCTCGCTGCCGGAGCCGAGGCGCTGAGCAGGATCCATTGCACCCCGGTGCCGCCGCGCGAAGCCGGGTACACCATGGCGCAGGACTTCCTGGCCTCTCCCGCCGCTGGCCTCGGCGGCCTGGAAGCCTCGACGCTGGCCGTCTACGGCGACCTGGTGGCCCTGAGCGAGGGCCAGACCCGCCAATGGGCGATCGCCGGCCTCGTTGGTGCTGCACGCAGGTCCGCCCTTTGGGGTGCGGAAACCGGCGCCCTTCCCGGTCTGGTTGCCGATCCGGCGGGGTTCCCCGAGCTGCCTGCACCCGGCCCGTAGCTTCTGGGCGCCGGCCGGCGCCCAGGGATTGCGGCGGCGAGGAAGCGCTTAGTTAGGTTCGTCATACTGGCCGGCTGTGGACGCCGGTGCTTTGCTGTACTCATGGACAGTCAAGCCGCCCCCATCCAGCACGAGAATGAACCCCACCGCAATGACATCGCGCATCGCCTCAACTGGCTGCGCGCGGGGGTGCTGGGTGCCAACGACGGCATCGTCTCCGTCGCGGCGATTGTGGTCGGCGTCGCCGGCGTCACCACGGAGTCCGGCCCCATCCTCATTGCCGGTACCGCCGGCGTTGTCGGTGGCGCGATCTCGATGGCCCTGGGCGAATACGTCTCGGTGAGCAGCCAGAAGGACAGCCAGCGGGCCCTGATCGAGAAGGAACGCCGGGAACTGGAAGAACAGCCTGAAGAGGAGTTGGAGGAACTCGCCGCCATCTACCAGGGCAAGGGTCTCAGCGCGGACACCGCCCGGACCGTGGCCAAGGAACTCACCGCCCACGATGCCCTCGGCGCCCACCTGTCCGCGGAACTGCACATCGACGAGACAGACATTGTCAGTCCGTGGCACGCCGCGTTCGCCTCCGCCGCGGCGTTCCTGGTCGGCGCGATCCTCCCCATGCTTGCCATCCTGCTGCCGCCGGAAAACATCCGGGTTCCGCTGACCTTCGTGGCTGTGCTGGTTGCCCTGGCCCTGACCGGAGCCGTCGGCGCCTGGATCGGCGGCGGCTCGAAGATGAAGGCTGCCGTGCGCGTGGTGATCGGCGGCGCCGCGGCGCTCGTCGCGACCTTCCTGATCGGCAGCTGGCTCGGAGCCAGCGGCATCACCGTCTGACCCTCCTGCGGCACCAACTACGCTGTATCCGATGAGCCAGCCAACCGACGTCCCGATCCCGCCCGACCTCAGCCGCCGCTATGGCCGCAGCTCAACCGGCCGCGACTGGCTTGCCTCGCTCCCCCGGCTGGTTCGGCACTGCCTCGATCGGTGGCAGCTCCAGCTTGACCTCGCGCCCGGCTCCCTGCCGTGGAACGGCCACGGAGCCATCGTGGTCCCGGTGCGGCTTCGCACCAACGCCAGCATCGGCACCGGCAATGGCACCGCGGCCAGCGGCCTGGCCAACGCCAGGACCACGGCCGGCGAAGCACCCGGGCAGGCTGCGCGCCAGGGGGCCGTCCTGAAGATCGCCTATCCGCATGACGAAGCGCTTGTGGAACCGCCGGCCCTCGCCCTCTGGAACGGGCACGGTGCGGTCCGGCTGCTGGCCAGCGACGCCGATGCCGGTGCGCTGCTGCTGGAGCGCCTGGACGCCGCCCGCTCCCTCCAGGACGTGCCCCTGGACGAGGCGGTCCCGGTGTGGGGCGCACTGGTTCGCCGGCTGAGCCTGGTCCCCGACGACCGCCCGGCATGGCAGGATTTCGACCACGTGGCGGCCCGGGCCGAGCAGTGGAGTGATGAGCTGCCGGAGAGCTGGGAACGGCTGGGCCGGCCCTTCCCGCGGTGGCTGCTGGAAGCCGCGCTTGAGGTCTGCCAGACCCGCGGGGCCGTCGGCCGCCGCTCCGGGCGGGACGTGCTGGTCCATACGGACCTGCACTATCTGAACATCCTGGCCCGGCCCGGCAGCGGGGAGGCGGGCGGCGGCGGTGAACCGGCCAATGACTGGGCCGCGATCGATCCGCAGCCCCTGATCGGCGAGGCGGAATTCGCGGTGGCGCCCTTGCTGTGGAACCGGATCCGTGAGCTGTCCCGGGCGGATCCGGAACGGGGCGTGCAGGAGCGCTGCGGGGACTTCAGCAGGGCCGCCGGGCTCGACGCCGAGGTGGCCCGGCAATGGAGCCTGGCCCGGGAGGTCGAGAACGCGCTCTGGTACGCCTCGAAACCCCGGCACGAGGGCGACCTCGCCCGGTCGCTCTGGGTGGCCAGCACACTGGCCGGCCGCACTCTCCCGGAGCTCCCCGCACCCCACGAGCTGCCGGCACCGGGGGAAGCCGCCAGCTAGCTGCTGTGTCCGCGGACCGCCGCCACAGCGTCCTTCACGGCGTCGACGGCGACTGCCACGTCGGCGTCGTCCGTGCTCCAGTTGCTGACGGAGATCCGCAGAATGTCGCGGTCCTGCCAGCGCGAACCGGACATCCAGACCCGGCCGTCAGCGATGATCCGGGCCGTCACCGCACGGGTCGTGGCGTCGTCCCCGAAGGCCAGGGAGACCTGCGTGTAGTCGACGTCGTTGAGCACCTCGACGCCGTCCAGCGCAGAGAGCTGCTCCGCCAGTTGCCGGGCGTGCAGTACGAGCCCGCGGACCTGGTCGGCGACGCCGTCCCGGCCCAGTGATTTCAGCGCGGCCCACACCGGCACCCCTCGCGCCCGGCGGGACAGTTCCGGCACCGACTCGAAGGGGTCCGCGGCGCCGTCCGCGTCCTGGATCAGGTAGCTGGCGTGCAGGCCCATGGCCGACCGCAGTGCCCGGGCATCCCGGACCACCGCGATCCCGCAGTCATAGGGCACGTTGAGCGTCTTGTGCGCGTCGGTGCCCCAGGAGTCGGCGCCCTGCAGGCCGGCGGTCAGCGCGGCGAGTTCGGGGACGGCAGCGGCCCAGAGCCCGAACGCCCCGTCCACGTGGACCCAGGCGCCGTGTGCTTTTGCGACGGCGATTGCCTCCACGAACGGATCAAAGGCTCCGGAGTGGAGGTTCCCGGCCTGCAGGCAGACCAGCAGCGGCGCCGGGCCCGGTCCTGCGGCTGCGGCCCGTCCAACGGCGCCGGCCAGGGCCCGGTCCAGCTCCCACGGGTTGATGCGGCCCTGCCGGTCTGCGGGGACCACTGTGGGCCGGCCCAGCCCCAAATACCGCAGGCCGAGGTCAACCGAGTCGTGCCGTTCCTCGCCGACGAAGCAGTGGATCCGTGGCGCACCGGAGAGGCCGTCGCCGTCGAGGTCCCAGCCGACGTCGGTCATCAGGCGCCACCGTGCCGCAGCCAGGCCGGTGTAGTTGGCCATCGTGGCGCCGGTGGCAAAACCGACGTCGGACTCGTTGGGGAGCCCCAGCAGCTCAAGCAGCCATTTGCCGGCGGCTTCCTCGATGGCGGCCGTGGCCGGAGAGGCGAGGCGGAGCACGGCGTTCTGGTCCCAGGCGCTGACCAGCCAGTCCGCGGCCAGCGCTGCCGGCAGCGTCCCGCCGATGACCCAGCCGAAGAACCGTCCGGAGGGCATGGCCATCAGCCCGGGTTCGGCCTTCGTAGCGAGGTAGTCCACCACCTCCGCCGCCGGCGTTCCTTCCCGGGGCAACGGACCGCCGAAGTCGGCCGCGAGGTCGGCCGCGGTCACGCGCGGGCCCACATGCCGTGTTTCCTGGCTCTCCAGCCACTGGCGGGCGTGCAGTGCGGCAGCCTCCAGGGCATCGCCGTAGCGTTCAACAGGTGCTGACATAGCTGCATGCTACGCCCGCGGCCAGGGGACGGGCAGTGCCTTAAGGGCGGAAGCGTTCCAGGAAGGGACCAGGGGTGGGCGGCCTGCGGCCGGCAGGGCTAAGCGAAGCTTTCCTGCCAGATGTCCGAGCCGAGCTTGATGATCAGAGCACCTACCACGGCGAGGAACACGATGCGGATGAACTTGTTCCCCTGCTTGACGGCGGTCCGTGCGCCGAGGTAGCCGCCGGCCATATTCGCCACTCCCAGGACCAGCCCGAGACCCCACAGCACGGCACCATGCGGCACGAAGAACAGCAGGGCGCCGGCGTTGGTGGCCATGTTCACGATCTTGGCCTTGGCGCTGGCTTCGAGGAACGCGTAGCCCATCGCCGAGACGAGCGCGATGATCAGGAAGGACCCGGTGCCGGGCCCGATCAGTCCGTCGTAGAAGCCGATCACGCCGCCGATCAGGCACGCCAGCACGTAGTGCCGGTGGCCGTTGTGCCGCAGCCTGGTCAGCTCCCCCACGTTCGGGCGGAAGGCCGTAAACAGCGCGACGGCGACCAGCGCCACCACGATGATGGGTTTGAACACGCTCGCCGGGAGGTTCGCCGCCAGCACCGCCCCGCCGAAGCTGCCGGCCATGGCGATGACCGCCATGGGCAGGGCGGTCCGCAGATCCGGCCGCACCCTGCCGTAGTACGTGACGGCACTGGTGGTGGTGCCGAAAATCGACCCCATCTTGTTCGTCGCCAGCGCCTGCACCGGGCTGATGCCCGGCACCAGCAGCATCGCCGGGAGCTGGATCAGTCCCCCGCCGCCGACGACGGCATCGACCCAGCCCGCGGCGAAGCCGGCGACCACGATCAGGATGAGGGTACTGAGCTCGATCGACTCGAGACCGGAAACCACGCCTGGACGGACTGCGGGTTAGTGGTTGCGGACGGCGTCGAGAACGTAGTCGACGGCCTTCTCAACGGCGATGTTTTCGGCGTTGCCGCTGCGGCGGTCCTTGATCTCGACCACCCCGTCGACCAGCCCGCGGCCGACGGCGAGGATGGTCGGCACGCCGACGAGTTCGGCGTCGCCGAACTTCACACCCGGGGACACCTTGGGGCGGTCGTCGTAGATCACGTCGAGGCCGGCGGCTTCCAGTTCAAAAGCCAGCTTCTCCGCCGCGGCGAAGATCTCCTCGCCGCGGCCAACGGCCACCACGTGGACATCGGCCGGAGCAACCGCGCGCGGCCAGATGAGGCCCTTTTCGTCGTGGTTGGATTCGGCCAAGGCCGCGACGGCGCGGGTGACGCCGACACCGTAGGAACCCATGGTGACCACGACCTGCTTGCCGTTCTGGTCCAGGACCTTGAGCTCCAGAGCTTCGGCGTATTTGCGGCCGAGCTGGAAGATGTGGCCCATTTCGATGCCGCGGGCGGTTACCAGCGGGCCGGAGCCGTCGGGGGCCTCGTCGCCGGCGCGCACCTCGGTGCACTCGATGACGCCGTCCCACCCGAAGTCGCGTCCGGCGACCAGGCCGAAGACGTGCTTGCCGGCCTCGTTGGCGCCGGTGACCCAGGCGGAACCGCTGACGACGCGCGGGTCCACAAGGTAGAGGAGCTTGGCGGCGCCCTCGGTGCCCAGCAGGGGCGCGTCCAGGGACAGGCCGGGGCCGAGGTAGCCCTTGACGATGAGGGGCTGCTTCTTGAGGTCTTCCTCGTTGGCCGCCTCGAGGATGATTTCGCCGGCGATCGGAAGGAAGGACCCGATGTTCGCCTCCACACGCTTGAGGTCGACGCCGCGGTCGCCCGGAACGCCGATGACGACGATCTGGCGTTCGCCGGTCGGCAGGGTGACGGCGAGAACGACGTTCTTGAGCGTGTCAGCGGCCGTCCAGGCGCCGCCGTCGGCCTCGGTGCGGGGCACCAGGAGGTTGGCGGCATCCACGAGGGTCTCGATGGTGGGGGTGTCCGGGGTGTCCCGGACCTCGGCGGCCGGGGCGTTGCTGAAGTCGATGTCCGCGGGGACCACGGTGGTGACCGCCTCGACATTGGCTGCGTAGCCGCCGGCGGAGCGCACGAAGGTGTCCTCGCCGATCTCGGTGGGGTGCAGGAATTCCTCGCTCTTGGACCCGCCCATGGCGCCGGCGGTCGCGGCAACCGGAATGACCTCGAGGCCCAGGCGCTCGAAGATCTTCAGGTAGGCGCCGCGGTGCGCCGCGTAGCTGGCGTCCAGGCCGGCGTCGTCGACGTCGAAGGAGTAGGAGTCCTTCATGATGAACTCGCGGCCGCGCAGCAGTCCCGCCCGGGGACGTGCCTCGTCGCGGTACTTGTTCTGGATCTGGTAGATGCTCAGCGGCAGGTCCTTGTACGAGGAGTACAGGTCCTTGACCAGCAGGGTGAACATTTCCTCGTGCGTGGGCGCCAGCAGGTAGTCGTTGCCCTTGCGGTCCTTGAGCCGGAAGATGCCCTCGCCGTACTCGGTCCAGCGGTTGGTGACCTCGTAGGGTTCCTTGGGCAGCAGGGCCGGGAAGTGCACTTCCTGGGCGCCGATGGCGTCCATCTCCTCACGGATGACCGTCTCCACCTTGCGCAGCACGCTCAGCCCCAGCGGAAGCCAGGTGTAGATGCCCGGGGCGGCCCGGCGGATGTAACCGGCGCGGACCAGGAGGCGGTGGCTGGCCACCTCGGCGTCGGCGGGATCTTCACGCAGGGTGCGCAGGAACAGCTTGGAGAGTCGAAGGACCACTGGGTATCTATCCGTTTCTGGGAAGGTGCGGGGCAAAGCGGCAAAGCTGTGAACATAGCTGTGAATCAGTAGCACCGGCGAAACCGGCACACGCGTCTTGGTACTAATCTACCGTCAGCCCGGACACGGAAGAGCCACGCCATAACTGGCGGAAGCCCCTGGCCGTCTCCGGCTGGTCATCCTGTCATGGCGTGGCTCTGCGGTCCCAGCACCGCCAAAGAATTGGCTGTGAGTTCCGTTGTGTTGCCCCCAAGGGCGTGTGCATCCCCGGCTGGTGCTCCCGGGAAACGCGTGCCCATGCGACACGGCTAGCTCGAACCTATGTGACGCAGGGCACGAAAACAAGAGTCCGCATCCAGATATTTTTCTCTGGTGCCGGTGATACTGCTGGGACAGAAGAACGCTGCAGTGAACTGAGTTGCCGCTCGGGAGCCCGGCGGCTAGAAGAGCACTGTGGCGAACGTCCCCACCTGCCGGAAGCCCACCCGCTCGTAGGTCGCCCGGGCCCGGGTGTTGAAGTTGTTCACGTAGAGGCTCGTGACCGGGGCGAGAGTCTGGGCCAGCATGACGGCGGCGGCCATATACCCGGCGCTAAGGCCCTGGCCGCGGAACGCCGGGTTCATCCAGACCCCCTGGACCTGCGTCACCTCCGGGGTGACCGCACCAAGCTCGGCTTTGAAAACCACCTCGCGCGCGGGGTCCAGATGGACCATGGAATGCCCCTCGCGGATCAGGCCCTTGACCCGGCGACTGTAGTATTCCCGGCCGCCAAGGTACGGCGAATACCCCACTTCCTCTTCGAACATCGCCGCGCAGGCCGGGAGGATCTTGTCGAAGTCCGCCAGCTGGCCAAAGCCCAACAACGGATTGGGGGTCACGGCGGGAGGCCCGGAGATCGTCATCAGCGGCTGGTCCTCGCGGATCTCATGGGCCGTCTGACCGAACTGCTCCAGCCCGGCGTGCAGGGCCAGGACGGTGTCGGCCGGGCCGAAAATCGAGGCGTACCGGCGCCCGGAGCGGTGTGCGGCCGCAGCCACCACACCGGCAAGGCCGGGGTCCAGCTGCACCGGCACCAGGTTCGCCCCGGCCCAGCACGCTCCGAGGAGCTCACCGCCGTCGAACACGCCAAGAATGCTGGCGCCGCCGGTGGTGGGTGCCGCTGAACCGGCGGTGGCCAGATGCGACAGGATGAAGACATTGGAAACGGTGTCCTGCCGCGCCAGGTCCACCAGCTGGGATGTGTCCGAGCCCCCCAGGGTCCGGACTGCGACGCCGGGAGCGGCGCCGTCCTTACGAGACGCTAACCACGGGGCTACCCTTGACAGCATCTTCGCCATCGGCCTCCCCCATCTCTTCAGCGATACGCATGGCCTCTTCGATCAGTGTCTCAACAATCTGGTTCTCGGGCACAGTCTTGATGACCTCGCCCTTCACAAAGATCTGTCCCTTGCCGTTGCCCGACGCGACGCCGAGGTCGGCTTCGCGGGCTTCGCCCGGTCCGTTGACAACACAGCCCATCACGGCGACGCGCAGCGGGATCTCCATGCCTTCCAGCCCTGCCGTGACCTGCTCGGCCAGCGTGTACACGTCCACCTGGGCGCGGCCGCAGGACGGGCAGGAGACGATCTCAAGTTTGCGCGGGCGCAGGTTGAGCGACTGCAGGATCTGGTTGCCGACCTTGATTTCCTCCACCGGCGGGGCGGAGAGGGAAACCCGGATGGTGTCACCGATGCCGCGGGACAGCAGGGCGCCGAAGGCCGTGGCCGACTTGATGGTGCCTTGGAAGGCGGGTCCGGCCTCGGTGACGCCGAGGTGCAGCGGCCAGTCGCCCTGTTCGGCGAGCATCTCGTAGGCGGCGACCATAATGACGGGGTCATTGTGCTTGACCGAGATCTTGAAGTCGTTGAAGCCGTGCTCTTCGAACAGCGACGCCTCCCAGACCGCGGACTCCACGAGGGCCTCCGGGGTGGCCTTGCCGTACTTCTTCAGGATTCCCGGCTCCAGCGATCCGGCGTTGATGCCGATCCGGATGGACGTGCCGTGGTCCTTGGCCGCGCGGGCGATTTCCTTGACCTGGTCATCGAATTTGCGGATGTTGCCGGGGTTCACCCGGACCGCCGCGCAGCCTGCCTCGATCGCGGCAAAGACGTACTTCGGCTGGAAGTGAATGTCCGCGATCACGGGGATCTGGGACTTCCGGGCGATGATCGGCAGGGCCTCGGCGTCATCCGCGGACGGGCAGGCGACGCGCACAATGTCACAGCCGGAGGCCGTGAGTTCGGCGATCTGCTGCAGCGTGGCATTGATGTCCGTAGTGGGCGTCGTGGTCATCGACTGCACGCTGATCGGCGAGTCGGAGCCGACTCCGACCGAACCCACCTTGATCTGGCGGGTCTTGCGGCGCGGCGCGAGGACGGGGGGCGGTGCTGACGGCATTCCCAGGCTGACCGAGGTCACATGGACTCCTTGTATTGAAGTAGGTCTGGCGGGGAGGGCTAGGCGGCGTGGCCGGCCAGGAGGCCGGTCAGGGGGGCCCAGACCATCGTGCGGGTGCCGGAGATGGCACCGGCGGCGGCGAAGGGATCCTGCTTGAGAACCTCGTTCAGGGCCTGCTCGTCGGCAGCCTGGAAGATCAGCAGGGCACCGGCGCCGTCACCGTAGGGGCCGCTGGCGAGCAGCGTTCCGTCCTGGGCAAGTCCCGCGGTCCATTCGCGGTGCGCCGGGCGGGTGGCGTCGCGGGCTTCGGAGGATTCGGCGTCGTATACATACTCAACAGCAAAAACAGTCATACGGATACACTATCGCCCCGTTGGCCCGGTACCCATCCGGCGGGCGGCCGGGCAGGCTTCCGGTCGGGCGGCATCAGCCGAGGAGGAGCACTTTGGCCAGGGCGGCGACGCCGGCCGCCCATAGCAGGGAGGTGAGGGTTCCGATGATGAACCGTTCCGCGGCGACCGGCGTTTCCTTCAGCTCGGCGAAGCGGCCCAGGCCTTTGATCGCGACGACGTAGGCGATGGCGACCGGTTCGCCGGCGAGGATCGCGAGGCAGACCGCGAGGCGCTCCAGCACCCCGATGATTGCACCACCCCGCAGGATCCGGACGCTGCTGACCGAGACTGACCCGGAGCCTGCCGGGGCAGTCGTACCGGCGGTACCGGAGGTGGCGGTTGATGTGGGGGCGGCACCGGTGGTGACCACGGGATCAACGGTGACGTCCGCCGCGGGGTCATTCGCCAGGTCGGCGACGCCGGCCCCTGCGTCCTGCCGGTCGTCGATGGTCCGGGCGAGCCGGAAGACCAGCGCCGTCACCGGCCAGCCGACGAAACCGGCCGTGAGCAGGGTCAGGGTGATCCAGAGCGCGTTCACCGGTCTCCTTCCGTGCTGTCCCGAGGGCGGTTATCCGGGGGCTGGGGCCCGCCCGCGTCCGGGGCGCGGTCCACGGGCAGCCCGCGGGCGTCGTCGTTGCCGGCGATGACTCCGTGGGCGAGGGCCAGCAGCATTTCCGCCGCAGGCCTCGCGGCCCATTCTTCCTGCCAGCCGGAGCGCAGCAGTGCACGGCTCACCGATTGTTCGGTGATTCCCAGTTGCTGGGCAGCGATTTTCTGCGTGCCGTGTGTGCCGGAGTGGCCGTGCTGCACCGAGCGCAGCACATCCACGACTTTCCACTGGGCGGCTGTCCGGTCCTGGACCAGCCGCCCGATCAGCCGCAGCACCGCCTCGGCGTTGGCACAGGCGCGGGCGCCGGCAGAGCCCGCGGGCGAGGGGGCAGCCTCTCCCCTGCGCAGGCCGCCGGAGACGACGGCCAGCGGCACGTGCGCGGCGCCGGACTTGGCCTTCTCCACGGCCACGCGCGCCGCCACGAAGGCCGGCCCGGATCCTTCCCGCGGGCTGGCAGGCAGCGGCAGGTCCACCGCCCCCACCCCGATTCCCACGTACCAGCGTCCGCTGCGCAGGGCGTGGAGTGCGATCTCGACGACTTCGTCCGGGCGTTCCACGACCCCCTGGACCTCGTCGCCGACGGATCGTTCGAAGCGTCCGGCGGTGGAGAGCCCGGCCAGCTCCGCCAGGAGGCCCGGGACACGGTCGACGTCGGCGCTGCTGCCGCGCTGGTCGATGGTCATCACGTACATAGCCCAACCCTAGGGGGCTGATCCTACAGAATCAATCATTTTCAACTGATTACCAAAAATAAGCCAAAATAAGCTGATAATGACGAATCAGCGTTATCCGGTTTGCCCGTCGTCCGGCCGCGGCGCCCATGCTGCCAAGGCCTGCCCGGCGCAGGGAGGAGGGCGCTCATCGCCCAGGCTCAGCCGAAGAGATTGACCGGCTTGACGATGTCCGCGTAAATCAGCAGGGCGCCCATGCCCATCAGCAGCACCGCCACCACGTAGGTGACCGGGAGCAGCTTCGCGATGTCGAACGCGCCCGGGTCCGGGCGGCCAAAGAGCTTGGCGATCCTGCGGCGGGCCCCTTCGTACAGCGCGCCGGCCACATGGCCGCCGTCGAGCGGCAGCAGCGGAATGAGGTTGAAGACGGCCAGGGCGAAGTTGAGTCCGGCCAGCAGCCCCACCAGGGTGGCCAGCCGGGACTGCATCGGCACCTGTTCCATCGCGGCGACCTCGCCGGCCACCCGCCCCACGCCGACCACGCTGATGGGCCCGTTGGGGTCGCGCGGCGCCTCGCTGAACGCCGCCTCCGCCACGCCGGCCACGCGGGCCGGCAGGTTCAGAACGACGCCGGCGATCTGCTTGATGTTTTCGCCCGCCATCGGCAGGACCGTCGACGCCGGCTGCGGCACCAGCGCGGTCTGCGCACCGATGCCCAGGAAGCCGACGTCCTGGTACTGGAGGGTGCCGTCGGCGCTCTTGGCCTGGCGGCCGTCGTCGCCCACCACGGGCCGCGCGGAGAGGACCGGTGTGACGGTGGTGGTGACCGGGACGCCGTCGCGCGCCACCGTGATGCTGACCTGCCTATCCGCCGACGCGCGGATCCAGCCGGTGAGTTCATCCCAGCTGGTCACGGCCTTGCCGTCGAAGGAGGTGATGACGTCGTTGGGCTGCAGTCCGGCGGCGGCGGCAGGTGTGAGCCTGCAGTCGGCAGAGTCCGGATCCACGGTTTCGCCGGCCTTGACCTGGCATTTGGAGACGTCGGCGATGGTGGTGGTCTGGGTGGCGATGCCGAAGCCCATCAGCAGCACCGCCGTCAGCGCGAGTCCGATCAGCATGTTCATGGCCGGGCCGCCGAGCATCACCACGATCTTCTTCCAGACCGGCAGCTTGTAGAACACACGGTTCCCGTCGGCGGGACCAACCTCCTCGTGCGCCAGCGAGCGGGCGTCCGAGGCGAGGGACTGGAACATGCCGGTGCTGGAGGTGCGTACGGTGCCGTCGTCCTTGTTCGGCGGGTACATGCCGATCATGGAGACAAAGCCGCCCAGCGGGATGGCCTTGAAACCGTATTCGGTCTCGCCCTTCTTGCGGGACCAGAGCGTGGGCCCGAAGCCGATCATGTACTTGGTGACGCGGACCTTGAAGAGCTTGGCCGGCAGCAGGTGGCCCACCTCGTGCAGGGCAATGGACACGGCGATGCCGATCGCCACAAAGACGACACCGAGGATAAAGAGGAGGACGGGATTCATGCTTGGATCTGCTGCTTCCTAGACGCTTCTGACGGCTAAACGTTCGTGGGTGCGGGCTCGTGCCCATCTTTCAGCATCGAGCACGGACTCCAGCGTCAGCCCGGAGGATCCTGTGTGTTCGCTGAGCACTGCTTCGATGGTATCGACGATGTCGGTGAAACGGATCCGGCCGGCATGGAACGCCATCACGGCTTCCTCGTTCGAGGCGTTGAAGACAGCCGGGTAGGTGCTCCCCCGCCGCGCGGCTTCCTTCGCCAGTTCGACGGCGGGGAACGCCTCGGTGTCCAGCGGCTCGAAGGTCCAGCTGGTCGCTTTGCTCCAGTCGCACGGCCGGGCCGAGCCGGGGACGCGGTCCGGCCAGCCCAGGCCCAGGGCGATGGGCAGGCGCATGTCCGGCGGGGAGGCCTGGGCGATCGTGGATCCGTCGACGAACTGGACCATCGAGTGGACCACGGACTGGGGATGGACGACGACGTCGATCCGGTCCAGCGGGATGTCGAAGAGCAGGTGCGCCTCGATCACTTCCAGGCCCTTGTTGACCAGGCTGGCGGAGTTGGTGGTGACCATGAGTCCCATGTCCCAGGTGGGGTGGGCCAGTGCGTCCTGCGGGGACACATCGTGCAGCTCGTGCCGGGACTTGCCGCGGAACGGTCCGCCGGAGGCCGTGAGGACCAGCCGGTCCACCTCGGCCGCGCTGCCGGAACGCAGACACTGGGCGATGGCGGAGTGTTCGGAATCGACCGGGACGATCTGGCCTTCGCGGGCCGCGGCCTTAACCAGGGCGCCGCCGACAATCAGGGATTCCTTGTTGGCCAGGGCCAGGGTCGCCCCGGATTTGAGCGCGGCCAGGGTGGGGGCCAGGCCGATGGATCCGGTGATGCCGTTGAGCACCACGTCAGCCTCGATCTCCGCTATCCGGGTGGACGCGTCCGGCCCGGTGATGATTTCGGGGCGGTAGCCCGACACCCCGGCCGCGCCAGCGGCGTCGTCGATCAGTCTCTGGAGGGCGCCCGCGTCGCCGGATGCCGTACCGATGGCCTGCGCCCGGGTGTGGACGGCCTGCCGGGCCAGGAGTTCGAGGTTCCCGCCGCCCGCGCTGAGCGCTACGACTTCGAAGAGGTGCGGGGCGCCGTCGACGACGTCAATCGCCTGTGTGCCGATGGAACCGGTGGACCCGAGGAGGACGATCTTGCGCGGCTGCATGGTTCAAGTATCCCGCACCGCGGCCGGTGCCCGGGTTGCCCCGCGAGAGGGAGGATCATCAGCGGCCGACGGGAGGGACGCGGCCGCGCATTGACGCTCCGAAGCCCAGGCGTAACGTGGGGATCGTGGAGTGGACGGCCTGGTTTGATGCGCCGGAGTATGAGTTCGCCCGGCAGGTGCTCCAGCGCGGCATCGCCACCCTCTATTTCGTGGCTTTTCTGTCCTCGCTCAACCAGTTTCCGGCCCTCCTCGGCGAGCGCGGGCTGTTGCCGGTGCCGGACTACCTGGCACGTTCCCGCCGCCTGCGCCGGCCCACCCTGTTCAGCTGGCGCTACTCGGACCGGCTGCTGCGGGCCGTCTGCTGGGGCGGGATGGCGGTTGCCGCCACAATCATCCTGGGCCTGCCGCAGCTGGGCCCGCCGTGGGTTCCCCTGCTGGCGTTCCTGGCGCTGTGGCTGTTGTACATGTCGATCGTCAATGTGGGGCAGACGTTCTATGGTTTTGGCTGGGAAATGCTGTTGCTCGAGGCCGGGTTCATTGTGGCCTTCCTTGGCTCCGACCAGACTCCCCCGCCGCGGACCATCCTGATTCTGCTGGCCTGGCTGGTATTCCGCCTCGAGTTTGGCCGCGGGGATCATCATCGTCACCCAGCTGTGGCTGGTGGCGAGCGGGAACTTCGCCTGGCTCAACTGGATGGCGATCCTGCTCGCCTTCTCCGCCGTCAGCGATCCGGTGGCGCATACCCTGGTCCCGGCGATCCCGCTCGACTGGCACGCCGGCGCCGTCGGCACCGCGGCGGGCAGCCAGGCGCCGGTCGCGTGGCTCGTGGTGGTCCTGCTCGCCACCGTGCTGCTGGTGGTGCTCAGCTACCGCCCGGTCGAGAACCTGTTCTCCCGCTACCAGCTGATGAACGCCGCCTTCAACCGCTGGCAGCTGGGGAACACCTATGGCGCCTTCGGCACGGTCACCAAGCAGCGGATTGAAATCGTCGTGGAAGGAACCCTCGCCGCGGACCCCGACGACACAGCGGAATGGCGGGAATACGGCTTCCGCGGAAAGCCCGGCGAGGTCCGCCGCATCCCGCGCCAGTGGGCGCCCTACCACCTGCGCCTCGACTGGCTGATGTGGTTCCTGCCGCTGCGCACCGTGCACGAGGAGTGGTTCTACGCCTTCCTGGCCAAGCTTCTGGAGGCCGATCGCCCCACCCTGCGCCTGTTGCGGCACGATCCGTTCGACGGCGCCCGTCCCCGCTGGGTGCGGGCCCGCAGCTACCTGTACCGCTTCGCCACCCGGAAGGAATTCCGCGCCACGGGCCAACGCTGGATCCGGATCCCGCTGCACGAGTCGATTCCGCCGCTGTCCCTGCCGCCGGGTGGCTGAAGCCGTTGGACGCGTGAGAGCCGTTTAACGCGGATGGCCGGAATGGTGGTCACCATTCCGGCCATCTGCGGCGAGGCAGTGGAGCATCCCTGCCTAGACGGACAACTCGTCCTTCACCGGCGCGGCCTCGAGCGCAGCCTGGCGGCGGCGAAGCCACCACGAGCCCACGAAGATCAGGGCCATGGAGACATACACAACCACCGCGAACGGCGAGGAGAACAGGGCTGTGGGATCGTTCTGGGAGAGCTGCAGCGAGCGCCGCAGCTGCACTTCGAACATCGGGCCGAGAATCATTGCCACCACCATGGGCGCCACGGGATAGCCGTAACGGCGCATGAAGTAGCCCAGGATGCCCACGATCAGCAGGATGCCGACGTCGGCCGCGGCAAAGTTCACCGAGAAGGCGCCCAGTGCTGCGAAGACCAGGATGCCCGCGTAGAGGTAGGGCCGCGGAATCTGCAGGATCTTCACCCACAGGCCCACCAGCGGCAGGTTCAGCACCAGCAGCATCAGGTTGCCGACGTACAGCGAGGCAATCAGGGTCCACACCAGCGCACCCTGGTTCTCGAAGAGCAGGGGCCCGGGCTGGATCTGGTAGCGCTGGAACGCGGTGAGCATCATGGCCGCGGTCGCCGTCGTCGGGATTCCGAGCGTCAGCAACGGGACCAGGACGCCGGCGGCAGCGGCGTTGTTCGCCGCTTCCGGACCGGCCACGCCCTCGATGGCGCCCTTGCCGAACTGTGCCTTGTTCTGGCCCTTGGCCAGTTTCCGCTCCGCGGCGTAGGACAGGAAGGTGGACACGTCCGCGCCGCCCGCCGGCACCGTGCCGATGGGGAAGCCGATGAAGGTGCCCCGCAGCCAGGGCTTCCAGGACCGCTTCCAGTCCTCCTTGGACAGCCAGGCGTTCTTGCCCTTGCTGACCGGGATGACCTCGACCGGCCCGTGCCGCAGTTTCGACGCCACGTACAGGGCCTCACCGAGGGCGAACAGGCCAACGGCCACGAGGACCATGTCGACGCCGTCCACCAGGGTGGGGTTGTCGAAGGTGAAGCGCTGTTGCGCAGTGCTGTCATCGATGCCGATCATCCCGATGAACAGCCCCAGTGCCAGCGACGCGAGGCCGCGCAGCACGGAGGCGCCCAGCAGGGCCCCGACGGTGAGGAATGCCACGATCATGAGTGCCACGTAGTCCACGGGTCCCAGGCCCACGGCAAGTTCCGCGACAACTGGCGCCAGGAAAGTCAGCAGCACGGTCGCGATGGTGCCGGCGACGAACGAGCCGATCGCCGCCGTCGCCAGTGCCGCCGCGCCCCGGCCTGCCTTGGCCATCTTGTTGCCCTCGAGAGCCGTGACGATCGAGGATGACTCGCCCGGCGTGTTGAGCAGGATGGAGGTGGTGGAGCCGCCGTACATGCCGCCGTAGTAGATGCCGGCGAACACGATCAGGGCAGCTGCGGGGTCCAGCGCGTAGGTGATGGGCATCAGCAGCGCGACGGTCATCGCCGGTCCGATGCCGGGAAGCACGCCGACGGCGGTGCCGACGAAGACGCCGCCCAGGGCGTACAGCAGGTAGACCGGCTGCAGCGCCGTGGAGAAGCCCTCAAGGAGCATCATGAAGCTATCCATTGAAGAACGGCACCCCCTCGAGCAGCGGGCCCGGCGGCAGGGAGACGCCCAGCAGCCCGCCGAAGACGTACTGGAGCACGAGTGCCAGCACTACGGAAATGATGACCGCCTTCCAGAGCGGTTTGGCCTCAAGGGACCACGCCGCGCCGCTGAACAGCACGGCTGCGGCCACGGGCCAGCCGGCCGGTTCGATCAGGAAGATGTGGAGCACCACGAAGCCCACGAGTTTCGCCAGGGCCACCCAGTCGGTCTTGGCCGTGACGTCGAGGTCTTCGCTTTCCTCGGCCTGGCCCACCTTGCCGCGGAACACCTGGGCAACGATGCCCGTGCCGACGAGCACCAGCATGGTGCAGACGATGTAGGGGAAGGCGCGCGGGCCGATGCCGGTCTCCGACGGCGGGATCGGGATGGACCCCGCCGTCAGGAGGCCCGCTGCGCCCACGCTCACGAACACCAGGGCGAAGAGGATCTCCCCCGTGGGCCGCTTGGCGGGCGTGCTGACTTGGATGGACATTGTTACTTGACCAGGCCGATCTCAGTCAGCGTGGTCTTGACCTTGGTGATGTCCTCGGTGAGGAATGTCTTGAACTCGTCGCCGGCGAGGAAGGCGTCGTCCCAGTTGTTCTTGGCCAGGGTGGCCTTCCAGGCTTCGGTGTCGTGCAGCTTGGTGACAACCTCGGTCAGCTTCGCCTTCTGCGCGTCGTCGATGGAACCCGGTGCCACAACGCCGCGCCAGTTGGTCAGTACGACGTCGACGCCCTGGTCCTTCAGCGGCTTGACGCCTGGCAGGGCGGGGGCCTCGGAGGTGCCCGAGACGGCGAGCGCCCGGACCTTGCCGGCCTTGACCTGCTCGGCGTACTCGCCCACGCCGGAGATGCCGGCCTGGACCTTGTTGCCCAGCAGGGCGGCGATCGATTCGCCGCCGCCGGAGTAGCCGATGTAGTTCAGCTTGTCGGGTTCGATGCCCTGGGCCTTGAGGATCTGGCCGGCCAGGATGTGGTCCGCGCCGCCGGCTGAACCGCCGGTGATCGCGACGCCCTTGCCGTTGGCTTTGATGTCATCCACAAGGTCCTGGACGGACTGGTACTTGGACGACGCCGGGACCACCAGGACCAGCGGTTCTTCGGTCAGGCGCGCAATGGGGGTGGTGTCCTCCAGCCGGGTCTTGGCGGCGTTGGTTTCCACGGCACCCACCATGACGTAGCCCATCACCATGAGCGTGTTGGCGTCCTTTTCGGTGGCGAGCTTGGCGAGGCCATTCGTCCCGCCGCCGCCGCCGATGTTGCTGACCTGGGCGGAGGTGACGAGTTTGTTGGACTGCAGGTCCTGCTGCATCGCACGGCCCGTCTGGTCCCAGCCGCCGCCCGGGTTGGCCGGAACAATGATGCTCAGCTTCTTGATCGGATCAGCGGCTGAGCCCTGGCCTGCTGCTGCCGTGCCGCTGGCACCGCTGGCACCTCCGGCACATGCCGACATGGCCAGTGCGATGCCGGCCGCGCCGGCAGCGAGCGCAGCCCGGCGGGTGAAGTTGGTCCGCGTGAAATTGGAGCGGGAGGTCATGGTTTCTCCTTGTATGAATGTGACGCACGTCATCGGAATCACTTCCCAGAGACTAGGAGCAGCCCGGCTCGGGGGCCAGAATTTGGCCGTAGAGGTAGTAGTGGTCATATTGGTCACGGCCCGGAGCCCGGGATTGGCTGTGGCGGGGGCGGCCGGGATGGGAAACTTGTGACATGGTTCACAGGATTCCCTTACGCTTCCAGCTGGTCGCGCTGCAGCTCGGCATCGTGCTGGCTGTCCTGACGGCGGTGGGGGCCGTGACCATCCGGATGCAGGAGCAGCAGCTCAGGGACGCGTACAAGGGCAGGCTGATAGGGGTCGCCGAAAGCGTGGCCCGGCTGCCCTCGGTGGTGAATGCCTTCGGGACACCGCAACCGGCCCAGACCATCCAGCCCATCGCAGAAGTCATCCGGCAGGCCTCGAATGTCACCTATGTGGTGGTGACGGACCGCAACGGTGTCCGCCAGTCCCACCCGAACCCGGCGGAAATCGGCCGGCCGGTGTCTACCGATCCGTCCGTGCCGCTGTCCGGCGAGATCTACGTCGGCACCCAGACCGGAACCCTGGGTGAATCCTGGCGGGTCAAGGTTCCCATCTTTGACACGTCCGGCACCGTGATCGGCTCGGCCTCGGTGGGCGTGCTGGAGAGCACCCTGGCCCAGGATCTCTACGAGGACCTGCCGCAGTTGTTCGGCTGGCTTCTTGGCGCCGCGCTGCTCGGGTCACTGGGGGCGATGTACATCTCCAAGCTCGTCTGGCGGCGGATCTACAAGCTGGAGCCGGAGGACATTGCGGCCCTGCTCGAGACCCGCGACGCGATGCTCCACGGCCTGGGCGAGGGGCTGGTCGCCGTCGACGCCGAGGGCAAGGTAGCGCTCGTCAACGACGAAGCCCGCCGGCTGCTGGGCGTTGGCGAGGACATCATCGGAAAACCAGCCGGCGAATGCCTGGAACCCGGAGTCCGCCGGATGCTCACCGCCGGATCGGCCACCGAGGAACTTGTGCTCTCCGGCGAACGGATCCTGCTCGGGAAGGTCAACGCCGCGAAGGTGGACGGCCGGGAGGTCGGCAAAGTCCTCATTCTCCGTGACCGTACCGAGCTCCACACAGTCCTCCGTGACCGCGACGGCGCCCTGGACGTGACGCAGGCCCTCCGGGCCCAGGCCCACGAATTCGCCAACAAACTGCACGTGATCTCGGGCCTCCTGGAGCTCGGCGAACAGGCCAAGGCCGTGGAATACCTGGGCCGCAGCCACAGCGACGCCGCCTTCGTCAACCGACCGCTGGCCGCAGGAATCACCGACCACGACGTCCGGGCGCTCCTGATTGCCAAATCCACCGTCTGCGCCGAGCGCGGCGTCGAGATCCTGGTGAGCCCGGATTCGGTGTGCACCCCGGACGGTACCGGTGACGTCATCACCGTCCTGGGGAACCTGATCGACAACGCGGTCGACGCTGCAGGCTACGACAGTACAGTGGCCGTTCGGCTGGATGAGGCTCCCGACGGCGACCGCACCATCACGGTCGAGGACGACGGCCCGGGCGTCCCCGAGCCGGAGCGGTCCGCTGTCTTCGAGGCCGGTGTCACCACCAAGCTGGCGGAGGGCATCAACAGCCGGGGCTTCGGGCTGGCCTTGGTCCAGCGCGTGGCACGGCGCCGCGGCGGCGCGGCGTCGGTTGCGTCCTCCGCGCTGGGCGGCGCCTGTTTCATCGTAACCCTGAAGACAAAAGAGGCGGAACTACAAAAGCAATGAGCTCCATACGCACCCTCATCATTGACGATGACGTGGCAGTGGCCGGGATCCACCATGGGTTCCTGCTGGCCCGCGGCGGCTTTGACGTCGTCAGCCTGGCCCACACCGGGCAGCAGGGCCTGGACCTGGCGGCGCAGCTGCAGCCGGAACTGGTCCTGCTGGACATCCACCTTCCGGACATGTCCGGCCTGGACGTGCTCCAGCAACTCCGCGGCCGCCAGCAGGCCCTGGACGTTCTGGTCATTACGGCGTCGAGGGAGCTGGAGACGGTCCGCAGCGCCATGGCCGGCGGGGTACTGCACTATCTGGTGAAGCCCTTCACGTCCCAGGCCCTGAACGAACGGCTCGACGAGTACCTGCTGCTGCGACGCGAACTCGCTGCGGGCGGGGCTGCCGGACCGCTGGACCAGGACAGCATCGACCGTCTCGTGGCGCCGTCGCGCCGGGCCACCGCTGCAAATACCGTGGCGGAGTCTCTGGCGGGGCCCCCGGCCAGGCTGCCCAAGGGGCTGTCCCGGCCCACGCTGGATGCCGTCATCGAGGCGCTCAAGTCAAGCCCGGAGGACGTCTCGGCGGCCGGGATGGCCCTTCAGCTCGGACTCTCGCGGGTCAGCGCACGGCGCTACCTCGAATATCTGGTCATCCACGGCTTCGCCCGGCTCACGCCCCGCTACGGTGCTGCGGGGCGGCCGGAGAACAGGTATTTGTGGAAGCGCTGAGATGTCCACTTTCCATGTGCAGCGCTGAGCATGTCCATCCGCCACGGCGGATCACCCGGACAGGGTTTCGCGCCCGGAACCATCCATCTGACGCAAATGGCCGCTATAAAACATCCACCTGACGCACATGGCCGCCATGGAACATCCACCTGACGCACATGGCCGCTATAGGACGCATCAAAGCGGCCATTCGTGACGAATCGATGAAGCTCAAACCCGCAGAACCCCTCCACCCGAAGCTACGGAGCACCCATCTGACGCAAATGGCCGCTATGGGACGCATCAAAGCGGCCATTCGTGACGAATCGATGAGGCGCAGCCGCAGAACCCCTCCTGCCCGAAGCTACGGAACACCCATCTGACTCAAATGGCCGCTATGGAACATCCACCTGACTCAAATGGCCGCTATGGAACACCCACCTGACGCAAATGGCCGCTATGGGACGCATCAAAGCGGCCATTCGTGACGAATCGATGAGGCGCAGCCGCAGAACCCCTCCCCCGAGGTCACGGAGCACCCACCTGACGCAAATGGCCGCTATGGAACATCCACCTGACTCAAATGGCCGCTACGGAGCACCCATCTGACGCACATGGCCGCTACGGAACACCCATCTGACTCAAATGGCCGCTATGGGACCCACCAAAGCGGCCATTCGTGACGAATCGATGAAGCTCAAACCCGCAGAACCCCTCCATGGGGGCCCGGAAGTTCCCGAAGCTAGTGCCCCGCCCGCCGCAGAGTTGATTCGGCGTGCTTGAGGATGGGCCCGTCGATCATCTTGCCCTGGTGCTGGAACACACCCGAGCCTGACGCGGCGGCGGCGGCCAGCAGGTCGGTGGCTGCCGCGACCTCGGACTCGGACGGCGCGTAGGCCCCGCGCACGACGGCCACCTGGCTTGGGTGGATGCAGGCCTTGGAACCGAAACCTGAGGCGACGGCGTCGCGGGCTTCGACGGCGAGGCCCGCCAGGTCCGGGATGTTGACGTACACCGAGTCGACGGCTTCCTTGCCGAAGGCCCGGGCGGCCAACAGGACAGCGGAGCGGGCGTGCAGGGCAACCGCACGGTAGGCGCCGTCGTCCGTCCTGCTGGAGGTGCCGCCGAGCGAGGCGAGCAGGTCTTCGGCGCCCCACATCAGCCCGACCACGTTGGGTTCGGCCGCGATGGCGGCGGCATTGACGACCCCCAGCGCCGTCTCGCAGAGCGCAATCACGCTGTAGCCCTCCAGCTCCCTGAGCTGCTCGGCGCTTTCGGCCTTGGCGAGCATCACGTGCCGGTACGGAGTGTGCTTGAGGCAGTGCAGGTCCTTCTCGAATTCCTCCGTACCGGCCGGGTTGATCCGGACGATCGTGCGGCTCGGGTCCAGCTCGGGGACGTCCCCGGTGGCGCCGAGCTGGGCGAGGATGGCACCGCGGGCACGCTGCTTGTCCGCCGGCGCGACGGCGTCCTCCAGGTCCACGATCACGGCGTCGGCACGCTCAGCGGCCTTTTGGTAGCGCTCGGGACGGTCGGCAGGGCAAAACAGCAGGGCGGGGCCCATCAGGAAGCTCATGTGTCTATTCTGCCCTTCTGTGCCCGTTCTTTCTCGGCAGAGTTTGCCTGCTGCGCGGCGGTGTGCGCGTCCCGGGTCCACATCAGGCAGCTGCGGGTGGCCAGGGCCACAACCTCGCCGTGCTGGTTCCGTCCGGTATGTTTCATGGTCACAATCCCCTGGCCTGGGCGGGAGGAGGACAGCCGCTTCCCGGTCACGACTGTCTCCGTGTACAGGGTGTCGCCGTGGTACATCGGATGCGGGAAGGACACGTCCGTGAGCCCCAGCTGGGCGATGATGGTGCCCTGGGTCAACTGCGGAACGGACTGCCCCACCACCGTGGCCAGGGTAAACATGGAGTTCATCAGGCGCTGGCCGAACGGCTGCTCCGCGCTCCAGGCAGCATCGAGGTGCAGTGCCTGGGTGTTCATGGTCATGGTGGTGAAGAGGACATTGTCCGCCTCGGTCACGGTCCGGCCGGGCCGGTGCGCGTAGACCACGTCCTCCTCGAGTTCATCGAAGTACAGCCCGCGCTGTTCAATGACCCGCGGTCCAGTCACGCGCTCCTGCAGGGGTTCAGTCGTCATACGGTCAGTTCCTGGTCTTCCTCGAAGAGTTCGGCGCCGGTGGCCGCTGCCACGTCCTCGGCCGTGACGTTGGGGGCGAGTTCACGCAGGACCAGCCGGGACGTGCTTCCCTCGGTCACGACGTCGATGACCGCCAGGTCGGTGATGATGCGGTCCACGCAGCCTTTGCCGGTCAGTGGCAGCGTGCACTGTTCCACGATCTTGGGCCTGCCGTTCCGGTCCACGTGCTCCATCATCACGATTACCTTCTTGGCGCCGAACACCAGGTCCATGGCGCCGCCCATTCCCTTGACCATCTTGCCCGGGATCATCCAGTTGGCCAGGTCCCCGTTCTGGGCCACTTCCATCGCACCGAGCACGGCAACATCGACGTGCCCGCCGCGGATCATGCCAAAAGACGTGGCGGAGTCGAAGAATGCGGCGCCCTTGTTGACCGTGACGGTTTCCTTGCCGGCGTTGATCAGGTCCGGATCCACCGCGTCCTCCGCCGGGTAGGGCCCGACGCCGAGGATGCCGTTCTCGGAGTGCAGGACCACCTCGACGCCGGCGGGGATGTAGTTGGGAATCAGCGTGGGCATGCCGATGCCGAGGTTGACGTACTGCCCGTTGCGCAGTTCCTGCGCCACCCTGGCGGCCAGTTCGTTGCGCGTCCAGCCCTTGCTCTCCACCCCGGCAGGGTGTTCGACGGCGGCAGGCCGGTACTCGTGGCGGACCGCTTCTGGACGGGGCGGCGCCCCCTGCAGGCTGTTGGAATCCATGGCCTAGGCTCCTGACTGGTTTGCTGCTGTGGCTTCGGGGGCCGCGGCGGTGCCAGCGGCGTTGCCCGGTGAGGTGGCGGCTGCATTGTCGGGCGAGGACGCAGCAGCCAAGGCCACCGTCCGCTTCTCGATCCGCTTCTCGACCCCCGGCGCGAGCACCACGCGCTGGACGAAGATGCCGGGAATGTGGACGTGTTCAGGGTCCAGTTCGCCCGGTTCCACGAGTTCCTCGACCTCGGCGATGGTGATCCTCCCGGCCATGGCGCAGAGCGGGTTGAAGTTCATCGCGGTGGCGTGGAAGACGAGGTTGCCGTGGCGGTCGCCCTTCCAGGCATGCACCAGGCCGAAGTCCGGGGTCAACGACTCCTCGAGCACGTAGTCGGCGCCGTGGAAGCCGCGCACCTCCTTCGTTTCGGAGGCGATCGCAACGTTGCCGTCGGCGTCGTACTTCTGCGGCAGGCCGCCGTCGGACACCTGGGTGCCGACGCCGGCCGGCGTGTAGAACGCCGGGATGCCGGCGCCGCCGGCACGCAGCTTCTCGGCCAGCGTGCCCTGCGGGGTGAGGACCACCTCGAGCTCGCCGGCGAGGTACTGCCGGGCGAACTCCTTGTTCTCCCCCACGTACGAGCTGATGGTGCGGCGGATCCGGCCGTCCTTCAGCAGGATCCCGAGCCCCCAATCGTCGACTCCACAGTTGTTGCTCACGGTCTCCAGGTTCGTGGCCCCGCTTTGGTGCAGGGCCTCGATCAGGGCCACCGGGATGCCGCAGAGCCCGAAACCGCCGACGGCGAGCGAGGCGCCGTCGTGGATGTCCGCGACGGCCTCGGCGGCGCTGGCAACAACTTTGTTAATCATCGTTGATCCTTCGTTCGACGGTTGCGGCCAGCGGGCCGGTTAGAGCCCCAGTTCGCGGGCGATCAGCATCAGCTGGACCTCCGTGGTGCCCTCGCCGACTTCAAGGATCTTGGAGTCGCGGTAGTGCCGTGCCACGGTGAATTCGTTGATGAAGCCATAGCCGCCGAACACCTGGGTGGCGTCCCGCGCGTTGTCCATGGCTGCCTCGCCTGCGACCATCTTAGCGATGGCCGCCTGCGTCTTGAACGGCTTTCCGGCGAGCATCCGGGCGGCGGCGTCGTAGTAGGCCAGGCGGGCGGTGTGGGCGCGGGCTTCCATCCGGGCGATCTTGAACGCGATGGCCTGGTACTTGCCGATGTTCTGCCCGAATGCGCTGCGTTCCTTGGCGTACTTCACCGACTGGTCCACGCAGCCCTGGGCCGCGCCGACGGCCAGCGCGGCGATCGCGATGCGGCCCTCGTCGAGGATGGAGAGGAAGTTGGCGTAGCCGCGACCCTGTTCGCCGAGCAGGTTTGCCTCGGGGACGTGGACGTTGTCGAGCGTCAGCGGGTGGGTGTCGGAGGCGTTCCAGCCGACCTTGTTGTAGGCCTTCTCGGCCTTGAAGCCGGGCGTGTCGGTGGGCACCAGGATGGTGGAGATTTCCTTCTTGATGCTGCCGTCCGGGCGCTCCTGCTGGCCGGTCACCGCGGTGACGGTGACAAGCCTGGTGATGTCGGTGCCGGAGTTGGTGATGAATTCCTTGTTGCCGTTGATGACCCACTTTCTTGCGTCTCCGACGCCCTCCAGCTTGGCGGTGGTCTTGGTGCCGCCGGCGTCCGAGCCGGCTTCCGGCTCGGTCAGGCCGAAGCCGGCGAGCGCCTTGCCGGAAGCGAGCAGCGGCAGCCACTCCTCCTTCTGGGCGGTGTTGCCGAACCGGTGGATCGGCATGGCGCCGAGGGAGACGCCCGCCTCCAGGGTGATGGCAACGGACTGGTCCACCCGGCCGAGCTGTTCCAGGGCCAGGGCCAGGGCGAAGTAGTCGCCGCCCATACCGCCGAATTCCTCCGGGAAGGGCAGGCCGAAGAGGCCCATGTCGGCCATCTGGGAGACCACCTCGTAGGGGAAGCTGTGCTCCTCGTCGTGCTTAGCGGAGACCGGGGCCACCACTTCGTCGGCGAATTCGCGGACGGTGTTGCTGAGGTCCTGGTAATCCTCGCTGAGTTCAAAATCCGGCATGGTGACTCCTTTGTCTGTGGTGCTGTCTGTGGTGGTGAAAGTGTGGAAGCTAGTCCGCCGCGCCCATGGCGATGACGGCTTCCTCGATGGTGTCCTCGGATTTGGAGGGCTCCGTCGGGTGAACAGTGGGGTGGATGGTGGCGAGGACCTGGTCCGCCTTCACGAGGTCGCCGGAGGCGATGCTGATGTGCACGGTTCCGTCCAGGGGCGCCACGAGCTGGTGTTCCATCTTCATGGCCTCCACGGCGAGCAGCACCTGGCCGGCCGCTACGGTGTCCCCGTTGCTGACGGAGACGGAGACCACGGTGCCGGGCATCGGCGAGCGCACGGCGGGGTCCGCGGCGCCTTCCTCGCGCTCAATCGCCGCGAGGACCCGGGCCAGCCGGCTCTCACGTGTCAGCACCTCAAGCCGGCAGGACCAGCCGCCGTTGCCGAGGAAGAGTTCCGTGGGAACCATGTTGTCCCGGTCTGGGCGGACGGGCCCCGTGGATACCGGCGCGAGCGAGTACACCCGGGCTTCGCCGCCGAGAATCAGTTCTGCATGGTGGCGTTTGGGGAAACGAAGTGATGCCTTGCGCTCCGGCCCGCCGTCGACGCTTACTGTCGCCGAGCCCTGCCCCACCGAGCCGGACACCTCCACCGTGGCGACACCGCCGTCGGGTGTCCCCAGGCTGATCCGCCGCGGGGCGCGGCCACCAAGCCTCCACCCGTCGCGGAGGTCCCACGGGCCGCTCCCGGCGCCCTGCGCATCAGGCTCCTGCATGGCCGCGACGTACACGGCAGCGGCAACCACCTCGAAGTGGCCCGCCCGGCGGAAAGTGAACTCCGGCATCTTGCGCTCGATCAGGCCGGTGTCGAGCCGGCCGGCACGGACGTCGGCGTCGTTGATCAGCAGGCGCAGGTATTCGACGTTGGTGTTGATGCCCAGCGCGCTGTACCCGGCGAGCGCCTTGTCGAGGGTGTCCAGGGCGGCGGTGCGGTCCTGGCCCCAGGCGATGACCTTGGAGATCATCGGGTCGTAGCTCGACGAGATCTCCAGGCCCTCCAGCAGGGCCGAGTCCACCCGGACGTTGCCAGCGGCGTCGTCGGGCACTTCGTCCAGCAGCCAGACCCGTCCTGTGGAGGGCAGGAAGTTCTTCTCCGGGACCTCGGCGTAGACGCGTGCCTCCACCGAGTGCCCGGTCAGCGCGACGTCGTCCTGGCGGACGGTGAGTTCCTCGCCGGCGGCGATCCGGACCTGCCATTCGACCAGGTCGACGCCGGTGATCATCTCGGTGACCGGGTGTTCGACCTGCAGGCGGGTGTTCATCTCCATAAAGAAAAACTCGTCGGGGGCGTTGTCGGAGACGAGGAATTCCACCGTGCCGGCGCCGCTGTAGTTCACGCTGCGGGCGGCGTTGCAGGCGGCCTCGCCCAGACGGGCCCGGATGGCCGCGCCGTCGGGCAGGGATTCCAGCAGCGGGGACGGGGCTTCCTCGATGACCTTCTGGTGCCGGCGCTGCAGCGAGCACTCGCGCTCGCCGAGGTGGATGACGTTGCCGTGGTTGTCCGCGAGGACCTGGACCTCGATGTGCCGCGGGGTCAGGACGAGGCGTTCCAGGAAGAGGGTGTCGTCGCCGAAGGCGCTGGCCGCAACCCGGCGGGCGGTCACCAGCGTGTCAGCCAGGTCTTCGGGGCGCTCGACGACGTGCATGCCCTTCCCGCCGCCGCCGGCGGAGGGCTTGATCAGCAGCGGGAACCCGACGCCGGCCGCGGCCGCAAGTAGCTGCGCGTCCGTCATGCCGGGTTCGGCGATGCCCGGGACCACCGGGACGCCGTAGCCGGTGACGTGGTTCTTTGAGCGGATCTTGTCGCCCATGACGTTGAGGGATTCGACGCCGGGGCCGATGAACGTGATCTCCGCCTTTTCCAGGGCGCGGGCGAAGTCCACGTTCTCGCTCAGGAAACCGTAGCCCGGGTGCACGGCTTCGGCGCCGGTGTCGCGGCAGGCCTGGATGATGGACTCGATCTTGAGGTAGCTTTCCGCGGCGGCGGCGGGGCCGATCCGGACGGCGACGTCGGCCTCCCGCACGTGCCGCGCCCCGGCGTCGGCGTCGGAATAGACGGCCACGGAGCGGATGCCCAGCGCGCGCAGGGTGCGGATGACGCGGCACGCGATCTCGCCGCGGTTGGCGACGAGCACGGTGCCGAAGAGGGGCTTCGGGGAAGTTGTAGTCGGCGAAGAAGTAGCTGACGAAGAAAGAGTCATGGCTGGCTCACATCCGGAAAAGGCCGAAGGAGGTCTCCGGCAGCGGGGTGCGGGAGACGACGTCGAGCGCCAGTCCCAGGACGGTGCGGGTGTCCGCGGGGTCGATCACGCCGTCATCCCAGAGGCGGGCGGTGGAGTAGTAGGGGCTGCCCTGGTCCTCGTACTGCTGTTTGATCGGGGCCTTGAATGCTTCCTCGTCCGCAGCGGACCATTCCTCGCCGCGGGCCTCGTACTGGTCCCGCTTCACCGTCGCGAGCACACCGGAGGCCTGGTTGCCGCCCATCACCGAGATCCGGCTGGCCGGCCACATCCACAGGAACCGCGGCGAGTAGGCCCGCCCGCACATGGAGTAGTTGCCGGCACCGAAGGACCCGCCGATCACCACGGTCAGCTTGGGTACCCGGGCGGTGGCGACGGCGGTGACCATCTTGGCGCCGTTCTTGGCGATCCCGCCCTGTTCATAGTCCTTGCCGACCATAAAGCCGGAGAGGTTCTGCAGGAAGATCAGCGGGATGCCGCGCTGGTCGCAGAGCTCGATGAAGTGGGCCCCCTTGAGCGAGGACTCGCTGAAGAGCACACCGTTGTTCGCGACGATCCCGACGGGGTGACCGTGCAGCTTCGCGAAACCGGTGACGAGCGTGGTGCCATAGTTCTTTTTGAATTCGTGGAAGCGGCTGCCGTCCACCAGCCGGGCGATGACCTCGCGGACGTCGTACTGGGCGTTGACGTCTGTGGGGACGGCGCCGTACAGCTCGTCCGGATCAGCCAGGGGTTCGACGGCGGTGTCGATCTCCCAGGCGGGGGCGGCCGGGCGGGGCAGGGTGGAGACGATGTCGCGGACGATCTGGAGGGCATGCTCATCGTTCTCGGCCAGGTGGTCGGTGACACCGGAGATCTTGGCGTGCACATCGCCACCGCCGAGCTCCTCGGCCGTGACGATCTCGCCGATCGCGGCCTTTACGAGCGGCGGACCGCCCAGGAAGATCGTGCCCTGGTTGCGGACAATCACGGTCTCATCGCTCATCGCGGGGACGTAGGCGCCGCCGGCGGTGCACGAGCCCATCACGGATGCGATCTGCGGAATCCGGGCCGCGGACATCTTGGCCTGGTTGAAGAAGATCCGGCCGAAGTGTTCCTTGTCCGGGAAGACCTCGTCCTGCTTGGGCAGGAACGCCCCGCCCGAGTCCACGAGGTAGATGCAGGGCAGCCGGTTCTCCAGCGCGATTTCCTGCGCCCGGAGGTGCTTCTTCACCGTCATCGGGTAGTAGGTGCCGCCCTTGACCGTGGCGTCGTTGGAGATGACCAGCACCTGACGGCCGTGGACCAGCCCGATACCGGCAATGACACCGGCGCCGGGCGAGTCGTCGTTGTACATGCCGTTGGCGGCGAGCGGGGCGATTTCAAGGAACGGGCTGCCGTCATCCAGCAGCTGGTCGATGCGTTCGCGGGGCAGGAGTTTGCCGCGGGCCACGTGGCGTTCCCGGGACTTCTCCGGCCCGCCGAGCGCGGCCGTGGCGAGCCGTTCCCTCAGCTCCCGGGCCAGTCCCAGCTGGGCCTCGCGGTTCGCGGCGAAGGCGGCGCTCGTGGCGTCCACCTGGCTGGCGATTGTCTCCATTGACTGCTTCCGTTCCTGGCCTTCATGCTGGGGACCTGCAATGCGCCCGTTCCAGCCATTTCGGTTAGTACCGCATAACTGAGATTTAGGTTAGTCTCTATTAACTGTGATGTCCAACACGGCGCCATATGAGCCGCCAAATAGGTGAAACGAAGGATGTGCCGGTGAGCGAACCCAGCGAGACGGGCCAGATCGGCACACAGCCGCCAGCTCCCCTGCCAACAGCGCCACTGCCGCCAACGACCATGCGCAGCCAGGCCAAGGAGAACCGCCGGCAGGCGCTGCTGTCCTCCGCGGCCGCGCTGTTCGCCGTGGACGGGTTCAACCGCGTCTCCCTCGAGGACCTCGGCGCCGCCGCCGGTGTCAGCGGGCCGGCAGTCTACCGGCATTTCGCCGGAAAGCAGGCCGTCCTCGGGGCGCTGCTGCTGAGCGTCAGCCAGGAGCTGCTCGACGGCGGCCGGCACGTGATCGCCGATTCCGACGGCGCCGCCGTAGCGCTGCACCGGCTGGTGGAGTTCCACGTGGACTTCGCGCTCAGCAACCCCGACGTCATCCGGGTGCAGGACCAGGACTTCAGCAACCTCGCCGACGAGGACCAGGCCGAGGTCCGCACGCTGCAGCGAAACTACGTGGAGCTCTGGGTCGAGGTCCTGGCCGGGCTGCACCCCGGGACCGAGGCCGCCGAGCTCCGGATGCGCGCCCACGCCACCTTCGGCCTGATCAACTCCACCCCGCATTCGGTGCGCAGCCATGGCCGGCGGATTGCGGTCAAGCGCGCCCGGCCGCTGCTGCAGAGCATGGCCCTGGCGGCCCTGATGGCGCCGGGCGTCCCCGAACCACTCGGCTAGCCAGCTTCCCCCGCAGCACAACAAAGCTGCCGGCTGTTCCCTCCAGAGGGTGCAGCCGGCAGCCGTGGGCCCAGAGCCGCTAGACCATCGCCAGGGCCATACCCGGATCGGACAGCATGGCGCCGAGGTCCTGCAGGAAGCGTGAGCCCTGCTCGCCGTCGACCAGGCGGTGGTCGAAGGACAGGCTGAGTGTCATGACCTGGCGCAGCGCCACCTCGTCCTGGTACTCCCAGGGCATCTTCCGCACGGCGCCGAGGGCCAGGATGGCGGCCTCGCCCGGGTTCAGGATGGGCGTGCCGGCATCGATACCGAAGACGCCGATGTTCGTGATCGAGATAGTGCCCCCGGACAGATCGACCGGAGCGGTCTTGCCCGCACGGGCCGTGTCCGTCAGTTCGGTCAGCGCCGTGGAGAGCTCCAGCAGGGACATCCGGTCGGCGTCCTTGATGTTCGGCACGGTCAGGCCACGGGGGGTGGCGGCCGCGATGCCAAGGTTCACGTAGTTGTACTGGACGATCTCCTGCTTCGCTTCATCCCAGCGGGTGTTGAGCGTGGGGTGGTTCTTCAGCGCGATGAGCACGGCCTTGGACACCAGGGTCAGCGGCGTGAGCTTGTAGCCGGCAAACGCGCGGCTGGCCTTGAGCTTCGCCAGCAGCTCCATGGTGGGAGTCACGTCAATGGTCAGGAACTCCGTGACGTGCGGCGCGGTGAACGCGCTGGAGACCATGGCGGCAGCGGTGAACTTGCGCACGCCCTTGATCGGTGTCCGGGTTTCCCGCTCACCCTGCGCCGGCGCCGGGCCCGGGGCGGACACACCGGCCAGGTCCCGGGGTGCGACCGGGAGGTCTCCCCCGCCGACAAAGTTGCGGACGTCGTCGCGGGTGATGAGCCCGAACTCCCCCGTGCCGGTGACCAGGGCGAGGTCGACGCCGAGATCTTTGGCAAGCTTGCGCACCGGCGGTGTGGACCGCGGGCGTTCCCCGGGGTGGGTCGCAGGCAGGGTCTCAACCCGCCCGGTCTCCGGAACCACCGGGGCGGCCACGGGCTCAGCGACCGGAAGCACCGGGGCTGCGTCGACGCGCTCAGCCACCGGCGCCGGCGCGGTTGCAGCGGTTGGGGCAGCGAAGCTGCGGGCGCGGCGGGCCGGGCGGCCGGAATTCTCGAGGACAGCGCCGTACCCCACGAGGTTCGGTTCGCGTTTGGCGGGCGCGTCTTCACCCCCGCCTCCGGCGGTTCCGGAGCCGCCGGCGGGACCGCCGTCGTCGCCCTCCACCTCGAAGGAGACGATCGGTTTGCCGACCTCCACGACGGTGCCGGGCTGTTCGTGCAGGGCCGCGACCACACCGGCGAACGGTGAGGGAAGCTCGACGACGGCCTTGGCTGTTTCGACCTCCGCGATGATCTGGTTGAGCGTGACGGTATCCCCCACCGCGACCTTCCAGGCGACGATTTCCGACTCGGTCAGACCTTCACCGAGGTCCGGCAGCCTGAATTCCTTGATCATGGTGGCGCTCATCCTTCCAGCCCGCTCAGGGAGTTGGGGCGGCCCAGGGCGCGGTCGACGCCGTCCAGGATGCGGTCCAGGCCCGGGAGGTGGTGCATTTCAAGCTTGGAGTACGGGTACGGGACGTCGAAGCCGGTGACCCTGACCGGGGCAGCCTCGAGATGGTAGAAACAGCGTTCGGTGATGCTGGCTGCCACTTCGGCGCCGATGCCGCCGGTCTGGGAGGCTTCGTGCGTGATGACAAGCCGGCCGGTTTTCCGGACCGATGCCTCCAGGGTCGCGAAGTCCAGCGGGGCGAGCGAGCGCAGGTCGATGACCTCGATCGAGACGCCTTCGTCGGCGGCGGCGAGCGCGGCGTCATTGGCCGTCTTGACGAGCGGGCCGTAGGCCACGAGCGTCACGTCCCTGCCTTCGGCGACGACGCGGGCCTTCTCCATCGACAGCGCGGCGCTGAGGTCCAGGGCCTCGTTCACCTCACCTTTGTCGTGGTAGCGGCGCTTGGGTTCGAAGTAGAGCACCGGATCATCCGAGGCGATGGCCTGCTGGATCATGGTGTGGGCGTCCTGCGGGTTGGAGACGCTGACCACGCGCAGACCCGAGGTGTGGGTGAAGTAGGCCTCCGGCGACTCGGAGTGGTGTTCCGGGGATCCGATGCCGCCGCCGAAGGGCACACGGATGGTGATGGGCATCTTGACCGCACCCTGGGTGCGGTAGTGCATCTTGGCGACCTGGCTGACGATCTGGTCGAACGCCGGGTAGATAAAACCGTCGAACTGGATCTCCACCACCGGGCGGTACCCGCGGTAGGCCAGGCCGACGGCGGTGCCCATGATGCCGGACTCGGCCAGCGGGGTGTCCACGACGCGGTGCTTGCCGAAGTCCTTCTGCAGGCCGTCCGTGACGCGGAAGACGCCGCCGAGGGCGCCGATGTCCTCCCCCATCAGGATCACCTTGGGATCGTTTTCCAGGGATTTGCGCAGGCCCGAATTGATGGCTCGGGCAAAGGTCATCTGCGTCATCAGCGTGCACCTTCTTCAGTAGCGGCTTCTGCGGGATCGCCGAAGGAAGCCAGGTAACGGGAATAGTGGTCCTGCTGGCGGTCCAGCGGGGCATGCGGCGTGCTGTAGACGTGCTTGAAAATGTCCATCGGCTGCGGCTCGGGCATGTTGATGGTGCCGGCCCGCAGCGCCTTGGCGACGGCGTCGGCTTTGGCGGCGACGGCGGTTTCGAGCTCATCGGTGAGCAGTCCCTTGCGCTCGAGCAGGGACTTGAGCCGTGCGATCGGGTCCTTCGCGGCCCAGTCCTCGAGTTCGTTCGCGTCGCGGTAGCGGGTGGGATCGTCCGCGGTGGTGTGCGGGCCCATCCGGTAGGTGACGGACTCGATGAAGGTGGGGCCGCCGCCGTGGCGTGCACGGTCGATGGCGATGCGGGTTGCCGCCATCACGGCCAGGACGTCGTTGCCGTCCACCCGCATGCTGGGGATGCCGAAGCCGGCCGCGCGGTCCGCGATCTGGATGTGGGACTGCAGCCGGACGGGCTCGGAGATGGCCCAGTGGTTGTTCTGGCAGAAGAAGACCACCGGGGACTGGAAGCTGGCGGCGAACACGAGGGCCTCGTTGACGTCGCCCTCGCTCGTCGCGCCGTCGCCGAAGTAGGCTACGGCGACCGAATCGGCGCCGTCGTTCTGGATGCCCATCGCATAGCCGGTGGCGTGCAGGGTCTGCGCGCCGATGATGATCTGCTGGGTTGCGACGTTGACCGTGTAGGGGTCCCAGCCGGCCAGGGCGTTGCCCCGCCAGGCTTTGACGATGTCCTCGGGGTTCACCCCGCGGCAGTAGGCCACACCGTTGTCGCGGTAGCTGGGGAAAACGAAGTCGTCGTCACGCAGGGCCCGGGCGGAGCCGATCTGGGAGGCCTCCTGGCCCAGCAGCGGCGGCCAGAGGGCGAGTTCACCCTGGCGCTGGAGGGCGGTGGCCTCGGCATCGATCCGCCGGATCACCACCATGTCTTCGTACAGCGCGCCAAGCTGTTCGTCGCTGACGTCCTGGACCCAGGGATCGAATTCGGGATGGCTTACGCGTTCACCCCCGGGGGTGATGAGCTGGACGAGATCCCCGCCCGTCCGCCTGTTTGATTCTGCACTGTTCCCGGGGCCCCCGGCGGAAATGCCGCCCTTGCCCGCGTCGTCGGTAAACACAGTTGTACGCACCTTCTGACGTCGTCTGACCGGTGCCCGCGGGACTCGTGATCCCGGTGCGCACCGACCGCCCGGGCGCCGTTGCCCCGGATAGTTGTGACCCTACTCACAATGCCCATTGGGTACAACCACCTACGGATAAATTGAGCATTCTGCACTGTCTGGCGACCGGCCACCGTGCTAATCTTGCGCATTATGCAACCCTTGGATGGCACCGACACCCGCCTGCTTTCAGCCATGGCCCGGGACCCCCGGCGGACCGTTGTGGCGCTGGCCCAGAAACTGGGTTTGTCGCGGAATACCGTGCAGGCCCGGATGGCCCAGCTGGAGAAGAAACACGTCTTCCTCTCCTTTGAGCGCCGCATCAATCCGGCCTCGCTGGGGTACCCGCTGATGGCATTCATCTCGGTGCACGTCCAGCAGCAGAAGCTCGGCACACTGGCGGTGGAACTGGCCGACATTCCCGAAATCCTGGAGGGCTACGGCCTGACCGGCTCGGCGGACCTGCTGCTCCGGGTGGTAGCGCTCGACGCCGAGGATCTGTTTCGGATCAACGGCAAGATCCTGGCCTGCGACGGCGTGGACCGGACCGACACCGCCCTGGCCATGGGTGAGCTGATCCCGTTCCGGATCCAGCCGCTGCTCGAACGCGGCTCCGCCGAGGGCTAAGGCTCCCCCGCGGTCCCACCGCGTAACGCCGGACACCAAAACGGCAGGAGCCCCCGTGCGGTTGCACGGAGGCTCCTGCCGTTTGTCAGCCGGTGTGGATCACCAGCGGCTGGTGCTTAGTGGTCGGTGGCCTTTTCGGCGCCGACACCCGTGAGGGAGCGGACTTCCATTTCGGCCTGCTTGGTGGTGTCTTCCAGCCGCTTGTCCAGCACCGAACCGAGCCAGCCCAGGAAGAACGCGAGCGGGATGGAGACGATGCCGGGGTTGCTGAGCGGGAAGATCGCGAAGTTGGCGCCCGGGATCATGGACGTCTTGGCACCCGAGACCACCGGGGACAGCGCGATCAGGATGATCGCGGAACCGAGCCCGCCGTACATGCTCCAGATGGCGCCCTGGGTGGTGAACTTGCGCCAGTACAGCGAGTACACGATGGTGGGCAGGTTGGCCGAGGCCGCCACCGCGAAGGCAAGCGCCACCAGGAACGCTACGTTCTGGCCGTTGGCGAAGATGCCGCCGATAATGGCCAGCACGCCGATGACGACCACGGTGCGCCGTGCCACCTTGACCTCGGTGGCGGCGTCGGCCTTGCCCTTGGCGATAACGCTGGCATAGATGTCGTGGGCGAACGATGCCGCCGCGGTGATCGTCAGTCCGGCGACGACTGCCAGGATGGTGGCGAAGGCCACCGCCGAAATGAAGCCGAGCAGCAGCGGCCCACCGAGGTGGAACGCCAGCAGCGGTGCGGCGGAGTTGACGCCGCCCGGGGCACCCTTGATCGTGTCAGCGCCAACCAGCGCCGCAGCACCGTAGCCCAGAACCAGTGTGAACAGGTAGAACAGGCCGATCAGCCAGATGGACCAGACCACGGACTTGCGGGCTTCTTTGGCGGTCGGAACCGTGTAGAAGCGCATCAGAACGTGGGGCAGGGCCGCAGTGCCAAGCACGAGGGCCAGGCCCAGGGACATGAAGTCGATCTTGGAGACTTCGGACTTGCCGTACTGCAGGCCCGGGTTCAGGATATTCGGGTTGCCCGAGGTTTCCACCGCGCCGCCCAGCAGATCGGAAAGGTTGAAGCCGTAGATGGCGAGGACCCAGAAGGTCATCACGGCTGCTCCCGCAATCAGGAGCACGGCCTTGATGATCTGGACCCAGGTGGTGCCCTTCATGCCGCCGATCAGTACATACATGATCATCAGGGCGCCGACGACGATGATAACCAGCGCCTGTCCGCCCCAGTCGCTGATGCCAAGGAGCAGGGAGATCAGGGTGCCGGCTCCGGCCATCTGGGCCAGGAGGTAGAAGAAGCAGACCACGAGGGTGGAGATGGCCGCCGCGATGCGTACGGGGCGCTGCTTGAGCCGGAAGGAGAGGACATCGGCCATGGTGAACTTGCCGGTGTTGCGCAGCAGTTCGGCCACGAGCAGCAGGGCGACGAGCCAGGCGACCAGGAAGCCGATGGAGTACATAAAGCCGTCGTAGCCGTTGATGGCGATGGCGCCGGTGATCCCCAGGAACGAGGCCGCCGAGAGGTAGTCGCCCGCGATGGCGGTGCCGTTCTGCGATCCGGTGAAGGACCGTCCGGCGGCGTAGTAGTCGGCGGCCGTCTTGTTGTTTTTGCTTGCCTTGATCACGATGATCATCGTGATCGCCACGAACAGGCCGAAAATGCCCATGTTCAGTAGCGTGGTTTCCTTGAGATCCGCAACGTTGACTGCGGGGACCATAAACATCATTTCTGTACCCCGCTGATCTGGTTGCCATGCTTGTCGAATTCGTGGCCCTCGATCTCGTGGCGGATTTCCGCCGCGATCGGGTCAAGCTTCCGGTTCGAGTAGCTGACGTACCAGCCGGTGATGGCGAACGTGGTCACGAACTGGGCCAGGCCCATGAGCAGGCCGACGTTGATGTTGCCCCAGACCTTGGTGGACATGAATCCCACCGCGTAATCAGCCAGCAGGACATAAGCGAAGTACCAGAGCAGGAATGCAATGGCCATCGGAAAGACAAAGCTGCGGTGACGCTTGCGCAGTTCCTGGAACCGCGGCGTCGACTGGACTTCCTTGAAGTCCACGGCCGCCGTGGCGTCCGTTTCTTGGGCTTCGTGACCCATCGTTCCTCCTCATTGAGACTTTCGAGTCCACACCGGCTGCCTTGGCCTGCTCCGAACAGCCCTCCGGCCAATGTGACTACAATCACTGTCTCCCGTGACGCGGCCAACATCCACATCCGCCCGGCCCTGCGTCGCTCAGCGGTCGGGATGCTGCGCTCAGCGGCGCCTCCAGCAAGGTCCGGCGCCCCTTCGGCCCCGGCCCGGCAGGTGCCGCGATACGCTGGGCCCATGCCCGACTCTCCCCTGTTCATCGCCGCCGCCACCGCCGTGATCGCGGCGGCGATCGCCGTCGTCGTCGCCGTTGGACTCAAGGTGCTCCGCTCCTTCCGGGAGCTTGGCACCGACGCGGAACGGGCCACGTACAAAACGCTGCACGCGGCATCGCGCGCCGGCCAGCACCTGAGGACGGGCCTGAATCCTGCCGGTGCCGCCAAAGCCAGCCGGCAGCTGCGCAGCCTGCTGGGCTGCGACGCGCTGGCGATCACGGACACCACCGGCGTGCTCGCCTGGGACGGGGCCGGGGAGGAACTCAAACCGCTGCTGATGGAACTCGCGGCAGGAGTGCTCGACGGCGGCCACACCGCCGTGATCCCGGCCGGCGAGGTGCAGGAACTCGCGCAGGGCAAGGGCGCCGCGCCCACCCGCGCGGACGTGGAACGCGCCGCGGTCATCGCCCCGATCAGGGCCGGGACCCGGGTGGTGGGCGTCGTGGCCGCCTTCGCCCCGGCGGCCGGGGCCGGGCTGGTCCGGGCCACCAGCGAGGTGGCCGACTGGGTGGCGACGCAGGTGGAACTGGCCGAACTCGACGCGTCCCGCACGCTGCTGATGGAGGCTGAGGTGCGTGCGCTCCGGGCCCAGATCAGCCCGCACTTCATCTACAACTCGCTGAACGCGATCGCGTCCTTCATCAACACGGATCCGGTCCGGGCCCGGGAGCTGGTGGTGGAGTTCGCCGACTTCACCCGCTATTCCTTCCGCCGGCACGGGGACTTCACCACCCTTGCCGAGGAGCTGCGCTGCATCGACCGCTACCTGCTGCTGGAACGGGCGCGGTTCGGCGACCGTGTGCAGGTGAGCCTGCGGATCGCCCCGGAGGTGCTCAGTACCGTGATCCCCTTCCTGAGCCTGCAGCCGCTGGTGGAAAACGCGGTCCGGCACGGCCTCGAGGCCAAGGAAGGCCCCGGCCATATCTCCATCACGGCCAACGATTCCGGCGCCTTCGCCGAGGTGACCATCGAGGACGACGGCGTGGGCATGGACCCGGAACAGCTGCGGTCTGTCCTTGCCGGGCACAGCGACGGCGAGCACGTCGGGCTCCGCAACGTCGACGCCCGGCTGCGCCAGGTCTACGGCGACGACCACGGCCTGGTGATAGAGACGGCGCCGGGGGAAGGCACCCTGATCACGATGCGCGTGCCCAAATCGCAGCCCCGCCACGATGCCTGATAGGGGCCAAACGCCTCCGGCGTTAGTCTTGGACCATGATTAACGTCCTCGTCGCCGACGACGAGCTGCCCGCCGTGGAGGAACTGGCCTTCCTGCTTGGCCGCGATGACCGGATCGGCACCATCCACCGCGCTTCCTCCGGGGCCGAGGCCCTGCGGGCCCTCGAGGCCGAGGAGGTCGACGCCGTGTTCCTCGACATCCATATGCCCGCACTTTCCGGCCTGGACATCGCCCGCGTCATCGCGCGCAGCAGCAAGCCGCCCGCGGTCGTCTTCGTCACTGCCGACGAGGACTGCGCCCTGGAAGCCTTCGACCTGGCCGCCGTGGACTATCTGCTGAAACCCGTCCGCGCCGAGCGGCTGGCGAAGTCGATCGGCAGGATCAGCGAGCTGCTCAAGGACGGCGCGCCAAGGCCGGAAATGATCACCGTGGACCTCGGCGGCACCACGAAGATGATCCGCCGCGAAGACGTTACGTATGTCCAGGCCCAGGGCGACTACGCCAGGCTGCACACCGCGGACGCCAGCTACCTCATCCGGGTCCCGCTGGCCGATCTGGAGCAGCAGTGGGCCGAAGCCAGGTTCCTGCGGATCCACCGTTCCTACCTCATCGCGCTGAACCATGTCAGCCACATGAAGCTGGCCGCCGCCCGGCCCAGTGTCACGGTGGCGGGGGCCGAGCTGCCCATCAGCCGGCGGCACCTGCCCTCCGTGCGGGAAAAGCTCGAGACGACCCGGATCCGGCCGCAGGCATGACGCGCGTCCGCGTCACCGCCCCCCGCACCACCACCCCGGGCAGCGGCGCGCTGCCCGACGCGCGCTCGGCGGCCGATTCGCGCGACGCCGCCGAGGAATCCGATGCCGGCCAGGTGTTTGTCCGCTCGTTGATCCGCTCCCAGCTGCGGCTGGCCGTGGTGGTGGCCGCGGGATTCCTGCTGATCCTGGTCGCGTTCCCGCTCATGCTGGGGCTGGTCCCCGGGCTCGCGGAGTCAACGATTGTGGGCCTGCCGTTCGACTGGGTGCTGCTGGGCGCCGGCATCTATCCGGTGATCGGGCTCAGCGCCTGGCTGTACATCCGGACCGCGGCCCGGAACGAGTCCCGCTACCGGGATCTCGTCGGGGACAAGTGAGGCGACCGTGAACCCGGTCGTCGGCATCGCCGCGTTCGCCGCCGTCTCGCTCGCCACGGCCGTCATCGGTTTTTACGGGCTGCGGATCTCACGCACCACCGGGGATTTCTACGTGGCGTCGCGGACCGTCCGGCCCTGGTGGAATGCTTCCGCGATCGGCGGCGAATACCTCTCGGCGGCGAGCTTCCTCGGCGTCGCCGGGCTGATCCTGCTCTCCGGCACCGACGCCCTGTGGTTTCCGGTGGGGTACACCGCCGGTTACCTGATGCTGCTGCTCTTCGTCGCGGCGCCGCTGCGCCGCTCCGGCGCCTACACAATTCCCGACTTCACCGAAGCGCGGCTCGACTCCCGGGTGGTGCGCAGCGTCACGAGCGTCGTCGTCGTAATGGTCGGGTGGCTGTATATCGTCCCGCAACTCCACGGCGCGGCACTGGCCATCCGGATCACCACCGGGCTGCCGGCGTGGGTGGGGATGGTGGCCGTGGTCGCCGTCGTGTGCGTCACGGTGGTGGCGGGCGGTATGCGGTCCATTACCTTCGTCCAGGCGTTCCAGTACTGGCTGAAACTGACGGCGCTGGCGGTGCCGATTCTCTTCATCGCCTTCGTGCTGGCGGACGCCGGAACTCCCGCCGAGGCGGAAGCGTACGTAAACCCGACGGGCGCGGCTCCAGCGGGGATGTACCAGAACATATCCCTGCTGGTGGCGCTGCTGTTCGGCACGCTCGGGCTGCCGCACGTGCTGGTGCGCTTCTACACGAACCCGGACGGGCAGTCGGCCCGGAGGACCACCCTGATAGTCCTGGGGCTGTTGTCGGTCTTCTACCTGTTCCCGACGGCCTACGGGCTGATCGGCCGGATGTTCGCCCCTGAACTGGCGCAGAGCGGACAGTCCGACGCGCTGGTGCTGCTGCTGCCCGGAGAGTTGGTGGGCGGGATGGCCGGGGATCTGCTGTCCGCCCTGGTGGTGGCCGGGGCGTTTGCCGCGTTCCTGTCCACGACCTCCGGACTGGTGGTCTCGCTCGCCGGCGTGATCAGCCAGGACCTCTTCGGCGGCAGCGTCAAGGGCTTCCGCCGGGCGGCCGTGATTTCGGCTCTGGTCCCGCTGGGCCTGGCGTCCATGACGGGTTCGCTCGCGCTGGCAGGCAGTGTGGGGATGGTGTTTGCGTTCACCGCGTCCACGCTCTGCCCGGTGCTCCTGCTGGGCATCTGGTGGCGCGGGCTGACCGATGCCGGGGCGATCGCCGGAATGGCGACGGGGGCCGTGCTGTGCGGCGGAGCGATGGTGGGAGGGGCAGTGCTGGGTGCCGGCGGGTCCCCGCCATGGCTGGCCCAGCCCGCCGCCTGGACGGTGCCGGCGGCGTTTGCCGTGATGGTCCTGGTGTCGCGGGCCACCGGGCACCGCGTGCCGCGGGGCATCACCCGCCTCATGACGCGGCTGCACACTCCGGAACGGCCGCTGGTCACTGAGCGCTGAGGATGCTCAGTCGATGGCGGCCATGAGTTCGACGACCCGGTCCAGGAAGGCATCCACCTGGTTTTCCTCATAGCCGTCCTTGCCGGCGGCGGGACGGAAGACAGCGCGGCGGACGTTGTCCACACTCAGCGGCTTGTCCTGTTCGAGGTATCCGATCAGGTCGTGGCAAAGGTCGTCCACGTCCGTGGTGTTGTAGCTGCGGGCCTTGGTCTTGGCGGGGCGCCGGAAGCGCTGCCCGTCGGGCCGGTGCAGCCGGCCGCGGAGCAGTCCGGCGATCCGGCCGATTTCGCGGAGCCAGGCTTCCTCGCCGCGTTCGGCTACGAGTTCATCGCGTTCCCGCATGGCCAGGGCGTCCTCCAGCCGGTCCAGGGCCGCGTCCACGCCGGCCGCTGCGTAGCCGCCCTTGACGGGGTCGAAGGAGACCGCCCTGACGTCCCCGCTCTTGACCGGCCGGGCGGCCGACTGGGGCGTTTCAAAAGACACCCGTGCGCTCTGCATGAACTGGTCGACCTGCTTGGCGTTGTAGCCGTACTGGTTCCGCTGCACGCGGTCAAAGGAAGCAGGAATCTGCCGTTGAATGTCCACTGTAACTTTTGTTTCCTTCAATGCCGTTCGGCTGGTTTGCCCGGCACCATTCTAGGGGCCGGAGGGGGAACAGAGGCTGCCTTACGCGCCGGAAAAGACGGAGGAGAGGATGAATGCCACCGGACACGCGAAGACGATCGAGTCCAGCCGGTCCATGACCCCGCCATGGCCGGGCAGGATGCTGCTCATGTCCTTGATCCCGAGTTCGCGCTTCACCATGGATTCGGAGAGGTCTCCGGCAGTGGCCGCGGCCACCATACCCACCGCCAGGGCCACACCGACCCACCAGGGCTTGTCGAGCAGGAAGATGGCGGCGAGTACTCCGACCACCGTGGCACCGGCAATGGATCCGGCGAAGCCTTCCCAGCTCTTTTTGGGACTGATCTTCGGCGCCATCGGGTGCTTGCCGAGCGAGGCCCCGACGAGGTACCCGAAGGTGTCGTTGGCGACCACCAGCAGCAGGAGGGTGGCGATTTGCCACGCTCCGGGGGGAACAACGCCGTCGGGCCAGAGCCCCATCGGCGTCTCCCCCACGAAGGTGTGCAGCGGCAACACGGCGAAGCTGATCAGGAACGGGATCCAGGACAGGGTGAAGACACCGGCGAAGATGCTGCGCGCGGATCCGGCAGCGCCTTCCAGGGACCGCCAGATCAGCGCCGCGACGCTGCTGAGCAGCATTGCGAACAGGAGGCTTTCGGTGCCGCCGAAGTAGGCCGCGGCCGGCATCGCCACGGTGCCGGTCATCACCGGAACAATCGGCAGCCTCGTGCCGGTGGTTTCCAGTGCCCGGAAGACCTCCCAGACACCGAAGACCGCGAAGGCGGTGACGATGAGCACGAACCCCAGCGGAAGGAACAGCAGTCCGCCGAGGACAAACACGAGCATGCTAAGGCCCACCGCTGTGGCGGCGGGAAGATTCCTGCCGGCTTTAGGCGTCGGGTTCCTCCGCTGCTTGCCCCGCACCCGGACGTCCGCTCCGGGGTCCCCCTGTTCCTGCGCCATCAGACCTCGAGCAGCTCGGCTTCCTTGCGCTTGAGCAGCTCGTCGATCCCGTCGACGTGGGCCTTGGTCATGGCGTCCAGTTCCTTTTCGCCGCGGCTGCCCTCGTCCTCGCCGGCCTCGCCGTCCTTGACCAGCTTGTCCAGGGCTTCCTTGGCCTTGCGGCGGATGTTGCGGATGGAGACCTTGGCGTCCTCGCCCTTGGACTTGACGATCTTGACGTATTCCTTGCGGCGCTCCTGCGTGAGGTCCGGAATGGTGATCCGGATGACGTTGCCGTCATTGGACGGGTTGGCCCCTACCTCGGAGTCGCTCAGCGCGCGCTCAATGTCGCGCAGGGCGGTCTTGTCGAACGGCGTGATGAGGATGGTGCGGGCGTCCGGAACGGCGAAGGAGGCCAGCTGCTGCAGCGGCGTCGGGGAGCCGTAGTAGTCCACGAGGACCTTGTTGTACAGGCCCGGGGTGGCGCGGCCGGTCCGGATCGAGGCGAAGTCTTCCTTGGCTACTTCAACCGCCTTGTCCATCTTTTCCCCGGCTTCGAGCAAGGTTTCTTCGATCACGATCTCTCCTCAGAAATTGGTGCCCCCGCCACTGGCGGGATGCTGCACGGTCTTGGCTGTGTTCCGTCCGCCTGCCCCGGATCCGGGGAGTGGAACTGTCCTGAAAACATCCTAGCCGCTGCTAGGGGGTGACGACGGTGCCCAGGTCTTCGCCCAGAATGGCGCGCGTGACGTTGCCTTCGCCTTCCATGCCGAACACCACCATCGTGAGGTTGTTGTCTTTGCACATGGTCATGGCGGTCTGGTCCATCACACGGATGTCGCGGCGCAGGGCGTCGTCGTAGCTGAGCCGGTGCAGCTTCTCGGCCGTGGGGTCCTTCTTCGGGTCCGCGGTGTAGACGCCGTCGACGCCGCTCTTGGCCATCAGGACGACGTCGGCGTGGACCTCCATGGCACGCTGGGCGGCCACGGTGTCGGTGGAGAAGTACGGCAGGCCGGCGCCGGCGCCGAAGATGACGACGCGGCCCTTTTCCATGTGGCGGATGGCGCGGCGCGGAATGTATGCCTCGGCGACCTGGCCCATGGTGATGGCGCTCTGGACCCGGGTCTCGACGCCGGCCTGTTCCAGGAAGTCCTGGAGGGCCAGGCAGTTCATGACCGTGCCGAGCATGCCCATGTAGTCGGCGCGGGACCGGTCCATGCCGCTCTGGGACAGTTCGGCGCCGCGGAAGAAGTTTCCGCCGCCGACGACGATCGCAACTTCGACGTCGGGGACTGCTGCGGCGATCTGCTTGGCCACGCCGCGGACGGTGTCAGGGTCGACGCCGAGCTTGCCGCCGCCGAAGACCTCGCCCGATAGCTTCAACAGGACTCGGCGCCGGCTCTTCTTTGGCTGGGCTGAAGTGGTGACGGTTTCCATGGTGCCTTCCCGTTGGTGAACTCTGAAAAAGGGTATCGTGCCGGGGACCAAAGACGTCATTCCGCCCGGGCCCGGGGCTGCACCGGGAAAGTCTCCCGGTTTGTGACCTGCAGGCATACCCTGAGTGCATGCAAAAGGGGCGGCCACCGCAGTGACCACCCCCTCAGCGTGTCTGACTAGTGTCTGACTAAATGTCGGACGGGTGTCTGGCTAGGAACCGACGCGGAAACGCGCGAATGCGGTGCCCTTGACGCCGGCCTCTTCGAGGACCTGCGCGACAGACTTCTTGGCATCCTTGGCGAATGCCTGGTCAAGGAGAACCTCGCCCTTGTAGAAGCCAGTGACACGGCCTTCCACAATCTTGGTCATGGCCGCTTCCGGCTTGCCTTCAGCCTTGGCAGTCTCCTCGGCGATGCGGCGCTCGGACTCAACGAGCTCGGCCGGAACGTCCTCGCGGGAGAGGTAGTTCGGGGACATCGCTGCGATGTGGACGGCGACGTCGTGTGCTGCGGTGGCAGCTGCTTCGCCTTCGCCGTCAACAGCGAACAGGACGCCGACCTGGGCCGGGAGATCCTTGGAGGTCTTGTGCAGGTAAGCGTCGACCGTGGCGGCTTCGAGGCGGGCGATGCGGCGGACAACAACCTTTTCACCCAGAACGGCGCCCTCTTCGACGACAACCTCGGACAGCGGCTTGCCGTCGACCTCGGTGGCCAGCAGGGACTCGAGATCGGCAGCGCCGGACTCGACGGCGACAGCCAGGACCTTGTCGGCGAGCTGGATGAACTTGTCAGCCTTCGCAACGAAGTCGGTCTCGCAGTTGACTTCAATCATCACGCCAACGCCGCCGGCGACCTTGGCAGCTACCAGGCCTTCCGCGGTGGAGCGGCCCTCGCGCTTGGTAGCGCCCTTGAGGCCCTTGATGCGGATGATTTCGATGGCCTTCTCGGCGTCACCGTTGGCCTCGTCGAGAGCCTTCTTGACATCCATCATGCCGGCGCCCGTGCGCTCGCGCAGAGCCTTGATATCAGCAGCAGTGTAGTTCGCCATGTGAACCCCTCTGTCTAGAAATTTTATGTGGTGTACGGACTGACAGGACGGCAGCTCACCGGCGTGAGCGGCCATCCTGTCAGTTCCCTTTACGCGGAGAGCGTGCGGGGAGATCCGGATTTATTTGTCAGCTGAGAAAAGCAGTCGGTCTGACTACTTGGCTTCGCCGGCGGCGTCGTCAGCAGCCGGAGCGGCCTCGGCAGCGGCGGGTGCCTCAACAGCAGCTTCTGCAGCCGGAGCGGCTTCAGCGGCCGGAGCGGCAGCAGCCTCTTCGGTCTTGCTGCCTTCGAGGAGCTCGCGCTCCCACTCGGCCAGCGGCTCTTCCGGAGCTTCCGTGGTGCCGGTGGCGCGCTGGTTGCGGGCGATGAGGCCCTCAGCAACGGCGTCAGCAACAACGCGGGTCAGCAGGTTGACGGAGCGGATGGCGTCGTCGTTGCCCGGGATCGGGAAGTCGACTTCGTCCGGATCGCAGTTGGTGTCCAGGATGGCAACAACCGGGATGTTCAGCTTCTTGGCTTCGTCGACAGCAAGGTGTTCCTTCTTGGTGTCAACGATCCACAGCGCGGAAGGCGCCTTGGTCAGGTTGCGGATACCACCGAGGTTGGTTTCCAGCTTGGTGAGTTCGCGGCGAAGGAGCAGCAGTTCCTTCTTGGTGTAAGCGGAACCGGCGACGTCGTCGAAGTCGATCTCCTCGAGTTCCTTCATGCGCTGGATGCGCTTGGAGACCGTCTGGAAGTTGGTCAGCATACCGCCGAGCCAACGCTGGTTGACGTACGGCTGGCCAACGCGGGTGGCCTGCTCGGCGATGGATTCCTGCGCCTGCTTCTTGGTGCCCACGAACATGATCGATCCGCCGTGCGCGACGGTTTCCTTGACGAACTCGTAGGCCGAGTCGATGTAGGTCAGCGTCTGCTGCAGGTCGATGATGTAGATGCCGTTGCGGTCGGTGAAGATGAACCGCTTCATCTTGGGATTCCAGCGTCGGGTCTGATGCCCGAAGTGAGCGCCGCTGTCGAGCAGCTGCTTCATGGTTACAACAGCCATAGTGATGTGGCCTGGCCTTCTCAGTTGTCGGTTGACGCGCAGCGTCGGGTGACGCCGAGCCCTGGTGCCTGCTGGTTGCCGGACTCGTTCGAGTGGCTCGAGACGAGACCGCCGGCATCCGGATATGACCGCCGATGGGTGGCCATGCGCAGACACGCGAAGTCAGCCCGCAGTTGCGAGCTGCGGTTAGGAGTTTACACGCTGGACAGGGGTGGTTTTACCATCGCGGCGGCCATCCACAGCAGGCCGTTTCTCCGCTGGCGTGCGGCCGCGCCGATCCGTTGAACTGCCAGTATGCGCGTGCTCGCGGCGGTCCTCGCCCTGTGGATGCTCGGTGTGGCCCCCGCGGCGGCCGACGCCGGGCGGCTGGAGTGGCCGCTGCGCCCCAGGCCGGCGGTCGTTCGTGGCTTCGACGCGCCGTCTCCGAACTGGCAGCGCGGTCACCGCGGCGTCGATCTGGCTGCGGTGCCCGGGCAGTCGGTCTATGCCGCAGGGGCGGGCACGGTGGTGTTCGCCGGGGAGCTGGCGGG
>JAXMJF010000018.1:0-110630 GCA_034376805.1 Arthrobacter sp.
AACTAGGAGGGGGGGCCCCACTTTTTGGTGGGGCCCGCCGTCGTAGTTGTTGCAGGGGAGCCCGTGGAGGCCGCCTGTGCCGCTCAGCGGGAGCGGGCGGACTCCAACAGTGACCGCAGGCCGTCCAGGGCCGCCTCGACGTCGTCAGGGCTGTAGCGGGCCGGGATTGCGTCGGGGGCCACGGCCAGTTGCACCTCGCAGCCGTGCTGGAAGTCCTCGGTCATGACCTCCAGCAGGGAGCGGGCATCCACTCCGGGCCGGCCGTCCTTGCTGATGGTCACGGGCAACCCGGTTTCATGGACCGCGCGGACAAAAAGCGCCGCGGGCCGCGCATGCAGTCCGACGGTGGCCTGGACGACTGCGTTCCGTACTGGCAACGGGACTCCCTTGTCTGAAATCGGGGCGGCGGTGCCGGCGGGAGACCGGCGCATTCAAGCCTAGCCGCGGCCGGCTTCCCGGGCGAACCAAGACAACCCGGTGGTCTAGACCTGCGCCGGGTGTGGCTTAACCTTGAGGTATGACTCATTCCGGAAGGCAGCGCAGTGGCGCCCTCTGACGCGGCACGCATGGTCGGCGAGATCGACCGGAACAACGGAACGCCCATCTACATCCAGCTGAGGGAGATCCTCAGGGCCCACATAGTCAGTGCCTGCCCGCCGGGGTCGGCGCTGCCCTCGGAACGCGACCTCGCCGAGCGCTTCGGGCTGGCCCGGATGACCGTGCGCCAGGCCATCGATGCCCTCGTCGGCGAAGAGGTCATCGAGCGGGTGGTGGGCCTGGGCACCTTCGTCCGGAAACCCAAGCTGGACCTGCAGGTCAAGCTGACCTCCTACAGCGAGGAAATGCAGCGACGCGGCATGGTCCCGGCCGCCAAAGTCCTCAGTTTCGAGCAGATCGGCGCCAGCGCCTTCCTTGCCCGGGAACTCCAGCTGGAGGAGGGGACGCCCCTGGTGCGGTTCCGCCGCCTGCTGCTGGCGGACAACGAGCCCATGAGCGTGGACGAGAACTTCATCCCGGCCCACCGGGTACCCGGGCTGCTCGACGGCGAGCCGCCGACGTCCCTCTACAACGTACTGAGCGAACGTTACGGGCTGGTGATGGAGTGGGGCGAGGACATGATCGAGGCGACGGCCGCCTCGCCGTCCACGGCCCGCCTGCTCAACGTCGAGGTAGGCTCACCGCTGCTGAAGATCCAGCGCCATGCCTTCGTGGCCCGGGCCATGGTGGACTACTCGGTTTCCTACTACCGGGCCGACCGCTACAAGCTCTGGGTGCCCCTGCAGCGCCCCGGCGTCCGGCCGACGCGTAACTACGCCTCGGGGTACCGCCCCTAAACAGCGCCGCGGGGTCACCTCGTGCCCATCCTGCGGATACGCAGGGGCGTGAAGTGACCCCGCAATGCTGTTGTCCCTCGGGCATGCAGAAAGGCCCGGTCCTGGTGGACCGGGCCTTTCTGGTGTTCACTGCAGCTGCTTAGTGGCTGAGCGTCTTCTGGGTGTCGCCAGACTCGATTGCCTCGTGGCTACCGTGGTGGCCGTGGGCTGCCTCGAGCTCAGCGGGCGTGGCCGGGGCAACCCGGTCCTCGAAGAACCACTGCGACAGCTTCGCGCGGCGCTTCTCCTTCTTGTCGACGACGCCGTTGGCGTTCGGCTCCGCGGGAAGCGGTGACGGCGACTCGAAGCCGACGAGCTTGTAGCGCTTGTACTCGTCCAGCGGGGCGTGAACCTCGATGAACTCGCCGTGCGGCAGGCGCACGATACGGCCGGTTTCGCGGCCATGCAGGGCAATCTCGCGGTCCTTGCGCTGCAAGGCCAGGGCAATGCGCTTCGTGACAATAAACGCGAGGATCGGGCCGATGAAGAACAGTGCCCGCAACCAGTAGGTCACATCATTCAGCGACACGTGGAAGTGCGTGGCGATGAGGTCCGAGCCTGCAGCTGCCCACATGACGCAGTACCAGACGAAGCCGGCCATACCGATCGCGGTACGCGTCGGGGCGTTGCGCGGACGGTCCAGGACGTGGTGTTCGCGGTCGTCCTTGGTGATCCAGCGTTCGATCCACGGGTACATGAACATCACGGTGAAGAGGATCCCCGCCGGCACCAGGGCCGGGAGAAGGACGTTGAAGCTGAAGACCTGGCCGAACCATACCTGCTCGACGCTCCAGTCACCGATGGTGCCCGGCATCAGCCGGAGAGCGCCGTCAACGAACCCGATGTACCAGTCCGGCTGGGTGCCGGCCGAGACGGGCGAGGGGTCGTAGGGGCCGTAGTTCCAGATCGGGTTGATGGTGAAGAACCCTGCCATGAGGGCCACGACACCGAACACGATGAAGAAGAAGCCGCCGGCCTTGGCCGCGTAAACCGGCCCAAGCGGGTAGCCGACGACATTGCCGTCGTTGCGTCCCGGACCGGGGTACTGGGTGTGCTTGTGCACGACCACCATAAAGAGGTGCATCACGATCATCAGGAGGATGAGCGCGGGGACCAGCAGGATGTGGAGCATGTACAGGCGTCCGATGACGACCGTCCCGGGGAATTCTCCGCCGAAGAGGAAGAACGAGATGTAGGTACCGATCACGGGGATGGACTTGATCACGCCGTCGATGATGCGCAGGCCGTTGCCGGAGAGCAGGTCATCGGGGAGGGAGTAGCCGGTGAAGCCGGCAGCCATCGAGAGGATGAGCAGCACGCCGCCCACAACCCAGTTCATTTCACGCGGCTTGCGGAAGGCGCCGGTGAAGAACACGCGGAGCATGTGAACGGAGACCGAAGCGACAAACAGCAGCGCGGACCAGTGGTGGACCTGGCGCATGAACAGACCGCCGCGGACATCGAAGGAGATATCCAGCGAGGAGCTGTACGCCACGGACATTTCCACGTTCTTCAGGGGCGTGTAGGAGCCCTGGTAGTGCGTCTCCGCCATCGACGGATCGAAGAAGAACGTCAGGAACGTGCCCGAGAGGAGCAGGATAACGAAGGAGTACAGGGCCACTTCGCCGAACATAAACGACCAGTGGTCCGGGAAGACCTTGCGGCCGAATTCACGGAGGATCCCTGATCCGCCGACGCGTTCGTCGACGAAGTTGGTGATGCGGCCGCCCTTGGTCTTGGCGACGAAGGCGGGGGCATTAGGCGTTGATGCGGCGCTCATGCTCATCACGCTCCCAATAGCTAGGTCCTACAGGTTCTTTGAAGTCGCTCGTAGCGACCAGGTAGCCCTCGGAGTCAACCGCGATTGGCAGCTGGGGGAGAGGCCGGCTGGCCGGGCCAAAGATGACCTTGCATTCCTGGGTCAGGTCGAAGGTTGACTGGTGGCACGGGCAGAGCAGGTGGTGGGTCTGCTGCTCGTACAGGGCAACAGGGCAACCAACATGGGTGCAGATCTTGGAATACGCGACAATTCCGTTATAGCCCCAGTCTTCACGGCCGGGGGACGGGTTCAGCGATTCCGGGTTCAGGCGCATCAGCAGAACAACGGCCTTGGCCTTTTCGTTCAGCTTGCCTTCGTGAAGTTCATTCAGGCCTTCCGGAATGACGTGGAACGCTGAACCGATGGTCACATCGGCGGCCTTGATGGGGGTGCCGTCAGGGTCACGGGTGAGCCGCTTGAGCTTGCCCTCCTGGGGTGCCCACATGGTGTGCTTCAGGGCGTCGTCAGGACGCGGACCCAGATCACCGAAGATGGCGAGGGCCGGCAGGGGAGCCAGCGCCACGGCGCCCAGGAGTGTGTTGCGGATCAGCGGACGGCGCTTGATGCCGGTTTCGTCGACGATGTCGTCGACGATCCGGACAGCCGCCAGGCGGTCTTCCTCAGTGCGGATGGCATGGCGCTCTTCCGAGACTTCATGGTCCGGCATAAGGGCCTTAGCCCAGTGCACAATTCCGGTGCCAATGCCAAGCATGGCAAAGGCGGTACCGAGGCCCAGCAGCGCGTTCTGCAGCCGGATCGTCGCGATCCCGGTGTCATCTCCCAGATCGATGGCAAAGTACGCCACCAGGAATATCAGGGTGCCAACGACCGAAGTCCCGAACAGAAGGGCTACCTGCCGTTCTGCTCGCTTGGCGGCCTTCGGGTCCGTGTCAGCCAGGCGCAAACGATGCGGAGGAAGTCCAGGATCCTGGAACTTCTCCACCTCATTCTGACCAGCCCTAGCTACGGTGCCCGAGTGGTTCGGACTGCCGTCACTATGGTTGCCCATAATTCGCCTCATCCCTCTCTCGTCTCGGCAAGTGCCGAGTTAGCTTTCAATTCAAACTGCTGACGGGTCAGCAGAAAACTCTTACAGGTGCAACAGGTGGGCTTAGGACGTCCGGGACGTTAGCCAGATAGTGAAGGCGACGATGACACCCAGACCGGCGATCCAGACGAACAGACCTTCGGACACCGGACCCAAGGAACCCAGATCCGCGCCGCCGGGAGAACCGTTGGCTTCGATCTGCTTCAGGAAGGTGATGATGTCGCGCTTGCCCTCGGGGCCGATGTTGGCATCGCTGAAGACCGGCATGTTCTGCGGGCCGGTGACCATCGCTTCGTAGATGTGCTTGCCGGACACGTCCGCCAGGGCCGGAGCGAACTTGCCCCGGGTCAGTGCACCGCCGGCAGCGGCAGCGTTGTGGCACATGGCGCAGTTCACGCGGAACAGCTCGCCACCCTTGGCGGCGTCGCCCTGCTCATCGAGGACATTCGCCTCCGGGATGGACGGGCCGGGGCCGAGCGAAGCAACGTAAGCGGACAGCTGGTGCGTCTGCTCATCGTTGAACTGGGCGGGCTTCTTGTAGGCCTGCGGGCCGTTCATCTGCATGGGCATGCGGCCGGTGCCGACCTGGAAGTCAACGGCGGCAGCGCCGACGCCAACCAGGGAGGGTCCGTCTTTGGACCCGCTGGCCCCCATGCCGTGGCAGGTGGCGCAGTTGGCGGCAAAAAGCTTGCCGCCTTCCTCTGCGTCATTTGCGCTGAAGCTGGTGGTGGCCTTGGCCTGGTTGACGGTAGTGGCAACGGCGTACAGCCCACCAGTGACCAGGAGGCCCATGAGCAGCAGTGCAATTGCTGCCAGAGGGTGACGTCGCTTCTGCGAGAGTGCCTTCACGTGGTGGTTCCTTTATTCGATCCTGCGTTGGCTCCAGGAGCCGCTTCTTGAAATTCTGCCTCTTGTAGAAAAAGAGTCAATCTTGCTACTTGAGGACGTAGATGACCAGGAAGAGGCCGATCCAGACGACGTCGACGAAGTGCCAGTAGTACGAGGTGACAATCGCGGAGGTTGCTTCGAAGTGGCCGAACTTCTTCGCTGCGAAGGAGCGGCCCATGATGAGGAGGAAAGCAACCAGACCGCCGATAACATGCAGGCCGTGGAAGCCCGTGGTGATGTAGAACGCCGAACCGTAAGCATTGGAGGAGAGTGAGACATGCTCGGAAACGAGCATGGCGTACTCAGCCGCCTGGCCGGCCACGAAGAAGGCACCCATGACAAATGTCACGGTGAACCATTCGTTCATTCCCCAGCGGGTGAAGCTGAGGGGCCCGCCGCTTCGACGCGGCTGAAGCCGCTCAGCGGCGAAGACGCCCATCTGGCAAGTAAAGGAACTGGCCACGAGGACGATCGTGTTGATGAGCGCAAAGGGGAAGTTGAGCTTGGCTGTCTCGTCGGCCCACATCTGTCCGGAAGTCGAACGGAGTGTGAAGTACATGGCGAAGAGACCGGCGAAGAACATCAACTCACTGGACAGCCAGACTACGGTTCCAACAGAAACCATGTTCGGGCGATTCAGCGTCGGGTGCGCCGGGGTACTGGGGGCATGGGTCGCAGATGTCACATAGACATTATGTCTATAAAACTCCCTCCTGCCCAACGCAAACCGCGTTTTGGGAGGACTTTTTCTACAAAGACGCGAATTCGCGCGGAAAAGTTCCCGGAGCCGTTCACATTGGTCATTGCAGTGCGCACCTCGATAGCATCGGAACGTGACTTCTCAGGCATCTGCACAGGCGGCAGTCAACACGTGGCCGCGGCTCATCAACGCACTCATTGACGGTACGGATCTCACCACCGGCAACACGGAGTGGGCGATGAACTCCATCATGTCGGGTGAAGCCACCCCGGCCCAGGTTGCCGGCTTCCTCGTGGCGCTCCGTTCCAAGGGCGAGACCGTGGATGAACTTGTCGGCCTGGTCGACGCGATGATCGCGAACGCAAGCCCCATTGAGATAGCGGGGCAAAAGCTGGACATCGTCGGAACCGGGGGAGACCAGCAGAACACGGTCAACATCTCCACTATGGCCGCGCTGATCGCGGCCGGCGCCGGCGCCAAGGTGGTTAAGCACGGCAACCGTGCAGCGTCGTCCACCTCCGGGTCCGCTGACGTCCTCGAAGCCCTGGGCGTCCGGCTGGACCTGCCGATCCCGCGGGTGGCGCTCAATGCCGAAGAGGCTGGCATTACATTCTGCTTCGCCCAGGTTTTCCACCCCTCGATGCGTTACGCCGCCGTCGCGCGCCGTGAACTCGGTGTGCCGACGGCCTTCAACTTCCTGGGCCCTATGATCAACCCGGCCCACGTGCAGGCCTCGGCGGTGGGTGTGGCCAATGAGCGAATGGCCCCGTTGGTGGCCGGAGTGCTGGCCAAGCGGGGCAGCCGCGGGCTGGTGTTCCGCGGGAATGACGGACTCGATGAGCTCACCACCACCGGGCCCTCCCGGGTGTGGGAAATCCGGAATGGAGCGGTCAGCGAGGAAATCTTTGACCCTCGTGACCTCGGCGTGCGCCAAGCCACCCTTGAGGAGCTGCGCGGCGGGGACGCAGCGGCCAACGCCGCCGTCGTGCGGTCCGTGCTTGCCGGTGGGCCCGGTTCGGCGCGGGATGCCGCCCTGTTGAACGCCGCTGCCGGACTAGTTGCCTTTGATCTGGATGCTGTCGGACCGCTCAGCGAGCGGATGGCCGCCGCGTTGAAGCGGGCGGAAGAGTCCATCGAATCGGGTGCGGCAGCGGCCGTGCTGGACCGGTGGGTCGCACTCTCGCGCAGCTGAACAGTCCCGGGTACACCGGCCGCCGGGCAGCTCAGCTGCCCGGACCGGGTCCCGCGGAGGCCTACTGTTCGAAGCCGAGCGCGAAGGCCGCGTCGAGGTCGTGCTGGGAATAGGCCCGGAACGCGATCTGGGTGGTGGTGTGGACCACGCCGGCCACCTTGGAGAGCTTGTCCGCGATGACATCCGCCAGATCGTCGTGCTTCGGAACCCGGGCGATCGCGATGAGGTCCCACTCGCCGGTCACGGAGTAGACCTCGCTGATGCCCTGGATGGCGGAGATTTCTTCCGCGGTCTCCGGGATGCGGGAAGCGTCTGTCTTAATCAGGACGAAAGCGGTGACCACGTGTGAGCCTTTCCGGATCTGTTGCGTCGTTGCCGGCCGGGTGTAGGCGCCCGGACTTTACTCCTCCGGGCCTCGGCCATGTCCTTGCAAGCCTAGTCCATCACGCCCCGCGGCGCCGTGTGTTGAGGCGCCGGACACCAGCGGCCAGCAGACGGTATCCGAGCAGCAGAAGGCCCAGGCTGAGCAGCGCCACGATGACGAACGGCAGGACTACTGTCTGCCCGGTGACGGCCCGCAGGAGCATGCCAATGGTGACCGTGCCGAGCCAGACGCCGACGCCGGCCGGCCAGAGGGCCAGGGGCGAGCGCCAAACGCGCAGTGCCAGCCAGGAGAGCGCCGCACCGACGAGGAAGGGCCAAGCCGTGGAAAATACCCCGATAAGGATGTCCCCGCGCTGATGGGCGTCCCGGCCGATGGCTGCGAAGACGAGAATCGATGCGGCATCAGCGCAGGCGGCCAGCACTGCCGTCCGCCGTGCCGTCGTTCCTGACGCGGAGGGGGTGGCGGTAGGGCGGGGGAGCGGAGGCGTTGCGGAAGGCATGCTCCAAGCGTAGCCGGGCAGGCTGGAAGGCCGAAGAACAGGCCATCGTCGTTGCGGTCTGGCTGGGCGGTGGCCTTTGCATCTTGCCGTCGGTTCCTCCCAGGGTGTCCAATCCATATAGGCAGCCGCAGGCTGCACGGGGCCGGCGTTCGGCCGCCGGACGGATGCAAGCCAGGAGGTCCCCATGGCCGCGAAAGACGCCAAGGTTCCGGCGAAGGCCGCCAGCCGGGGCACGTCCGAACTCCGACGGGCCGACGCCTCTGATATGCGGACGCCCGACCAGCCGGAGTTGATCCGGAACGTGGCGCTGGTTGGCCATTCGGGCGCTGGGAAGACGATGCTGGCCGAGGCGCTGCTGGCCGCCACGGGTGTGATTTCGCGGAAGGGATCCATCACCGAAGGCACCACGGTGAGTGACTCCGAGCCTGCCGCGGTCCACCAGCAACGATCCGTCGCCCTCTCCGTGGTGCCCGTGATGGCCGGCAGCGTCAAGGTCAACCTCCTCGATACGCCGGGCTACCCGGACTTCGTCGGCGAACTGCGTGCAGGCCTGCGCGCAGCGGACGCGGCGCTGTTCGTCGTCTCGGCTGTTGACGACATTGATGTTGCCACCACAGCGCTGTGGGGAGAATGCCAGCGCGTTGGGGTACCGCGGGCGGTGGTGATCAGCCGGCTGGACCACCCCCGGGCGGACTTCGATGCGGCGCTCGAGCGATGCCGGCAGGCTTTCGGTGACACGGTGCTGCCCCTCTACCTGCCGGTCCGTACCGGGGCGGAAGTCACCGGGTTGCTCGGCCTGCTCTCGGACACTGTGTCGGGACAGCCGGCGGATGATGCGCTGTCCGTGTCCCGGAAGGCCGACGACGTCGAACGCGCCGCCTCTGCGGCGGCGCGGGGAGCGCTCATCGAAGGGATCATCGCCGAAAGCGAGGATGAGTCGTTGATGGACCGGTACCTCGGCGGCGAGGAGATCCCGCCTGAGATCCTCATCAGCGATCTGGAGACGGCAGTCACGAGGGGTTCCTTCCATCCGGTGATCGCAACGTCCGCGGAGACCGGCGTCGGGCTGGCGGAACTGCTGGAAGTCGTGGCGCGGGCCTTCCCGTCGCCTACCGAACGCGAACGTCCTGCGGTGTCCCACCTTGATGGCACCCCGGCCGCGCCGCTGGACTGCAACCCTGCGGGGCCGCTGCTGGGTGAAGTAGTGCGCACCATGATCGACCCGTTCCTTGGCCGCGTCTGCCTGGTCCGCCTCTTTTCCGGCACACTGCGCGAGGACACGGCCGTCCATGTGGCCGGGCACGGCCTGGCGGACCGGGGCCACGCCGACCACGACAGTGACGAGCGTGTCTCCCACGTGTATTCCCCGCTGGGATCCAGCTTGCGGCCGGTGCCGTTCAGCGTGGCGGGAGACATTTGCGCCCTCACGAAACTGGGGCCGGCTGAGACCGGTGACACGGTATCGGCCAAGGAACTGCCGTTGCTGATCCAGCCGTGGGAGATGCCGGACGCGCTGCTGCCGGTTGCCGTTGAAGCGGCCTCCCATGGCGACGAGGATGCCCTGGCCCGGAGCCTGGGAAAGGTCGCGGCCGGGGACCCGGCGCTCCGGGTGGAACGGAACGCGGAGACGCACCAACTCATTCTCTGGTGCATGGGCGAGGCGCACGCGGATGTCGTCCTGGGCCGGCTGCGCGAGCAGGGCGTCAACCTGCACACGGTGGACGTGGTCACTCCGCTGCGGGAGACGTTTGCCGGGCCCGCGGCGGGCCACGGCCGGCACGTCAAGCAGTCGGGCGGCCACGGACAGTACGCCGTTTGCGACATCGAGGTGGAGCCGCTGGACCGCGGAGCCGGATTCGAATTCGTCGACAAAACCGTGGGAGGGGTGATTCCGGGACCCTTCATCGCCTCGGTGGAGAAAGGCGTGCGGGCGCAGATGCAGAAGGGCGTTTCGGCCGGCTTTCCGGTGGTGGATATCCGGGTGACCCTCCTCGGCGGCAAGGCCCACAGCGTGGATTCCTCCGACGCCGCCTTTCAGGCCGCGGGGGCATTGGCCTTGCGGGAGGCCGCGGCGGCGGGACGCATCCAACTGCTGGAACCCGTCTCGGCCGTCACCATCAGCGTCTCGGATGAGCATGTGGGTGCGGTGATGAGTGACCTGTCATCGCGCCGTGCCCGTTTGACCGGAACGGCGTCGACCGGGGGAGCCCTGACTGAAATCACCGCCGAAGTGCCGGACCAGGAGCTGTTGCGGTACACGATCGAGCTGCGTGCCCTGACGTCGGGGAGCGGCCGTTTCAGCCGGAGCTACCTGCGCCACGAACCGGTGCCCGCCGCCGCCGCCCGCACCGCCACGAAGGACTGAGGCTCAGCGGACGGAACGCGTGGCGGCGACTCCGCCGAGTGGCCTATTTGAGCACCTCGCTGAGCGGGACGTACTTCAGGTTTGACGTGGTGCCGCCGGTGTTGGTGGCATCATGGACCACCAGCAGGCCCTCTTCGAACTGCGGTCCGGCATTCAGGCTTGTGACGTCCAAGCCGTCCGTGCCCGTCACGGCGTCGATAGTGCCGTTGGCGGCGATGGAGAAGCTTTTGATGTAAGGGTTGTTTCCGGACCGGTCGTAGATGGCGATGGTTGAGTTGCCCTGGCTGGAGACGAAAAGGTATCCGGCGCCGCTGGCGCCGTAGGCGATGGTCATCCCCTCGATGTCGGCCACCAGCCTGCCCGCTCCTGCCGCGTCCACGGAGGTGCGGGTGGCTCCCGCGCCGGGTTCAGCGCCGTACTTCCAGATCGCCACGTCCTCCTGGCCGACATACAAGTAACCCAGCACGTCATCGGCCACGCAGCCTTCCGTGATGCTGCTGATCGGAAGTGTCCTTACAAGGGCGGCATCCACTTTTCCCGCTCCGTTGTCGAACAGTTCGAACTGCTGGATCGAACCTGACCCGTTGGGTGTGACGAAGGCGTAGAACTTCCCGCTCACCTTGCTGTGATACATACAGAAACCGTAGTTGGGCGCGAAGGTCGGGATGTTGCGCGCGGCCGAAGGGGACAGGGTTCTCGTGGTTGTATCCAGGGACCACAACGCCAGCGTGTTGTTGGTCCGGTTATTGGCACCCACAAGCACGGTGGAATTCCCTGACAGTGGGAAACCGGCTCTCAGGTCGACGTTGCCGATCATCCCGTCCGCCCGGAACTGGATCAGCTGGCCCGCCATGTCGTAGACTCCGATGCCCCCGCCGGAGCTCGCCTTGTTGTCAGCGATGACAACGCTGTTGGCCGGTGCAGCCGGGTCAACCCAGATGGCAGAGTCGTCCGAAATGTCACCGGAACCCGTGAAACCGACCGTTTCGATTGCCGTCAAGGGACCTGACACGGGCGTCGGGGTCGGGGTCGGTGTGGCTGTCGTCGTCGGAGTAGCTGTCGGTGCGACGGTCGCCGTCGGTGTGGCTGTCGCTGTCGCTGTCGGTGCGACGGTCGCCGTTGGTGTGGGCGTGGGCGTGGGCGTTGTTGTTGCTGGTGAGTAGGTGATCACGAGCATCGGTGGCCGGACCGTCTCGCGCGACGCCAAGTTGCCCTGGACACCGGGGGTTGCATTGAGCGCAAAACTTACGCTGCCGCTGGTGGGTACCGAACTGACAGGCAGGGTAGCGTCCGCGTAGGTTCCCGATCTCAGGATGCTTGAGCGGGCAAGCTCGGTGGCCTGCCAGGCGGGCTGGTTCGACGCGGTGACCCTCGTTTCCTGCCAGGTGTCGGCCGATGGATGCACGATCAGGCTGGCACTCACCGAGGAATTGGAGTACATCCGAAGGCTGACACCGGAGACGATGCTCCCTGCGGGCAGTGCCACGTTGAAGCGCACCAATACGTGGTGGGCGTCCTGCGATACGGCCAGCGACGTTGCGCGGCCATAATTCTTGTTGGGGAAGGCCGAATTAACGTACGTGTCCGCCGCCGCGTTGATCGTCAGGGTCGTGGGTGCGGCAACGGCCATGGTGGACCCGCTGAGCCAGGCAGCGGCTCCCAGCACTCCTACGACAAGAAAGGCCCCCATGGTCCGGATGCGATTGAGCATGACACACCACCTGGGCCTACAGGGCGCAGGCCATTATCAAGCGCGAACGTAGGGATCGACGCGGTGGAAATAGGTGTCCGCCGGCCGGGGACAGCGCCGAGCACGACCGGGCCACACTGCGGCAGTACGTGCATCGACGCCAGTATGCGTCTGGAAGGAACTTGGAGCCCTCAAGGGGAGTGGGCTGTAGTGGGAAGTATGCTGAGCATTAGTGACCCGTGTCAAGCACTCACGGCGAGAACCGTGACTCGCCGCCATCATCGCGCGGCGCGGCCGCAGAAAACGGCGTGGAACGCGGCGTCATTTGAGCACCTGGCTGAGCGGGACGTACTTCAGGTTCGACGTACTGCCGCCCTGGTTGGATTCGTCGTGGACCACCAGCAGCCCCTGCTCGAACTTCGGTCCGACGTTTTCAGCGGTTACGGCCAGGCCGTCGGTCCCTGTCACTGCGTCCACTGACCCATTGCCGGCGACCTCGAAAGTCTTGAGGAACGTGTTGTCTCCGGCCCTGTCGTAGATGGCGATGGTGGAGTTGCCCTGGCTGGATACGAAAAGATACCCCGCGCCGTCCGCGCCGAAAGCGATGGCCATCCCCTCGATGTCCGCCTCCAGCCGGCCCGCCCCCACTTCGTCCACGGAACTTCGACCGGTACCAGCATCCGGTTCGGCGCCGTACTTCCAGACGCCACTGTCCTCCTGCCCGACGTACAGGTGGCCGAGCTCATCATCAGCGACGCAGCTCTCGGTAATGCTGCTGACCGGCAGTGTCCTGACGAGGGTGGCGTCAACCTTGCCTGCGCCGTCATCGACCAGCTCGAATTGCTGGACCGACCCGGGCCCGTTGGGAGTCACAAAGGCGTAGAACTTTCCGGTGGCCTGGCTGCGATACATGCAGAAACCGTAGTTGGGCGCCTCAGTCTCGATGATTCGGGCGGCGACCGGTGACAGGGTCCTGGTTGCGGTGTCGAGGGACCATAATGCGAGCGTGTTGTCCGACCGGTTGTTGCCGCCGACCAGGACCATCGACGACCCCGACGACGGGAATCCGGTCCGCAGGTCGACATTGCCGATCATTCCGTCCGGGCGGAAGTGGATTAACTTGCCGCTCATATCGAAGACGCCGATACCCCCGCCGGACTGCGACTTGTTGTCAGCGATCACCACGCTGTTGGCGGGGTCGGCAGGATCGGTCCAAATCGCGGAGTCGTCCGAAATGTCGCCCGAACCCGAAAATCCCTCGGTCTCGAGTGCCGGCAACGCACGTGGATCCGCCAGTCCGGGGGTGGGGGAGTCAGTGGGAGCGCGAGTTGGCGCGGGACTGGTCGCTGACTGGGAAGCTGGCGGGGGCGGGGCCGGGCCGGGTCCGCAACCGATCAGGGCGGAAGTGCACAGCGCAGCCAGCGCGGGCAACATGGCTGCAGTTCGGGCGTGGCCGGCCATTGCTCGCTCCCTGGTCCCTGTTGTTCCTGGCCAAACGTTGACGTCTTGGGAGTATGTGGACACCGTGCCGCGACTGTCAAGCATCCGGAGGACGGGCCGGATGACGAGGAGCCGGTCGTTAGCCGGGAAGTGGCCAAGAGTCCGGCCGGGCCGCTCAGCGGCCGGGCCGGACATTCAGGCCACGTTTAGTGCTGTCCCAAGCCGCCGCCGAGCGGGGGGACAGGACCGGGGCGGTCTCCCAGTCCCCGTTCGCGTTCGCCCTCGCTGTTCGTGTCGCTTAGGGCTGTCCCGTCGGATTCGCCGTCGGTATCCACGAGTCCATTGGTCTGGTCGAAAGGCTTCCCAACGGACCGGTCAACTGTGTCGTTCGCGGAACGGGTCGCGTCCGGGGTGATGCCCTCACCAGGAAACACGCTGCCTGAGGTGCCGGTGGGCGGCACGGCTCCGGGCGGCGTCGTTGCTGGTGGCACGGCTTTTGCAGTGCCGGGGGCCGCGTCGTCGGCAGGGTCTTTGTGGCCTGCTGCCGCAACGCCTGCGGCGGCCGCGGCAACGAGCCCCACCCCGGCAATGACTTTGCCTGAAACGCCGGCCTTGCCGCTGTCTCCCTGTGATGCGGCGGCCGCGTCAATGCCTGGCGTGCCCGCAGAGGCGCCTTCGCTGACGGTTCCCCGCCAAGCACCGGTTGCATAGCCCTCATCTTCGATGAAGGCCTTGAACCGGTTGAGATCGTTCTCGGCCTGCTTGTCCACAATGTTGAGCTTGTCGCCAACCTTTTCCACGATGCCTTCGGGTTCATATTCGAGTGCCAGCTGCACGGATGTCTGCCCGCCGCCGAGGTCTTCGAACGACACCGAGCCTGCGTTGGTGGCGCCCTCGGTCGCTGCCCATGCGACTTTCTGGTCCGGTACCTGCTCCAGGATTCGTGCCTGCCATTGCCGGCGCACCCCGGCGATCTCTGCAATCCACTCAAGCCGGTCGTCGCTGAGCTGTTTGACGCTCTTTACCCCGCCCATGAAGTGGGGAAATTCCTCGAACTGGGTCCACTGGTTGTAGGCAACGCTCACTGGAACGTTGACCAGAATTCGCTTTTCAACCCTGGTGCTCACGATGTCTCCTTTGACTTGATTCGGGAACTGACGAGAGTCAAGTAATCATCAGTAGGCTTACTATATCCGTTGGGGTGAGGTGAGGCCAGAGGCTGAACGAGACTTATCGCTCGGAGGCCGGGGGAGTCTGGAATGACCGCGAAATCGTTCAGGGGCAAGGTCACCCGGACTTTGAGTCGGGGTTAGGGTCTTCGATCGGGCCCACGTTGTGCAACGCTGGTTGCATGGATCTGGAGGTGTTTCCCGCGCTCACGATTCCGTCGTCGGAACTGGGCTGGCGGTTCTCGCGTTCGTCCGGGCCTGGCGGCCAACACGTCAACACCTCGGACAGCCGCGTCGAGCTCTCGTGGAACGTCGTTGAGTCTGCGGTGCTTTCGGATGAGCAGCGGCTGCTGCTCATCACCCGTCTTGGACGACGCCTTGTCGCCGGGGTGATCACCGTGACCGCCTCAGAGCGGCGGTCCCAGCTGCGTAATCGTGAGCTCGCGCTGGTCAAGCTCGCCGACCTTGTGGCAGAGGGTCTCGCTCCCGAACCTGCCCGACGCCGTGCCACCAAACCCACCCGGGGATCGAACCGTCGGCGCCTCGCCGCAAAGGAACAGCGATCGGCGACGAAACGGCAGCGGCAGCGGCCATCCGCCGAATAGCCATCCTTCAACTGCAGGAGAGTAACAACTGGGGGAGTGCTGTGGCTGGGTGTGGGTGGAGGAGTGCTTACGTTAGCTAGTGGCGTCTCAGATGCAATAATCCCAGTTCTACTTTACATAATGTTGATTATCGGCGTTATAACAACGGTAGTAGAAGTAGCTGCAAGAACTCCCGTTCCATGACTAAATCGGTCAGGGCCGAGAGGTCCGTTCAGCGATCATCCGGTCGATTGTCTCGTCATCAGGGCACGGCTGGTCATCGAACGGGCATTGGGCCGATGAAATCGGACCATCAGGGCCACCAGCGGCTTCCACACACATCGTGCAGACATTGGTCGCCTGATGCATGATGACCGGGTCCGGATCCTCGTAACCGCACGCGGTTTTGCTCCAGTCCAGGTCCCGGCAGCAGAACATATGCGCCACCTCGCCCTCGTCCTGGCCGAGCTTGTACTGGGCCTCCCATGCAGGAACGCGGACAAGCTCCATTGCCCCGCCATCCTCATGCGTAGGGACACTCCCTATAGAAGTCTCCGTCATGACCATCCCCCGTTGATCGGCTGACTTGGATCAGCATGAAGTGCCAGTGCGTAGCAGCCAGCGGCCTCTCCTCAGCGTCAAGATAGCATGTGCCGCATCCAAAGTGGCGCCCTCTGCCACCGCTGCGGAGTGTTGGCGCCCGGGCCGGGATAGCCCGCAGACTGGCAACTGCCAGCGCGTAGGTGCAGATTCGGGCCAACCTGCAGCACATTCGTCTGCCTGTCCCGTCATGCGCCTGCCTGGGCCGTCTCAGGCGGAGGTCGGCACGATGTTGTGGTTGAGGCGGAAAAGGTTGTGCGGGTCGAAACGGTTCTTCAGGGCCACCAGTCGGTCGTAGGTATCCGCCCCGTAGGCTTCACGTGCGGCCTCGATGATGTCTTGTCCGGTTTCTGCACCGAGGAAGTTGACGTACTGGCCGTACTCGCCGAACGGCTGCATGAGCGTGTAGGCCTTCCGGGCGAAGGCGCTCAGCCGTTCGTCCTCCGCCGGGTCGTTCCAGAAGCCGTAGATGTTCAGCCAGTACTTCGCCGAGCGGTTGGGAAACGCTGTGGCGTCCTCCGGCACCCGCCCGAAGGCCCCTTCCATGTGGTGGATATCGATCCCGGTCCCGAACCACGTCACTTCAGAGGCGAAACCGACCAGAACGTCGACGGCGTCATCGTCCATCCGGGAGAACGACAGGTTTTTCCAGTACCCCCGGGAGCCCTTGGGAAAGAGGCTGTCCATGGCGGACTGCCACTCCAGCCAGGCGGTCGGCGCGACTTCCTCCTCGTCCGGGGGCGCGGCGTCGCGCAGCTGCTCGATCAGTTCGAGCCCGCGCTGGTGGTTCTCCGAAGCCCAGGCAAAGCCGATGATCATCCACGGCTCCTCCCCCATCTCGAAGTCGGGCGGAAGCACCAGGAAGGAGACGATCGGGTTCATCTCATCGGGTAGATCCTGTGTCCACCGGCCGAACGCGCTCAGCGCACTCTTCCAGCGGGTCGGGCGGTAGAAGAAGTTTCCGCCCAGTACGGCAGCTGGCAGCGGCCGGGCGCGGAAGGTGAAGGAGGAGACCACCCCGAAGTTTCCGCCCCCGCCCCGCAACCCCCAGAACAGCTCGGGGTTTTCCTGTTCGCTGGCGTGCAGGTGCTCCCCGGTGGCGCTGATGACATCGGCGGAGGCCAGGTTGTCCAGGCTCAGCCCGTTGGACCGGGTCAGCCAGCCCACCCCTCCGCCGAGGGTCAGCCCGGCAACCCCTGTGGCGCTGATGACCCCAAGCGGCACGGCGAGTCCGTGCGTGGTGGTGGCCCGGTCCACGTCTGCCAGGGTTGCCCCGGGTTCGACGGTCACGAGCCGGTTCTTCACATCGACCTCCACACCGCGCAACTGGCCCAGATCCAGGACGAGGCCGCCTTCGACGGTGCCGTGGCCGGCGATGTTGTGCCCGCCTCCGCGAACGGCAAGCGGCAGACCGGTGCGCCGGGCCGTGTGAAGGACGGGATCAATGTCTCCGACGGCTCCCGCCCGGACAACCGCCCGTGGGCGCACGTCGATCATGCCGTTCCATACCGCCCGGGCCTCGTCGTACAACGGATCCTCCGGTTCGATCACCGACCCCGCCAGGTCCCCGCGCAAGTCCTGCAGGGCGCGGTCCACGTCGCCGGCCTGCTCCCCCTGCTGCATTGTGTTCATCGGTCTGCTGCCTCCGTGCCAGGGGGGTTGGTACCCCAGGTCCATTAATGGAATTGATCTCGCCGGGGTCGGCGCTGCAGGGCGATACTTCCAGCGGCCAAGGCACTGGAACAGTTCGCGGTGTCCACAGTATAGATTCGCCTGCGACGCCTAACAATGGACAACAGATAACCGCGCCTAGGCACCCCACTCACAGAAGAGTAGATTACGAATTGGCTGCCTGACGGGTTGCCGGGCGCGGGCTGGCGCCGGCACCGGCAGGACCGTTCAGCCGGCGGCGGAGCGAGACTGGAGGGCCGGAATGGGCCGGTATGTGAAAGCCGGGGAACTGGAAATCTGGACGGAGCAGGTCGGCGAGGGGCCCGATGTGCTGCTGATCGGCGGACGACGCCGCTGCAGTGCTGCGGGGCCTCAACATCGCATCAGCGCATGTCGCAGGGTTCTCCGGCGGCAGCATCATCGCCCAGGAACTCGTTCTCCGGCATCCGAAGCTGGTACGAAGCCTGGTGCTGCAAAGCACTTGGCCCGCAATGGACGAGTACATGAAGACGCTCGCCCGGTCCATCCACTGGCAGGCCGAGCTGGCACCGGACGAACGCGCATTCCTGGAGTTCTTCTTCCTGCTTGTCTACACCCCACGGGCACACAACAGCGGAATGGTCCGCCAGATCATCGAGGACGCACTCGCCTTCCCGCATCAGCAGTCCACCGCGGATTTCCTGAAGTTCCTGGACGCGTTTGTGGTCCACGAGACGGAAAGCCGGTTGGGCCAGATCAACGCACCCACCCTCGTCCTGGCCGGCGGAGTGGACCCGATGAGCCGGCCGGAACTGGGCGAGGCCGTGGCCCGTCGCATAGCGGGCGAACATTTCGAGGTGATGCCCCAGGAATCCCATCAGCCCTTCCAGGAGATCCCGGATGATTGGAATGCGCGCGTGGACGAGTTCTGGCAGGAGGCTGAGAGGCTGGGCTCACGGCGACCCGGTCACCGAGCGACGTAAGCCGCCAGATGCTCGCCGGTGAGGGTGCTGCGGCCGGCGATCAGCTCGGCCGGTGTCCCCTCGAAGACGATCCGGCCGCCGTCGTGGCCGGCTCCCGGGCCGAGGTCGATGATCCAGTCGGCGTGCGCCATGACGGCCTGGTGGTGCTCAATGACGATGACCGACTTGCCGGAGTCCACCAGACGGTCGAGGAGGCCCAGCAGGTTCTGGACGTCGGCGAGGTGCAGGCCGGTGGTGGGCTCGTCGAGGACGTAAACGTCACCCTTCTCGGCCATCTGGGTGGCCAGCTTGACCCGCTGCCGCTCGCCGCCGGACAGTGTGGTGAGCGGCTGTCCGAGCGTCAGGTAGCCAAGTCCGACGTCCACGAGCCGGTCGAGGATCTTGTGCGCCGCCGGCGTCTTCGCCTCGCCGGCACCAAAGAACGCCTCGGCCTCGGTCATCGACATTGCCAGCACTTCGGCGATGTTGCGGCCGCCCAGGTTGTATTCCAGGACTGAGGCCTGGAACCTCCGGCCCTCGCAGTCCTCGCAGGTGGATTCGACGGTGGCCATCACGCCCAGTTCGGTGAAGATGACGCCCGCGCCGTTGCAGGTGGGGCAGGCTCCTTCCGAGTTGGAGCTGAACAACGCCGGCTTCACGCCGTTGGCCTTGGCGAACGCCTTGCGGATCGGCTCGAGAAGGCCCGTGTACGTCGCCGGGTTGCTGCGCCGGGACCCCTTGATTGCCCCCTGGTCGATCACCACCACGCCGTCCCGGCCGGCGACGGATCCCTGGATCAGCGAGCTCTTGCCCGACCCGGCCACGCCCGTGAGCACGCACAGCATCCCGAGCGGGATATCGACGTCGACGTCCTTGAGGTTGTGCGTCGAGGCACCGCGCACCGCGAGCGTCCCGGCCGGTGTCCGCACCGATTCCTTGACCTTGGCCCGGTCGTCGAGGTGGTGGCCGGTGATGGTGTCACTCCCCCGCAGGCCCTCCACGCTTCCCTCAAAGCAGACGCGGCCGCCCTCGGTGCCGGCGCCGGGGCCGAGGTCAACGACGTGGTCAGCGATGGCGATGGTCTCCGGTTTGTGCTCGACGACCAGCACAGTATTGCCCTTGTCCCGGAGCTGCAGCAGCAGCTGGTTCATCCGCTCGATGTCATGCGGGTGCAGGCCGATCGTCGGTTCGTCGAAGACATACGTCACGTCCGTGAGGGACGAGCCGAGGTGCCGGATCATCTTGGTGCGCTGGGCCTCTCCCCCGGACAGCGTGCCTGCCGGCCGGTCCAGTGAGAGATAACCGAGCCCGATTTCGGCGAAAGAATCGAGCAGGTGCTGCAGGCCTTTGAGGAGCGGCGCGACCGACGGCTCGTTGAGCCCGCTGACCCACCGGGCCAGGTCGCTGATCTGCATCTCGCACAATTCGGCGATGTTCCTGCCCTGGATCCTCGAGGACCTGGCCTCCGCGCTGAGCCGCGTGCCCTCGCACTCGGGGCAGGCCTGAAACGTGATGGCGCGTTCCACGAAGGCCCGGATGTGAGGCTGCATCGCGTCGACGTCCTTGGAGAGCATCGATTTCTGGATCTTCGGGATCAAGCCCTCGTACGTCAGATTGATGCCCTCGACCTTGATCTTGGTCGGCTCCTTGTAGAGGAGGTCGTGCATTTCCTTCTTGGTGAACTTCGCGATCGGCTTGTCCATGTCGAAGCCGGCGCCGCTGAAGATGCGGCCGTACCAGCCGTCCATGCTGTAGCCGGGGATCGTCAGCGCACCCCCCGCGAGCGATTTGCTGTCGTCGTAGAGCGCCGTGAGGTCGAAGTCGGAGACCGAGCCCATGCCCTCGCACCGCGGACACATCCCGCCCAGGTAGACCGCATCGTGCACCACGCTCTTCTCGACCCGGCCGCCCTTTTCGGTGCTCATCACGCCGCTTGCCTTCCGCGTCGGGACGTTGAAGGAGAAGGCCGTGGGGGGCCCTACGTGCGGCGATCCCAGCCGGCTGAAAAGGATCCGGAGCATGGCGTTGGCATCGGTCGCCGTGCCCACCGTGGAGCGGGGGTTCGCGCCCATCCTCTCCTGGTCGACGATGATCGCGGTCGTCAGCCCTTCCAGGAAGTCGACGTCGGGCCGCGCCAGGTTGGGCATGAATCCCTGCACGAAGGCACTGTAGGTCTCGTTGATCATCCGCTGCGACTCCGCGGCGATGGTGGCGAACACGAGCGAGCTCTTGCCCGAGCCGGAGACACCCGTAAACACCGTCAGCCGGCGCTTCGGGATCTCGATGCTGACGTCCTTGAGGTTGTTCTCGCGGGCGCCCTGCACGCGGATCAGGGCGTGGCTGTCAGCAACATGCAACGCAGGCGACTGCGTGTCCGACTGCGCCTCGGTCCCGGGGGCCATGCTCATCGTGTCTCCATCTCTGGGGGGCCGCTTCCGCAGTCTCCGCCGGCGTCGTCTGGGTCTATCTAACCAGCTTCGAGCCCGCATCCGCGGGCGGGTCCATTGTCTTCTGCGCCGACCTCGCTGAGAATGAACCATGACGGTCTACCTGAGGTCCCTGGAAACTGCTGTCCCGCCAACTGTCCTGATCCAAACGGAGGCCCGGGACGTCTTCGCGGCCCAGCCGGGGCTCAGCAGGCTGGGCACCCGCTTGGTGAGCACGTGTTTTGATTCCGCCGCCATCGACACCCGCCATACGGCTGTCGATGAACTGACCAAGGACCGGCAGGCCGAGAACCCGCGGTTTTTCGACGCCGGCACGGGCCTGCTGCTTAGCCCCAGCACCAAGGTCCGCAACGACATTTTCGCCACCGAAGCCACCAAGCTTTTCATTGAGGCAGCAAAGAAAGCCCTGGACGCGTGTCCCGGGATCACGACCCGTGACGTAACGCACCTCGTCACGGTGTCCTGCACCGGGTTCTTCAACCCCGGGCCTGACTACAAAATCGTCCGCGCCCTGGGCCTGGATCCCGCCGTGCAGCGCTACCACCTCGGATTCATGGGCTGTTACGCGGCGTTCCCGGCGCTGCGGGCGGCCAAGTCTTTCTGCGAGGCGGATCCCGACGCCGTCGTCCTGGTCGTCTGCGCCGAGCTCTGCTCGCTGCACGTCCGGACCTCGAACGACCCGGACACCATCATGGGATCGGCCTTGTTCGCCGACGGCGCGGCCGCGGCCATCGTGACCGCCCGGGAGGACCAGGACCAACCGGCACTGCTGCAGCTGGACCACTTCGAGACAGTCCTGACACCGGTCGGCGAGGAATCCATGGCGTGGAACATCGGCGACGAAGGCTTCGAGATGGTCCTGGGGAATTACGTCCCGCACATCATCGACGACCACATCATCGGCGCCCTGGAGCCGCTCCTCTCCCGGGACGGTGCACTGCGGGGACTCCCCTACCGGGACATCCGGCACTGGGCCATCCACCCCGGCGGCCGCAGCATCCTGGACAAGGTCCAGTCCCGTCTGGAGTTGAGCGACGAGCAACTGGTCCCGGCCCGTGAGACCCTGCGAAAGTACGGGAACATGAGCAGCGCCACTGTGCTCTTCGTGCTCCGGCACATCCTTGACCTGCCGCGGCGGGACAGCGCCGACGACGGCGCGGAACGGATCTGCTCCATGGCGTTTGGTCCAGGGCTGACGGTCGAGACTGCGCTGTTCACCAAGCTCAGCAACCCGCGCCGTGAACACCCGCCAACGCTGGCCGGGGATGCGGCCCAGACCGAGTCCGCCACGACCGAGTCTGCACAGCCGGAATCGGCTCTGGCCTGAAACCGGTGGACCTGCTGCGGGAACGTGCGGCGCACGCCATTGAGGAGATGGACCTGCCCGGCTGTGATCCGGTCCGGCTGGACCGCACCTACGCCCAGTTTGCGCTCGTGAACCGGGCCGTCTCCGGCTGGCGCGGCATCTACCTGAACCAGCTCAGGCCACGACTCCGGAAGGGCTCCGCGGCCACCCTGCTGGACATCGGCTGCGGCGGCGGCGACGTGCCGGTGATGCTCTCCCGCTGGGCTGCCCGGGATGGACTCCAACTGGAGATCACGGCCATCGATCCGGATCCGCGCGCCAGCCGGTTCGCCTCGGGACGGCACGCGGACGCAGGCGTGACGTTCCGCCAGTCCACGGCGGCCCAGCTCGCCAGCGAAGGATGCAGCTTCGACCTGGTGGTGTCCAACCACGTTCTGCACCACCTGGCGGGGGACGAGCTTCCGGCGTTCCTGGCCGAATCCGCCGGGCTCTGCCACGGCCGGGTCATCCACAACGACCTCCGGCGCAGCCCGGCCGCGTATGCCCTCTTCTTCGCCGGTTCCTGGCCCTTCACCGGCTCCTACATCAGGCAGGACGGCCTCACTTCGATCCGCCGCAGCTACACCGCCGCCGAGCTCCAGGCCGCCGCTCCCCCGGGCTGGACCGTTCTCCGCCGCGCCCCCTTCCGTAACCTGCTGGTCCTCGACAGGGACAGGCCCCATGGTTGACGTCCTGGTGATCGGCGGTGGACCGGTGGGACTGTTCATGGCCGCGCTGCTCCTCCAGCACGGCGTCAGCGTCCGGATCCTGGAACAGCGGACCGGCACCGAACGCCACTCCCGGGCCATCGGCATCCATCCCCCCTCGCTGGACGCGCTGCAGGGCATCGGCGTGGCACCGGCCATGGTGGCCGAAGGGGTGCCGATCCGGCACGGCATCGCCATCGGCGGCGGGCGGACGCTCGCCCGGATGTCCTTCGCGCAGGTTTCAGAGAACTTCCCGTTCGTCCTTGCCCTGCCGCAGTCCCGCACGGAAGCCGCCCTGGAGGCCCGCGTCCGGGAACTCGACCCTGCCGCCCTGCACCGCGGCGTCCGGGTTGAAAGGCTGCACGACGACGGCCGCCAGGTCACCGCGGAAGCCACCACGGGGGGCTCTGCCGTTCAGTACACTGCAGCCATTGCCATTGCCGCGGACGGTGTCCGGTCCACGGTCCGCCCGCAGCTCGGCGCCGCCGTCCGGACGAAGGACTACCGGGACAGCTACCTGATGGGCGACTTCGCGGACAGCACCGGGTTCGGTCCGGACGCGGCCCTGTTCCTGGAATCCGCGGGAATCGTGGAGTCGTTCCCGCTGCCAGGGATGTTGCGCCGCTGGGTAGTGCGCCTTGCGGACCCTGGGAACGCCGGGGACGCCAAGTGGCTCGTTCACACCGTCAAACAACGCACCGGAATCGACGTGGATCCCGCAAGCAACAGCATGCTGAGCCATTTTGGCGTCCGGACCCGGCTGGTTCGCCGGATGGTGACGGGCCGGACGGTGCTGATCGGCGACGCCGCCCACGAGATCAGCCCGATCGGCGGGCAGGGCATGAACCTGGGCTGGCTGGACGCAGCCGCCCTGGCCCCGGTGGTTCACGCATCGCTGCACGGCGCGGACGTGGGAGCGGAGCTACGGAACTTCGAGACCAGCCGCATGGCCGCGGCGGCCCGGGCGGCGCGCCAGTCCGAAATCAACATGGCACTGGGCCGGCCCCTGCCGGCCGGACCGTGTGGAGTGCGGAACCGCGCCGTGGCGGCGGCCGCCTCCGAACCCGCTATCCACGCGTTCGTGGCCCGCCGGTTCACCATGCAGTAGCCGCCGGGACGCAGCGCAGCAGGGCGCGGAGTGCCCGGCTCAGCCCGGTGGGGGCGTGAAGTAGCAGTCGTAGCTGTCCTGGCTGACGACCCTGCCGTCCCGGACCTCGAAGACGGACGCGACCCTGGCCCGGATGACCTCGCCGGTGTCCCAGTGCGGCAGGTCCATCAGCAGTGTGGCGCTCCACTCGGCCTCCACCACCACACGGTTGCCTTCACACGTCGTGCGCCGCACCGCGAAGCGCTGCCCCGAGACGACTTCGTGGGCTGCCTCCGCCCCGGCCAGGGCCTGGCTCCGGTTCCGGGTGGCTCCGGCCGGAGCCAGCAGGTGGGGCGCCTCGCTCAGGGTGTAGTCCTCGGCCAGGAACGGAGCGATCTCCGCGGCCCCGCCGCCGCCTTCGATAGCGCGCAGCAGCGCGAGGACGCAATCCAAGGGGGTGCGTGAAGTCATGGAACGAGACTAGCTGAACTCTCCGGCCGGACCCCGGTCCCACGGCCCATCGCCGGGAATACACTGAACCCATGGGCTGCTTCCCCCCGCTGCTGCGACGCCCGGCCGGCGGGTCCCGTCACATTCGGGCGGCCAGGCTGGCCGCCGCCGTGGGTGCCCTCGCCCTGACGGCCTCCTGCAGCGCGGGAGCGCCCGGCACCGGAAGAACGTCCGGCACGCCGGCGCCCACGCCCACAGAAACACCCATGGCCGCCCCGGTCAGCGCCCTGATCAACCAACTACGCGACAACTACAGCCAACACATCATTGCCGTGCAGTTGACGAACACTACCGTCACCCCGGTGACAGTGCTCGGCGCAGCCGTGGTCAGTCCGCTCTTTTCCGGCACCATCGAGTGGCAGCCGGCACCCGGCGGGATCGAGCTGCCGCCGGGACAGACCAGGATCCTGCCGGCCCAGCTGCGTGCTCCGGAATGCGGAGTCCGGACGGCGCCGCCGGACGCGGGAGCGGAGGTGGAAATCCGCTTTGCCGGGGACAGCGACGCTGTGCCCCCTACGACTCTTCCCGCGACGACGGTGCCGGCCACCGATCCGTACAAGGTGCTGGACCGGAACAACGCGGAAATGTGTCTGGTCCAGTCGGCCGCCGCGGTCGCCGGAATCCGGCTGGAACCGGACCTTGAGGTGTCCGCCGACGCGCAGAGCGCCGTGCTGACACTTGCCATCACGCCGCGGAGTACCCCTGGTGGCGCGAATCCCGGGTCAACGGAATCCCTGACGATCAACCGGGTCGACGGCACCACCTTGATCCAGGAGGACCTGGCTGCCCCCTGGCCGATTTCCGTCTCGGTCCAGGCAGGGGGCGCCAGCCAGCAGTTCCGGCTGGGGATCCGGCCGGCACGCTGCGATCCGCATGCCATCGCGGACGACAAAGTGGGCACCCTGGTGCCCTTGAGGGTGACGGCGGGCGGCCGCGACGGGGTTCTGAAAATCGACGCCGGGGCGCAGCTGCGTGGACGTATTTACGAATTTATAACAACGGCGTGCGGACGCCAGTAGTCTGTTGCCATGTCTCCTGACGCCAAGCCCACTGACTTCAGCGCCGCCCGCATCCACGAAACCGTCCACCAGATACTCACTGCCGGTGTGCTCCCCGCCATCGTCCAGGCGGGAAGTCCGGTGCTCCGGCAGGTCGCCGTTCCCTTCGATGGGCAATTGAGCGACGCCGAACTTAGCCAGCTGATCGACCTGATGCGCAGTGTGATGCACAAAGCCCCCGGCGTGGGCCTGGCGGCGCCCCAGCTCGGCATCCCGCTGCAGCTCGCTGTGCTGGAGGACCAGTTCGACGTCGATCCCGAGGTTGCCGCCGTCCGCGGACGGGAGCCGCTGCCGTTCTTCGCCATGCTCAACCCGAGCTACCAGCCAACGGACGGTTCCACCGTGGCTTTCTACGAAGGGTGCCTCTCGGTCAACGGGCTCCAGGCCGCCGTCAGCCGGCCCGAGTCGGTGCGCCTGGAATTCACTGCGCCGGACGGAACCAGGCAGCAGCGCGAATTCACGGGCTGGCAGGCCCGGATCGTCCAGCACGAAACCGACCACCTGCACGGCATCCTCTACCTGGACCGCGCCGAGATGCGCTCCATCAGCAGCAACGCCGAGTACTCCGCGCGGTGGGCGCAGCCCGACATCAGCCTCGCCCGGAAGGAACTCGGGTTCCTGCCGGGCGTCTAACGCCCGGGCAGCGCTACGCTCAGGTGCGGGCCGCAGGGGCGGGGTTTGCCGCCGTTGGAAGGTAGCGGGACCACCACTGCAGGATCTGGTCGAAGCGCTGCTTGCGGTGGTGCGGCGTCCCGGCCCGTGAGAGTTCATGGTTCTCCCCGGGGAAAACCAGGAACGCCGCCTCCACGCCGAGCTGTTTCAGTGCGGTGAAATACCGCTGGCCCTGCTCCACCGGGCACCGGAGGTCCTCCTCGCTGTGGATGACCAGGGACGGTGTGCGCACCTGGTCCACCCGGGCCATCGGGCTTTGCGCCGCCATCTGCTCGGCTGAACGGCCGGTGTACTCCCCGCCGAAGAACCAGCCGATGTCGGAGGAACCGGTGAAACTCACGGGATCGAGGAAGCCGCGTTCCACGATGGCGGCCTTGAAGCGGTGGTCGTGGCTGATGGTCCAGGCGGTGAGGTAGCCGCCGTAGGATCCCCCCATGATGCCGAGTGCCCCGGCGTCGAGCTCCTCGAACTTGCCGAGAGCGCCGTCGAGGAACGCCAGGACGTCCTGCATGTCCAGGGTGCCCATTTGCTCCTTGATGGCCCGCCCGTGCTCCTGGCCGTACCCGGCGGAACCGCGGGGGTTGCACATCAGGACCGCGTACCCCGCCGCGGCGTACACCTGGGCCTCATCAAAAAGAGCCCCGGTGAACTGGGCAAACGGGCCGCCGTGGATGTTCAGCAGGACCGGGTGGGGACCCTGGCCGTGCGGTTTTACGAGCCAGCCATGGACCGGGTACCCGTCGCCGGACGGGACGGTGAGCTCGAGGGGTTCGATGATATCGGCGCCGGAGCGCAGCGGTGCGGAGAAATCGGTCAGGACACGCAGCTGCCCGCCGTCGAGCACCGCGAGGTCGCCCGCGGTGGAGGCGTCGGCGAAACTGAGCACCAGCGATTCTCCGTGGGCTGCGGCACCCGTGACCACACGCTCGCCGCGGACCAGTGTCCGGTGGCTGCCGGAGGCCTGGAACTCGAGCAGTTCGACGGTTCCCCGGGCGTTGTTCAGCGGCAGCACCGAGTCGGGACCGCGCAGTTCGAGCCTGCCGTTGCAGCCGAGATCCATCGTCTCGACGTCGCTCAGCCGCGTGGCGTCGCCGCCGCCCGCCGGCGCCACGTAGAGCGCGGTGTTGCGTGCCACGAAGTCCTGGCCCGTTGGGCCAAGATCCTGGGCCAGGAAGAACAGCCACTGCCCGTCCCGTGACTCGCGGACGGCGTGGACGCCCTGCCGGCCGGTGTGGGCGAAGGCGACGGGTTCCGGTTCCGCTCCTGTTTCTGCTCCTGCGGAGCCCTCCTCCACCGTGATGCGGTAGATGCCGCTGGCGAGATCGTTGTCACTGCCCTCGTGCAGGGCGGCCGTGAAGTAAATGGTGCGCCCGTCGGTGCTGAAGCTCGCGCCGGTGTGGTCGGTGGCGGCGGTGGTCAGCTGCCGTGCTGCCGGCAGCAGCCCGGCCGGTGCGGCGCTGGTGGCCTCCGGCGCGGACTGACCGGAGGAAGCCGCGGTGCGGGCCTTCAGTGCCCTCCCGTGGGGCGCCACCCTGGGTTCCGCGCCGGGATCCGGTACCTCGACGAGGAAGAGCTGGACGGGCTTGTCGGCGGTGTACCCGACGCCGTTCATCCGGTACTGGTAATCGGTGATCAGCCGCGCATCCTCGCTGCCGGCGGAAACCCCCTCGGTGCTGCCGTAGCGGCCGTCCTCCGGAGTCCGGGCGCCATAGACGATGTGCCGGGAATCGGGCGACCACGCGAACGCCGACACTCCCAGCGGCGCGTCGGTGACGGGCTGCGGCTCCCCGCCGGCGGCCTCCACGATATGGAGCTGGGGTTTGCCGCCGGCTGCGGCGCGCAGGAATGCCAGCACCTCCCCGTCCGGGGAGAAGTCCGGCGCCGTGTCGCGGAATCCGCGGGTCAAGCGGCGCGGGGACCGGTCCGGGTCCAGCGGCACCGTCCACAGCTGGCCGACGTACGCATCGGCGTCGAAGTCGGGCCGGAGCACGGACACCACGGCACGCGTGCCGTCCGGGTGTACGGCAGGGGCGGAGACGGAATTCAGCAGCGGCAGATGTTCGGATTTCACGTGTGCGAGCCTAGCCCCAGTTTCCCGGGCAGTGAAATAGCTCACCTCGGCGGGTCGGAGCCCCGGGCGGTGCGGCCCTGCCGGCCCGTGCACGCCAGCCTTAGGATGGACACTATGCCCCCCGTATCCGCTGCCTTCCTGCTGTGCCCGGTCTGCCGGAACCACCTCGGATTCAGCAACGATGCCGGCCGCACCCTCGGGTGTCCGGCCGGCCACCGCTTCGACGCGGCGAAACAGGGGTACTTCAACTTCCTCGTCGGCAAGGGCACCGTGTTCGAAGCGGACACAGCCGATATGGTGGCGGCGCGTTTCGACTTCCTCTCCGCCGGTCACTACCGGCCCCTCGCCTCCGCCGTGGCGGAACTGGCGATCCCGGCCCTCGCCGGCAGCACGGCGGGTGCCCCGGGGACGGTGCTGGACGCCGGCACCGGTACGGGCCACTACCTCCGTGCCCTGCTGGACCGGGTGGCGCTGGACCGGACGCCCGCCGCGGCGATCGGCCTGGACATCTCGAAGTTCGCGCTCCGCAGGGCCGCAAGGCTCAACCCGGACGCCGTTAACCTCGTCAGCGATGTGTGGCAGCCGCTGCCGGTGGCCGACGCCGCCGTCGACGCCGTCACAGTGGTCTTCGCGCCGCGCAATGCGGCAGAGTTCGCCCGGGTGCTCCGCCCGGGCGGCCGGCTGGTGGTAGTCACTCCCCGGCCGGGCCACCTCGAGGAGGTGGCAGACCAGACGGGCATGCTCGGGATCGAACCGGCGAAGGACGAGCGGCTCGTGGCCTCGCTCGAGGGACACTTTTCGGCGCTCTCCGCCGACAACCTGGACGTGCCGCTGCTGCTGTCCCCCGGGGACGTCACCAAGCTGGCGCTCATGGGACCCGCCGGCCACCACCTGGACCGCGGGGGCCTGGCCTCCCTCGAGGCGGGGCTCCCGCCGCTGACCGCCGTGTCGGCCCGGTTCCGGATCAGTGTTTTCGAACCGCTCCATTAACGGCTCCACCAGGGCCAAGGGAGTACCGGGAGGTAACGACTTGGCCACTTTCGCCAAGTGCCTCCCCCGGCCCTCCGCAGGCGTTGCCGTTCGGCTTAGGATGGAATCACAGTGACTGAGGGTCTGCACCTGCAGCCCCCGGGGGCGAAGGGGGAAAAGATGTTCGAATGGCTACCCGAAAACTGGTGGGCGCTGTGGCTCACGGTGTTCCTGGTATTCGCCGTGGTGGAGATGATCACCCTCGACCTGTTCTTCATCATGCTCGGAGGCGGAGCCCTCGCCGGACTGGTGGCGGCCCTGTCCGGCGCGGACCTTGGCCTGCAGATCGTGGCCTTCTGCGTGGTTTCCCTCCTGATGATCGGTTTCGTCCGGCCTGTCGCGCTCAAGCACCTGCGCAAAGGGCCGGCCGATCTCCGGAGCAACGTCGAACGGCTGATTGGCGAATCCGCCCTGGTCATGGAGCCGGTGACCGCAACCGGAGGCCTGGTCAAAATTGGCGGCGATGTCTGGAGCGCCCGCTCCGAAACCGGAGTCCTGGCACCCGGACAGCACGCCATCGTCAGCGCGATCGACGGCGCCACCGCCGTTGTTGCCCCGGAGCCGGAAACCGCCATCCAATAGCTACGCAAGAATTCCGGCGGCGGCCACCGGCGCCGGGCACGCGGCGGGACACCGCCGCACACCATAGCAAGACCAATCTGGGGAATAGGTGATGTATGGATATCGCAGTCGCAATCGTGCTGCTGGTTCTCGTTGCGTTCGTAATAATCGTGCTCGTCCGGGCGGTGCGGATAGTCCCGCAGGCCCGTGCCGGCGTCGTCGAACGGCTGGGCAAGTACCAGCGAACGCTGAACCCCGGCCTCACGATCCTGATCCCGTTCGTGGACCGGCTGCTGCCGCTGCTTGACCTGCGTGAACAGGTGGTCTCCTTCCCGCCGCAGCCGGTGATCACCGAGGACAACCTGGTTGTCTCGATCGACACCGTGGTCTACTTCCAGGTCACCGATGCGCGGGCGGCCACCTACGAGATCGCCAACTACATCCAGGCGGTTGAACAGCTCACCACCACGACGCTGCGCAACGTTGTCGGCGGCCTGAACCTCGAAGAGGCCCTGACCTCGCGTGACCAGATCAACGGGCAGCTCCGTGGCGTCCTGGACGAAGCGACCGGCCGCTGGGGCATCCGGGTCTCCCGGGTGGAGCTCAAGGCCATCGATCCGCCCCACTCCATCCAGGATTCGATGGAGAAGCAGATGCGCGCCGAGCGTGACCGCCGCGCCGCCATCCTCACCGCGGAAGGCACCAAGCAGTCCGCCATCCTCACCGCCGAAGGCCAGCGGCAGTCCTCAATCCTGAAGGCCGAAGGTGACGCGAAGGCGGCGATCCTCCGGGCCGATGGCGAGGCCCAGGCCATCCAGAAGGTCTTCGACGCGATCCACAAGGGCAACCCGGACCAGAAGCTCCTCGCTTACCAGTACCTGCAGACCCTCCCGAAGATCGCCGAAGGCTCCGCGAACAAGCTGTGGATCATTCCCAGCGAAGTCGGCGAAGCCCTCAAGGGCATCGGCAACGCGCTGGGCGGCAGCAAGGACGGCCAGTTCAATGACGGACTGTTCGGCCCCGATTCCGACGCCGCGGCGGAGCCCGCTGCTCCGCGCCCGGCGGCGCCCGCCGCCGGTCCGGCTGCAGGGTCCGGCGCTGGTTTCCCGGGTCACCCCGAGGCGTAGGCGCTGTAGCGGAAGGGGAGGCATCCGCCGGGCGGATGCCTCCCCTTTGCCGTGCGCGGAACCGCCGGCCCGGCCCCCGCAGGCTTTACCCGGGGTGCCCTGTTCCCGTATACTTGAATATTTGTCCGGCTGGTTCAGTCCGGCGGAACAATTAGGCTTCGCAAAGCGTTTTATCCAGTGACGATTCATCCGGTTTGGGTCCAGTGAGACGGCGCAGTGCAAACAGTAGTCCGGCGCGGCCTCACAGCCCCCGGCTAACGCAGGGCATGACCCTGCGAACCGAATAGAGGGAGAAAAGATGAGCGATCGCAGCCTGCGGGGTATGCGCCTTGGCGCACAGAGCATGGAGACTGAATCCGGTGTTGAACCGGCTCCGCGCCAGCGGGTCGAGTACCGCTGCGAGGACGGCGAGCAGGTATTCGTGACCTTCTCCTCCGAAGCGGAGATCCCCCCGGTGTGGGTATCCAAGACCGGCAAGGAAGCCTTGCTCGTCGACGGCGAACGCCCTGTGAACCTCAACGAAAAGGCAGTCCGCACGCACTGGGACATGCTCCTGGAACGTCGATCGCTGCCCGAACTCGAGCAGATCCTCGAAGACCGTCTCACGATCCTGCGTGAACGCCGCGGCGAACGGCGCTCGGCTTAGTCAGCCCGCGCACCAGCCCAGCAAAAAAGGGCCGGACCCACACCGTCAAAACGGTGTGGGTCCGGCCCTTTGCGTATGCCGGCACTTTTATGCGGGCACGATCTATGCCTTTTTGCCAGTGAGCTTGCCGGTGAGCGTGTTCCAGCGGGCTGTGAGGCCCCACTTGGTGACGTTGATCATGGCTTCGACCACGATGTTGCCGCTCATCTTTGAGGCGCCCAGCTCACGCTCGACGAACGTGATGGGGCGTTCGACGATCGTCAGGCCCAGCTTGGCGACGCGCCAGGCCAGGTCCACCTGGAAGCCGTAGCCGACCGAGTCGACGGTATTGAGGTCCAGTTTCTCCAGCGTGCCCCGGCGGAATGCACGGAATCCGCCGGTGACGTCCTTGATCTTCACGCCCAGCATGATCCGGGCATAGGTGCTGCCCACCCGGGAGATCGCCTGCCGGTACAGTGGCCAGTTGACGACGCTGCCGCCGGGTACCCAGCGGGATCCCATGGCAAGGTCGGCTCCCTGCTCCACGGCCTCCAGCAACTGCGGAAGCTGCTCCGGCTGGTGCGAGCCGTCGGCGTCCATCTCAACGAGGACGTCGTAACCGGCGTCGAGGCCCCACTTGAAACCGGCGATGTAGGCTGCTCCGAGTCCGGCCTTGCCGGCGCGGTGCAGGACGTGCACCTGGCTGTCCTCAGCGGCGAAACGGTCCGCCAGCTGCCCGGTGCCGTCGGGGCTGTTGTCGTCGACAACCAGGACATCGGAGCCTGGCACCGCCGTGCGCAGGCGCCCGAGGGTCTTGGGCAACGATTCCAGCTCGTTGTAGGTCGGGATGATCGTGAGGACACGCACAGCGAGGCCTTTCCTTGAAGGGAGCGGTCGAGAGCCGGGCGGTCAGGGCTTAGCTGACACCAGGCGCAACTCTCCATTATAGGGAGTCGCCGGGCCTGCCGGGGCCGATGCCGGTCCCCGGGCAGGTCCACCCGCCTCGGGCCAGTTGCGGCAGGGCGCGAAAGCGCCGCCGGAACCGTTTTCTGCTGCGAAGTGGACCCGCCCCTTGGGAGCACCCGTGGCCATGACCGAAGAAGCTACCGTGGTGGCGGCAACCTGGAAATGACCGGGGACGTCCGGAGTCTGCGACGTACACAACCCTCCGTTGACCCTCAATGCTACGGGGCGGCCCTGATCTGTCAACCGCTCCGTGACCAGCCGTTTCGTTCATCATCGCAGGTCAGAGCCGCCCTGGGGCCGGTGAAGTTTCGGGCCGGACCGGGGTTTGAGCGCGCCGGCCGTCAGCCCCGGAGGGAGCCGCTGGCGAACAGTTCCCGGCCGTCCCTGACGGTCTGGAGGCACACCGGCTCGGAACCGGTGTCCAGTGCCGGCAGCAGCGGCGTCCGCGCCCGGGGGTCCGTGCTCCAGGACTGGACCCGGCCGTCGGCCACCTGGACCATCAGTTCCTCGACCGCCCACACGGCGAAGCTGGCAGGGGCACCCGGCACCAGCTGCCCGGCCATCGGGTTCCGGTACCGGGCAGCCCGCCAGCCGGCGCGGGTGTGCCCGAGGAACGCGGCGCGGGCAGAGATCCGTTCCGCCGGGTTGTTGTGCTGCAGGCAGGCGCGGACGCTGGACCAGGGCCGCAGGGGCGTGACCGGGCTGTCACTGCCGAAGCAGATCGGGACGCCGGCGGCGTAAAAGGAGGCAAAGGGGTTCATGCCGGCGCGCCGGGATCCCAGGCGCTGCTGGTAGAGACCGTCCGCCGCGCCCCAGGCCGCGTCGAAGCCCGGTTGCGCGCTGACCGTCACGGAGTAGTGGGCGAGCCTGCGGATGGCATCCGCATCCGCGAGCTCGACATGTTCCAGGCGGTGGCCCGCGGCGCGGACCTTCTGCTCCCCGACGTCGGCCGCCGCCTGATCCAGCGCGTCCAGCGCGGCGTCGAGGCCGGCGTCACCGATGACGTGGAAGCCTGCCTGGATCCCCAGCAGCGAACACGCCGCGAGGTGGGCGGCCGCCTCCGCGGACGAGAGGTACAGGCTGCCCCGCTCCCCCGCAGCGTCGCTGTAGTCCTCCCGCAGGGCGGCGGTCCGCGATCCGATCGACCCGTCGAGGTTCAGGTCCCCCGCCAGCCCGAGCACGGGCACGCCCAGCCGGTCCAGGATGGATCGGGCATGTTCCGCAGAGCCGGCCAGCTCGCCCCAGTAGGGCAGGATCTCCGGAACCGCGTCCGGGCCGGTGTTCCAGGCAACGGCGAGCTGAAGGTCCTCGATGCTGCCGATGTGCGGGGCCGCCATTTCCGCCAGTGCCACGTAGCCGTTGGCTGCCGCCTCCGCGAGGGTCCGCTGCTGGTAGCCGCGGAGCGCCGCGGAGGGTAACCGGCGCGCCGCCAGCCGGGCAGCCGTGTGCCCGGCGCGCTTGACCTGGCTGCCCGCACCGGAGCCGTCGGTATCGTTGCTGCCGGCGGCGGGGAGGCCGGCGGCCGCCGCCAGCGAGGAGGACACGAGGGCCGAGTGCACATCAACGCGGGAGAGGTAGACGTGCCGCCCGCCGGCGGCGCGGTCCAGTTCTTCCCGCGTGGGCAGGGCGGAGTCCACCCACTGGGTCTCGTCCCAGCCATGGCCCAGCACGGTGCCGCCCGCGCTGGAAGCGCCGGCCACGGCGTCGAGCAGTTCCCGGGCAGAGCGGACCCCGCCGAGCTGCAGCGAGTCCAAGGCGATGCCTGTTTCGGTGAGATGGACGTGGGAATCGACGAAGCCGGGGGCGAGGAGCGCGCCGTGCAGGTCAATGACCTCCATCGAGGCGTCGGCAATCGAGGTGGCCGCCTGCTCGGAGCCGACCCAGGCGACGGTGTCGCCGTCGACCAGCATCGCCGTCGCAAAGGGATCGGCGGCGGTGTAGACGGAACCGTTCCGGTACAGCGTTACCTTGTGCGGCGCGGGGGTGGCCGGTGAATCGGTCATGGGACGGGGACTCCTTGTTGCTGGTGGTCGGCGCGGGCCGGACGTTTTCGACGACGGGAGGTTCCGGCCGGAGGGCCGGCCGGGGCGGTCAGGCCACGGAAGAATACGCGACGACGCCGCGCTTGATGAGTTTGATCGCGTCCCCGCACAGCCGCGCGACCCTCGGGTCCAGCGACGGGATCTTAGCCAGCTGGTCCAGCAGGTCGATGACCTGCTTGACCCAGCGGACGAAGTCGCCCGCGGCCAGGTCCGTGCCGCTGAGCACGTCCTGCAGGTGCCGGCCCTTGGCCCACTTGAAAATCGGCCAGACCAGGCCGAGCTCGGGTTCACCGGTCAGGGGGAGTTTGTTGGCCTCCTCGACGTCCTCCAGGGCCGACCATTCATGCACCACAATGTCGACGGCGGATTCCAATGACACGCTCGGCATCTTGGGCCGCAGCCCGCGGTCCTCACGCTTGGCCTGGTAGACCAGGACGCTGGCGAGGGCGGCGACCTCGGCGGCATCCAGGTCGCTGAAGGCGCCCAGGCGCAGGGACTGCGAAATCAGCAGGTCCTTTTCGCCGTAGATCCGGCGCAGCCGCTGCCCGTCGGGGCTGATGGTGAGCACGCCGGCGTCGGAGGTTTCCAGATAGCCGTAGCTGGACAGGACACCGCAGACCCGGTCGAAGGTCTTGGCGATGGTGTTGGTGCGGCCCTGGATCTGGCGCACCAGCCCGTCAGTCTCCTGGCGGAGCTTCCAGTAGCGCTCGGACCAGCGGGCGTGGTCCTCGCGTTCGCTGCAGCCGTGGCACGGGTGCGCGCGGAGTTCGCGGCGCAGCTCAGCGATCTTCTTCTCCTGGTCCGGCAGGGCGGCGGCGCGGCCAAAGTCGTCGTTACGGCTCGGCGGCGCGGGGGGCCGGTTTTCCCGGAGGGCGTTCCGGACCGAGGACGCCAGGTCGCGCCGGGATTTGGGCACCTTGGCGTTGAAGGATTTCGGGATCCGTACCCGGGTGATGGGGGCCAGCGGCCCTTCCACGTCCTGGGTGCCGATCCGCCGAAGCTGGTTGTCCAGGGTCATGACGGCGGGCCGCGGTTCGCGGGAGTGGTGGTCGGAGCTGAGGACGACGGCGAGTCCGGGCGCCCGGCCGGTGGGAACATCCACCACGTCCCCGGGGAGCAGCCGGCTCAGGGAGTCCTCGGTTACGGATTTCCTGGCCCGGGAGCTGGTCTGGGAGGCGTTCTTCTCGGCGTCCGAAAGCGCCCGCCGGATGCGGGAGTAGTCGGTGAAGTCACCCAGGTGGCAGCTCATCGCCTTGCTGAAGCCGGCCAGCGATTCCTCCCGGCTGCGCACCTGTTTGGCCAGCCCGACGACGGAACGGTCGGCCTGGAACTGGGCGAAGGAGGACTCGAGGATCTCCCGGGCCCGGGGCCGGCCGAACTGGGCAAGCAGATTAATCGACATGTTGTACGTGGGCCGGAAGCTGGAGTTCAGCGGGTAGGTGCGCCTCGAGGCGAGGCCGGCGACGGATGCGGGATCCGTGCCGGGCTGCCACAGGACGACGGCATGGCCCTCGACGTCGATCCCGCGGCGGCCGGCGCGGCCGGTCAGCTGGGTGTACTCCCCCGCGGTGATGTTGACGTGCGCTTCGCCGTTGAACTTGTCGAGCTTCTCCAGCACGACGGAGCGTGCCGGCATGTTGACGCCGAGTGCCAGGGTTTCGGTCGCGAACACGGCCTTGACGAGCCCGTCGACGAAGAGCTTCTCGACGACTTCCTTGAAGGTGGGCAGCATGCCGGCGTGGTGGGCCGCCAGTCCGCGGAGCAGCCCGTCGCGCCAGCTCCAGAATCCGAGCACGTCCAGGTCGTCGGAGGGGATGTCCTGCGCTGCCTCGTCGACGCGCCTGGCGATGATGAGCTGTTCCTGTTCGGTGGTCAGCCACAGCCCGGCAGCGACGCACTGTGCCACGGCGGCGTCGCAGCCGGCGCGGGAAAAGATGAAGGTGATGGCCGGCAACAGGTCCTGCCGGTCCAGGCTGGCAATGACCTGGGGGCGGCTGGCCTTCCGGACCGGGCTGCGCGGGCCGCCCTGCGGTGCGTCGTCGCGCTGGTTCCGCTGGCGCCGGACGTTGCGGCCGCCCTGGCCGAAGCGGCCGCGGAAGTTCATCTGGCTCTCGGCGCGGGCCATGGAGAGCAGTTCGGGGTTGACCTCGAAGCCGGGGCGGGCACTGAGGTCGGCGGTGTCCGCGGTGGCGGACACCGCGGACACGGCGGCCTCGCCGGCAGGGGCGATCTCATCGAAGCTGGTGTCGCCGGCGAAGAGGTCCACGATCTTCCGGCCCACCATCACGTGCTGCCACAGCGGCACCGGCCGGTGCTCGGACACAATGACGTCGGTCTGGCCGCGTACGGTGTCCAGCCAGGCGCCGAACTCCTCGGCGTTGGAGACGGTGGCGCTCAGCGAGGCGACCTGGACTTCGCTGGGGAGGTGGATGATGACCTCTTCCCACACGGCGCCGCGGAAACGGTCCGCCAGGTAGTGGACCTCATCCATCACGACGTAGCCGAGGTCGGCCAGGGTGCTGGAGTCGGCGTAGAGCATGTTGCGGAGCACCTCGGTGGTCATCACCACCACCGGGGCGTCGCCGTTGATGCTGGTGTCGCCGGTCAGCAGCCCCACCCGGTCGGCACCGTACTTGTCCGCCAGCTCCGAGTACTTCTGGTTGGACAGGGCCTTGATCGGGGTGGTGTAGAAGGCCTTGAGCCCGCGCTGGAGCGCCAGGTAGATGGCGAACTCCCCCACAATGGTCTTGCCGGCACCCGTGGGGGCGGCTACCAGGACGCCCCGGCCGGCCTGCAGGGACAGGCAGGCTTCGCGCTGGAAGTCGTCGAGTTCGAAGGCCAGCGAACGGATGAAGCCGCCCAGATAGGTTTTGGCTTCTGCGGCCCGCTCGGCGCTGGCTCGGTAGCGTTCAGACGGCGATTCCGGCCCGGGTATTGAGGACATGGTTCCAGCCTAGTGCGCCAAGGGCTAGAGATTCTCCAGCTCGGAGCTGGGAGTCGCCTGGTCCGCGGTGGCTTCGGTCTCCGCGGCCCGCTTGACGGCGCGCCGTTCACGCCGGCGGTCGTTGAGCAGGCACAGTCCGATGGCGGCGAAGAACAGGAGCAGCATCGGCCCGGCAAGGTAGAACATGCTCATCGCGTCGGCTCCGGGGGCGGCCATGGCGGCGAAGAGGCAGACCAGGAACACGGTGATGCGCCAGCTCTTGACGAGCTGCTTGCCCTTGATGATTCCCGCCAGGTTCAGCCCGACGAGGATCACCGGCAGCAGGAAGGCGATGCCGAAGGCCAGCAGGAGCCGCAGCACAAAGGACAGATACACCTGGGCGCTGATGAAGTTGGAGCCACCGGAGGGGGTGAAATCGGTCAGCACCCGGACCGCGTTCGGAAGCACCAGCCAGGCCAGCAGGACGCCGCCCACAAACAGCGGGACGGCGGCCGCCACGAAGGACAGCGCCAGCCGGCGTTCCTTCTTGTGCAGGCCGGGGACAATGAAAGCCCATAGCTGGTACAGCCAGACCGGGCTCGCGACGATCAGGCCCAGGAAGACGGAGACCTGGATCATCAGGTCAAAGGAGCTGGCCACCCCGTCAAAGTTCAGTGTCGCCTGCCGGCCCTCATTTTCATTGAGGTCAGCGATCGGTTTGATCAGTGCCTCGAGCATGGGCTGGTAGACGAGGAACCCGACGACGGTCCCCAGGACGACGGCGATCGCGGACTTGAAGAGACGGTTCCGCAGTTCTTTCAGGTGATCGAGGAGCGCCATCCTCCCCTCGGGGTTCGACCGGCGGCCCATGGTTACTGCCACGCGGTGTTAGGCGCGGTTCGGCGGCGGAACGTCGGTTCCGTCTCCGGCGCGGGTTTCCGGGCCGGTGGACTTCGGGTGGTTCACGACCCGGCCCTCGACGGGCTCAGAGCCGTCCGCGGCGTCGGTGGCGCCGTCCTTCTTCATTTCCCGGACCTCCGACTTGAAAATGCGCATCGACTGGCCAAGGCTCCGGGCCATGCCGGGCAGCTTCGGTGCAGCGAAAAGCACCAGTGCCAGAACGATGATGATGATGAGATGCCAGCCTTCAAGCCTCATGACAGGAGGTCCTTTCGTTTGAATACATCCTACGTCTAACTCAATTCGATGTCGTGCAGCCGCTGGGGCTGGCCACGGTCCAGCTTGCGCTGGACGCGCCGCCGGCGGCGGGCTTCCTGGCGGGCGGACTTCGACGCGCGGTAATCATGCCCCATCTGCACAGGCGAGGCAAAAACGGCGGACCCGGGTTCGGGTTGCGGTTCCGTGCCCGCCCCGGCCGCTGCGCCGTTCACGGGCTGGCCGTCCACGCCGGCAGTGTCCATGGACGGGGCCGCCGGGAACGTGGAGAACCGTTCCCCCGCTTCCCCGAGTTCCTTGACCGTGGCCATGAACTTCCGGAACAAGCGGACGCCGAGCACAACGAAGAACAACAGGGACAACGCAACGAGCGCTATCCAGATCACGATCCAGGACCACCAAGGCATGCTGAGTAGTCTAGCCGCCGCACTGGCTAGTCTTCATATTGGGCCAGGGCAGCGGCAAGCCACTCGCGGGACGCGTCCGCCAGTTCGTCCGGGTGAAGGATCCGCGCCGTCCCGCCGTGCTGCGCCACGAACATCGGCAGCCAGTCGGTGCTGCCGAAGCGGATTTCGGCCAGCAGCCCGCCGCCGGGCAGTTCCGCCGTCCGCTCCGCGTAGTACTCGTCGGCGAGTCCGATGCCGCGGCGTGTCAGTTCAACCACCACCACGGTGTCGTCGTCGTTCGGGGTGAAAAGTTTGACGGGGAAACTCGTCCCCGGCGCCGCCGTCTCCGAGACGGGCAGGCCGGTGGTCTCCAGGGCCTCGATCCGGTCCAGCCGGAAGTTGCGCAGGCCCCGCGCCGAATGGCAGTAGGCCTCGAGGTACCAGGTGTTGTCCAGTGAATACAGCCGCAGCGGGTCGATGATGCGTTCGGAGACCGTGTCCCGCAGCGGGGAGAAGTAGCGTAGCCGCAGCTGGGCGCCGGTCCGGATGGCTTCGCGGGCCGTTTCCAGCGCTGCCGAGTTCTCCGGACCCACCTCGGGGCCCGACAGCGCGGCCGCTTTGAGGCCCTCCTCCCCCGCCGCCGCCATGAGCTTGAGGGTGACGGATTCCAGGGCACCGCCTTCGGCCAGCTGGGGCAGGCCGTTGAGCGTCTCCAGCCCCGTCAGCAGGGCGCAGGCTTCCTCCACGGTGAAGCGGACGGGCCGGTTCAGGTCGAGGTGCTGGCTGATGGTGACGTGGTCGTCGTCCCACTGGATGTCCAGCAGGTCGTCCGGGTAGCCCTCGGGCAGGCCGGAGCAGATCAGGATCCGCAGGTCCGCTTCGAGTTCTTTGCGGGTGATCCCGAACTTCGCCGCCACTTCGCTGATGTGCAGGCCCTGGTTGTGCACCAGGAACGGCACCAGCTGCAGCATCCGGCTCAGCTGGTCCTCGGAGGTCCGTTTGCGGCCGTGGCGGGGTTTCCCCCCTGGAAGGGAAGACGCTGCCGGATGGGAGGCAGCCGGGAAGACGACCGGCGGAACGGGCGCGGCGGCGAAGTCGGCCGCGGCGGACAGGCGGCGCCGCACGGAGCTGACGAGTTCGGGCGGGGACACCGCGACGGCCCGGGGCCCGTAGGAGGCGAGCTCCTCGGCGAGCGTCTCGACGTCCCGGAACGGCACGCTGAGGCGGTCCCGGCCCGCGCCGGGCAGTCCGGCGCCGGTTTCGGCCACGGTTCCCGGGAGGGCGCGTTTGCGGAGTCCGCGCAGCCTGCCGGCCTGGACATCGACGGCGGCGGTACGGACCGGCAACTCCGCCAGTCCGGCCAGTTCGGCACGCACATTGAAGTCCGCGGGCGGGGTGAAGCTTTCCTTGTCCAGAACGGTTACGGCGGACGTCAGGCGGGAGAGCCGGAAGAAGCGTTTGTCGCCGCGGGCCCTGTCGTGGGCCACGAGGTACCACTGGCCGAAGCGGCTGCCGAGTCCCCAGGGTTCCACCAGCCGCTCCTCTTCCTTGCCGGTACTGCCGGCCAGGTAGCGGAAGCTGACGGGGTGCTGGGCGTGCATGGCCGCGACGAGGTCCTCGAACGCCTGCCCTGCGGGCCGGATCCGCGGCTGGACCCCGGCGGGGAGTTCGGCGTCGACCAGGCCGCCGGAGGCCTGCAGCTTGCGCACCGCGTTGAGTGCTGCGGAGCCCAGGGCGGCGTGCTCCCAGAGCTGGGCTGCGAGAATGAGCACGGTGCACTCTGCCGGGGTGAGGCTGACGTCCGGAAGCCGGTTGGATTCCTTGCCGATCCGGTAGCGGGTGGTGGCCGGATCATCCGAACCCCAGCCCTTGTCCATGACGGTCTCCACGTCGAAGCCGAACCGCCGCAGCTCGCCCTTGTCGCGTTCGAACATCCGGCCGAAGGCGACGTCGTTGCTGGTGGTGTCGTGGTAGACCTTCTCGCGCAGTTCACTGCGGCGCAGGCCGTAGGTGGTGTTGAGCAGGGCGATGAGCAGGTTCAGGAGGCGTTCGGTACGGGAGGCTGACACCCCGCAAGGGTACTAAAGTCCCTGCCCGAAACTGACAAAAGCGCGGCAACAGCCGGAAGAACTTTTCCGATTGTTACCGCGCTCCTGCAGCACGTTGGCCCGTGGGTGGGGATTAGCGGACGGCGACCAGGTCGACGACGAAGATCAGGGCCTCGTTGGGGCCGATCGCGCCGCCGGCGCCGCGCGGGCCGTAGGCCAGCTCGGAGGGGATTTCGAGCCGGCGGCGGCCGCCGACCTTCATGCCCAGCAGGCCCTGGTCCCAGCCCTGGATGACCTGGCCGACGCCGACACGGAAGTCGAGCGGTGCGCCGCGGCCCCAGGAAGCGTCGAACTCCTCGCCGGTGGACCAGGCCACGCCGACGTAGTGGGTGGAGACGGTGTCGCCGGCCTTGGCCTCGGCGCCGTCGCCCTCGATGAGGTCGGTGATGACCAGTTCGGTGGGAACTGCGCCCTCCGGGAAGTCAATTTCCGGCTTCTGGCGGTCAATGTTGCGCTGTCCAAATGACATGGTTGCTCCTTCTAGCGTGGCTTGGGGGGTGGTGCAGGTGTGGTGGTTACTTGGTGCCGAGGATATCGACGACGAAGACGAGGTCGCCCTTCGCGTCGCCCTGGCCTTCATCGCCGTACGCGAGGTCCTTGGGGATGACCAGGAGGACACGGGAGCCGACCGTCTTGCCGGTCAGGCCCTGCGTCCAGCCCTTGATGACGCCGGTGAGCGGGAAGGTGGCCTTCTCGCCGCGGTCGAAGCTGGAGTCGAAGACCTTGCCGCCTTCAAGGGCCACTCCCACGTAATTCACGGTGAGGGTGTCAGTTTCCTTGACCTCGGGGCCGGTGCCTTTGATGAGGTCCTGGGACACGAGGGCGGTCGGGGCGGCGACGCCCTCGACGGAGATCTCCGGGATGCCCTTGTCGTTGTCCTTGACGGTCGGCAGGCCGGCCGGCGGGGTGACAGTCTCGCCCTCAGGCTTGTCCAGCACCTTGGGCGCATCCTTTGCGGAGAGCACCTTGACGACGAGGAGCTGGGTGGGCTGCGCTTCGGCGCCTTCAGCGGCTGCCGCGCCGGGAACGGCCAGTGCCAGGTGGGTGCCGATCTTGGCGCCCACGAAGGCGTTGTAGATGACGGGGCTCTCGGTCTTAAGATCGTCGGTCAGTTCGAGCTCCTCCGGCTCCCCCGGGAAGGTGTCCTCCAGGGTGGAGCCGTCCTTGCCGCTCAGGGCGACGATGGAGATCGAGGCGATCTGGTTCGCCTTGACCCGGTCGCCGTCGCCTTCCTTGACGACCTTGACGGTGGGTTCCTTAACCTCAATGGGCTTGTCGAATTCAACACCGGGTGCCTTCTTGTCGCCGTTCTCCGTCAGCTTGAGGGAGTCCAGCTTGGCGGTCTCGCCAGCTGACTGGCTGGTGGGTTCCGGGGCAGCTGGTTCGCCGCCGCCGCAGGCGGTCAGCAGCAGCAGTCCGGGAAGAAGAATTGCTAGTAGTCGGCGCACTTAAGAACTTTCGTCGGGGCAGGATGGACGCGTCGCCGGGCACATGCCAGCGGCAAAGCAAGCGTTGGCCGCGAACGGCGCCCCTCCAGAATAACGTGGAAAGCTGGGTATCAGCCCATAGAGTTCAGCAGGGCATCCACCCGCTCGTCCACACTGCGGAACGGGTCCTTGCATAGCAGGGTCTGGTGGGCGCGGTCGTTGAGCTTCAGGTGCACCCAGTCCACGGTGTAGTCCCGGCCCAGTTCCTGGGCCCGGCGGACGAAGTCGCCGCGGAGCTTGGCGCGGGTGGTCTGTGGCGGGGCATCCACCGCGTCCTTGACTGCGGTGTCATCCACCACGCGGCGCACGGCCCCGCGGGACTGCAGCAGGTAGTAGAGCCCGCGGGTGCGGGAGATGTCGTGGTAGGTCAGGTCCAGCTGGGCGATACGGGGCGCGTCCAGTCCCAGGTTGTGCCGTTCGCGGTAGTTGTCCATGAGCTTTTTCTTGATCGCCCAGTCCACCTCGGTGTCGATTTTGCTGGTGTCGCCGCTCTCGATCGCATCGAGGGTGCGTTCCCAGAGGTCAAGGATCAGCGGGACGTGGGCGTTGTGGGCGCCCTGCTCCGCGACGAACGCCGTGACCTTGCCCAGGTATTCGCGCTGGATTTCCAGCGCGGTCAGCTGCCGGCCGTTCGCGAGCCGGACCAGGGCGCGGCCGCTGAGGTCGTGGGAGATTTCCCGGATGCTGCGGATGGGGTTCTCCATCCGCATGTCGCGCATGATGACACCGGCTTCGATCATCCGCAGGATCAGGTCCACGGTCCCCACCTTGAGCAGCGCCGTGGTCTCGGACATGTTGGAGTCGCCCACGATCACGTGCAGCCGGCGGTAGAACTCGGCGTCCGCATGCGGCTCATCGCGGGTGTTGATGATCGGACGGGACCTCGTGGTGGCGGAGGAGACGCCCTCCCAGATGTGGTCTGCCCGCTGGGAGAACGCGAACGTGGCTCCGTGCGGGGTTTTGAGGATTTTCCCGGCGCCCGCGATCAGCTGCCGGGTCACAAGGAACGGAATCAGGATCTCGGCCAGCCGGGAAAACTCGCCGCGCCGCGGGATGAGGTAGTTCTCGTGGCTGCCGTAGGAGTTGCCGGCGGAGTCGGTGTTGTTCTTGAACAGGTACACGGTGCCGTTGAAGCCCTCCGCCGCGAGCCGTTCCTGCGCCTCGTCGACGAGGTCGTCGAGGATGAGTTCCCCGGCCCGGTCGTGCGCGATCAGCTGGGCGAGGTCGTCGCATTCCGCGGTGGCGTACTCCGGGTGGGACCCGACGTCGAGGTAGAGCCGGGACCCGTTGGTCAGGAACACATTGGAGGACCTCCCCCAGCTGACCACCTTGCGGAACAGGTAACGGGCCACCTCCTCGGGGGCCAGCGGACGGGACTCCGGGCTTGAATAGGAAATCCCGAACTCGGTCTCAATGCCGAAAATGCGCTTGTCCATCTCAGTTCTCCTCAGCCAGCAATGCCGTGATATCTGCGTCCTCAAGCCGGCGGAACGCACGGCGGGTGCCGCGGCTGCTTTCCGAGCCGCGGTCCAGTACCGCCACCTCCACGGCCGACGGCGGCAGCGTGGTGGTTTCCTTGTCCGCAACCAGACCGGCCAGGGCCAGCCTGATGGCGCCGGCGAAGTCCAGGGCGCCCCGCCAGCCCGCCGCGACGGCCTCGGAAACCTTGTCAGCCTGGCCGCCCATGACGATGAAGCCGTTCTCGTCGGCGATCGACCCGTCGAACGTGAGCCGGTAGAGGTGGTCCTCCTCCGGGGAGGGCCCCACCTCGGCCACGGCCAGTTCGACTTCGAAGGGTTTTTGTTCCGCGGTGAATACCGCCCCCAGACTCTGCGCGTAGACGCTGGCGAGGCCCCTGGCCGTGACGTCCTCCCGGTCGTAGGAGTAGCCGCGCACATCCGCGTAGCGGACCCCGGCCTGCCGGAGGCTTTCGAACTCGTTGTATTTGCCCACGGCTGCGAACGCGATCTTGTCGTAGATTTCACCGATCTTATGCAGTGACGGCGAGGGGTTCTCGGCCACGAGGGCAATCCCGTCGCTGCAGCTGATGACCACCACGGAGCGCCCGCGGGCGATGCCCTTCCGCGCGAAGTCCGCGCGGTCCTTCATCAGTTGTTCGGGCGATACGTAGAACTGCTGGGTCATCTCAGGCCTCCCGCTGGGCAACGGCCCTGGACTCGATGATGGCGCCGGCCATTGCCGCGAGCTCGCGCTCCGGGACCCGGAAGGCACCTGTTCGGTTGACGGTGTAAACGACCGGCCAGAGCTGCCGGACGGGGTCGGGGCCGCCGGTGGCGGAGTCGTCGTCGGCGGCGTCGTAGAGCGCCTCGACGGCGACGGAGACGGCGTCCCGCTCCGGGAGGTTGGGCCGCCAGAGTTTCTTCAGCGCGCCGCGCGCGAACATCGAGCCGGAACCGACCGTGTGGTGTTCCTGTTCCTCGTAGCGGCCGCCGGTGACGTCGTAGGAGAACAGCCGGCCCAGGCCCGCGGGACGGTCGAAGCCTGCGAACAGCGGCACGACGGCGAGGCCCTGCATCGCCATCGGCAGGTTGCTGCGGACCATAGCCCCGAGCCGGTTGGCTTTGCCGTCCAGGCTCAGGAGTGTTCCTTCGATCTTCTCGTAGTGTTCGAGCTCGACCTGGAAGAGCCGCGTGATGTCGAGCGCGATGCCCGCGGTCCCGGCGATGCCGAGCACGGAGTACTGGTCCGCGGGGAAGACTTTCTCGATGTGCCGGCTGGCGATGACGTTGCCCATCGTGGCGCGGCGGTCCCCCGCCATCAGCACCCCTCCGGCGTAGGTCAGCGCGACGATGGTAGTCCCGTGCGGCGCCTGCAGGGGCGTTGCGGAGTTCGCTCCTGGGAGCTGCTGGCCGGACGGGAGCTGGCCGAACGGCAGTAAATCGGGGCGCTGGCGCTGCAGATGTTCAGTGAAGGAGGACGTGGCGTTGGCTGCTACCTGGTTGGCGGTGGTTTCCTGCACTGGTGCACTCCCTCAACGTAGTGAATCAACGACTTCCGGCCCTCAGCCCTGTGCCGGCGCAACCCCTGGGCCGCCGCGGTCCGGGCGGTGCGCTACTGGCCGCCCTTTTGGACAAACGCGCGGACGAACTCCTCGGCGTTGGATTCCAGCACGCCGTCGATCTCATCGAGCAGATCGTCGACGCCCTGGGTGGCCGCTGAGGCCTGGCCCTCCGCGGGAGCCGGCGGGGCTGCGGGGACGTCTTCGTCGACCTCGGTGTCCCGCGACTGCGGCTGCTGTTGCTCCTGGCCTGCCATTGTTCTCTCCTTCTGTCCGTCCCTTCTTCGCAAGGGACTTCCTGTAAGCCATATTGCCACGCCCGGAGCCCCCGCGGGACTCTTTGGGCCTACGAACCGGGAGGGAGTCCCAGCAACTCGGACAGGAAGGGTCCGGCCTCCCGGTGGCGGGCGAAGAGGCCGCCGGTGAGGGCCTCGGTTCCGCGCAGCGGTTCCCGGGTGGGGACCCGCTGAAGCCTGCCGCGGCCGGGCACATCGAAGATCACGGAGTCCCAGCTGGCGCCGACAACGTCGGCCCCGAAGCGGCTGACGCAGCGGCCCCGGAAGTAGGCCCGGGTGTCCGACGGCGGCTCTGTGACCGCCCGCTGAATCACGCCGTCGTCGACGATCCGCTGCATGCGGTCCCGTGCCAGGAGGCGGTAGTAGAGCCCCTTCTCCGGCCGGATGTCCGCCCACTGCAGGTCCACGAGGCCCAGCCGCGCGTGGCCCCACTCCAGTCCGTCGCGGTCCCGGTAGCCCTCCAGCAGGGAGAGTTTTGCCAGCCATTCCACGGAGGACGCCGCCGCCGCGCGGTCGTTGCCCAGTTCGGTCAGCGTCGCCGACCAGCGTTCCAGCACGTCATGGGTGTGGCCGTCCCCGTCCACGGCATCGGCGACGCCGGTGTCCTGGGCGTGCTTGGCGGCCGCTTCAAAGTAGATCCACTGCAGGTCCAGTGCCGTGATCCGGCGCCCGTCGAGCAGCCGCAGGGTGGCGGTCAGGGCGGTGTCGTGGCTGACGGCCTGCAGCGAGGCCACCGGCTCATGGACTTCCAGTTTCGGGGCCAGACCGGCCTCAATCAGGCTCAGCACCAGCGCCGTAGTGCCGAACTTCAGGTAATTGGCGGTCTGGCTGAGGTTGGCGTCACCGATGATGACGTGCAGCCGCCGGTACTTGTCCGCGGTCGCGTGGGGTTCGTCGCGGGTGTTGATGATGGGCCGGCGGATCGTGGTTTCGAGGCCGACTTCGGTCTCGAAAAAGTCCGCCCGCTGGCTGATCTGGTAGCCGGGGCGGGAGCCGTCCTGCTTCATGCCGACCCGGCCGGCGCCGCAGAAAATCTGGCGGGTGACGAAGAACGGCGTCAGACCGCGGACAATGTCCCCAAACGGCACTGCGCGGGGCATGAGGTAGTTCTCGTGGGAGCCGTAGGACACCGACTTGTTGTCCGTGTTGTTCTTGTACAGATTGACCGGCGGCAGCTCCGGATCCGATGCCAGGCGGCGCACCGCTGCGAGGGCCACGAGGTCTCCGGCAGCGTCCCAGGCGACGGCGTCTCGCGGGCTGGTCACTTCCGGGCTGGAGTACTCGGGGTGGGCATGGTCGACATAAAGCCGGGCACCGTTGCCGAGCACCATGTTCATCAGCAGTGTGCCGGACTCGTCCTCGCCGTCGGCTTCCAGCTCCTGCCGGCCATAGGCCAGGGCGACAGCCTCGGCGTCGAGGACCGGCGGCTGGTCGGTCAGCTGGTCCGGTTCGGCCTGGCTGCGCTCCAGCGTCCAGCCGCGGGCGTCATGCAGCGGTTCCTCGTCGGTGTAGTCCCAGCGGGTCTCCGCCCCGCCGGCGGCGCGCTGCCGGGTCACCTGGGCGTAAGCCTGGATCACCCGGGCTGACATCATCGTGGCATTGGCGCCCGGGGCGGACGGCGCGTGGATGCCGTATTCGGTTTCCGATCCCATCACCCGCATGGCGCCGCCGGCCGGCAGCCCGCCCGATACGCCGGCCGGCCTGCCGGGCACCGCCGACGTCACAGGTACTGGCCCGTGCTCGGCATCGTCTCGATGGACTTGCCGGGTTCCTGCCCCGCCTTGCCCTGAACGATCGTGCGGATGTACGTGATGCGTTCGCCCTTCTTGCCCGAGATCCGTGCCCAGTCATCCGGGTTGGTGGTGTTGGGCATGTCCTCGTGCTCGCGGAATTCGTCGACCACGGCGCGCAGCAGGTGGTCGATCCGGATGCCCTTCTGGCCCACGGTGAGCAAGTCCTTGATGGCGTACTTCTTGGCCCGGTCCACGACGTTCTGCACCACGGCGCCGGAGTTGAAGTCCTTGAAGTAGAGCATCTCGGTGTCGCCGTTAGCGTAGGTGACTTCGAGGTATTCATTGGACTTGTCAGTGGAATACATGGCCTCGACGGTGCGCTGGACCATCGCGTCCACGGTGGCCTGCACATCGCCGTGGTGCTCGGCGAGGTCGGACTCGTGGAAGGGAAGGTCGGCGGTGATGTACTTGTTGAAGATGTCAGCCGCCGCCTCCGCATCGGGGCGGTGGATTTTGACCTTGACGTCGAGCCGGCCCGGCCGGAGGATCGCGGGGTCGATCATGTCCTCACGGTTGGAGGCGCCGATCACGATCACGTTGTCGAGCCGCTCCACGCCGTCGATCTCGCTGAGCAGCTGCGGGACGATGGTCGTTTCGACGTCGGAGGAGATGCCGGTGCCGCGGGTGCGGAACAGCGAGTCCATTTCGTCGAAGAACACCACTACCGGGCTGCCCTCGGAGGCCTTTTCCCGGGCGCGGGCGAAAATCAGCCGGATGTGCCGTTCGGTCTCGCCGACGTACTTGTCCAGCAGCTCCGGTCCCTTGATGTTCAGGAAGTAGCTCTTCATGTCCGTCTTGCCGGTGCGTTCGGCGGCCCGGGCGGCGAGGGAGTTGGCGACTGCCTTGGCGATGAGCGTCTTGCCGCAGCCCGGCGGGCCGTAGAGCAGGATGCCTTTCGGGGCCTTGAGCCCGTGTTCGCGGTACAGGTCCGGATGCAGGAACGGCAGCTCCACGGCGTCGCGGATCTGTTCGATCTGCGGTCCGAGGCCGCCGATGTCCTGGTAGGTGATGTCCGGCACTTCCTCGAGGACGAGGTTCTCCACTTCGGAGCGCGGGATCTTTTCAAGGGCGTAGCCGGTGCGGGAATCGATCGAGAGGGCGTCGCCGACCCGGAGCTTCTGCGAAAGCAGGGCCCCGGAAAGCCGGATGACACGTTCCTCATCCGCACGGCCCACCACCAGGGCACGGTCCGCGCCCAGCATTTCCTTCAGCGTGACAAGGTCCCCGGCCCGTTCGTAGCCCAGCCCGGCGACCACCATCAGCGCCTCGTTGAGGAGGACTTCCTGGCCGACCGCCAGCTGGTTCATGTTGACCAGCGGGCTGATCCCGACGCGCATCTTGCGGCCGGCGTTGAAGATGTCGACCGATTCCTCGGTCGCGGCCTGTCCGCCGTTGCCGGCGGAGGGGTGGCGCTTCGGGTTGAGCTGCAGCACGGTGCCGAAGCTGTACGGCGGCTGGCCTTCCTGGTCGAGGGCGTTCTTAAGCCGGAGGATTTCCGCTTTCGCGGTTTCCAGCATGCCCACGAGCTTGGAGTTGTTCTGCGTCGCGGCGGCGAGCTGGCGGTCAATATGCCGGAGTTTGTCCCGGAGGATATTGACCTGCCGCTCGGCCACGGACAGTTCGCTGGCGGCGTGCGCCTGCGTCGCGGATGCGGCCGCATCCTCTGCCGGCGTCTGGCCCGGATCGGTGTTCGGAGTCTCCATCGTGCATCAGCCCCTTCCTACGCTTCTATTAAGACATTAGCCCCAAGAAGCCGGACCCCGCTGAAGACTTCCGAAATGCGGACTACTTCGTAATATCCGGATCGTCCTTGACGTTGGTCCCGGCAATGGCGTCGCGGGCGGCCCGGCGCAGTTTTTTGTCCGAGACGGCGCGCTCCCCCACCGCACCGGGCGTCCAGGCGTTGACGTCCTCTTCGTTGAAGTCGGTTTTGGACGGGCGCCGTTTCACGGAGATGCCCGTGACGCCGTCGGCCAGCCGCCGGGTGACCAGCAGGAAACCGGTGTGCGCGACCATCCGGTGGTCCGGACGGACTGCCAGGCCCTCAAGGTGCCAGCCGCGGACCATGGATTCCCAGGCGTCGGGTTCGGTGAAGCGGCCGTCGGCGCGGATGGCCTCCGCGGTCCGGGACAGCTGCGTCACGGTGGCAACATAGTTGATCCACACACCACCAGGGGCCAGGACGGTGGCAACCGCGTCCAGGCACTCCCACGGGGCCAGCATGTCCAGGACCACGCGGTCCACGGACCCGGGCTCCTCGGTACGGACGACTTCCTCCTGGAAATCGCCGATGGAGATCTGCCAGGCCGGATGCGGGCCGCCGAAGATCGTCTCGACGTTGCCGCGGGCGATGTCCGCGAACTCTTCCCGCCGCTCGAAGGAGTGCAGGTAGCCGTTGTCGCCGACCGCGCGGAGCAGCGAGATGGACAGGGCGCCGGAGCCGACGCCGGCCTCGACGACGCGCGCGCCGGGGAAGATGTCCGCCATGGTGACGATCTGTCCGGCGTCCTTGGGGTAGACCACGGCCGCGCCGCGGGGCATCGAGAGGACGAAGTCCGAGAGCAGCGGGCGGAGCGTCTGGTACTGCTGGCCGACGTTGTTGACCACCACGGAGCCGTCCGGCCTGCCGATGATCTCGTCGTGGTTCAGGAAGCCGCGGTGAGTGTGGAATGCTCCGCCGGCTTCGAGGCTGATCGTGTTCATGCGCCCGCGCTCGTCGGTGAGCTGAACGCGTTCGCCCTCCCGGAACGGTCCGCGGCGGCGGGCTGCGCCGACGGGAGCGCCGCCGGCACGTGCCGGGCTGGCCGCCGGGGCCTCTGTGCTGAGGGCCGGGCTGATGGCCGCGCCGTCGGCTGTAACGGCGTCGTCGGGGCTGGTGCTGGCGGCGGTGTCGCTGCTCATGAAAATGTTCCTCGCTCCTGTAAAGCTGTGTGGCCGCGGAAAGTGCCGGCGGTCCGGCTGCTTGCGCCCAGGGCCGTGCGCCCAGGCCGGAAATACACGACCGGCAGGTAACTCTACCGGCTTTGGCCGAACATCCGCTTGCCGGACCCCGGACTCTTGCCCGTGAGGGCACCCAGGACGGCCGATTGCCGCAGCAGGCCGGTGACGGTTCCGTTGCGGTCGACGACGGCGTATTCCAGGCCGTCGAGCTGGGCCAGGTACTGGATCAGTTCCTGTCCCCTGGACCACTCGGGCACGTAGGCGCCCGCGCCGAGGGCGTAGGACACCGCTGTGAGGGGTGTGGTGGCGGCGGCCGCCGCGGAAACCGTGGCGACGGCCCCGGTGTCCACCACGGCGGCCGGACGCCCGTCCGGGCGGTAGAGCACGACGGCGGGAGCCGCGCCTGTGGCGGGATCCGGGCTCAGTGCCAGCACGTCGGCCACGGACGCGCTTTCCGGGAGGCCCACGGCGGGTTCGGCCAGTGCGCCGGCTTCCACGGCCGGCAGGCGGCTACGCAGGCGCGCCTGCTCGATGGAGGCTGTGGCGCCCATCCAGAGGAAGCTGCTGACGAGGACCGTGATGAGCATCAGGGAGATGTCCGGCCTGCCGCCGCTGAGCAGGGGCAGTGCCACGAACCAGGCCACGAGGGCGATCACGATGATGCGCCCGCCCCAGCCGGCCGCCACGGTGCCTTTTTCCTGGCTGCCCGTCAGCTTCCAGACGGCGGATTCGACCAGCCGGCCGCCGTCCAGCGGCAGCCCGGGAAGGACGTTGAAGATGCCGATCAGCAGGTTGGCCCAGACAAAGATGTTGGCCAGGATCCCCGCGACGCCGGTGAGGTCGCCCGCGGTCAGCAGGAGCCAGCCGCCGGCGGCGAGGACGAAGTTGGCCGCCGGGCCCGCCATCGCGACGAGGACGGAGCGCCCGGGTGACGCCGTGAAGCTCTCGAACTGGGTGTGGCCGCCCCAGAGGTTGAGGACGATCTTTTCGCTGGGCCAGCGGTAGATCTTCGCCGTCAGTGCGTGGGCGAGCTCGTGCACCAACACCGAAATCAGCAGCAGGACAGCGTAGGCGAACGCCACGAAGTACGCGCCAATGCCGAGATACGGGTTGTTTGCCTGCAGCACCGGGCCGTAGACGATCACCGTGAACGCCGCAATGATGAACCACGAATAGGCGAGGATGACCGGGATGCCGGCGATGCGCCCCAGCGGGATACCCTCTTTGCGGCCCTGCTTCTGCGGGTCCTGCCCGCTCCGGCCGCGGGTGTCGGTGTCAGTCATGGACCGGGACCTTTGCTGCGCCGCGTGCCTGACAGACATCGGGGACGGTGCCACTGCCCGAGCCGAAGGTAGCATCCGGGAATTCGTGGCGCAGGGCGACGAGCTCTTCGAGGTCGCCTACGGTACGCCCCGCGAGGGTGTCCCACATGGCGTGGCGCGGATCCTGCGGCAGCGGCACGATATGGGGGATGGCGACGGTCAGCACGCCGGAGGCGACGGCGGCGGCCACACCCGGCCCGGAGTCCTCCAGCGCGATGCAGTGCTGCGGGCCGAGCTCCGGGTCCTGTTCCTGCAGCAGCTCGACAGCCCTGAGGTAGGCCTCGGGGTGCGGCTTGCCCTGCGTGACGGTGTCGCCGGTGACGAGGAAATCGAAGTAGGGCCTGGGCAGGCTGGCCACGATTTCCCGGGCCAGCGGGGCCTCGGACATGGTCACGAGGGCACAGCGGATCCCCGCGGTGTGGAGCTCCTCCAGCAGTTCGCGGGCACCGGGCCGCCAGGGCACGGAGGTGCGGACCTGGCTGATGACATGGCTCGTCAGGATGTCGATGATCTCCCGGCGCTCCAGCGCCACCCCGGCGTCCTGCAGGATACCCGCGGAGAAAACCAGGGACTGGCCCACCAGCTGCATAGCCTTCTCATGGGACCACTGCCCGCCGTGCGCAGCAACCAGGGCGTGCTCGGCCTCGATCCAGTACGGCTCGGTGTCCACGATGGTGCCATCCATGTCCCAGAGCGCGGCTTTGAGCAGGGGCTGGGGAACTGAGGATTGCATGCCTTCCAGTCTACGGGGCGGCCCTGTGAGGGGCCTGATACTACGCCTACGGCGAATATCGGCCGCGGGTCGCCGATTCCCGGCGCTTCATTCCCTGCAGTGGCCGGGTCCTTGGACGTAGGGTGAAGGGATGAATAGCTTCGAGGTAGACCCCGCGGAAACGGGCGACGTGCCCGAGCCGGAACGGCTGCTGCAGCCCGTCCCCGAGGGCCGGCGCATCACGGTGATGCTCGCCGCCTTCGAAGGCTGGAACGACGCCGGGGAGGCTGCGAGTGATGCCCTGCGTTACCTCAACAAGCTCTGGGGCGGCAAGAAAGTTGGTTCGGTCGACGCTGACGAGTACTACGACTTCCAGTTCACCCGGCCCACGATCCGCCGCACGGCATCCGGGGAGCGGAAGATCAAGTGGCCCTCCACCCGTATTTTCAAAGCCAGCGTTCCCGACTCCAAGGTGGACGTCATTTTCGTCCAGGGCACTGAGCCGTCCTACAAGTGGCGGGCCTACACCGCCGAACTGCTGGTCCATGCCGAGGCACTCCACGTCGACTACGTCATCCTGGTCGGCGCCCTTCTCGCCGACGTGCCGCACAGCCGGCCGATCCCGGTGAGCACGTCGACGGATGACCCTGCGCTGCGTGAGCGGATGGACCTCGAGGCCTCGCAGTACGAGGGTCCCGTGGGGATCGTGGGGGTCCTCGCCGAGGTTGCGCTGCTCGCCGGGCTGCCCACGGTCTCACTCTGGGCCGCCGTGCCGCATTATGTGGCGCAGGCACCTTCCCCCAAGGCACAGCTGGCGCTGCTGCACCGCATCGAGGAACTCCTGCAGGTTCCGCTCGACACCCAGGACCTCGTCGAGGAGTCCGACGCGTGGGAACGCGGTGTGGACGAACTGGCCACCGAGGACCCCGAAATCGCGGCGTATGTGCGCCAGCTGGAGGAAGCGAAAGACACCGCCGACCTCCCGGAGGCCAGCGGCGAGTCGATCGCCCGTGAATTCGAGCGCTACCTCAAGCGCCGCGGCAAGGACAAGCCCTAAAGTTCGACGCCCAGCAGGGCGTTGATGGCGTCGCTCGCCAGCGCGGCGTCGGAGGTGGATCCGGCCTGGGCTGCCCCAAGGGCGGCCGCGGCCCACTCATCCACGGCGGCGACAGCCCCGGGGGCGTTCAGATCGTTCGAGAGTTCGGCCCGCAGCCGGGACACCAGCCCGTCAGCCGAGCCTTCGGGCGCGACGTCCAGGGCAGCCCGCCAGGTGCGGAGCCGTTCCTTGGCCTGGGCGAACCCGGCCTCGGTCCAGGACCAGTCGCTGCGGTAGTGGTGGGCCAGAATGGCCAGCCGGATCGCGGCCGGCTCCTCGCCGGCGGCGCGGAGTTTGGAAACCAGGACCAGGTTTCCCTTGGACTTGCTCATCTTTTCTCCGTCGAGCCCCACCATGCCGGCGTGTGCGAAGTGTTGTGCCAGCGGCACCCCGGTCAGGGAATAGGCATGCCCGGCGCCCATTTCGTGGTGCGGGAAGATCAGGTCCGAGCCGCCGCCTTGCACGGTGAACGGGGCGGGCAGGTACTTCTGGGCGATGACCGTGCATTCGATGTGCCAGCCTGGCCGGCCCTCCCCCAGACCGTCGCCGGGCCAGCTCGGTTCGCCCTCGCGGGCAACCCGCCAGAGCAGCGGGTCCAGCGCCTGGCGTTTCCCGGCCCGGCCGGGGTCGCCGCCGCGTTCGGCAAAGAGCTCGAGCATCTCGGCGTCGGACAGTCCGGAGACGGCGCCGAGGGTCCAGGCGTCAGTGGCCTCGGCCGAGTGCTTGCCGGCCGCTTCGACGTCGTAGTAGACATCGCCGTCGGGCTCGCCCGCGCCGCCGGCGACACGGTAGGCCAAACCCCGCTGGATGAGCTGCTCAATGGCGGGGACGATCAGGGGTATGGCTTCCACCGCACCCACATAGTGGTCCGGGGCCAGCACGTTGAGGGCTTCCATGTCTGTCTGGAAGAGCTCGATCTGGCTGGCGGCAAGATCGCGCCAGTCCACTCCGGTTGCCGTCGCGCGCTCCAGCAGGGGGTCGTCGACGTCAGTGACGTTCTGGACGTAGGACACCTGCTGGCGGCCGTCCCGCCAGGCGCGGTTGAGCAGGTCGAACGCGACGTAGCTGGCGGCGTGGCCCATGTGCGTGGCGTCATACGGCGTGATTCCGCAGACATACATTGACTGTTCGCCTGCTGCCCCGAGGGTGACGACGCTGCCCTTGGCGGTGTCGAAGAGGCGGAGGGCAGGCATGCTGCCCGGGAGCTGGGGAACGGGGCGGGAGATCCAAGACTTCACAGACCAAGCCTAGTGCTAGGCGCTGATGACGTTGAAACCGAGCAGCAGGTAGAGGGCCAGGCCCAACAGAATCCGGTACCAGACGAAGAGCCGGTAGCCGTGGGTCGAGACGTACTTCAGGAACCAGCCGATGATGATGTAGCCCACCACAAACGCGACGGCCGTGGCCAGTGCCGTTTCCGGCAGGCTGTAGGGGCCGGCGATGCCGTCTTTGGAAGCCACTTTGTAGAGCTGGTACAGACCGCTGCCGAACACCGCCGGGATCGCCAGCAGGAAGGAATAGCGGGCCGCCGCTTCGCGGGTGTAGCCCATCAGCAGGCCGGCGGTGATCGTGCCGCCGGAGCGGGAGACGCCGGGGATCAGGGCCATGGCCTGGGCCAGGCCGTAGAGGATGCCGTGTTTATACGTCAGCTGGGTGAGTTCGCGTTCCTGGCGTCCGACCGCGTCGGCGACGGCGAGGATCATGCCGAAGACAATCAGCATCGTGGCCACCACCCAGAGGCTGCGGAGCACGGACTCGATCTGGTCCTGGAACAGCAGTCCGAGGACGATGATCGGCAGGCTGCCCAGGATCACCAGCCAGCCCATCCTGGCGTCGGGGTTCTGCCGCGAAACCTTGCCGGTCAGCGATCCGGCCCACGCCGTGATGATCCGCACAATGTCGCGCCAGAAGTAGACGATGACCGCGGTTTCCGTGCCCAGCTGGGTGATTGCCGTAAAGGCGGCCCCTGGATCGGCGGCGTTGGGGAGGAAGGAGCCAACGATCCGCAGATGGGCGCTTGAGGAAATCGGGAGGAATTCTGTCAGTCCCTGCACAAGGCCCAAAAAGGCCGCTTCAAACCAGTTCACGTAGATAGACCCTACGTCATGAAGCCCACCGAACCCCCGTAAGCTTGCTGACATGCAGCAGCGTTATGTCGGCAACAGTGGGTTGCGCGTGTCCTCCCTTTCCCTCGGCACCATGTCCTGGGCCCGGGAAACCGATGAGCAGGATGCCTCGGCTCTTCTGCGAACTTTCGTGGACGGCGGCGGAACCCTGATCGACACGGCCGCCTCCTACGGCGAGGGCCAGGCTGAGGCGATGTTGGGCGGAATGCTGGGCGACGTTGTGGCCCGCTCCGAAGTGGTCATCTCCACAAAAGCCGGACTGTCGACGTCGGAAGGCCGCCGCAGCGTCGACACGTCCCGGAACGGGATGCTCTCCGGCCTGGATGCAAGCCTCGCCCGGCTGGGCACCGACTACGTGGACCTTTGGTTCGCCCATGCCTGGGATCCCAACGTCCCGCTGGAGGAGACCTTGTCCGCGCTCGAATTCGCCGTCCGGTCGGGCCGGGCCCGCTACGCGGGAGTGTCCAACTTCAACGGCTGGCAGACCGCCAAAGCCGCGGCGGTCGCGGGGTTCCCGCTGGTCGCGAACCAGTCGGAATACTCCCTGCTGCACCGCTCCCCCGAAGCCGAACTCATCCCTGCCATCGAGGACGCCGGCCTGGGCCTGATGGCGTGGGGTCCGGTGGGGCGCGGGGTGTTGAGCGGCAAGTACCGCGGGCACATTCCGGCGGACTCACGCGCAGCCCACGCGCGGCTGGCCGGCTATGTGGAGCCGTACCTGGAGGGGACCTCGTCCAGCGTGGTGGAGGCCGTCGCGATGGCGGCGAAGGGTTTGGGCCGGACAGCCCTCGATGTTTCGCTGAGCTGGCTGCTGTCCCAGCACGGCGTGGCGACGGCGATCGTCGGGCCCCGCACACCGGTTCAGCTCAAGGAAATCCTGGATTCAACGCTGGCACCGCTTCCGCCGCAGATCGCCCAGGCCCTCGAGGATGTGTCCACCCCCGTCTGAGCGTCGTCCGCGGACCGACTCAGTCACTGGAGAATTTCGAGGTCTTCCTCGTCGTCGACGTCTTCTTCCTCGTCGTCGTCGCTGTCCTCATCAAGGACCCCAAGTCCGGTCACTTCGCCGTACGCTTCATAGAGGGAGTCGTCGTAGACTTCAAAGGCATCAGCAACAGCAAAAAACGCTGCCTCGACCGCGGGGTCCCCGGGCCCCCGGCGTGCTGACGCAGCGGCGAGGTGTTCTTCCAGGGCAGCCGTGAAGGCTTCAAGCGCGACACGCGGATCGATGCTCATGACTTCACGTTAGCCGGAAAAGGAAGAAAATGGAGAGCAATGAAGGAACATTTTCTCAGCAGTTCAGTCCGGCGGGAACGGGACTATGTAAGGCAGTACGAGTACCTCGTACTGACGGTAAGTCCTGAAGATTCCCTGCCGGAAGCGCGCCGCCGGCTGGTGGAACACTCCGAGTACGGCAAGTGGGAACTGGAGCGCAGCGTGCTGTATCTCGGTGGTGGCCGCCGGTTCTGGCTCCGCCGCCGGGTCACCCAGGTGCAGCGGACCGTTTAGGGCCCTGGAGTCCAGCGGACCGTCTAGGGCTTCTCGAGCGGTCCCAGCCATTCGTTGGCCACTGTGTTGTGCGCCGATTCGTCGTCCGAGGGGTGGAACATCCCCGCCAGCACGTCACGGTACAGCCGTTCCAGCTCGGAACCGCGGAAGTAGCTCGATCCCCCGGACACCCTGATGGCCAGGTCCACGACCGTACGGGCCGTCTCCGTTGCACTGACCTTGAGCCCGACCAGCTTCGGGAACCACTGGCTGCCATGGTCAGCCAGCGCGTCGACGTCCGCGGCGACGCTGGAGAGCTGGGGGTACAGCGCATCCATCGCCATGGCAGCGTCTGCCACCTTCCAGCGGATGTCGGGATCCTGGGCATAACTGCGCCCGCCGTTCTTGAAGGACGTCCGCCCCTTCACCGCCTCAACGCCCAGGGTGAGGGCCCGTTCGCCGATGCCCGTGTAGACCGCCGCCAGCAGAGTCTCGAAGCAGGCGAAGATGGCGAAGATCAGCGGGTCCGCGTTCGGGCCGACCGGCAGCTTCCGGAAGATCCGCTCCGCCGGCACCACCGCGCCGTCCAGGACGGTCGTGTTCGACTGGCTGGCCCGCATGCCCAGGGTGTCCCAGTCGGCCAGGGTTTCGTACCCGGCCGTGTCCCTGGTGAGGAAACCGTGGACAAGCTGCCCTGCGCCGTCCGCGGCAGAGGCGTCCTTCCCGAAGATCCCCAGCCGGGTCCAGGCCGGCGAGAGGCTCGTGAAGATCTTGCGGCCGGTGAAGGCGTATCCGCCGCCGGCCTGCGGGACCGCCGTGGTGCGGGAGTCGAAAAGCACCGAGTCGTTGCCCGCCTCCGAGTTCCCGAAGGCGAAGATCTCACCCTGCGCGGCCTCCCGGAGGACAAAGTCGAGTGACGTGTCACCCCGGGCGGCCAGGACGTGCGCGACGCCGGTCCAGACAAGATGCATGTTGACCGCCAGCGCGGTGGCCGGTGCAGCCGTCGCCAGACGCCGTTGCAGCTGCGCCGCCGCCTGGAGCCCGAGTCCCAGGCCGCCGTCGGACGCCGGAACGAAGATCTTCAAGTAGCCGGCCGCCGCCAGCTCCGCGAGGTCTTCGTGGAAAAAGGCGTTGTCCCGGTCGTAGCCGGCGGCGCGCCCGCGGATCCGTTCCAGCAGGGCATCGGGCAAGCGATCGGACAGGGCATCGGACAGGGCAGCTTCAGTGCTCATGGGCGGTGTTTTTCAGTCCTCAGTAGTTGGTGAGCAGGGTGTCCAGTACCCGGGCGCCGAACTTCAGGGAGTCGGTGGGGACGCGTTCGTCCACGCCGTGGAACATCCCGGTGAAGTCCAGTTCGTCCGGGAGCTGGAGTGGCGCGAAGCCATACCCGGTGATGCCCAGGCGGCTCAGGGACTTGTTGTCCGTGCCGCCGGAGAGTGTGTAGGGCAGGACTTTGGCTCCCGGGTCCTCGGCGTGCAGCGCGTCGATCATGGAGTCCACGAGGTTACCGGCGAACGGAACCTCGAGGGAGACGTCGTTGTGGACGTAACTCACGTCCACGCCCTTGCCGGCGAGTTCGCGGACGATTTCGAGGACGTGCTCCTCCTGGCCCGGCAGGGTGCGGCAGTCGATGAGGGCCTCCGCCGACTCAGGGATCACATTGTGCTTGTAGCCGCCCTTGAGCAGGGTGGGGTTGGTGGTGTTCTGCAGGGTGGCGCCGACGAAGCGGGCCACGGTGCCGAGCTCCTTGAGGATCTTGTCCGGGTCGTCGGGGTCGAACTCCACACCCGTGAGTTCCGTCACACCGTCAAGGAACTGCCGCGTGGTGGGCGTCAGTTCCACCGGCCAGCGGTATTCCCCGATCCGGGACACTGCGCTGGCCAGGCGTGTGACGGCGTTGTCCGTGTTGATCTGGGAGCCGTGGCCGGCGCGGCCGTGCGCGACGAGGCGCAGCCAGGACAGGCCCTTTTCGGCGGTCTGCAGCAAGTAGGTGCGCTGCCCGCCGATAGTGGCGGAGAAGCCGCCCACCTCGGAGATGGCCTCGGTGGCGCCGTCGAAGAGTTCGGGCCGCTTCTCGATGGCGTAGCGGGCGCCGTAGGTGCCGCCGGCTTCCTCGTCGGCGAAGAACGCGAAGATCAGGTCCCGCTTGGGCTTGCGCCCGGTGCGGGCGAAATTGCGCACAACGGAGAGGATCATCGCATCCATGTCCTTCATGTCCACGGCGCCGCGGCCCCAGATCATGCCGTCCTTGAGTTCCGCGCCGAAGGGGTCCACCGACCACTGCTCGCGCAGTGCGGGGACAACGTCCAGGTGCCCGTGGACCACGAGGGCGCTGGCGGAGGGGTCCTCCCCGGCCAGCCTGGTCACCACGCTGGCGCGGCCCGGGGCGGCCTCGAAGATTTCGGCGTCCAGACCCACTTCGGTCATCAGCCCCGCGGTGTATTCGGCGGCCGCCCGCTCCCCCGGGCCGGAACCGTCGCCGTAGTTGGACGTGTCGATCCGGATCAGTTCCTGACAGATTCTGACGACTTCGTCCTCGGGCCTGATATCAGTCATGTTCACTCCTCGTGGCGTCGGCTCTTTTGCTGGCTTCAGCCTACCCACATGCCCGTTCGGGCCCGATTATTTGTTTCGGGAAAGTTCATGCTAGAGTCTTTCTCGCTGCTTCGGAGAAAACCGAAACGCTGAAAGGCGAAAAGGTACACCGAATACCACCTGCGCGGGTGGCGGAATGGCAGACGCGCTAGCTTGAGGTGCTAGTCCTCGAAAGGGGGTGGGGGTTCAAGTCCCCCTCCGCGCACAAACGGGAAAACCCCCAGAATCCAAGGATTCTGGGGGTTTTTTCTGTCTTCGCCCACGCGGGCTCCGAAGTCCGGTTCTGGAGTAGCCGGCTACTTCATTGGATGGTGCATGGCGACCCGCCGCGACGTCCCCCGGCTCAGCACCTTGAGTCTCCTCGGGGTTCCGGCCCCGTGCCTCCGCCCGAAAGCATCAGCACTCTTGCGTGGAGGTCTCAGCCCTGCCCGGCGTTCAGAGCGGGCGAGATGGGCGAGCATGCCACAAGTAAAGGCCATCCAGAGAACCGCCGCAGTGAGGACGATACCAATCAGGATCAGAGGATGCATGTGAGTCCTCCCGGGATACCACGGTGTGGGACGGCACGCGGCCGGCCCGGTCGTTTCGGTCCCTCCCCTGCTTGAATGATCTCAGGTTCGCCCCTCCTCCGGAAGTAGCCCCCAGGCGTTCGGTGCCCGGACGTCACGCACCGCGAACCCACGAGAAGATCAGGAACGCGACCGGGTAGCAGAGCCAGACGAGGGGCCGCCACCACGGGCCGCGGACGGTGCGGGTGACGAACAACCAGTCGAGCTCCGCGACCAGCGGTGCGATGCGGTGGGTGACCATCCATGGCCAGTACATGTCCAGCGTCCACCACGGCTCATCCGGCGGGGCCACCAGCACCACGTAAATAATGCCCGTCATCACCAGATAAAACGCGAGGGCCCCGAACAGGTGATCCCACCACTGGGGCAGCCGTGCACGCGGCCGCGCGGCGGACACAAGCAGCACGAGCCCGAGGACGAGGTTCGACTGGAAGGTGAACTGGGACAGGAGCTGGGGGATGTCCACGGAGTTGCCCGGTTGCGTCGCGTCGTAGATCTCCTGGCCGAGGGCGGCGAGCATGGCAAGGCCGGCCCCGCCGCGCACCAGACGGATCCAGAGACAGTCCGGATGCAGCGCGCGGTTGGCGCCCACGTTGCGTTGAAAGGGAGGAATCAGCATCAGCACACCACTCATGGCCTCAGTGTGGTGCTGGACGGCGCCGGGCCCCAGAGTCAAAAGGACCTGGCCGCCACCACGGGCCGCGTCAGCCGCGAGGAGCGGCGCCAGGAAGCACGGGGCCTAAGCTGGTGCCGTGACACCCTCCCCAGCTCCCGTCGACGTCTTCGTCCAGACCGGCCCCGCCGAGTGGTGGCAGGTCCTGGCCGCCCTGGGTCCGCTGGCCGTGCTGCTCGCGGCGGTCATCGGTGCCGTCATCAGCCTGCGCACCCTGCAGCAGCGCGCCGCCGCTGACACGGCGGCCCTGGCCCAGAGACGGGAGGCAGACAACCGGAGCGAATGGTGGCAGCGTACCCAGTGGGCCCTGGACAGCTCCCTCGCCGCGGACCCGCGCCGGGCTGAACTGGGCCTGGGGGTTTTGGCGGTCCTCGCCGACAGCGGGCTGGCCAGCCCGGAGGAACTCAAAATCATCACGGTGGCCTGGGCAGACCCGCTGGACCGCGCCCCGGCCCGGCCGACCATCGTCCCGCCGTCGGAAGCTGCCGTCCCCGGCCACCGTGCCGCCTCCCGCGACCCCGGCGTGCAGGGCGCGGCCGCCAGGCTCCGCCTCGTCACCGACCGGCGCCTCGGCCGGACCACCCCGGAGTGGGTCAGGGAACTGGCCGCAGGAAAGCATCACGGCGTTCCCTAGCTGGAGCAGTGCCTCATTTGAGCAGTTCGGCCATGCTGGCGGCATTCCGGTCGTTCTCCGTCAGCGGGTCCAGGCCCCAGGCGTCTTCGATCGTGCGGAGCAGGGAATAGTGGGTGTAGCGGGTGTTCGAGATGTAGCCTTTCCGCGCGGCGGGTCCGGCGAAGACCGCAGCGACCCGGTTGCTGCCACGGCTGCCCTCGTCGAAGGTGACCACCAGCAGGGAGTTCTTTGTCGTGAACGCCGGTGAGGCGAGGATTTTGGGAACCTGCCGGGACAGCCAGTCGTCGCCGGTCCGGACCGGGCAGTCGTGGGTGCCGCTGCACATGTCAGGAGTGATGAAGACGTAGTCCGGCAGGCTCCGGGCAGACTTCAGGTCCTCGTCCAGCCAGCTCAAGGGCACCACGTGGTCGGCGCACAACGCCCTGTCCTCCGTCACGGACGGATAGTACATAAACGGGTTGTGCTTCACCGAGTATCGTCCGGAGTCCTCGGCCAGGCACGGCCCGGGCATTCCTTCGGCATACATCCGCCATTCCCGCCCCGACGTGGTGATTTCGTCGGCAATGGTGCGCACATCTGCCTGGCAGCTGACGGCCTTGGGCTCGCAGTTGCTTGTGATGCCGGCAGTGGAGCCGCTGGTCAGGGCAATATAGTTCGGCAGGCTGGGCCGGGTTATCGCATGATAGTTGGCCGCCAGGGCGTGGTCCTTCGCCAGAGAGTTGAGGTACGGGGCATCATCGGCTCCCAGAATCCGGCTGGCGGCCTTGTTCTCCATCACGATGATGACGACATGATCGATCGTCCCGGCCCGGGCGGGGCCGGGCGGCGACAAAGTGCACCCGGCCAGCAGCAGGCCCAGTGCAAGGACAATGGCCAGGGAGGGACTGCCAACGCGCCTCACTGCGTCCCCCACGGCCGCTAGGCGTCCGGAGGCAGCGCGGACCGGATGGTTCCAACGAGCGAACGGAACCCGGGATCGGCCTGCAGCGCATCGAGCAGGACGGGTCCGCGCGGACCGGCCAGTGGGATTCGCCAGTTGGGGTACTGCGTGCTGGTCCCTGGCTGGTTCTGCGTCCGGGTCTCCCCCACCGCGTCCACCAGGGCGACGCCCAGCAGGGACGACGGCGTGAGGGTGGTGAAAGCGTAGAGGGCCTCGACGGTGGCCTGCACGTCCTGGTGCCCCGGCTCCGGCAGGAGACCGCGTTCCTGCAGGAGCCCGAGTACGGCCTGCTGCTCGGCGGCGGCCTCGGCGCGTTCCTCGTCCACCGGACGCTGCAGCAGGCCCAATGATTCGCGGAGGGTGACGTGTTCGCCGGCCAGATAGCCGGCGGTCGGGGGAAGGTCGTGGGTGTTGACACTGGTCAGGCACTGCTGGCGGTACCGTTCCGGCGGGATGGGGCCGTCGGCGTCGTGCTCGAACCAGAGGATCGATGTGCCGAAGATCCCGCGTTCGGCCAGATAGTCCCGGACCCACGGCTCAAACACCCCCAGGTCCTCGCCGATCACGATCGCTCCGGCCCGCTGCGCCTCCAGGGCAAGGATGCCGATCAGGGCCTCGTGGTCATAGTAGACGTAGGTGCCCTGCTCCGGCCCGGCCCCTGCCGGGATCCACCACAGCCGGAACAGGCCCAGGATGTGGTCCACCCGGATTCCGCCGGCATGGCGCAGCACGGTCCGGAGCATGTCCCGGTAGGCGGCGTAGCCCGATTCGGCGAGCCGGCCCGGGTGCCAGGGCGGCTGGGTCCAGTTCTGTCCCTGCTGGTTGAACATGTCCGGTGGGGCGCCGACCGTGACGTCCCGGGCCAGCACCCCGGCAAGCGACCAGTCGTCCGCCCCGCCGGGTTTCACTCCGACCGCAAGGTCATGGATGACGCCGATTTCCATGCCCGACAGCCGGGCCGAGCGCTGGGCGGCCTCGAGCTGCTGGTCGCAGAGCCACTGCAGCCAGCGGTGGAATTCAATCCGGCCGGCCAGCAGGGCCCGCTGCTCCCTGCAGTAGGCAGTGCCGGGCGAGGAGGCTTCCGCCGCCCACTGGGGGGCGTCGGGGGCCAGCTTCTCGGCCAGTGCGCACCACAGGGCGAAGTCGTCGAGTCCCCGCCCCTCCCCTGCGCAGAAGTCAGCGAACGCGAGGGTACGGGCGGGGTCGCGCGGGACACCGAACAGCAGCTCAAGGGCAGCGAGTTTGGCCCCGTAGCTGGAGTTGCGGTCCAGCAGCCCGGTGGAATGGTTCGCGGCGTGCTGCTGATTGGCCAGCCGCTCCACCTCGGCCCGGCCGGCCGGGTCGAGGTAGCCGTATTCGGCGATTTCCTCCACCCGGAGGTAGAGCGGGTTGAAGTAACGCCGGGTCGTGGGCAGGTAGGGCGAGTCCTCGACCGGCGGCCGGGGCTCGGCGGCGTGCAGCGGGTTGACCAGCAGGAAGCCGGCGCCCTCCTGCCCGGTCATGGCGGCAAGATCGGCGAGGTCGGAGAAGTCGCCGATCCCCCAGGAGCGGGAGGAACGCACGGAATAGAGCTGCGCGGTCAAGCCCCAGTTCCGCCGGCCGGCGAGCGCCTCGGTGGTGCGGAGCCTTCGCGGTGTGACGATGAGCGGGCATTGGGCCACCGTGCCCTCGTTGTCCGCCAGCAGGGTGTGCCAGCCCAGGGGCACGTCGTCCGGGACCGCGAACACGGCCCGGCCGGTGAGGACGCCGTCCACGTCGACCGGCGCGTCCCAGTTCTCGCGCTGGGTGGCCCCATACCGCCGGCCGTCTTCTGCGATGATCCAGACGTTGACAGCGGTTCCGTGCGGTACGTGGACGTTGACGTGGAACTCCTGCCCTTCGCGGGCGACGGCGACCGGCGGCAGCAGGCGCCGCCACGGTGCCCGGCGGGCCTCAGTCAGGGACTGTTCCATCTCCTCCGGTACCCCGGCCGGGACACCCAGCGCGGCGAGGACGCTGCGCAGAGTGCTGTCCGCGACGGAGCGTTCGACGCCGTCCCAGCCCCAGTAGGAGGTCCCCACGCCGTGGGCGGCAGCGAGTTCCCGCAGCAGTGTGGGTGCGCCGGGCCCGTTGTTGTGGTGCATGCCATCAGCCATGGGGCAACTCTAGACGCTGCCCCCGTGCTCCGTGCCGTGTCGGTGGACGTGGGTTTCGCCGACCAGTTCGTGCAGGCCCTCGACGGCGCGCGCCAGGGACAGCTCCGGGGCGGCAACGATGAACGGCATCAGGAGCCGGTTCTCCTTCTCCAGGTGCAGGGCGAAGATGTTCCGGATGGAGCCGGCGGCCACGGCGGCGTCCACCCCGGTGGATCCCCGCAGTTCCTCGACCAGTCCGACGATCACCTGATGCTCGGCCAGCATCCCCTCCACCAGCAGCTTTCCCTGCGGCAGGTTCCGGGGCGCGCTGTACAGCGGGCCCTCCTCAGCGAGCGCATGCGGGACGAGATCGGTCTCGCACCACTCCACCAGCACCTCATGGGCGTCGTGCTCCGCCACCGCGTCACCCGTCCGAACGGCGCGGACCAGTGTCGCCGTCAGCGCGCTGAGGCGCTTGAGCATGCCCGCGTGGTGCTGCTCCACCGCTGCCAGGGCCTCGGCGTCCTCGTCGGCGTCCTTGTTGACGGTGCTGGTCGCTGGCTGATCCATGACATCTCCCGGGTCTGCTGGATGGGGGCATGCGCGCTCTCTTCCCACTTTACGGCGGAGACCCACCGGCGCACCGGGCCTTTCGGCCCAGCCGAATGAAGCCGGCCCGCCGCGGATTTCGACGCCGGTTTTAGACTCGGCCGCAACGTCCGCGCTAGCCTTGCAGCCTATGGTCGACGTCGAACGGTTCCGGATCCTCCTCCAGGAGGAGCGCCGCCGGAAACTTGCACTCCTGCCCGCGCTTAGCCGGGACATCTCCTCGGTGAACGCCGCCCGGCAGGATTCTAATGTCGACGACGAACACGATCCCGAGGGATCGACGATCGCGTTTGAGCTTTCCCAGGCCTCGGCCCTGCTGGAACAGAGCCGTCAGGGCCTCGCGCAGATCGAGGCGGCCCTGGCACGGATCGACGCCGGCACGTACGGCATCTGCGCCGTGTGCGGGGAGCACATCGCGGAGGGACGGCTGGAGGCCCGGCCCTGGACCCCGTTCTGCATCCGGCACAGCGCCGGACCGGCGGGCGCCGCAGGAACACCGGGCCGAACCTCAGCATGACCAATCCTGCCGAGACCTGGTGGAACCGGATTGTCGCCGGATTCACCCAGTCCCCTGTCCCGCTGGTCACCGGCACTGAACTGGCCCTGGTCATCCTCCTGGCCGTCGCCCTTTCCCTGCCGCGGGTGACCTGGCGGTACTTCGGTCTGCTGGCCACCGTGACGCACGAGCTCGGCCACGCCTTCGCCGCGCTGATGACCGGGCAGCGCCTCGGCGGCATCCACCTGAGCCTGGACCACTCGGGCACCACCACCACGTACAGCCGGAAACCCCTGGCCGCCGTCTGGTCCACGTTCTGGGGATACCCGGTGCCGGCCGTCGTCGGCGCCGCGATGGTCTGGAGCGGGTTCAACGGCTGGGGTCCGGCGGCGATGTCAGTCGGGACCCTCATCCTGCTGGCCTCGTTCCTGTTCATCCGCAACGGGATCGGGCTGCTGATCACCGCCGCCGCGGTCCTGGCCGCCGTCCTGCTCGTGCTGTTCGTCCCGCCCGAATTCAACGGCCATGTGATGATCGTCCTCGGCCTGGCGCTCCTCGTCGCCGCTGTCCGGGACCTCGGCAAGCTGGCCACCGTGCACCTGAAGCGACGGGACCGGCTGGCGACGTCGGACGCCTACCTGCTCTCCCGGGCCACCCGCATCCCCGCCGCCGTCTGGATCGTCCTGTTCGCCGCCGTCGTCGGTGCCGCCTGGTGGGTAGCCTGGCAGCCGATGTCGCAGGTGTTCGCAACGCTGCCATTGCCTACAGTGCCCGGACAAGGCGGGCACCCGGCATAGGCTGGGACCATGAGCACAACACACACGGACGACCCGGGATTCAGCACCAAGGGCGCTTACGTCACCGGCGGCGCGGAGTTCAACCGGGACACCAACTACATCGAGGACCGGATCACCCGCGACGGTGCCCCCGGCCGGAACGGTGAGCCCGGCTGGCCGGTGGAGCCGGGACGCTACCGGCTGATCGCGGCCCGCGCCTGCCCGTGGGCCAACCGGACTGTGATCGTGCGGCGGCTGCTGGGCCTCGAGGACGCCATTTCCCTCGGCCAGCCCGGCCCCACCCATGACGCACGCTCCTGGACTTTCGACCTGGACCCGGACGGCAAGGATCCGGTGCTCGGCGTGGAACGGATCCAGGAGTCCTACTTCCGCCGGTTCCCGGACTATCCCCGCGGCATCACCGTGCCCGCCATTGTCGACGTCACCAGTGGACAGGTGGTGACCAACAACTTCCCGCAGATCACCCTCGACTTCGCGACCGAGTGGACGGCCTACCACCGCCCCGGCGCCCCGGACCTTTACCCGGAGGCACTGCGCGAGGAGATCGACGCGGTCAACAAGAGGGTCTTCACCGAGGTGAACAACGGTGTGTACCGCTGCGGATTCGCCGGCTCCCAGGAAGCCTATGACGCCGCCTACGACCGGCTCTGGACCGCGTTGGACTGGCTGGAGGAGCGCCTCGCCGGACAGCGGTACCTAGTCGGAGACACAATCACCGAAGCCGATGTCCGGCTCTTCACCACGCTGGCACGCTTCGACGCCGTCTACCACGGGCATTTCAAATGCAACCGGCAGAAACTCAGCGAGATGCCCGCACTGTGGGCCTACGCCCGCGACCTGTTCCAAACCCCCGGGTTCGGCGACACCATCGACTTCGTGCAGATCAAGCAGCACTATTACATCGTCCACGAGGACATCAACCCCACCGGGATCGTTCCGGCGGGGCCGGAGCTTGGCAGCTGGCTGACCGCCCACGGCCGCGACACCCTCGGCGGCCGGCCCTTCGGCGAGGGAACGCCGCCGGGACCGGTCCGGGCCGGGGAGGAAGTCGCTCCGGGGCACGGCGCCGGCTGAGCCGAACGTCACAGGCCCCGGGGGGTTCGTCCAGTTGTCGCAGCAACGTCCCCACCCTAGGGTGAGCCGGGTGACTACTACAGACGAGGCCACGCACACAGGCGGCCCCTCACTGCCCCTGCGACTCTGGCGGGTCGTGGCCGGCAACGTCCGCTCAGCGCTGCTGTGGCCCCGGCTGCAGCTGGCCGTGAAGGCTGGGCTGGCTGCGGGTATTGCTTTTGCGATTGCCCCGTTTATGCCCGGTTCCGCGGCCGACTACCCCTATTACGCTCCGCTGGGCGCCCTGGTGGCGATGTACGAGAACGTTGCGGGCTCCATGAAGCAGGGTGTACAGACACTCGCGGGGCTCGCCATCGGCGTTGGGCTGGCCTTTGTACTGTTTGTTCTCGGCAGCCCGACGCCGCTGACGGTCGGCGTCGTGATGGCCTTCGGCGTCATCCTGGCCGGACTCCCGAAGATCGGCGCGGGCCGGGACTGGATCCCGACGGCGGCCCTTCTGGTCCTGCTGGTCGGCGGCCACAACCCTGACCAGTTCTCCTTCGGCTATCTCCTGCAGATGGGGGCCGGGGTGACGGTGGGCATCCTCGTGAACCTGCTGGTTTTCCCGCCGCTGCACTTCCGCGCCGCCGAGCTCAGCATCGCCGAACTGCGCCTCGCGCTCGCCCAGCAGCTCTGGGATATGGCCAAGGCGCTGAAGGAAAGCTGGCCGCCGGAACACGAGGACTGGTCAAAGCGGTCCGGCGCGCTCGAAGCGTCCGCGCGGTCCGTCCGCCTGGCCGTGGAGAAGGCGGACGCCAGCCGCCGGGCGAACCCCCGGCGCCGGCTTCATCCGCGGGACATTGAGCTGGACTACCGCAACCTCCGGGACCTGGAACGGGTGACCTTCCACGTCCAGGACGTGACGCAGGTGCTCTCGGATGTCATCTGGGCCAAGGACACGCCCTTTGTGGTGCCGGATGAATACGCGACGCCGCTCGCCGATGCCATGGCCGCCGTCGGCGACGTCCTCGAGGCGGTTGAGACGGAGAGCCCGGAACGGCAGTCGGAGCTGAGTGAAGAGGCCGACGCAGCCGTGAAGGCCCTGACGGCACGTGTGGGCGCCGAGGAAGCGGCAACCGATGCCCCCAGCGCTGTCGAATCGATCCTGTTGAGCCTGCACCGGATGCTGCGTGTCGTGAAGGACTCCGCGGACAGGCAGTAGCGGGCGGTTCCCGGCCATCAGGCCGGCAATAATTCGGACAACAGCGCAGACAACGACGGCGGTGCCCTCCCCTTTCCGGGGCGGACACCGCCGTCGTCTTCTTGGGCCGGGTGGAGTTAGAGCGCGGCTACCGATCCGCTGAAGTGCTTGCGTCCGGACCGCGAGTTCCAGGCGACATAGTCTGAGCGTCGCCACGCCCCGTCAGCGTCCTGGCCGGTGCTGATGCCCAGCGCCACGCGGGCCGGCAGGAAGACCGGCGCATCGAAGGCCACATCCCAGCTGAAGGCATCGCCCTTGGCGGCACCCACGTCCGCCAGGGCCCGCGACGCCAGATACATGCCATGCGCGATCGACCGTCGCAGGCCCAGGGCCTTGGCCGAGAGGACGCTCAGGTGGATCGGGTTGAAGTCGCCGGACACGGCGGCGTAGGCCCGCCCCGTGTCGACGCCCAGCTGCCACAGCGCGGTCGGATCCGGCGCCGAGAAATCCGCCGCAGCCGAAGCGGCCGTGGGTTTGTCGATTCCGGGCAGGAATACCCCCTTCGCGAGGTAACTCGAGACACCGCGCCAGCTCACGGCGTCTTCCCCCGCACGACGCACCTCCGCGACGAGGTCCAGCTGGGTGCCGGACCGGTGCCCCCGCAGGTTCGCCGCCCACGCCTGAATATCCAGCGCCTCGGTGAACCGGAGGGGCGCGGACTGCACCACCCGGTTTTCCAGGTGGATCATCCCCAGCAGTGGCAGCGGGAAATCATCCCGGTTCATCACGCTCATCGCCAGGGGGAACGCCAGCGCATGGATGAACCCGGCCGGCAGGACATCGCTCGCGGTCTCGCCGATCAGGTGCTGGTACGCCGTGAGGTTTTCCACCGACGCCTTGACGCCGCGGACCTCGTGCCGGGCCTCCGGGAGCCCGGCGCCCGCATGGGTGCCGAGAACCCGGCGCCGGGCGGCGGTGGCTGCCGCGTTGACGTAGAGCTTGGACAGCGACGGCATCTCCCCCATGATGACCGGCTGCGAAAGGCTCATGCCCCCACCAGGTTCTGCCCGCAGACCCGCAGTACCTCACCGGAGATCCCCCCGGCGGCGTCGCTGGCCAGGAACGCGATGGCCTCGGCGACGTCGCCCGGCCGGCCGCCCTGCTGCAGGGAGTTCAGCCTCCGGGCGATCTCGCGGGTGGCGAAAGGGATCTTCGCGGTCATTTCGGTCTCGATGAAGCCCGGGGCGACGGCGTTGATGGAGCCGCCGTGCGTGCCGATCAGCGGAGCCGTGGCCCGGACCATGCCCATCACGCCGCCCTTGGAGGCGGCATAGTTGGTCTGGCCGCGGTTGCCGGCGATGCCGCTGGTCGAGGCGACGGAGACGATCCGCGGGGAGCTCCGGAAATGCTCAGAGGCCAGCAGGGCCTCGTTGATCCGCAGCTGCGCGGCGATGTTGACCGCGATCACCGAGTTCCAGCGGCCCTGGTCCATGTTGGCGAGCAGCTTGTCCCGGGTGATGCCGGCGTTGTGGATCACGATGTCCAGACGCCCGTGCCGTTCCACGGCGTGGTCGATGATCCGCTGCCCGGCGTCCTCGCGGCTGATGTCCAGCTGCAGAGCCGTGCCGTGCACCTCGTTGGCCACGGCGGCAAGGTGGTCACCGGCCGCCGGGATGTCGACGACGACGACCGTGGCGCCGTCGCGGTAGAGCGTGCGCGCTATCGCGGCACCGATTCCGCGCGCGGCGCCGGTCACGACGGCGACCTTCCCCGCGAGCGGCTTCTCGGCGTCGGCCGGCAGCTGCCCTTCGGCGGAGCTGACGGTGAGGAACTGCCCGTCGACGAACGCGGACCGGCCGGAGAGGAAGAACCGGAGCGCTCCGAGGGTGCTGGGGCTGGTGGTACCGGCGCCGTCGGATAGCAGGATGCCGTTGGCGGTGGCGCCGGCCCGGAGCTCCTTGGCCAGCGAACGGAGGAGCCCGTCCACTCCCTGGCGGGCTGCCGCGGCGGCCGGGTCAGCACTGTCCGGATTTGCAGCGTCCGCCGCCGCGCGGGAGACGGTGATGACGCGGGCGTTGGCTGCCAGGTCCCGGAGGGAGGTGGCAGCGGTGAGCACCGGCTTTTCCAGGTCCTCCGGACGGCCCAGCTCATCCAGGACGAGGATGATGGCGCCGAGCTTCTCCTTCGGCACCGCGTGGCGGCGCACATCCAGGTTCCAGGACAGGAGCGTCGAGGCCAGCGCATCGGCGCCGCTGCCGCCGCCCTGGACCAGGACGGGCCCGCTGACCAGCGGCTGTCCCGGCTGGTGGCGGCGCAGCACTACCGGCTGGGGCAGACCGAGTTTCCTGGCAATGTCCCTGCCCGGACCCTGGCTCACGAATTGCGTGTACTTGTCGGTCATCGGATCCCCCTAGTGTGCTTCAAGAATAGCGACGACGCCCTGGCCGCCGGCGGCGCAGATGGAGATGAGCCCGCGGGCCGGGCGGCCGTCCACGTGGCCCTTGGCGTGGAGCATTTTTGCGAGCGAAGCGACGATCCTTCCGCCGGTGGCCGCGAAGGGGTGCCCCGCGGCGAGGGAGGACCCGTTGATGTTGAGCTTGGACCGGTCGATGCTGCCGAAGGCTCCGTCCAGGCCCAGCCGCGTGCGGCCGAATTCCTCGTCCTCCCACGCGGCCAGGGTGCTCAGCACCGTACCGGCGAAGGCCTCGTGGATCTCGAAGAAGTCAATGTCGTCGAGGCTGAGCCCGTTGCGGGCCAGCAGCCGCGGCACAGCGAAGGCCGGAGCCATCAGCAGGCCGTCCTTGCCGTGGACGAAGTCGACCGCTGCCGCCTCGCCGTCGACGACGGTGGCCAGCTTGGGCAGATCATGGGCATCCGCCCAGTCCTCAGCAGCGAGCAGCACGGTGGAGGCACCGTCAGTGAGCGGGGTCGAGTTGCCCGCCGTCATGGTGGCTGCGGCGCCCAGGCTCTTGCCGAAAACGGGCTTGAGGGTGGCCAGCTTCTCGAGGCTGGTGTCGGCCCGCAGGTTGGAGTCCCGGGTGAGGCCGCGGTACGGGGTGAGCAGGTCATCGAAGAAGCCTGCGTCGTAGGCCGCGGCGAGGTTGCGGTGGCTGTTGAAGGCCAGTTCATCCTGGGCCTCCCGGGTGATCTTCCACTGCGCCGTGGTGAGCGCCTGGTGCTCCCCCATGGACAGGCCGGTGCGCGGTTCCCCCGTGTTGGGGGCGTCCGGGGCGAGGTCCTTGGGGCGGAGGCGGCTGAGGACCTGCAGCCGCTGCGGCAGCGTCTTGGCCCGGTTCAGGTCCAGGAGCACCTCGCGCAGGCCCTCGCTCACGGCGATCGGTGCGTCCGAGGCGGAGTCGACTCCGCCGGCGATCGCCGAATCGATCTGGCCGAGCTTGATCTTGTTGGCGAGGCCGAGGACCGTTTCCAGCCCGGTGGCGCACGCCTGCTGCAGGTCGTAGGCCGGGGTCTCCGCGGACAGTGCGGAGCCCAACACGGCCTCACGCGTCAGGTTGAAGTCACGGGAGTGCTTGAGCACCGCCCCGGCGGCAACCTCGCCGATGCGTTCGTCCTGCAGGCCGAACCGCGCGATGAGCCCGTCCAGGGCGGCGGTCAGCATGTCCTGGTTGGAGGACTTGGTGTAGGCGCCCCCGGTGCGGGCGAAGGGAATGCGGTTGCCGCCAACGATGACCGCCTTGCGGAGCCGCGGCATTGTCGGTGCTGCGGCGCTGGGCGCGGAAGGGGAGGCTGCTGCCGTGACGGCCTCGGGCGTCGCCGGGGCGGTTGATTCCTTCGGTCCGGGTGCGGACTGTCCGTTGACGGACATGGGCTGTCTCCTTTGATCAAAGCGGTTACCGATACCCAGCGTACCTGATACGCTGAGTATCGTGAACATCCCCCAGGCCGACCTTCCCGGCGGCAGTACGACAGGCCCCGCCACTGCCGGTGCCGGCAGTGTGGACGGCCGCGCCTCGCGCTGGCAGTCGCATCGTGAAGAGCGGCGCCGGGAGCTGATCAAGTCAGCCCGGAAGGCCGTGCACAGCCTGGGCAGTGATGCGTCCATGGAAGACATCGCCGCCGCGGCGGGTACCTCCAAGTCGGTGTTCTACCGGTACTTCGGGGACAAAGCCGGGCTCCAGCAGGCCGTGGGCGAAGTCGTGCTGAGCCAGATGCAGCGCCGCATCCAGGAAGCCGCCCAGAGCGCCCAAACACCCCGCGAGGGGCTGCTGGCGATGGTGTCCGCGTACCTGCAGATGGCGGAAACAAGCCCCAATGTCTACACCTTCGTCACGCGTTACACCCCCGGGGACGCCACGAGCGGCACCCTCGCCACCGCCGGAGCCCTGGGTCACTTTTTCGCGGCGATCAGCGACATGATCGCCCGGCCCATGCGCAACCACCTCAGCGACTCGGCCGGGCGCGAGGCCGTGATCGGATACTGGCCGAACGCGGCGATCGGCCTGGTGCGGAACGCCGGCGAGCAATGGCTGGCCAGTCCGGCGTCCCCCACCAAACCCGACCAGGCGGCCATGGCACGCCAGATCACCGACTGGCTGTGCCTCGGCATCGCCCCCGAACTCCGCACGGCGGCCGCCCCGGAGCAACCGGACGGGGAATCCGCCGGCCGGGAGTCCGCTGGCCCGGGCTAACCCCGTTCACTCCACCACCGACTTCAGCACCGACTTCAGCACCGACCTTGTCAGAACCAACGAAGGAATCGACATGACCGAACTAGCCGACCGCCCCGCGGGCCCCCCTACGAACGTCCCTGCCGCGAAGCCGGCCTCCACACGCCCGGCCACGTCCGGCGCGCCGGCTGCGGCGGCGCCCGCCGTCGACGTCGCCGCGCTGGGCGAGCTGCTCCTGGGAAAGTGGGCCGACACCCGCCGCACCGCACGGGCGCTCGCAGGCCAGCCGGAACTGTACAAGACGGAGGGGCTGACCCACACCGAGCACCGCCGTCGCACTTTCGGCCAGCTCCAGATCCTGGTGGACAACGGCGCAGTGCACCGCGCCTTCCCCGCGTCCGTCGGCGGCGCCGACGAACACGGCGGCAACGTGGCCGGGTTCCAGGAACTTGTCATCGCCGACCCCTCGCTGCAAATCAAGGCCGGTGTGCAGTGGGGACTGTTCGGCTCCGCCGTGAACCACCTCGGCACCGAGCAGCACCACCAGAAGTGGCTGCCCGGCATCATGAGCCTGGACATTCCAGGCTGTTTCGCCATGACGGAGACCGGGCACGGCTCGGACGTCGCCAGCATCGCCACCACCGCCACCTATGACCCGGCCACCGAGGAGTTCGTGGTGCACACCCCGTTCCGGGCCGCGTGGAAGGACTACATCGGCAACGCCGCCATGGACGGCCTCGCCGCCGTCGTCTTCGCCCAGCTGGTGACGCAGGGCGTGAACCACGGCGTCCACGCTTTCTACATGGACCTCCGCGACCCCGGGACGAAGGAATTCCTGCCGGGCATCGGCGGCGAGGACGACGGCGTCAAGGGCGGACTGAACGGCATCGACAACGGCCGGCTGCACTTCACGCACGTCCGGATCCCGCGCACCAACCTGCTGAACCGCTACGGCAACGTCGACGCCGACGGCAGCTACAGCTCCCCCATCGCCAGCCCGGGCCGCCGCTTCTTCACGATGCTCGGCACCCTGGTCCAGGGCCGCGTCTCGCTCGACGGCGCCGCCGTCACCGCGTCGAAGCTCGCCCTGAAGACGGCGATCCAGTACGCCACGGAACGCCGCCAGTTCAACGCCTCCTCGCAGACCGACGAGGAAGTGCTGCTGGACTACCAGCGGCACCAGCGCCGGCTGTTCACCCGCCTGGCCACAACGTACGCCGCGGGTTTCGCCAGCGAACAGCTGCTGCAGAAGTTCGACGACGTTTTCTCCGGCCGGACCGACACCGACGAGGACCGTCAGGACCTGGAAACCCTGGCGGCCGCGCTCAAGCCGCTCAGCACCTGGCACGCGCTCGACACCCTGCAGGAATGCCGCGAAGCCTGCGGCGGCGCCGGCTTCCTGATTGAGAACCGCTTCGCCTCGCTGCGCGCCGATCTTGACGTGTACGCCACCTTCGAAGGGGACAACACGGTCCTGCTGCAGCTGGTCGCCAAGCGCCTGCTGGCCGACTACGCCAAGGAATTCCGCACCGCGAACTTCGGCGTGCTGGCCCGCTACGTGGTCGGCCAGGCCACCGGCGCCGCCTTCCACCGGACCGGCCTGCGCGGCGTCGCGCAGTTCATGGCGGACACCGGATCGGTGCAGAAGGCAGCCATCGCGATCAAGGACGAGGCCAGCCAGCGCGCGCTGCTGACCGACCGGGTGCAGACCATGGTCGCCGACGTCGGCTCGGCACTGAAGGGCGCCAGCAAGCTGCCGCAGCAGCAGGGGGCGGCACTGTTCAACAGCCACCAGAACGAACTCATCGAAGCTGCCCAGGCGCACGCCGAGCTGCTGCAGTGGGAAGCCTTCACCGAAGCGCTGGGCAAGGTCACGGACCCGGGCACCAGGAAGGTCCTGACCTGGCTTCGCGACCTCTTCGGGCTGTCCCTGATCGAGGACAACCTGTCCTGGTACCTGATGAACGGCCGGCTCTCAATGCAGCGCGCCCGGACCGTGGGCGACTACATCAACCGCCTGCTCGTGAAGATCCGCCCGCACGCCCTGGACCTGGTCGACGCCTTCGGGTTCGGCCCCGAGCACCTCCGCGCCGAGATCGCCACGGGCGCCGAGCAGCTCCGCCAGGACGAGGCCCGCGAGTACTTCCGCACGCAGCGCGCCAGCGGCGACGCCCCGGTGGACGAGAAAATCCTGCTGGCCCGCAAGAGCCACGCGAAGGCCTCCGGCGCCTGACCCGGCTGTCATTCGACGACGGAACAGACGACGACGGCGGTGTCAGGATCCCTTGGGGAGCACTGAGCGGTAGACCTCGAGGGTGGTTTCCGTGATGGATTCCCACGAGAAGTGCTCTTCGGCCCGGCGCCGGCCGGCCTGGCCCATGGCCCGTGCCCGGGCGGGATCGGACACGACCTCGGTCAGGGCGGCGGCGAACTCGGTGACGAACTTTTCCGGGTCCAGCGGGGTGCCGGTTCCGTCCGTGACCTGCTCGATGTCCACCAGCAGTCCGGTTTCGCCATGCTGGACAACCTCCGGGATCCCGCCGGTGGCGCTCGCCACGACGGCAGCGCCGCAGGCCATGGCCTCAAGGTTGACGATGCCAAGCGGCTCGTAGATCGAGGGGCAGGCGAACGCTGTGGCGTGGCTGAGGACCTGGATGAGCTCGTTGCGCGGCAGCATCCGCTCCACCAGGATCACGCCGCTGCGCTGGGTCTGCAGCTGCTCGATCAGGCGGGCGGTTTCGGCCGCCAGTTCGGGGGTGTCGGCGGCACCGAGGCACAGCACCAGCTGGACGTCGGCGGGCAGCTTCGCGGCGGCGCGCAGCAGGTACGGCACACCCTTCTGGCGCGTGTTGCGGCCCACGAAGACCACGCTCGGCCGGGCCGGGTCCATCCCGAGGGCCCGGACGACGTCCTCGCCCTCGTCCCGGTTCCAGAGGCTCACATCAATCCCGTTGTGCACCACCTTGACCTTGGCCGGGTCCACCTCGGGGTAGCTGCGGAGAATGTCCTGGCGCATGCCCTCGGACACGGCGATGATGGCGGCCGCGGCCTCATAGGCGGTTTTTTCCACCCAGGAGGACAGGGCGTAGCCGCCGCCGAGCTGCTCGGCCTTCCACGGGCGCAGCGGCTCCAGGCTGTGGGCGCTGAGCACATGCGGAATGCCGTGCAGCAGCGACGCGATGTGCCCGGCCATGTTGGCGTACCAGGTGTGAGAATGCACCACATCCGCGCCGGCGATGTCCGGGACGATCCGCAGGTCCACCCCCAGGGTCTGCAGCGCGGCGTTCGCCCCGCCAAGATCCTCGGGCACGGCGTAGGACGTGACCGTCGCGCCGTGATACCCGGGTTCACGGGGCGCGCCGAAGGCGCGCACCTGCAGATCCACGTGCTGGGCGAGCACCCTGCTGAGTTCGGCCACGTGGACCCCGGCGCCGCCATAAATTTCGGGCGGGAATTCTTTGGTCACAATGTCTATACGCACAAACCCCAAGGTAGTCGTTACGGTGGAACTGATCTAGTGTGAAGACGTTCGGGCGTGCCGGACTGTTTGGGGAAGTACAAAGGCGTTCAGGAGCGATCACCATGCCGAATAAGAAAGTTTTGGCCATTGTCCTCGCAGGTGGCGAGGGAAACCGGCTCATGCCATTGACGGCGGACCGGGCTAAGCCCGGCGTCCCGTTCGCTGGAAGTTACCGGCTTATTGACTTTGCATTATCGAACCTGGTCAATTCCCGCTATCTGCAGATCGTCGTCCTGACGCAGTACAAGTCGCACAGCCTGGACCGCCACATTTCCGAAACCTGGCGGATGTCCACACAACTGGGCAACTACATCGCCTCGGTCCCCGCGCAGCAGCGCGTGGGCAAGAGCTGGTTCCTCGGCAGCGCCAACGCCATCTACCAGTCGCTGAACCTTATCCACGACGCCAACCCGGACATCGTCGTCGTCGTGGGCGCGGACCACGTCTACCGGATGGATTTCGCCCAGATGGTGGACCAGCACGTCGCCAGCGGTGCCAAGGCCACCGTCGCGGCCGTCCGCCAGCCGCTGCACATGGCCGACCAGTTCGGTGTGATCGAAGTGGACCACAACAACCCGGAGAAGATCGCGGCCTTCGTCGAGAAGCCCTCCTCCACCCCGGGGCTGGCCGCCGACCCCACCCAGTTCCTCGCCTCCATGGGCAACTACGTCTTCGACGCCGACGCCCTCGTCGAGGCCCTGCATGTCGATGCCGAGCGGCTGGACACCAAACACGACATGGGCGGGGACATCATTCCGTACTTCGTCGACAAGGGCGAAGCCGGCGTCTACGACTTCACCCTCAACGAGATCCCCGGCTCCACCGAACGCGACCGCACCTACTGGCGCGACGTCGGCACCATCGACTCGTTCTACGACGCGCACATGGACCTCATCTCCCCCGTGCCGGTGTTCAACCTCTACAACTCGGAATGGCCCATCTACACGCGGCAGAGCATCTCCCCGCCGGCCAAGTTCGTCCGCGGCCAGAAAAACACGGTCGGCACCGCCCTGGATTCGATCGTTGCCAGCGGCACCGTGATCTCCGGCGGCATTGTGGAAGGCTCCGTGCTGTCCAACGACGTCTACGTCGGCACGTCCAGCCGGGTGCTCGACTCCGTGCTGATGGACAAGGTCAACATCGGTGAAGGCGCCGTCGTCAAGCGGGCCATCATCGATAAGAACGTCAAGGTCCCGGCGGGCGCCGCGATCGGCCTCGACCATGAACTGGACCGGGCGCGCGGTTTCAAGGTCACCGACTCGGGGATCACCGTCCTGTCCAAGGGACAGCTCGTCCCGGAGCCCGGCGAGCAGGAGCGCGCCCTGTCGGCCGCCAACCTGATCCTGGTGCCGGACGCGGTCAAGGCCGCCACGGAGCACTGGCCCGCGCTGCGGGAATCCGTGGACAAGGTCGCGGAAGTGCAGGCGGCCGCCGTCGGCGTCTCTGCTCCGCGGTCCGGCAACGCCCCCTGAGGCTGATCAGCAGCGGGAGCCCGGCCCCGGCGTCGGGCCGGGCTCCCCGCAGCCTGTAAAATTGGGGCAATGAGCTCCCCCGATCTGCCCTCCGATCTGACCCCCGAGGAAATCCAGGCCTGCCTGAAGGTCCTGAACAGCATCCACGTCTACGACGAGGAGCACCCGGACTACGTTTCGGTACGCCGTGCCACCGGCAAGATGTTCAAGGCCGTCAAGCGCCACCGCCGGGTCAGCAAGCGGGATCTGATTGCCGAAGCAGACCGTGCCGTGATCGCGCAGACGGCGACGGCGGCCCCGGACCGGATCGACGACGAAACCCGCGGCAACAAGCTTGCCCCCTCCACGACCGGGAGTATCGCCGGGCACCTGATCAAGTCCAGGCCCTGCTACATCTGCAAGCAGCACTTCACCCAGGTGGATGCCTTTTACCACCAGCTGTGCCCGGAATGCGCCGCGTTCAGCCACAGCAAGCGCGACGCCCGGACGGACCTGAGCGGCCGCCGTGCCCTCCTGACCGGCGGCCGGGCCAAGATCGGCATGTACATCGCGCTGCGGCTGCTGCGCGACGGCGCCCACACCACCATCACGACCCGCTTCCCCAAGGACGCCGCACGGCGCTTCGCCGCGATGGAGGACAGCGGCGAGTGGCTGCACCGGCTGCGGATCGTCGGCATCGACCTGCGCGACCCCTCGCAGGTGATGGCGCTGACCGACTCCCTGGACGCCGCAGGCCCCCTGGACATCATCATCAACAACGCCGCCCAGACCGTGCGCCGCACCGGCAACGCCTACAAGCCGCTGGTCGACGCCGAGGACGAACCGCTCCCCGCGGCCCTCCAGGCGGCCAACGGCGGCCCGGAACTCGTGACCTTCGGCCACGCCCACGACAAGCACCCGCTGGCCCTGGCGAGCACCGTCCTGGAGCACCCGGTGCTGGCCGGGGACGCGATCACCTCGCTGGCACTGTCCACCGGTTCCGCCTCGCTGGAACGCATTGCCGCCGGCACCGCGATCGACGCCGGCGGCCTGGTGCCCGATCTGGGCAGCATCAACAGCTGGACCCAGGTGGTGGATGAGGTGGATCCCCTGGAAATGCTCGAGGTCCAGTTGTGCAACGTCACCGCGCCGTTCCTGCTGGTCAGCCGGCTCCGCGGGGCGATGAAGCGTTCCACTGCGCGGCGTAAGTACATCGTGAACGTCAGTGCCATGGAAGGCCAGTTCTCCCGCGCCTACAAGGGCCCCGGCCACCCGCACACCAATATGGCCAAAGCGGCGCTGAACATGATGACCCGGACCAGCGCCCAGGAGATGCTGGACGCGGACGGCATCCTGATGACCGCCGTGGACACCGGCTGGATTACCGATGAGCGCCCGCACGTCACCAAGGTGCGTCTGATGGAGGAGGGCTTCCACGCTCCCCTGGACCTCGTCGACGGGGCCGCCCGGGTGTACGACCCGATCGTCATGGGCGAGTCGGGCGAGGACCAGTTCGGCGTCTTCCTGAAGGACTACAAGCCGAGCCCCTGGTAACCACCCGGCCTATATCAGGGCCGGCCCGTGGGGGCTACGGGCCTTATGGCCCTAATGGGGGCCCGGCGCAGTACGTAACGTGGGTCCACATGAACACAGAGACGACGCCTGCGCCCGATTACGGATTGTCCATGGACCAGTGCTGGGTGCTGCTGGACACCGAAGTCGTGGGTCGGATCGCCCTGATTGTGGACGGGCATCCGGAGATCTTCCCGGTGAACTTCGCGCTCGAGCGCCGCTCGATCGTGTTCCGCACCGCCGGGGGAACCAAACTGTGGGCAGCGATGACGGCCAAGCCCATCGCCTTCGAAATCGATGGCTACGACTCTCATGAACAGCAGGCCTGGAGCGTGGTTGCCCGCGGTGAGGCTGAACTGATCGAAAGCCAGCAGGAGAAGGAATCCGTCGACGCCCGGTTGCTTGAGCCGTGGCAGCCGGGAGATAAGGACTACTACGTGCGGCTCTCCCCGAAGGCCCTGACCGGGCGCCGGTTCAAGGTCAACAGGCCGGACCTGTGGAGCACGCGGCTCGCCGACCCCCGCCGGAGCTCCTTCGAATAGGGCCCCGGTCGACCAGGTCGCTACTAAAAGGCCCCGGTCAGCCCCGGCCCCACCCTGATCGGATCGTCCGGATCGGGTGCGCCTACTTGGCTGCCTTGACGTCCGGGGCATGGACGACGAGGACGGGGCAGTGGGCGTGGGCCACCAGCGCGGAGCTCACGGACCCGATCAGCATGCCGCCGAAGCCGCCGTGTCCGCGGCGCCCCACCACCACCAGGTCGGCGTCCCGGCTGGCCTCAATCAGGGTGTGCCGGGGGTGTCCCTGCACGAGGCGTGGCTCGACGTTGGCCGGGGTGTCGGCCCCAAAGGCCTTCTCCACCGTCTCCTGCAGGATTTCCCCGGCCCGGACGTCGAAGTCGTCGATTCCCATCGCGACGTAACCGTCGTACACCGGAGGGACATCCCAACTGGCCAGCGCCACCAGCCGCGCCGAGAGCGGCACGGCGAGGCTCTGGGCCTGGAGCAGCGCCTCCACCGACGCGTCGGAACCATCAACCCCCACCACAATGGTCCGGATGTCCCTGGCTTCGGTCATGGCAGATCCCTTCGTCGTACAGTTGTCGCGTCCAGCCTATAGTGCCGGGCGAGGCGGGCAGGCAGCTAGGGCCGAAAGTCATCGGGGACGGCACGCCGGCCCGCTCCCGGCGGGACCAAGGACCCTTGCCGGGGCACGGACCACGGAGAAGAATTGCAGTTGCCGGGGCGGGAAACGGCTCCCGGAGTGGACAATGTAACAACGGGGACCAGGCGGCGCCGGCGACGACGGCACCTGATTCAGCAACAATGCATCACAAGGCACGACCCGCAGGCGCGATCTGCGAAAATCAGGCTGGGGAGCACCGCACCATTCATGGCAGCGCAAGCCGCCGGACAGGAGAATCATGATTGCCTGGGCAGACGCAGGTCTCACTGCACCCGACGGGGCGCCGGCCGTCATTCGGGTTTTCATCCTGGATGACCACGAACTCGTCAGGCGCGGACTTCAGGAGCTCCTCGAGGGTGAGGGCTTCCAGGTGGTGGGGAGTTCGGGTTCCGCCGTCGAGGCGACCCGCCGTATTCCGGCCCTCCACCCGGACGTCAGCGTCCTCGATGCCCGGCTTCCGGACGGAACCGGGATTGAGGTCTGCCGCGACGTGCGCTCGGTTGACCCGTCGCTGAACTGCATCATCCTGACCAGTTTCGATGACGAGCAGGCCCTGCGCGGCGCCGTACTGGCGGGCGCGAGCGGCTATGTGCTCAAGGAAATCGGCGGCACCGACCTGATCGGGGCACTGCGCCGGGCAGCCACCGGCGAGTCGCTCTTCGCGGAAGGGGTCGCCGCCGGCATCGTTGACAGCCTTGTCGAGGCCGAAGAGGTGGATCCCAGGACGTCCTCCCTGACACCGCAGGAGCGCCGGGTGCTCGAGCTGGTGGGCGGCGGGCTCACGAACCGCCAGATTGCCGCGGAAATGTTCCTCGCCGAGAAGACTGTCAAGAACTACGTGTCGTCGCTGCTGGCCAAGCTGGGGTTCGAACGCCGGACCCAGGCCGCTGTGTTTATTGCCGGGCCGTCCTCACCCGCACCGCCCGGAGGCCATGCAGAACCCAGCCGCCCGCACGGTGTCCCTTAGCTGACGTCGTCACGGCCACGCCAGCAGCACGGTCTGCTGAACAGCACGGTCTGCTGAACAGCACCTCTGCTGTTAGAGCGGCACTGACTGTTAGAGCGGCACTGACCACTCAAGGCTCGTGCCGGCGTCGGGCGCGCTGGTGATGGTGCATTCGCCGTCCAGCATCCGGGCACGGTCCTCCAGGTTGGCCAGTCCCCGGCGTTTCCCGGGTTCAGCGAAGCCGGCGCCATTGTCCGTGATGACCACCGTTACACGGCCCTTGACGACACCGACCGACACGGAGATGGTGTCCGCGCCGGAATGCCTGATGGCGTTGCTGAGCCCCTCTGACACTACGGCCACGACATTGTCCGCCTTGTCCGGCGTGACGGCGTCCACGGGGCCCGTGATGATCAGGCGCGGTGTGAAGGGCATGGACTTCGCCGAGCTGCGGGTCACCCGCCGGATCCGTCCGCTCAGCAGTTCCGTTTCGCCGCTGCTGCTCTTGAGCGAGTAGATCGTATCCCGCAGGCTCCTGATCGCCTCGTCGAGTTCGCCGGTGATATTGCGGATCCGTTCGGTGGCGAGCTCATCCTTGGTAAAACGGGTCAGGCTCTGGACACTGAGGCCGGCCGCGAACAGCCGCTGGATCACGAGGTCATGCAGGTCGCGGGCGATCCTGTCCCGGTCGGTGAAGACCAGCAGCTCCTCGCGGAGCCGGTGAACGCGGGCGAGTTCGAGGGCGAGGGCGACATGGGAGCCGAAGACGGCACCCATCTCAATGTCCGTGCGGGCATAGCGCAACTCGTCGGGGTCCCGGATCAGCAGCAGGAGGCCGTGGTGCGCCCCCTGGGTGCTCAGCGCCACCGCCAGCAGCGGGCCCGTGATCCCGCCGTCGATCTCGCCGAAGAGGGCGGAGGCGTCGTCAAGCACCACGGGTTCGCCGCCGTCGAGGACACTTTCCAGCAGCGGTGAATCGAGCATGAGCGAACGGCCGGAGAACTGTGGACTGCGCTTTCCGGCGACTCCGGCGACGATATGGCCGCGGCCGTCAGTGGCGGGCGCCACCAGCAGGGCCAACTGGGACCCCGACTCCTGGAGAGCCCGGCTTGCGATGGGGTCCAGTCCGCCGGCGGTGTAGTCGCGGTCGCTGCTGAGCATGAGTCCTGAGACGTCCATGCAGGCTTCCAGCCAGCGGGCCCGGCGCCGGGCGTCGTCGTAGAGCCGCGCATTTTCAATGGCGACACCCGCGGCGGCCGCCAGGGCCACGGCCAGGCCCTCGTCCTCGGCCGTGAAGTCGCTGCCGTCTTCCTTTTCCGTCAGATAGAGATTCCCGAACACCACGTCCCGGACCCGCACCGGAACACCGAGGAAGGACTTCATGGGGGGATGGTTCGAGGGGAAGCCGTACGACTCCGGATGTGTGTGCAGGTCATGAAGCCGAAGCGGGCGGGGGTCCGAAATCAGGAGGCCAAGGACCCCGTGGCCGGTGGGCAGCGGCCCGATCCGGTGGGCCATTTCCTGGTCGATGCCGACCGTAATGAAGTGACTGAGCGCGCGGTCGTCGCCGATGACGCCCAGGGCGCCGTAGCGGGCGTGAAGCAAGCGGCAGGCGGACTGCACCACGCGTTCCAGAACAGCATCGAGGCTGAGGTCCTCGGCAACGGCGACGACTGCCTCCAGCAGCCCGGCCATGCGTTCCTGGGATTGGAGCAATTCCTCGGCCCTGGAAACGAAGCCCCTGAGGACGCCGTCGATCATGGGCTGCGTCTCAGTGGCAGTCTGATCCGGTCGTTCCCCCATTGAATGCATGCTCATGGCCCCAATTCGATACAACGAACGCAACGATCGTCCGCGCTGACGATAGTGATGCCAGAATACCCCGAAGCGTGCGCAAAGACCCTAGACGGAAGACGATGTTGATTCGGATTGTGACCTTTTCCCCTACCCCCTTGCCGCTTGCCTGGCGTAGGCTCGCCGCCATGAGTACTGATCCGAAGCCGGGAAAAAACCAGCAGGCACACGAAGTTGAGAACCTTGACCACCACGAATGTTGGCGTCTGTTACGCGGTGTCACCGTGGGCAGGCTCGCGGTCTGGGTGGACGACCATCCCGACATATTCCCGATCAATTACAAGGTGGACCACGGCACCCTGGTGTTCCGCACAGCCGACGGCACCAAGCTCCAGGCCGCTACGAGCGACACCCCCGTGGCGGTGGAGGCCGACGGCGTGGACGCCGACAGCGGCATCGCCTGGAGTGTGGTGATCAAGGGACAGGCCGCACCGGTGCAGAACCAACAGGAGGTCCTGGACACCGTGGGGCTGTTGCTGTTCCCCTGGCAGGCCGGCAAGAAGGAACACTTCGTCAGGATCACTCCGGACACCGTGACAGGCCGCCGGTTCAAGGTGGTACCGCCGCTCACCTGGTGGACGCCGCTGGACGACGCCACCCGTTCCGGACTCGAATAACCCAATGCGCTATCAGACGATGCTGTTCTGAAGCCTCAGAACAGCATCAAGTGATAGCGCATCGGGGAATCAGGCCAGGCGGGTGATCTCCACACTCACGCTGAGCGCGGAGCCGCCGCCGCCGGACAGGATCCCTTTGAGCGGGGGCACGTCGCGGTAGTCGCGGCCCCTCGCCACGGTCACGTGGAAGTCGCCGGCCGGCTTGTGGTTGGTGGGGTCCCAGCTGCGCCACTCGCCGTCCCACCATTCCAGCCAGGCGTGCGACTGCCCGGCGACCGTCTCGCCGAGTTCCGCCGTCGAGCGCGGGTGCAGGTAGCCGGAGACATAGCGGGAGGGGATGCCCCGGCTGCGCAGCGCACCGATGGCCAGGTGCGCCAGGTCCTGGCAGACGCCCTGGCGCTGGCTCCAGGCCTCCTCGGCGTTCGTGGTGACGCCGGTGGAGCCCTTCATGTAGGTCATTTCCCCGCGCATCCATTCAAAGACCGCCATGGCAGCCTCGTGCGGATTGCGGCCTTCGACGACGCCGGGAATGATCCCGAGCACCTCGGCGCCCGGACCGGTGAGCTGCGACTGCGGAATCCAGTCACTGAACTTGTTGAGGATCTCCGGGGACTCGAGGACGTCCCAGCCCACGATGTCCGCCTCCGCCGGGATCCTTTCCGACCGGTGCACCTCGACGGTGGTGGTGGACAGGACCTCGAGGTACTCGTGCGGCATCTGCATGTCAAAGCCCGTGACGCGCGTGCCCCAGTAATCGCGGTAGCTGCTCAGGGCGGCCTGTGACGGCGAAACCTTCAGGGAGGACTCCAGCACCACCTGCTGGGGATCCGTCAGCGGGGTCATGCGGGCCTCGTTGTAGGAGAGCGTGACGCGCTTGTTGTACTTGTACGCCGTCTTGTGGATGATGCTCAGCCGGGTCATGAAACTTCTCCCACCCAGGCCAGTTCGTCTGCCTGATTGAAGTACTTACGGGAAATGGCGTCCGAGGCCTGCGAGACGGCCTTCTGCACACGCTCCATGTGCTCCGGCAGTTCAGACATGAGGTCATCGGTGCGGTGGAACTCGAGGAAGGTGCGGGCCTGGCCCACGATCCGGCGCGCGTCGTTGATGAAGCCAACGCGCTGGGCCGAGGGGTCCAGCATGGCGAGGCACTCGTCGGCGTCGCGCAGCGCATAGACGATGGACCGCGGGAACAACCGGTCCAGCAGCAGGAACTCGGCGGCGTGCTGGTCGCCGAAAGCCGCGCGGCGGGTCCGCAGGAAGGATTCGTAGGCGCCGGCGCAGCGGAGCATGTTCACCCACGACATCCCCGCGGAGAGGACGTCCCGGGTGGAGAGCATCCGGGCTGTCATGTCGGCACGTTCCAGCGAGCGGCCCAGGACCAGGAACTGCCAGCTCTCGTCGTGGCTCACCGTGGTGTCCGCGAGGCCGCTGACCATGGCCGTGCGTTCGAGCACCCAGTTGCAGAAACGGTAGGTGCCGACGACGTCCTTGCGGTGCTGGTTGAGGCCGTAATACGTGGTGTTCAGGCTCTCCCAGAGCCCGGACGACACGGTTTCCCGGGCGCGCCGGGCGTTCTCCCTCGCCGCGCCAAGGGAACCCGCGATGGACGTGGCACTCTGCTTGTCGTACGCCAGCGCGTTCAGCAGCTCGGGAAGACCGAAATCCTCGCTCTGCGCCCGGGCGCCCATGACGGCGAGGAGCTCCTGCGCCACGCTGCGCTGTTCGTCCATCGGCAGGTGGTTGAGCCGCTCCAGGTGGACATCGAGGATCCGGGCAGTGCCGTCAGCCCGTTCCACATAGCGGCCGATCCAAAACAGTGATTCGGCGATACGGCTAAGCATTCGCGGTTACCTCCAGCGCAACGGAAATCTGAAAAGAGTAGGTCGGCGGAACAATGATCGACACGGGGCCGCGGGTCATTGCTGCTGCTCCTTCTGGCTGTCGCGCCAGTTGCTTTCGACGGGCCAGACCGAGACCCGTTCGCGGACTGTGATGGCCGCCCGCGGCAGGGTCTCCACCGGCACCTCCGGGGAGTCGGCGAGCACCCAGGTGTCCTTGGAGCCGCCGCCCTGGCTGGAGTTGACGATCAGGGAGCCTTCCTTGAGCGCCACCCTTGTCAGGCCGCCGGGCAGGACCCAGACGTCGTCGCCGTCGTTGACTGCGAAGGGGCGCAGGTCCACGTGCCGCGGGCCGAACTTGTCGCCGCTGAGCGTGGGCACCGTGGACAGCTGCAGGACCGGCTGCGCGATCCAGCCGCGGGGGTCCGCGATGACGCGCTTGCGCAGCGCCTCGAGTTCGTCCTTGGAAGCATCCGGGCCGATCACCAGGCCCTTGCCGCCGGAACCATCCACGGGTTTGACCACCAGTTCGTCGAGGCGGTCCAGGACCTCTTCCCGGGCCTCTTTTTCCTCCAGCCGGAAGGTGTCCACATTGGCGATCACGGGTTCTTCGTTGAGGTAGTAGCGGATCAGGTCCGGAACGTAGCTGTAGACCAGCTTGTCGTCGGCGACGCCGTTGCCCACAGCGTTCGCGATGGTGACGCCGCCGGCGCGGGCCGCGTTGACCAGGCCCGGGCAGCCGAGCATGGAATCGGCGCGGAATTGCAGCGGATCCAGGAACTCGTCGTCGATGCGCTTGTAAATCACGTCCACGCGCTGTTCCCCGGCGGTGGTGCGCATGTAGACGCGGTTGCCGCGGCAGATGAGGTCGCGCCCTTCGACGAGTTCCACACCCATCAGGCCGGCGAGCAGGGTGTGCTCGAAGTAGGCGCTGTTGAAGACGCCGGGGGTCAGGACCACCACGGTGGGATCGTCGACGCCGGACGGTGCCGTCTTGCGCAGGGCGGACAGCAGCCGGCGGGGATACTCTTCGACCGGCCGGATGAGCTGCTGGCCGAAGGCCTCGGGCAGGCCCTTGGCCATCGCGCGGCGGTTCTCCAGGACGTAGCTGACACCGGAGGGGACGCGGACGTTGTCCTCGAGGACACGGAAAGTCCCGGCGGCGTCGCGGACAACGTCAATGCCGGAGATATGGACGCGGACGCCTCCGGCCGGTTCGAAGCCGTGCACCTGGCGGTGGAAGTGGGCGCTCGTCGTGACGAGCTGGCGCGGGATGACGCCGTCGGCCACCACGGTCATCTTGTCGTAGACGTCATTGAGGAACGCCTCCAGGGCCCGCACGCGCTGCGCCACGCCCTTCTCCAGCACGGTCCACTCGTCGGCCGGGATGACCCGGGGCACGATGTCGAGCGGGAAGGGCCGCTCCTCCCCCGCGAAGTCGAACGTGACACCGCGGTCCAGGAAGGTCCGGGCCATCGAATCGGCGCGCGCGGTGACATCAGCCAGCGAGAGTTCACGCAGGGCATCGGCAACCTGCCCGTAGGACTTCCGGGGCTCTTGCCCCGGCGTAAACATCTCGTCGTAGGCGCCGGAACGTTCGGCGGCCACTGAATAATCCTGGAATAGGTCAGACATGTCACTAGACAATCACCTTTTTGTTGCGAAATCATTTCGGCGCCCCCTGAAGCGTGCCGCCGGGGAGCGGTCCAGGGCCCGCCACCGCGCCGGCTCCGCGCCGTCGCCGGCCCGGCACCCGGGACGGCACCCGGGGAGCACCCCGGCGGCGGCCGCCGTGGCGGTAACGGCTTTTCCCGGCGGTTGCGTCAAGGTAGACACGTGCCACCGCCTACTCTCAAACCACCGCTCAGGACTGATCCGTTGCCGCGCCTGCTGCCGGGCCTGCTGTCCGCCGCAACCGCCGTCGTGCTTGCCCTTGCCGTCCACAGCCTGGTTCCGGCGCTCCCGGCCATGACGCTGGCCGTGGCGTTCGGGCTCCTTGCCGCGAATGTCCCTGGGCTGGCTGGCTGGACCGCGGGCCAGGGCCGGCCGGGCCTTGATTTTGCCGGCAAGCACCTCATGCGCGCCGGGATCGTCGTCCTGGGCCTGAAGGTCAGTCTCGTCGATGTGCTCGGCCTCGGCTGGGCCGCGCTGCTGCTGATCACGGGCGTGGTCCTGGCCGCCTTCGCCGGAACCTACGGCATCAGCCGGCTCTTCCGGCTGCCGCCGCCGGTGTCGCTGCTGATTGCCACCGGCTTCTCCATCTGCGGGGCCTCCGCCATCGGGGCGATGGCCGCGGTGCGCCGGATCCGGCAGCAGGACACCGTGCTCCCGGTAGCCCTCGTGACCCTGTGCGGCACCCTGGCCATCGGTGTCCTGCCGCTGCTCATTCAGCCGCTGGGCCTCAGCCCGGAAGTCTTCGGCGCCTGGGCGGGGGCCTCGGTGCACGACGTGGGCCAGGTGGTGGCCACCGCGCAGACCGCCGGGGCGTCCGCGCTGGCCGTCGCCGTCGTCGTCAAACTCACCCGGGTGATCCTGCTGGCGCCCATCGTCGCCGCCGCCGGACTGCATCACCGCAGCAGCGCCGGCGCCGGCGCCGGACCGAAACGGCCGCCCATCGTCCCGTTGTTCGTGCTCGGCTTCGTCGCCCTGGCCGCCCTGCGCACCACGGGCTGGCTCTCCCCCGGCCTCCTCGACGCCGCCGCGGTGCTCCAGGATGTGCTGCTCGGGATGGCGCTCTTCGGCCTCGGCTCGGCGGTGCGGGTGGGCGAGCTGCTGCACACCGGGGCGCGGGCCCTGCTGGCCGCGCTGGCGTCCTGGCTGCTGATCGCCGGGCTGGGGCTGGGCGCCGCGTTCCTCATGATTAGATAGCGGGGTGTCGAACCAGAACCTGCGCCGCGATGAAGCCGCAACCCGCTCAGCCCTGATCACCACCCACAGCTACGACGTCTCCCTGGACGTCCGGCAGGCTGCGGATCCGGACGTCGCCGGCTACACGAGCCGCAGCGTGATCACCTTCTCCGCGAGCGAACCCGGGGCCTCGACGTTCCTGGACTTCATCAGCAGCGAGGTGCACAGCGTCTTCCTCAACGGCAAGAAACTCGCCGTCGCCGACGTCGTGGACGGTGCCCGGATCCGGCTCGGCAACCTCCAGGCGGAAAACCAGGTCACCGTCACGGGCACCGCGCTCTACAGCACCTCCGGGGAAGGCATGCACCGCTTCTTCGACCCGGCCGACGGCCAGTGCTACCTCTATACGCAGTACGAGCCCGCTGACGCCCGCCGGGTCTTCGCCAACTTCGAACAGCCCGACCTCAAGGCCGAATTCACCTTCCACGTGATGGCGCCCTCGGCCTGGCAAGTGTCCTCGAACGGCATTGAAACCCAGCGGACACTCCTCACCAGCGACCCGGACACCAGCCGCTGGGACTTCGCCCCCACGCAGGCGATGTCCACGTACATCACGACGGTGCTGGCGGGCCCGTATTTCAAGGCAGAGGACTCCTGGAGCGGAACGCTCGACGACGGCACCCGCCTGGAGGTGCCGCTGGCCCTCTACTGCCGCGCCTCGATGGCGCCGTCGTTCGACCCCGAAGCCCTCTTCACCCTCACCAGGAACGGCCTGGACTTCTTCAACGGGCTCTTCGACTTCCCGTACCCGTGGGGCAAGTACGAGCAGGCCTTCGTGCCCGAATACAACCTCGGCGCGATGGAGAACCCCGGCCTGGTGACCTTCACGGAAAGCTACGTCTTCACCTCCCGGGCCGCCGATTCGCAGTACCAGGCCCGCGCCAACACCTTGCTGCACGAGATGGCGCACATGTGGTTCGGCGACCTCGTCACGATGCAGTGGTGGGACGATCTGTGGCTCAAGGAATCCTTCGCGGACTACATGGGAACCCTCGGCGTGGACCGCACCACGGACTGGGCCACGGCCTGGGTGAACTTCGCCAACAACCGCAAGGCCTGGGCCTACGTCCAGGACCAGCTCCCGACCACCCACCCGATCGTCGCGGACATCCCCGACCTCGAGGCCGCCAAGCAGAACTTCGACGGCATCACCTACGCCAAGGGCGCCTCGGTGCTCAAGCAACTGGTCGCCTACGTGGGTTTCGAGGCCTTTGTGGCCGGCTCGCGCCAGTACTTCAAGGACCACGCCTACGGCAACACCACCCTGGCGGACCTGCTGGCGGCGCTCAGTGCCGCTTCCGGGCGGGACCTCGCGGACTGGGCCCGCCAGTGGCTGCAGACCTCCGGCATCTCCACCCTTACCAGCGAGATCGAGGAGCACGACGGCGTCCTCGGCACTGTCACCATCGTCCAGGAGGCCGAGGACCCGACGACGGGCCGGCAGGAGCCGCGGCCGCACCGGCTGCGGATCGGCCTGTACGAAATGGACGACGCCGGCGTCCTGCTCCGCACCGACAGCGTCGAGACCGACGTCAGCGGCGCCCGGACCGAGGTGACGGCCCTCTCCGGGAAGGTGCGGCCGGCCCTGCTGCTGGTCAACGACGAGGACCTCAGCTACGCCAAGGTCCGGCTGGACCCGCGCTCCGAAGCCACCGCGCGGGCCTCCCTGAGCGCGCTCCGCGATCCGATGGCCCGGGCCCTGTGCTGGACCGCCCTCTGGGACTCGGCCCGTGACGCGGTCACGCCGTCGTCCCTTTACGTGGACGCCGTCAAGCGCTTCGGGCCCGCGGAAACCGGCATCGGCGTGCTGCTCAACGTCCTGGGCAACGCGGCCACGGCAATCGAACGCTACGTCCCGCAGGCCGGGCGGGCCGCCGTCCGCCACGGCTTCCTGTCCCTCGCCGCGGACGAGTGCCAGCGGGCCGCGCCCGGCTCCGACCAGCAGCTGGCCTGGGCGCGTACGGTGGCCGCGGCCAGCCGCTACGACGGCAGCCGTCTGGACCTGATCCGCGGCATCCTGTCCGGCAGCACGGTCATTGAAGGCCTTGCCGTGGACGCGGAGCTCCGCTGGAACCTCTGGCATGCCCTGGCCGCCCACGGGGAGGCCACCGTGGCGCAGCTCGACGAGGAGCTCACCCGGGACAACACCGCTGCCGGTAAATCCGGACATGCCACCGCCCTCGCGGCCCGTCCCGAGGCGGCCGTCAAGGAGGAGGCCTGGAGGGAGGCGGTGCACGGCACCGCGCTCTCCAACCAGCTGCTCAGCGCGACCATCGCCGGTTTCAACACCGGCCCGGCCCCGCTGCTGCGCGGCTTCATAGACCGGTATTTCGAGTGCCTGGAAGACGTGTGGGCCGGGCGCAGCATCGAAATCGCCAGCCGCATTGTCCGCGGCCTCTATCCGGCGGGGCAGGACCTGGATGGCGGCACTCCGGACACACACCCCGTTATCGTCCGGACGGACCACTGGCTGGCCGGGCACCCGGACGCCCCCCGGGCGCTCCGCCGCATCATCATCGAACAGCGCAGCCACCTGCACCGTTCCCTCACGGCACAGACCCTGACTGCGGACCCCCTGTCGAGTGCTCCGTAACGGCCCTTTTGGCGGCTCTAAACGGCAGGTGCGGAGCAATCGACGGGCTTGTGGGGTCCTTTACGGGACGCGGTGCAGCCACTCCGGAGTGCCGAACTTGGCGTCGACCCGGTGGTGCGCGGCGGCGAGCTCGGCCTCGGTGAGCTCCGACGGGGTCGCGGCGTACCGTTCGGCGAAGACTTCCATCATGGCCGCGACGATCTCGGCGCGGGCCAGGCCGGTCTGGCGCCGGAGCGGGTCCACCCGCTTCTTGGCGCTTCGGGTGCCCTTGTCCGAGAGCTTTTCCTTGCCGATCCGCAGGACCTCCACCATTTTGTCCGCGTCGATGTCATAGCTCATGGTCACGTGGTGCAGCATGCCGCCGTTCGCGAGCCGCTTCTGCGCGGCGCCGCCAATCTTGCCGTGCTCGGTGGCGATGTCATTGAGCGGCACATAGAAGGCGCTGATCCCCAGCTTCTCGAGCGCGGCCATCACCCACGCGTCCAGGAAGCCGTAGGAGTCGGCGAAGCTGATGCCGTCCACCAGGGTCTGCGGCAGGTAAAGCGAGTAGGTGATGCAGTTGCCGGCCTCCATGAACATCGCTCCCCCGCCGCTGATCCGGCGGACCACGCTGATGCCGTGGCGTTCGACGCCGGCGGGGTCCAGTTCGTTGCGGACGGACTGGAAGCTGCCGATCACCACGGACGGTTCCTCCCAGTCCCAGAAACGCAGGGTCGGGTTGCGCCGCCCGGCGCCGACCTCTTCGGTCAGGACCTCGTCCAGGGCGACGTTGATGTGGGTGGGCAGCACGGACGGCGCGATGATGTTCCAGTGGTGGTCCGCCCAGCCGGTAGCCTTCGCGAGGGCACGGCGGACGGTGACGGCCACGGCGTCGGCGGAAAAGCCGAACAGCACGGCGTCGGCCGGCAGGGCCGCCGCCACTGCCGCGGAGATGTCCGCCGCAGCGGCATCCGCCGGGAGGCCGGTGAGTGCCCGGTTGATCTCCAGCAGTGCCTCGTCCGGCTCCAGGAAGAAGTCCCCGCTGACCGAGACGTTGGCGAGGACACCGCCGTCGACGTCGAAGTCGGCCACCACGAGTTTGCCGCCGGGAACCTTGTACTCCCCGTGGCGGCGGGCTCCGCCGTCGTCGTCGCGGGCGGAACCGGGAACCGGGTGTTGGGTTGTCATGGCGTTAATCCTGCCACGCGCACCGGTGCCGGACGCAAAAAGCCCGCACCGTCACCGGTGCGGGCTTTTCCAAAAGACCTTGGGGAGAAGAAGTTACTTCTTGCCGCCGAAGCCCTTGAAGCGAGCGTTGAAGCGCTCGACGCGGCCTGCAGAGTCCATGATGCGCTGCTTGCCCGTGTAGAACGGGTGGGACTCGGAGGAGATTTCGACGTCAATAACCGGGTAGGTGTTTCCGTCTTCCCACTCGATGGTCTTCTTGGAAGACACGGTGGACTTGGTCAGGAACTTGACGCCGGAAGCCAGGTCGTTGAAAACAACAGCTTCGTACTTCGGGTGAGTATCAGACTTCATAATTGGACCTTTGTTCGCACAACTGGATTTTGCCAGCTGCCAGGTATGAATGGGATGGCCAGCGGAATGCACCGGACGGCCAGCTATCAATCATAGCGGAAAGTCAGCGCCCTTGCTGCCTGCCCGGCGGCGCGGTTCACTCGCGCGGCCGGAGCTCCCAGAAGGCCACGGCGGACGCCGCCGCGACATTGAGCGAGTCAACGCCCGCACGCATGGGGATCTTGACGGCGAGGTCGACGGCGGCGAGGGTCTCCGGGCTCATCCCGGCACCCTCGGTGCCCAGCACCAGGGCGAGTTTCTCCGGACGGCGGGCGGCCAGGGCGTCGAGGTCCACGGCGTCGTCCGTGAGCTCCATGGCGGCCACGGTGAAGCCCTGGCCGCGGAGCACCTGCAGGTCCCCCGGCCAGTCTTCCAGCCGGGCCCACGGCACCTGGAACACAGTCCCCATGCTGACCCGGACGCTGCGGCGGTACAGCGGGTCCCCGCAGCGCGGCGAGACGAGGACGGCGTCAATGCCCAGGGCCGCGGCGGAGCGGAAAATCGCCCCGACATTGGTGTGGTCCACGATATCCTCCAGCACAGCGACCCGGCGCGCCCCGGCGAGAAGCTCGGGCAGCGGCACAGGTTCCGGGCGCTGCATGGCCGCCATCGCGCCGCGGTGCAGGTGGAAGCCGGTGATCTCCTCAAGGAGCGCGGCGGAACCGATGTAGGCGGGGACGTCCGGGTACTGCGCGAAGACGTCCGAGAGGTCCTCGAGCCATTTTTCGGCGAGGAAGAAGGAACGTGGCCTGTGCCCCGCCGCGAGGGCCCGCCGGAGCACCCGGGAGGACTCGGCGATGTACATGCCCTCGGCGGGTTCCCTGAGCTTGCGCAGGTGCACGTCCGTCAGCTGCGTGTAGTCGGAGACCCGGGGGTCATCGGCGGATTCAAGGCGGTGGAAGGTCACTGGCGGGTCATTTCAGCGGGAGGGAGTGCGGTCACGGATCGGGTCACTTGAACAGGTTGGCGATCATGAACCCCAGCGCGACGAGGCCCAGGACGAAGATGACGCCGCGCAGCACCACCGGGGACAGCCGGCGGCCGACCTTGGATCCGATCACGCCGCCGATCAGCGAGCTCACGGCAATCAACCCGACGACGGCCCAGTCGATCCGGCCAAAGGCGAAGAGCAGGTAGGAGACCGCCGCCACGACGTTGACGGCAAGGACCAGGAAGTTCTTCATGGCGTTGGCGTTCTGGATGGTCCCGGTCATGAAGATGCCGAGTATTCCGACCAGCAGGATGCCCTGCGCCGCGACGAAGTAGCCGCCGTACACGCCGGCAAGGTACACGAGGACCACGAGGATGACGCCGTGGCGGCGGTCCCGGATGGCGTGTTCGGGGTTCTCTTCGCGGTTCCGGACCCACTGCTGCAGCCGGGGCTGGAAGGCCACCATCAGCAGCGCGAGCACAATCAGGGCGGGGGCGGCGTAATGGAAGACCTTCTCGGGCAGGTGCAGCAGCAGGTAGGCGCCGGTGATGCCGCCCAGCACTGAGGCGGGCAGCAGCTTGAGCAGTTGCTTGCCGCGTCCCGCCAGTTCCTTGCGGTAGCCCCAGGCGCCGGCGGCGCTCCCGGCCACCAGGCCCATCGCGTTGCTGATGGACGCCGTGACCGGCGCGTAGCCGAGGGCGATCAGCACCGGGAAGGTCACCAGGGTGCCGGAACCGACCACACTGTTGATGGTGCCGGCCCAGAGCCCGGCGAAGAAAATTAGGGCACTATTGAGGAGCTCCACGCGCGGTCAGCGGCCTGTTCAGCGGCGCGCGGTGGCCGTGTACCGGCCGGCTGTGACGCTGACGTCCAGCGGCAACCCGAAGGTCCGGCTCAGGTTCTCGGCCGTGAGGACGCCTTCGATCGGGCCCTGGGCCACGACGCCGCCGTCGCGCAGCAGCATGGCGTGGGTGAAGCCGGGCGGGACCTCTTCGAGGTGGTGCGTCACCAGGACGATGGCCGGGGCGGCGTCGTCGCGGGCGAGTTCGCTGAGCCGGTACACGAGGTCCTCGCGGCCGGCCAGGTCAAGTCCGGCAGCGGGTTCGTCGAGGAGCAGGAGCTCGGGATCCGTCATCAGGGCCCGGGCGATCTGGACGCGCTTGCGCTCCCCCTCGGACAGCGAAGCGAACGGCCGGTTGAGCAGCGGTCCCATGCCCCACTCGTTGAGCAGGGCGAAGGCGCGGCGTTCGTCGTCCTTCTCGTAGCCCTCGCGCCACCGGCCGGTGACACCGTAGGCGGCCGTCACGACGACGTTGAGGACCTTCTCATGCTCCGGGATCTGGTTGGCCAGCGCGGCCGAGGACAGACCGATCCGGGGGCGGAGTTCAAAAACGTCGACGGCGCCAAGGATCTCCTCCAGGATGCCGGCCATGCCGCTGGTGGGGTGGATCCGCGCGGCCGCGAGCTGCAGCAGAGTGGTCTTGCCGGCGCCGTTGGGGCCCAGGATCACCCAACGCTCGCCTTCCTTGACCTGCCAGTCGACCTTGTCCAGCAGGGTCTTTGCCCCACGTACAACGCTGACGGCGGCCATTTCAAGAACATCACTCATAGGAGTAGACACTAGGACAAAACAGCGGACGACTGATAACCGGTGTGCCGGGACGCCGCCGGGCCCCGGGCGGCGTGCCGGCTGCCCGGCTGCCGCGGCGTCACCGGGGCGCAACGAATTCGGGCCCGCATCTGGCCGATCGCTAGGATTGCAGGCATGAACCTGTTCGTGACTGCCGTGAGCTATGCCCCGAAACTGACCCTTCCCGAGGTGCAGCGGCTCCGCTCGCTGCTCGCAGCGAACGGGGTGACGCTGGACGCGGAAACCCGGACCGGAGACGACCGCTTCGAGGTCTATGCGGCGGACGGCAGCGTTGAGCTGGCCTCCGGCCCGGACCACGGGGTGACGGCGCTGGCGGACCTGCGCCGGGCAGCGGCAGATAACGGCCCCGCCGGAGTTGATACGGCGATCGTCCCCGCCGCCCTCCGGGGTGCGCAGCGGAAGTTCCTCATCATGGACGTGGATTCGACCCTGATCCAGCAGGAAGTGATTGAACTCCTCGCCGCCTACGCCGGCAAACGCGAGGAAGTCACCGCGGTCACCGAGGCCGCCATGCGCGGCGAACTCGACTTCGCGCAGAGCCTGCATGCGCGGGTGGCGGTGCTCGCCGGCCTGCGGGCCGACGTCGTCGATGCCGTCCGCGCCGAGGTGAAACTGAGCCTCGGCGCGGCGGAGCTCGTGGCCGCCTTCCACGCCGCCGGCCACGTGGTAGCGGTGGTGTCCGGCGGCTTCAACCAGATCCTGCAGCCGATCGCGGAGGGCCTTGGACTGGACTACTGGGTGGCCAACGAACTTGAAATCGTCGACGGGGCGCTGACCGGGAAAGTCATCGGCGAGGTGATTGACCGGGCGGCGAAGGAAAAGTATTTGCGTGAATGGGCCGGGCGCGAAGGCATCCCCATGGAGCACACGATTGCTGTGGGCGACGGCGCCAACGACCTGGACATGCTCGGCGCTGCGGGGATCGGCGTGGCGTTCAACGCCAAACCGGCCGTCCGTGCGGTCGCGGATGCCGCCGTGAACATGCCCTACCTCGACGCCGTGCGGCACATCGCCGGCGTCTGAGGCCGGACCGGGAAACCGGGAACAGCAGTGAAGGCCGGGGCGGTTGCCCCGGCCTTCACTGTGTTTATTCCGCTATGACGGCGTTCCGCGGGTGGCGCGGGTGCTTAGTTGCTGCTCTTGTCGAAGTAGTCGGATCCGCCGACGTACTCGGTGTGGCCGGATTCGACGTCGGCAGTGACCATCTTGGCGACCTCCGCGGCGAACTCCGTGACCGAATACAGCTTTCCGGCCTCGGCACGGCGGGCCTCGATGGCGCCCGGGTTGGAGCGGTCCAGCAGGGTGGCCGTGACGGTGCCCTCGATCATGTCGCCGGAGACGACGACGAGGGAGATGCCCTTCTCGGCCAGGTTCGGAATGAGTTCGCGGAGGGCGTCCTCGCCGGCGCGCTTGCTGCGTGCCACGGGCTCGTAGTTCTCCATGGTGGGCACGGTGTTGATGAAGTGCGCCTGGTGGCTCGTCACGAAGACCACCCGGGACCCCTCGGGCATGAGCGGCACGGCAGCGTTGAGCATGTTCACCTGCGCGTCACGGTTGAGCTTGAGCGCGTAGCCCTCCTCCATGCCGGATTCCATCCCGCCGGAGGCGTTGAGGACCAGGACGTCCAGGGAGCCGAAGTTCTCCATCGCGGCGCTGGCCAGGGCCTGGACGCCTCCCTGGGTGGTGAGGTCGGCGCCGACGGCAGCGGCGCGGCCGCCGGCCGCCTCGATTTCGGTCACAACCTTGTTGGCGCGGGGCGCCTTTTGGCGGTAGTTCACGACGACGGCGGCACCCTCGGCGGCGAGGATCTTGGCGACTTCAGCGCCGATGCCCCGTGACGAACCGGTCACGATTGCGGTCTTGTTGTCCAGCAGTCCCATACGAGCTCCTTTGTTCCAAACGTCCAAAAACGGTGGGTCTGCAGTCCATCATGCCAGCGGCGCAGGGGTTTTCCGTTGTCCGGGTTCCACAAAGAAGCTGCAGCAGGGTAGTTCCGGCCATGCCCGCGGGCGTACGATCGCGGGCATGGAGCGTCCGCGCGGTAGCTGCCACACGGCTGGACTCAAGGCTGGAGATCAGAGGGTCTGGTGCCGCGGGGCGTGAGCGAGGACTCCACACCGGAGCAGGTCTTCGACGGATCCCCCCGGGGCCTGGACCTGTTCCATGCCGTGGAAAAGCTGCTGGCCGCGCCCACCCCGCCGGCGATCCGCGCCACGAAAAGCCAGGTGGCCTTCCGCGAGAAGCGGGGTTTCGCGTACCTCTGGTGGCCGGGGCGGTACGTTGCCTCCGAGGTGCCCGCCGTGCTGTCGATCGCGCTCCCGCGCCGGATCCCTTCGGCCCGGTTCAAGGAGATCGTCAACCCGTCGCCCGGGGTGTGGATGCATCACCTGGAGCTGCACAGCGAGGAGGAACTCGACGCCGAGGTAGCCGGCTGGCTGCTTGAGGCGCGGGCGGCCGCGGGCTGAGGCCGGCGCCGGACAGCCGGGTGCAGGAACGGGGCGGGCGGACCGACATTCTTCACCGCCCGCCCCGCTGCCCGCCTGCTACGTGTGGTCGATCCTGATCTTCTTGGCCGTCGCGTCCGGGGCGGCCACGGGGGCAGGTGCCCGCACCTCAAGGACGCCGTCCTTGTAGGTGGCAGTAATGTCTTCTTCCTTGGCACCCGGCGGCAGCGCAACACTGCGCGAGAAAGAGCCATAGCGGAACTCGGAGCGGTAGCCGTCCTTGCTCTTGTGCTCGGTTTTCTCTTCACGTTCGGCTCTGATGTGCAGCATGCCTTCGCTTACGGAGACGTCCACGTCCCTGTCGGGATCGATTCCCGGCACCTCGGCGCGCACCACCAGGGTGGTGCCGTCCACGAACTGTTCGACCTTGATGGACGGCGTCATGGTCATGTCGCCGTCGAGGAAACGTTTGATCGGCTCCAGCACGTCCGACGGGACCCACTTGTTCAGTTCAGCCACGATTGTCCTCCTGATTCCATGCCCCTGCCGTGGTGTGGTCGGGGGCTGTAGCCCCATTACACACCCCGGCAGCGCCCGGCGCTACGGGCTGAAAGTCCTATCGTGGCTGACCCGGCGCGCCTTGGCGGGTGGGCGGACGGTACCGGGGGCCCGCCGTCGTCGTTGGCTTGGGGGTCTCCCCTAGTGGCCCATGCCGAGGCCGCCGTCGACCGGGATGACGGCGCCGGAGATGTAGGCAGCCTCGTCGCTGGCGATCCAGCGGACCACGTTGGCGACCTCGGAGGCCTCGGCGAAGCGGCCGGCGGGAACCTTGGAGAGGTAGTCCTTCTGGGTCGCCTCGGCCAGTTCCGCGGTCATGTCCGTGTTGATGAAGCCCGGTGCCACGACGTTCGCGGTGATGCCGCGGGCACCCAACTCGCGGGTCAGCGAGCGGGCGATGCCCACGAGGCCGGCCTTGGAGGCCGAGTAGTTGATCTGGCCGGGCGCGCCGTAGAGGCCCGAGACGGAGGAGATGAGGACCACGCGGCCCCTGCGGGCCCGGATCATGCCCTTGGAGGCACGCTTGATCACGCGGAAGGCGCCGGTGAGGTTGGTGTCGATGACGGAGGTGAAGTCATCCTCGCTCATGCGCATCAGGAGGGTGTCCTTGGTGATGCCGGCGTTGGCCACCAGCACCTCGACGGGGCCGTGGGCGGCTTCCACTTCGGTGAACGCGGCGTCCACCGAGGCCTCGTCCGTGACGTCGGCCTTCACGCCGAGGATGCCCGCGGGGAGCGCCGATTCGCTGCGGTACGTGACGGCCACCTTGTCGCCGTTGGCGAGGAAGGCTTCGGCGATGGCGAGGCCGATTCCGCGGTTTCCGCCGGTGATCAGGACACTGCGGCCGGTGGTTGCTGTTTCAGACATGGTGGGGCTCCGGAATTCTGCGGCGGGACGGTGCCGCGCTGGGGGCGGGATTTTCCTGCCTCCGATCTTAGCGCCCGGGGTCGCCTGCGTTTGGGCGGCTCTCCCGTTGGTGAGAGAATTGCAGTAAGCCTTGGGAGCGTGATCTGACAGCCTTGACACTCAAAAACCGATCCGGTGTCCCTGTGCCCGGGAACCCGGATGTACCGTCCGGTGATTCCGAGGTTCACAGCATCACCGACGCCGCCGCCGCGCACTCGGAAGAGATGCGCCAGCGGATGATCAAGTACGCCGTGGCGATGGGCATCCGCATGGTGTGCCTGGTCCTGATCTTTGTGGTGGACGGCTGGCTGAAGATCCTCCCGGTCATCGGAGCCGTGTTCCTGCCCTGGTTTGCCGTCATCATCGCGAACGGAAGCGACCAGGCGGAAGTCCACTCCGACTCGCTGCTGGACTCCGCGCCGCTGGCCCAACTCGATGCGCCTGCCACCGCCCCGGCTGACCAGGGCCGCGGTGCGCCGGAAGACCCGTCGATGACGCTGCTGCAGGGCGAACTCGTCGATGATGAGGAGTCCCCAAAGAATGATCCCGGCATCCCCGGCATCCCCGGCATCCCCGGCATCCCCGGAATCCCCGGCATCCACGCCGACGACGACGGCAGGCCCGGCGACGACGACGGCGGTCGCAGGCGGGCCGCGTCATGAGCCTATTTGACCTCGCCGGCGGCGGAGCGGCCGGCCCAGTCGAAGCCATGTGCTCCCGTAAGGCATGCAGAAGCGGCGCCGAATGGCAGCTGCTCTGGAACAACCCGAAGATCCATACCCCCGAACGGCGCAAGATCTGGCTGGCCTGCGGAGACCACCGGGCCTGGCTCGAGGACTATCTGCAGACCCGCGGGCTCTGGAAGGAAACCGTGGCACTGAACCCGGCAGGCAGGGCAAGCTGAATGTACCGTTTTCTCTTCTCCAGCAAGTGGCTGGGGTATTTGTTGCTGGCCGCGATTTTCGCCGCAGCGTGCGTTGGACTGGGCCGCTGGCAGATGGACCGCCGCGCCGAGACACTCGCCGAGATCAACCGGGTCACCTCGAACTATTCCGCCGCGCCCGTCCCGTTCGCTGAAATCAAGGACCAGTTCCGCTCGCTGACGGCGGACCGCGAGTGGACGCAGGTGGAACTGAAGGGCAGCTACGACGTCGCCGGCCAGCGGATCGTCCGCAACCGCCCGCTCAACGGCCAGCCCGGCTATGAAGTCGTTGTCCCCTTCAAGGTGGAAACCGGCGAGACCGTCGTGATTGACCGCGGCTGGCTGCCGATCGGCAACAAAAACCCGGGCAGCCCCGACGCGGTTCCGGCACCCCCGCAGGGCACCGTGACCGTCGTCGCCCGGCTCAAGCCCGCCGAGCCCGAGCTCCAGCGCGGCGCCCCGGACGGGCAGCTGGCCTCGATCGATCTTTCCGCCTACTCCGCAGAACTGGGTTACCCCCTGCTGACGGGCGCCTACGGCCAGCTGGCCTCGGAGAGCCCGGCGGCGGCGGACATGCCCTTCCCGTTCCCCAAGCCATCCACCGAAGAGGGCACGCACCTGTCCTACTCACTGCAGTGGTTCGCGTTCGGCGTGCTGATGTTCATCGGCTTCGGGTACGCGGCCCGTCAGCAGGCTCGAAACGCCGCCATCGACGCGGAGGACGCCGAAGCCGGGTCCGCGGACACGGACGGCGTCCTGATGCACTCCAGCGGCCCGGTGGCCCGCCGGCGTCCCGTCCCGCGCAAGCGGAAGAACGCGACCGCGGAGGAAGAGGAAGACGCGATCCTGGATGCCCAGGGGTTCTGAGCAGTGGCTGTCCTGTTTCCGGAGCCCGTGGACCGGGTCAAACACGCGTTGAGCGCGCTGGGCGCCAAGGACACCGTCACGGTGTTCGATTCGACAGCCCAGCGCGGCGGCCGCCGCGGCCGCCGCGCTGGGCTGCGACGTCGCGGCCATCACCAACAGCCTCGTGTTCGACCTCGAGGGCGCCCCGCTGCTGATCCTTGCCAGCGGCGCCGGCCGGGTCGATGTCCGGAAGGTCGCTGAGCAACTGGGCACCGGAAGAATCCGACGCGCCTCCCCCGGTTTCGTCCTGGAACACACCGGCCAGGAAGTGGGCGGCGTCGCCCCGGTCGGGCATCCGGAGAAAATCAAGACACTGCTGGACGAGTCCCTGAGAATCCACGAGGTCCTCTGGGCTGGAGCAGGCGACCACCACTCCATGTTCTCGATCAGCTACGAAGAGCTCCGCAGGATCACCGAGGCCGAGGAAATGCCGGTCCGCTAGCTGGCATGACCTTGGCGCGAGGCGCGGAGCTTGCCACTCCCGTCAAGCAAGCCCGGAGCCGCCTACGCGAGGGTAATCAGGTCCAGGTAGTCTTCGTTCCAGTGGTCCTCGATGCCGTCGGGCAGCAGCACAACCCGCTCCGGATTCAGCGCCTCAACGGCACCTTCATCGTGGCTCACCAGGACGACGGCGCCGGTGTAGTTGCTCAGGGCGCCAAGGATTTCGGCGCGGCTGGCGGGGTCGAGGTTGTTGGTGGGCTCATCGAGGAGCAGCACGTTCGCACTGGAGGCAACGATAGTGGCCAGGGCCAGACGGGTCTTCTCGCCGCCGGACAGCACGCCGGCCGGCTTGTCGACGTCGTCGCCGGAGAACAGGAACGAGCCCAGGATATTGCGCACTTCCGCGTCGTTCATGTCCGGGGCGGAGGAGCGCATGTTCTGCAGCACGGTGCGGTCGACGTCGAGCGTCTCATGCTCCTGGGCGTAGTAGCCCACCTTCAGGCCGTGGCCCGCAACGACTTCGCCGGTGTCCGGCTTGTCAACGCCGGCGAGCATACGCAGCAGGGTGGTCTTGCCGGCGCCATTGAGGCCCAGGATGACCACCTTGGAGCCGCGGTCGATCGCGAGGTCGACGTCGGTGAAGATCTCCAGCGAGCCAAAGGACTTGCTGAGGCCGTCCGCGGTGAGCGGGGTCTTGCCGCAGGGCGAGGGGTCCGGGAAGCGCAGGGCGGCCACGCGGTCGGTCGCGCGCACGGCCTCAAGGCCGCCCAGCAGACGCTCCGCGCGCTTGGCCATGTTCTGCGCGGCGACGGCCTTGGTGGCCTTGGCGCGCATCTTGTTGGCCTGGTCGAAGAGGACCTGGGCCTTCTTCTCCGCGTTGGCGCGTTCCCGCTTGCGGGCGCGCTCGTCCGTTTCGCGCTGCTGGAGATAGCGCTTCCAGTCCATGTTGTAGAAGTCGATCTGCGCACGGTTGGGATCCAGCAGGAACACCTTGTTCACGGTGGCCTCAAGCAGTTCCGTGTCGTGGCTGATCACGATCAGGCCGCCCTGGTGGTTCTTCAGGAACTCGCGCAGCCAGGTGATGGAGTCGGCGTCGAGGTGGTTCGTGGGCTCGTCCAGGAGCATCGTTTCGGCGTCCGAATACAGGATGCGGGCCAGCTCCACACGGCGGCGCTGGCCGCCGGAGAGTGTCTTGAGCGGCTGGTTCAGCAGCCGGTCCGGCAGGGCCAGGTTGGAGCAGATCGCTGCGGCCTCGGCCTCGGCAGCGTAGCCGCCGGCAGCCAGGAATTCGGATTCGAGCCGGTCGTAACGGTTCATCGCCTTGCGCTGGACCTCGGCGTCGTCGCTGGCCATGTCCTCATGCGTCTGGCGAAGTTTGCCGACGGCGATGTCCAGGCCGCGGGCGGACAGGATCCGGTCGCGGGCCAGCTGCTCCATGTCCGGGGTCCGGGGGTCCTGCGGCAGGTAGCCGATCTCCCCGCTGCGGGTGACCTTTCCGCCGGCGGGCTGGCCCTCGCCGGCGAGCACCCGGGTCAGCGTGGTCTTGCCTGCACCGTTACGGCCCACAAGGCCGATCTTGTCTCCCTTGTCGATCCGGAAGCTCACCTTGTCCATAAGGAGGCGGGCGCCGGCGCGCAGTTCGAGATCCTGGACGGTAATCAATGCAGCTAAGGCCTTTCACAACAGGGAACGCCGCGGCACAACGGTGGAATCTGCAGGGGGCCGGGGCAGTGTGGCCGAGAGAACGGCCTCTCCCAGTCTACCGGCCCAGCCTGCGCCTCTTGACAAGAGCCCCGCCGGCTGCCGGAAACCCGGATCATGGCGGCGCCCGCCGTGTGCTGCCGGACACCACCGGCGGCTGTTGGTGCGGCCCTCCAGCTACCGGGCCCCCGGTTAGTGGAGCACCTACAAAAAACCCGGTCCGGCATGCTCGTAAAGTCAAAATCAGCAACAGATACTGATTTACTCGCGATAGGAACTCCCCATGACGCAGACCAATGGCAGCGCAGCCGCCACCCCCGCCCGGCAGCGGAACCGCTGGAACGCCACCGACCTGGGACTGATCGCGGTCTTCGCCGCGCTCGTGGCCGGCTCCGCCCTGATTGCCGCCATTCCGGTGGCCGGAATGGGTGTCCCCATCACGGTGCAGACGCTCGCCGTGATGCTCACCGGACTGGCCCTGGGCCCCGGCAGGGCTTTCGCCGCCGTCGGGCTCTACGTCCTCCTCGGTCTCGCCGGGTTGCCGATCTTCAGCGGCGGACGCAGCGGTCTCGGGGTCCTGGCGGGCCCCTCGGCGGGCTACATCATCGGCTTTGTCTTCGCCGCGACGGCGGTGGGCTGGCTGACCGTCGTCGTGCTGCGCCGCACCGCGGGCCGCCCCGGCAGGCTGCGTGCGGTCCTGCTTTTCGCTGCCGCGATGGTGAGCAGCATCATCTTCGTCCACGGCCTCGGCATCCTCGGCATGGTGGTCAACGCGAAGCTGGACTTCTCGAAGGCGTTCCTCGCGGACCTGGTCTTCTACCCGGGAGATGTGATCAAGAACATCCTGGCCGTGACCATTGCCCTCGCCCTGCACAAGGCGTTCCCGGATCTGCTGATCCGCCGGGTCCGGAGCAGCGGGGCCGTTGCCCCGGGCGGCGCGCCCGCTTCCCACGCCACGGTAGGTCACCGGAGGTGAGCACCATTGAGCTGGACCGGGTTGCGGTGCGGGTGGCGGTTGACGGCCGCCCCGCACCGAAAACCTTGCTGGCGGAGCTGACCCTGCGGCTCACCGAGCAGCGGATCGGCATCATCGGCGCCAACGGTTCCGGCAAGTCGACGCTGCTGCGGCTGCTCAACGGGCTTGTGGTGCCGAGCAGCGGGAGCGTCACGGTGGACAAATGGGACACGGTCCGCTCGGTACGCGAGGTACGACGGCGCGTCGGCTTCGTCTTCACCGACCCGCTGTCCCAGCTGGTTATGCCCACCGGGCGGGAGGACGTGGAACTGTCCCTCCGCCGCTCGGTCCGGAACTCCCGCGAACGCAGCCGCCAGGCGGAGGCGACCCTGGACCGCTTCGGTTTGCTGCCGTTGGCCGACCAGAGCATCTATGAACTTTCCGGCGGGGAGCGCCAGCTCCTGGCCCTCGCCGCGGTCCTCGCCGTGGACCCGGAGGTGCTGGTCCTGGACGAGCCCTCCACCCTGCTGGACCTGCGCAACCGGGAACTGCTGCGCCGGACCCTGACCGGACTCAGCCAGCAGGTCATCCTCTCCACCCACGACCTTGAGCTCGCGCTGGACCTTGACCGGGTCCTCGTGGTCGACGAAGGTGCCGTGGTGTTCGACGGCGGGCCGGCCGCCGCCGTCGCGCATTACCGTGCGCTGTGCGCGGCGGGGCTCGCTGATTCCGGCGCGGCGGATGCAGCACGGCTGGGGCAGCCGCAGCTTGGGAGCCCACCCCTGGCGCAGCGGCATCCGGGGCAGCTGTGAGCGGCCACGGGTTCCTGCTGGCCAATTATGTGCCGGGCGATTCCGTGCTGCACCGCGCGCCGCTGTGGCTGAAGTTCCTGCTGGTCGTCGGCTGCGGGATGGCGTCCTTCCTCATTGTTGACTGGGCCGTGGCGGCGGCAGCCCTGGCCGTGATGTGCGCCCTGTTCCTGCTCAGCGGGGCGGGTGTGTCGCGGCTGTTCCGGGCGGTCCGGCCCGTGCTGCCCGTTCTGGCGGCGATTGGGCTGTTCCAGTGGTGGCAGCTCGGCGGCCCCACCGCGGCGCGGATTGTGCTCAACGTGCTGGTTTGTATTGTGGCGGCGTCCATCCTCACGGCCACCACCCCGGTGCAGCGGCTGCTGGATGGCGTGGCTTCCCTGGCGCAGCCGTTCCAGCGCTTCGGGGCGGATCCGGAGCGTTTCGCGCTGACCATCGCCATCATGCTGCGCAGCATCCCGTTCATCGCGGGCGCCTACAGTGACGTCCGCGATTCCGCCCGGGCCCGCGGGCTGGAGCGCAACCCCCGGGCCCTGATCCTCCCGGTCTTCATCACCACCGTGGCCTTCGCCCGGCAGACCGGCGATGCCCTCGCCGCCCGCGGCCTGGGTGAGGCCGAGACCGGGGAACACGCCCCGCCTGCCACCCCCGCCACGGGACATGCCCTCCCCTGACCCCGCGGGACCGCCACTGGACATGCCCTCCTCAGCGCGCGGAGAGTGGACATTAGCCCCCTATGCCCACGGACCGGGTCCAGGACTGGGCATGTCCCCGGAGCGGTGGTGCAGGTCTGAGATCCGAAACTGCGGGGTCACGGGACATGCCCTCTCCTGCCCGCGACAACTGGACATAAGCCCACTATGTCCACTGGCCGGGCCCGAAAATGGGCATGTCCCCCGGAGCCGAGGGAGAGCCCGCTAGGTGAAGCTGCGGTACTCCAGCAGCGCGGCGGTTCCCATTCCTCCGGCGATGCTGATCAGTGCCAGCGCCAGTTGCCCCTCGGCCGGGCTGCGCCGTGCCTGGGCCAGCAGCCGCGTGACCAGCACGGCGCCGGACGCCCCGTAGGCGTGGCCCAGGGCCAGTGCGCCGCCGTCGGCGTTGGCGCGTTCCGGGGGGATGCCGAGCTGGTTCAGGCACGCGATGGTCTGGGAGGCGAATGCCTCGTTGAACTCCACCAGCCCCAGCTGCGCGGCCTTAACGCCGCTGCTTTCCAGCAAGCGTCCGGCCGCCCGGGCCGCCCCGATGCCCAGCAGCTGCGGGTCCACGCCTGCCGTGTCCGTTCCACGCACGAGGAGGCCGTCCCTGGCTCCCAACTCGCGGGCTCGTTCCACCGAGGTGATGACGACGGCGGCGGCGCCGTCTGCGTCGAAGCAGGAGTTCCCCGCGGTGACGGTGCCGCCGGCGGCGAACACCGGCGGGAACCGGGCCAGCACGGCTGCGGTCAACCCGCGGCGCGGCCCGTCGTCCGCACTCACCGTGTGCGGGCCTTCCGGCCCGGAAACACCGGGCAGCGGGACGATCTCGGCGTCGAAGAATCCTGCCGCGGCGGACGCCAGGGCGCGCTGGTGGCTGCGCAGCGCCAGCGCGTCCTGCCGTTCCCGGCTGACCCCGAAGCGGTCGGCGACATTCTCGGCGGCCACCCCCATGTCCGGATCACCAAGGCCCAGGGGTGCGAACTGCGCCCGCGGGTAAAACTCCGGGGCACCATCGCTGTTCCGGCGGGCCCGGAGCGGTGCCGTGCTGATGCTCTCCACCCCGCCAGCCAGGAACACGCCGCCACCGCCGGCGGCCACGAGGCGGGAGGCCAAGGCAACCGCATCGAGCCCAGACCCGCACTGCCGGTCCACGGTGAGGCCGGGGACGCTGACTGGCAGGCCAGCCTCGAGGGCCGCGAGCCGGGCCACGTTTCCGCCGCCGCCCACGGCGTTGCCGATCACCACATCCGCCACCGACGCAGGGGCCACGCCGGTGTCGGTGAGCAGGCGGCGGAGGACGGGGGCCAGCAGTTCATGGGCCTGCAGGGTCTTCAGGGCTCCGTTGGCGCGGCAGATCGGGGTGCGCAGGGCGGCGATGATGACCGGCTGCCGGTCGTCGGGAAGATTCCGCGACAGATGCTCAGCCAAGGCGCCGTATCCGGGGGTCGTTGCGGGCAATCCAGTCGAGCAGCAGCTCCCGGCTGAGCTTGCCGCGGTCCGTCAGGGGAAGTTCGGCCAGGGCGAAGTATTCCAGCGGCCGCTTGTTGCGGGACAGCACATCATCGACTCCCGCCTTGAGCTGCGTGGCGGTCACCCCGCCGTGCGAGGGGACAATGCCGGCGACGACTTTCTGGCCGCGAAGCTCGTCCGCGAGGCCCGCGGCCACGGCAGCGGCCACACCGGGAACCGAGGCCAACGCCAGCTCGACCTCATGCGGGTAGACGTTCGTGCCGGCGGTGATGATCATGTCCGAGCGGCGTCCCAGCATGTGCAGGGTCCCGCCCTCGAGGTAGCCCTGGTCCCCCACCGTGTGCCAGCCGTCGAAGCTCTGCAGGGCCTGGCCGTCGTCGCCCCAGAGGTAGCCGTCGCTGACCATACCGCTGCGCACGCAGATGTTGCCGTCGGTGCCGTCCGGCAGCTGGACTCCGCTGTCGTCGAGGATGCGGATCTCGACGCCGGGAAACGGCGTGCCGATCCCGGTGCCGCGCTGCTCGGGCTGCTGCCCGGGCGGGAGCCCGGCGCCGGAGACGAAACTGAGCTCAGAGGCGCCGTAGTACTCGAAGATGGTCGCGTTGGGTGCCCAACGGCGGGCTGCTTCCAGGGTCCGGGCGTCCAGTTTTGAGCCGGCGCAGATAATGCTTCGGATGCCTGAGGCGTCGACACCGCCGCTCAGTCCCCGTTCGCTGAGGATCCGGAGCATCGTGGGGACGAGGACCAGCCGGGTGATTCCGTCATGGCTGACGGCGGCGTGGACGTCGCCGACATCGAACCGGGCCAGGGTGTGGAACTCCGAGCCGGCGTACAGGCATTCGGCCAGGGCATAGAGGTTCAGGCTGGCCGCGAGGGGCCCGGGCGCCAGGGTTTTTGCCTCCGCGTGCAGGCCAAAGAATTCAACCGACGCGTCGAAGGAAAGCTGCCAGGACCGGCGCGAGCGGCTGAAGGCCTTGGGGACAGACGTCGTACCGGAGGTCAGGCCGATCAGGAACGGCGCGTCCGGGCGTCCGTCGACGAGTTCCAGCCCGTCGACGAAGTCCGGCCCGGACGCGGCATCCGGCGCGGTCACGACGGTCTTGCGGATCCGCTCCCTGATACTGTCCTGCAGCTGCTGCGGCCACGTCGGGTCTAGCACGGCGCATTGCCGCTCCCCCGCGACAGCGGCCGCGAACGCTGCGGCGAAGTGCAGCGAATTCTCCTCGGACAGCACCGTCACGGCCGGCGTTTCAGGCACCAGGCCGGCGGCCGTGTCCCGCAGATCTTCCCAGCTCAGGCGCTGGCCGGCTACGACGACGGCGGTCCCGTCGGGGCGGTCTTCGGCCCAGCGCTGGAGTCTGTCGAGGAAAGGCATCAGATCAACTTTACCGGCCGGGAGCCGCCGGAAAGCAGGTACGCGATATTGTGACAGCATGAGTTTCAATGACAACGTCCAACTGGACCCCTCGCAGGTCCAGGACCGGCGCGGCATGGGCCGCGGCGGAAAAGTCGGGATCGGCCTCGGCGGCGGCATCATCCTGCTGATCGCCTCCCTGCTCGGCATCAACCCGAGCCTGCTGGAAGGCCTCGCCGGCAGCACCCAGGATTCCGGAACGCAGAGCCAGAGCACCGCCCCGGCCTGCGAAACCGGGGCCGACGCCGACGCCCGGCTCGACTGCCGCATCACCGGCACCGTTAACAGCCTGAACGCCTTTTGGCCCGCCTACCTGGCCCAGTACGACCGGCAGTACCCGCAGCCCGGCACGGTGATCTTCGAAGGGGGCACCAACACCGGCTGCGGCGCAGCAACCTCGGACGTGGGGCCGTTCTACTGCCCGGCCGACTCCACCGCGTATTTTGACCCGGGCTTCTTCCAGGACCTCGTGGACCGCTTCGGGTCCTCCGGCGGGCCGCTGGCGCAGGAGTATGTGGTGGCCCACGAGTTCGGCCACCACGTCCAGAACGTGCTCGGCAACCTGGACCGGGCCCAGCAGGACCCGCAGGGACCGGAATCCGGTGCCGTCCGCGTGGAACTGCAGGCTGACTGCTATGCCGGCCTGTGGGTCCGCTACGCCACCACCCAGGAGGACCCCCAGACCGGGCTGCCCTTCCTGGATCCACTGACGGAACAGGACCTGCAGGATGCCCTCTCCGCGGCCTCGGCTGTCGGCGATGACCGGATCCAGCAGGCCGCCACCGGCCGGGTGTCCCCGGAGGCCTGGACCCACGGCTCCAGCGCGCAGCGCCAGAAGTGGTTCTACCAGGGATACAAGACCGGCGACATCAACCAGTGCGACACCTTCGGCGTCGCCACCCCATAACCCCATCCGCTGCTCCGCAACTGCCGTTATGAGGTCCCCATAGGGCGGTTACGGAGCACTCGATAGACGACGACGGCGGGGAACTAGA
>JAXMJF010000019.1:0-28401 GCA_034376805.1 Arthrobacter sp.
TCCCATTCCGAACCCGGAAGCTAAGACCCACAGCGCCGATGGTACTGCACCCGGGAGGGTGTGGGAGAGTAGGTCACCGCCGGAACATCATTAAACGGTCGAGAGCCCCAACCACACGGTTGGGGCTCTCCCGCATTTAACCCACCTCTTACGTTCCTAGAGGATCGCCGTCATCGGCCCCCACCCACCACCCAGATCGATCCGGGTGGACCAGTCACCGGCACCGTCGTTCGGGTAGAGCCAGAGTTCCCCGGTGGTGTCGCGGGCGATCACATCGGAGAGGCCGTCGGAATCCATGTCGCCGGGAGCGGTGATGGCATTCATGACGTTCCAGCCTGCCCCAAGGCTCTCCCGGGTGAACCACTCGTTCTGCCCGTTGCCCGGGTAGAGCCACAGCCGGCCGCTGGTGTCGCGGGCGATCAGGTCCACGTTGCCGTCGGCGTCGAAGTACCCCGGAGCGACGATGGAGCTCATGATGTTCCACCCGCCACCCAGGTCAACGCGCTTCAACCAGTCGCCGGCCCCGTCGTTCGGGTACAGCCACAGCTCACCGCTGCTGTCCCTGGCAATCAGGTCCGGCCTGTCGTCGCCGTTGAAATCACCCGGCGCCACGATGGAGGTCATCACGTTCCAGCCCCCACCCATGTTCTGGCGCTGGAGCCAGTCGCCGGTCCCGGTGCCCCGGTAGAGCCACAGCTCACCGCTGCTGTCCCGGGCAATGACATCGGCATCGCCGTCGCCGTTGAAATCACCGGCACTGACGATCGACGTCATCACATTCCAGCCGCTACCGAGGCTCTGCCGGGTGAACCAGTCACCCGTCCCCGTGCCCGGGTATAGCCACAGCTGCCCCGAAGCGTCCCGGGCGATCACATCCGTGTTGCCGTCATTGTTGAAATCGTTCAGGCGTGCAGCTACCGGCTCCGTGGGGTCGCCGAGGTCCCGATAGGAGAACCAGTAGCGCTTGGTCACGTTGTTGCTGGCCAGTACGACCAGGCCGGTGGTGCTGTTGACGCTCTGCTTGCTGGTGGTTACATCGTTCATGTTGTCGGACGCACCGTCCTGGATGATCGGCGTGCCGCGTCCGTCCTCAAAGACCGGGTCGTCCATGGACGCCGTCTTCTCATAGATGGCCCCGGGGATGCCGGAGTAAGCGCAGCCGTCGACGTCGGTGCCGGGCGCTGTATGGAAGGCATGCACCGTGTTGTGCTCTGAGTCGAGGACGATTTGCGGGCGGGACACGCAGTCCCCGATGGTGGCGATTGTGGACACCGAGAATGAACCCGTGCCGGGCTTGAAGACCAGCAGCTCAATCTGGGCCAGGGTCTGGTCGGTTTCGTTGTCGTTGAGGCCGGTCTTGATCGCGGCAAACACGCGGCCGGTGCTGTCGGACTGCAGCGTCTTGAGGTTCAGGTGATCGTCGGCGTATTTGGTGCCCTTGACCGCGTCCTGGACTTTCCATGAGGACGTCGAGGTGGGACTGGTCCCGTCGGAGCGGGTTGCCCAGCGCACGGAGCCTGTGAGTTGGTCGCTCCACATGACGCCGATCTTGTTGCTGCCGAAGGCCACGATCGCGGAGATGTCATCCGGCGCAAGGGTCGGGTTGGTGACGGGGATTACGAACGGGGAACTCCAGCTGGTCCCGCCGGGGGCGGAGCGGTTGACGTAGACGGTGTTGGTGAAGCCGCTGGTCGAACTGCCGGCAACCTGGGTCCAGGTGGCCCAGATGGCGCCGGTGCTGTCCTGGTCGATCGTCATCGACTCGCTGCTGTTGTTCATGATGGTCGTCGGAAAGCCGCTGTCCAGGGTGAACTCTCCGTTTGCGTAGCTGTAGCGGTACAGCTTGGCCGGCTGGCCTGCGACCGACGCCGTAGGCGTCGTGTCACCGGTCACCGTGACGACGTGCGAGGCGATGTACAGGTGCTCGCCGTCCCAAAGGGTGTCCGCCAGCGTGTTGGCGCGGGTGTCGTTCGTGAGGTCTGTGCTGACCCAGGTTTTTGAGTCAACGTCCAGCTGGTAAATCTCCCAGCCGGTGCCGGTGGTCCACATGTCGGCCCACCAGGATCCGTCGTGCCACCAGAGCTTGCTCTGCGGTTTGTCCGAGGTGGGCGGATTGCTCACGCCGGCGAAGCTGTTGCCCGGATAGCCGTAGTCATCGGCCGCGGTGGCGCTGGTGGAAATCCCGAGCACCCCTCCGGCCGTAACCAACGCTATTACTACGACTTTGCTGAGCCAACTGGCGGTACGTTTCATGTTCATCGCCGTTTCTTTCATGCGTTTGATCGCCGTTTCCATGGTGTCCTGCTGGGATCTCCCGGTGAGCGCGGAGCGAGCCACTCTGAACGGAAGTGAAAAAGAGTCCTTTTCTTTTCTGTAGTTTTCAGTTGTCTTTCATGGCGGAGAAAGAACTGTCATGGAATACGCGATATCCCCCCGGGCGCCAGTTGAACTGCACCCACAATCCCGTTCCCCCCGTACCCCCAGCCACATCTGGAAACTCCGATGTGCCTGCGGCGCACGCTGACTCGGGACCTCGCCCCAGCATCAGCGCACGCGTCCAGTATCATGACAAAAGCACTGAAACTCAACGGAAAATGACCGCCCGCGCGCTGTCCGAGTACGTTCTTCCGGAATAATTCAGGGTTCCCACGTAGGCCGTCTTCGGGACCCAAGTAGACGCACGGGAATAGGCCAGTGATTGGAAAAATGGAACCAAGTATTAGTCGCCCGTGACTAAATTTTCGGGGGCCGGGCGCCCATAATTTATGCTGGTGATTTCCGAATTCGCACGCTCCTGGGCGTTCGCCGATGCTGGGTTCGGTAGGCTCGATGCAGACCAGCCCGATTACCGCCAACGCCTAGCCCAAAGGATTTTCCCCATGACCCCTCGGACCATTGTCATCACCGGAGCCAGCGACGGCATCGGCGCGTCCGCCGCGCGGACGCTGAGCCAACAGGGGGAGCGGGTGGTCGTCGTCGGGCGTTCCGCGGAGAAGACCGAACGGATCGCGGAGGAGATCGGCGCGGACTACTTCGTCAGCGATTTCGCCGAACTGGCACAGGTGCGCCAACTCGCCGCGCAGTTGAAGGAGAGGTACCCGCGGATCGATGTCCTGGCCAACAATGCCGGCGGCATTATGGGCCACCGCGGGCTCACCGTGGACGGCCACGAGAAGACCTTCCAGATCAATCACCTGGCCCCGTTCCTGCTCACCACCGAGCTGATGGACGTGCTCACCGCCAGCCACGCCACCGTCATCAACACCTCCAGCGCTGCGAACTCGCTGTACGGCAAACTGGACCTCAACGACCTCGAGACGGCCAACAAGTACTCCGCCAACCTGGCCTATGGAAACGCGAAGCTGGAGAACATTCTCTTCACCGCGGAGCTGAACAACCGCTACCAGGCGGGAGGGATCTCGACGGCGGCCTTCCACCCCGGAGTCGTGGCCACCAACTTCGCCGCGGACACCACCAGCCCGTTCCGGTTCATCTACCGGAGCTTCCTCAACCGGTTCATGCTGAGTCCCGAACAGGGCGCGGACACCCTGGTGTGGCTTGCCACGGCCACGCCGGGACAGGACTGGATCTCTGGCGCGTATTACGCCAAGCGGGCGCTGGCGAAAGCCAACAAACAGGCATACGACCCGGAGCTGGCCAGGGAGCTGTGGGAGCGCAGCGCGGCGATGGTGGGCGCGGACCTCGACGAGCTCGACCGCCGGCAGTAAGCGGAGGCAGCCTCCGCCAGCCATCCCGTTGCTCGCAGCCGGCCGGCACCGGCCAGCCGATGGCGGTGCCGGGGCGCTGGAGCTACCGCGCGGCGTCGACCTTGTCGATCGCCGTCAGTGCGCTCTCCATCGTCTCGGCCAGCCCGCTGGCCGGGGCCGGCCTGGCAAACAAGTAGCCCTGCAGGGAGTCGCAGCCGCGATCCACGAGGTACCGGGCCTGGGCCGGCGTTTCGATGCCCTCGGCCGTGACCTTCAGGCCCAGGGAGTGCGCGGCCTTGATCATGGTGTCGAAGAACGGCAACTGTTCCTGGCCGGTCTTGATCATCGCCACGAAAGAGCGGTCGATCTTCACCTTGTCCAGCGGCAGCTCCTTGAGCCGACCTAGGGATGCGTAGCCAGTGCCGAAGTCGTCCATCGCGATCCGCACTCCGGCCTCCCGCAGCTCCCGCAGCTGGCGCAGCAAGTCGGAATCCGACTCGAAGAACACGCTCTCGGTCAGTTCCAGCATGAGTTGGCGCGGATCCACCCCCGTGGACGCCACGATCGCGAGCACCTCCGTGGCGAAGTCACGGTTCTGGAACTGTAGCCCGGAGACGTTCACAGCGACGCTGTACGCCGCGTCGCCCGCGAGCCAGGGCCGGATTTCGGCGCACGCCCTCCGCATGACCTCGTCGCCGATCTCGCGGATCAGCCCGCTCTGCTCTGCCACGGGCAGGAACTGGTTGGGTGGGACCACCCGGCCGTGCCGTTCCCAGCGCGCGAACGCCTCGAACTGCACCACCGCACCCAGCCCAGGGGACACCACTGGCTGGTAGTGGACCGAGATCTGACCCAGCTCCACCGCCTGCCGAAGCCCGGCCTGTCCGTCGGCTTTGGTGGCCGCAGCGCTCAGCATCTCCGGCCGGAACCGCAGCCAGGCGTTCTTGCCCCCGGTCTTCGCTGCCGTCATCGCCGCGTCGGCCTGCCGCAGCAGCTCCGCGCCGTCGAGCGTTTGGGAGGTCCTTGAGGCTAGGCCCATGCTCACGCCGGGACGGACCAGGGACCCGCCGGCGCGCAGCGGCTCGAACAGGGACTCCGCGATCCGTTTGGCCACCGCGTCCGCGTTGAGGCATTCGGTCAGCAGCACCGCAAACTCGTCGCCGCCAAGCCGGGCCACGGTGTCATGCGGGCGGACGCAGTTGCGAAGCCGGCTCGCAACCTCCACCAGGAGTTCGTCCGCGGAGGAGCGGCCCAGCATGCCGTTGAGGTTCTTGAAGTCATCCACGTTCAGCAGGAGCACGTCCACCGGGTCCGGGCGACGCAGCGCCGCGGCGAGACGCTCATTGAACAGTGTGCCGTTGGGTAGGGACGTCAGCGGATCCCGCAGCACCCCGGCACGCACTTGGTCATCGTGCCCGGCAAAGGCGGCAGGTACGGCTGCGAACGCAGCAGGCGTCCGGCGGCGGTGTGCCGCAGCCCCGGCCTCGGCAAATGCGTCGGCGAAAGCGCCGGCGCCCGCTGCAGTGCCTGCGGGGTGGTTCCTGGACAAAGCAACCGAACGGTGACCCGTACGGCGGACCGAGAGCGCGACCGGCCGCCCGGATGAGCCGTCACCGGCGTCGGAGGGCAGCAGCGAGCAGGTGATCTCGACAGGGACTTCGACGCCGTCGGCGCGGCGGCCGGAGCCGGCGAACTGCTGGCGGGACCGGGGCGCGGAATCGTCAAGGCCGGACAGGACTTCATGGAAGGGTTCGCGGGAGGCCTCGGCCAGGAGCAGTGATGAATCGGCGCCCAGGAGTTGTGCCCGGGAATAGCCGAAGAGATCCTCGGCGGCGGCGTTCAGGAAGGAAATTGACCCGTCCGGTGCGAGCAGCAGCAGCGGGTCCGGGCTGTGCTCCAGCAATAGTTGTGCGAGTCCAGCTTCCATGTGTTTTGCCTGCCCCCCAAGCGACGGATGTGAAGTTGCAGCCACCCCCGCGGAGAACAAGGCTGACTGCGCTCACTGAATCATATGTGGTGTGGCCGCCTCGACTGATACGCGTCAGGTGAACGCGGTACTGTGTCTTTCCGGCTGCCCAACTGCGGCGTCCCCGGTCCGGGGGATCCCTGCGGTTACGCGGGCTGCGGGTTACGTCCCAGGGCCGCAATCGCGGCGAGGGATCTGCGGATGCCGAGCTCCCGGCGGGACTCGGGCTCCGGGCGGGAGAAGAGAAAGCCCTGCAGGGCGTCGCAGCCGTGGTCCAACAGGTAGCGGGCCTGCTCCGGGGTTTCGATGCCCTCAGCCGTGACTTTAAGGCCCAGGCTGCGAGCCATGTGGATCATCGACGTCAAGATCGGCAGCTTCTCCGCCCCGGTGTGCAGCATGGAGACGAAAGACTTGTCGATCTTGACGATGTCGACGGGGAGTTCCTGCAGCCGGCCCAACGAGGAATAGCCGGTGCCGAAGTCGTCCAGGGCCACCCGGATCCCGGCCTGGCGCAGGGTCACGAGCTGGGTGATGACCTTGCAGTGGGCATCGAAGAACACGCTCTCCGTCACCTCCAGCACCAGCTGGTGCGGGTCCACACCGCCCCGGGCTGCAATATCCAGGATGCGTTCGGCGAAGTCAGGGTGCTGTAGCTGCACCCCGGAGACATTGACGGCCAGTGTCCGGGACGGGTCCTCCGCAAGCCAGGGCTGCAGCTCGATGCAGCTGCGCCGCAGCACTTCAGCTCCGATGTCCCGGATCAGGCCGCTGCGCTCCGCGGCCAGGATGAACTCGTCCGGAGCCACCAGCTGCCCCTCCCATTGCCACCGGGCCAGTGCCTCGAACTGCACTACGTCCAGATGTGCCGCAGACACCACCGGCTGATAGTGCACCACTATTTGCCCCAGTTCCACGGCCCGCCGCAGCCCGGCAGTCAGCTGGGTACGTTCCAGCAGCGCGGCGAGCATCTCCGGCCGGAAGTGCACGTAGCAGTTCTTCCCCGCCTCCTTGGCCGCGTACATGGCCAGGTCGGCCTGCCGCAGCAGTTCCGAGGAGGTCATGGTCCCGGGGCCGCGCGAGGCCACGCCCAGGCTCAGGCCCGGCCGCATAAAGGTACCCTCGATGGAAACAGGGGCATTCAGGGTGGCCACGATCCGCTGGGCTACTGCGTCGGAATCGTTGCAGCCGACCAGCAGGACGACGAACTCGTCCCCGCCCAGGCGTGCCACGGTGCCGTGCGGTCCGACGCAGTCCTGCAGCCGCCGGGAAATCTCCACGAGCATCTCATCCCCGGCATGATGGCCCAGGACGTCGTTGACCTCCTTGAAGTCGTCCAGGTCCAGCAGCAGCACGTGGACCGGGCCGGGGGTCAGCAGCGCATCGGCGGCGCGGTCGTTGAAGAGCATCCGGTTGGCGAGTCCCGTCAGCGGGTCCTGGAAAGCGAGTTCCTTGAGCTTGTCGGTTTGTTCGGCGAGTTCCTCCATGGCGCGGCGGGCCTGGTCCTGGGCGCGCTGCCGCGCGGTAATATCGCGGAAGTTCCAGATCCGGCCCACGATCACGTCCTTGACCTTCTGCGGCCGGGAATAGAGCTCCACGGTGCGGCCGTCGGTGAACTCCAGCAGGTCGTGGCTCTGCTGGTCCCTGTCGGCGTACAGTTCCGCGACCTTCCGCCGGAAGCAGTCCGGATCAAGCAACTGCTCAGAGATGAAGGTGACCAACGCCGTCGGGTCCTCCGCCGCGATCAGTTCCGGCGGCATGCCCCACAACTTGAGGTACCGGTCATTGACGCCGGTGATCAGGCCTTCGTTGGAGACCACCACAATCCCGTCCGCCGTGGTTTCCAACGTTGCATCGAGCAGCGAGACGGCGAGGCGGCGGCCGGAATCGGTGTCCTCCCGGTGGCTGCCGTCCCGGACTGCAACTGCCATGGCTGCGCCGTCGTCGAGCGTGACCAGCGAGCAGGTGATCTCCAGCGCGAGTTCGCTGCCATCCCGATGCCGGCCTGCCGCCGCGAACGGCCGTCTGCCGGCCTCGCTGCCCCGGCCCAGCCGGCCAAAAATCCGCAGGAAGCCGCCGCGTTCGTCCTCGGAGAGTAGGAGGTTATGGTCGGCGCCGAGCATTTTTTCGCGCGGGTAGCCGAAGAGCCGCTCCGCTGCCGAGTTCACGAACTTGATGGTTCCGTCCGCGGCCAGCAGCAAGAAAGCGTCGGGGCCCTGTTCGAGCAGGCCCACTTCAATCCCAGTTCCCACGGCGATACCGGCCCCCAAGCGACGGATGATGTGTTGATGCCTGTCCCGGCGGCGCCGCGGACAATGCGTTTCCTGAATCATAGGGGCCGTTGAGCCCGTGGCCAGTACCCCGGCGCCGGATGGTGCCGCGTCACCGGTGTCCGGCGACCCGGACTCCGTGCAGGGCGGCGAAGGCCGCGGCAGATCGGGCGATGGCGGCTGCCAGCTCAGGCTCGGCCCTGGGGGCGGAGAACAGGAAGCCGTGCAGCGAATCACAGTCCAAGTTCATCAGGTACTGGGCCTGGGCTGCCGTCTCCACACCCTCCGCCGTGACACTCAGGCCCAGCCCGTGGGCCATGGCGATCATGCAGCTGAGGATCGGCAGCTTCTCGTCGCCGGTGCGGATCATGGAGGTGAAGGACTGGTCGATTTTCAGCGTGTCCACGGGCAGGTCCTGCAACCGGCCCAGCGAGGAGTAACCGGTGCCGAAGTCGTCCAGGGCCACCCGTACCCCCGCTTTGCGCAGGGCCGTGAGCTGCTGGATGACGTGGCAGTCATCGTCGAAGAAGACACTTTCGGTGACCTCCAGGACCAGCTGCCGCGAATCCACGCCGGTGGACTGGGCGACGGCGAGCACCAGCTCGGCGAAGTCCCCGTGCTCCAGTTGCACCCCGGAGACGTTGATGGCAAGAGAACGCGAGGAGTCCTCCGCCAGCCAGGGCTTCAGCTCGGTGCAGCCCTTCAGCAGCACCTCGGTGCCGATCTCCACGATCAGGCCGCTCCGCTCCGCCGCCGGGATGAATTGCTGGGGCGGTACGGTTTCGCCGTCGCGCTCCCAGCGGGCCAGCGCCTCAACCTTGACCACGACGCCGAGATGGGACGAGACGATCGGCTGGTAATGCACGGCGATCTCGCCGGCGTCCACGGCCACCCGCAGCCCGGCCTCCAGCTCGGAGCGCTCCACGAGTGACTTCATCATCTCAGCCCGGAACCGCAGGTACCGGTTCTTGCCGGCGGTTTTCGCCGCGTACATCGCAACGTCGGCGCGGCGCAGCAGCTCGGAGGCGTCTACCGCATCCTCGTTGATGGAAGCCAGCCCGAGGCTCAGGCTCGGGCGCAGCATCGTCCCGTCGATCCAGAGCGGCACCCGCAGGGAGGCGACGATCCTGTCGGCGACTGCGTCGGGGGCCAGCGAACCGACCAGCAGCACCACGAATTCGTCACCACCCAGGCGTGCTACAACGTCGTTCGGGCGGACACATCCGCGCAGGCGGCGGCCGACCTCGATCAGTAGCTGGTCCCCGGCGTGGTGGCCCAGGATGTCGTTAACTTCCTTGAAGTCGTCCAGGTCCAGGAGCAGGACGTCGACGGCGGTGCCGCACGGCCCGCGCAGGGCTGCTTCGAGGTGGTCGTTGAAGAGCTGCCGGTTGGACAGGCCGGTCAGCGGGTCCTGGAACGCGAGGGCCTTGAGCTGGGCGGCCTGCTCGGCAAGATCGGCCATAGCCTGGGTGATCCGGTCCTGTGCGATCCGGGCGGGGGTGACATCCCGGAAACTCCAGACGCGCCCAACCACCTTGTCCGCGACTTTCTGCGGCCGAGAGTACCGTTCGAACGTCCGGCCGTCACGGAAGTCCAAGACATCGTGGCTTTCGGCGGAGGGATCGGCATAGAGCGCGCTGACCTTTTCGGCGAACTGCGTGCGGTCCGCGAGCTGGTCCAGGACGAAGCCCAGCACAGCGTCGTCGTCCTGGGTAGCGAGGAGTTCCCGCGGGATGCCCCACATGGACACGAACTGGTTGTTGACCCCGGCGATCCGGCCGTCGCCGCCAACGACGAGGATGCCGTCAGCCGTGGATTCCAGGGTCGCGCTTAGCAGGGACATGGCTTCGCGGATGCCCGCGTCGGCGGCCAGCCGGTGGGAGGTGTCCCGGACGGCGACGGCCATGCTCAAGGGTGCTCCGTCGGAATCCTGGACCAGCAGCGAGCAGGCCACTTCACCCTGGAACTCGGTGCCGTCCCTGCGCACACCGTAGGCCTCGACCGGCGGGAGGCTGGGGGTGGCGGGGGCCGTCGAGGCGGGGCCGGCGTTGGTGCCGGAACCGGCGTCGGCGTCTTTGCGGAGATCGAAGAAGAGACGCTGGAGTCCGCTGCGGAAGCCTTCGGCGAGGAGCATCCGGTGGTCCTTGCCCAGGAGCTCGTCGCGGGAGTAGCCGAACATACGTTCCGTGGCGGCGTTAACGAGGCGGATGGTGCCGTCCTCGGAGACCACCAGGAGGGCATCGGGGCAGGATTCCAGCACAGCCTCGATGCCGGGCAGCGGGTACGAAGAAGCCATCACGCGGCTAAGGCCGTGAGAATTTGAGTCCACCGGTACACCATTGACAAGCCCTCCCCTCAGGAAATCATAGGGGCCTCACTGCCAGGCGATGACCAAGCTGGTTCCGCGGCGTTTCGGCGAGCGGGTTGCGGTGGGAGGGTTTGAGCGGGTGGCCTGCGAAGGCGGTGGGCCGGTCACACCCGCCGCTGTCCCGCGGCACTCAGACCGATCATGCTGGCGCTGGTCACCCGGCCCCGGCCCAGGCCGTGGACTGTCCAGCCTTCCGCTTCCCAAACCGCAGCGTCGACGACGTTCCGGGCGTCCAGCAGGGTCCGGCGACGGACCAGCGCCCCGGCGATTGCCGGTTGGAGCGAGGTGTACTCGTCCCACTCGGTCAGCAGCAGCACGAGTTCGGCCCCTTCCAGGGCCTGGGACGTGGACGGCTCGAAGCGCAGCTGCGGGTAGCGGAGCCAGGCATTGTTGATAGCGGCAGGGTCTGTCACCGTGACATGGGCGCCGGCCGATGCCAGCTGGAGGGCAACGGCCAAGGCAGGGGAGTCCCGGATGTCGTCCGTGTCCGGTTTGAAGGCCGCCCCGAGCACGGTGACCCGGCGGCCGCCGAGCTGGCCGCCACACAGTTCCCGGGCCAGCCCGACAGTGCGGGAACGCTGGTCCTGGTTGATGGAATCCACCACCGCCATCCACTGATCCACCGAATGCACGCCCAGACCCGCGGCCTGCACCCGGAGGGAGCGAATGTCCTTGGGCAGGCAGCCGCCGCCGAAGCCCAGGCCGGCATGGAGGTACCGGCTCCCGATGCGCGGATCAAAGCCCATGGCCGTGCCCAGCTGTTTCACGTCGGCGCCCGTTGCGTCACAGAGCTCGGCCATGGCGTTGATGAAACTGAGCTTCGTGGCCAGATACGCGTTCGACGCCGACTTGATCAGTTCCGCCGTGGCGAAGTTGCAGACCAGCCGCGGAATCCCGGCGGTCAGCAGGGGTTCGTAGACGGCATCGAGGGTTGCGGTGATCGCCGCGCCGGAGCCGGGGCTGGTGGTGGCGGGGACGTCCTCGGAAACGCCGTACACAAGCCGGTCCGGGACCAACGAGTCCCTGACCGCGGTGCCCTGGCGCAGGAATTCGGGGTTCCAGCCCAGCAGCACGTCCGGCCGCGGCGACAGTACACCGCTGAGCATGTCCACCGTTCCGACCGGGACGGTGGACTTGCCCACCACGGCGGAGCGGGCGGCCAGGTGGGGGAGCAGGGCCTCCGTGGCGGCGACAAGGTAACTGAGGTCGGCGCCGTCGGAGGTCTTGGACTGCGGTGTGCCCACGCAGAGGAAATGCAGCTGGGCGCGGGCGGCGTCGGCGAATTCCGTGGAGAAGCTGAGCCGGCCGGTGGCGATGCCGTCGCGCAGGAGTTCGTCCAGCCCCGGTTCGAAGAACGGTGCCGCACCGCGGCCCAGCTGCTCGACCCTGGCGGAGTCGACGTCGATCCCCACCACGGTGTGGCCCATCGAGGCGAGGGTGGCCGCGTGCACGGCTCCCAGGTAACCGCAGCCGATCACGGAAATTCTCACAGGGCGACTCCTTGAGGGGTTGTGCTGGGAACGTCGGCGGCGAGGACCGCCTGGTAGTGCTGGACCAGCTCGGCGCCGAGGGCGGACCACGTCCTGCCCTGGACCGAGGCGTGGGCCGCCGCTGCGAACGCGCGGCGCTTGGCGTCGTCGCCCATCAGGTCCACCACATGGGAGCGCAGCGCGGCCAGGTTCCCCGGCTCATACAGCCAGCCGGTGCGGGAATTTTCGACGAGGTCCAGGGGGCCGCCGCGGCCCGTGGCGACCACCGGCACGCCCGAAGCCATCGCCTCCTGGATGGTCTGGCAGAAGGTTTCGAACTCGCCGGGGTGCACGAAGAGATCGAAGGACGCCACCGCCCGGGCCAGCTGCTCGCCGCCGAGGAACCCGGTGAAGACCGCGTCCGGCAGGGCGTCCTCGAGGGCCTGCCGCTGGGGCCCATCGCCGACGATCACCAGCCGGGTGCCGGGGACATCGGCCAGCACGGCGAGGTCCTGCACCTGCTTCTCGACCGCGAGCCGGCCCACGTAGCCGATGATGCGCTCGCCGGCCGGGGCGACGGCGGCCCGCCAGCCGGAGTCGCGCTTGGCCGGGGAGAACCGTTCCGTGTCCACGCCTCGCCGCCACATCTCGACCCGCGGAATGCCGCGGCCGCGCAGCTGGTTGAGCGCGAAGCTGGACGGGGCGAGGGTCCGGGAGGCGAGCAGGTGGATGTTCTCCACCCGGTTCCAGGCCCAGTTCTCCAGGAACGGGACCCCGTACCGGCCGGCGTAGCCCGGGACCTCGGTCTGGTAGATGGCGATGGTGGGGATCCCCAGCTGGTGGGCGGCCTGGGCCGCGCGCCAGCCGAGCACGAACGGTGACGCCAGGTGGACCACGTCGGGCGCATACTCGGCAAGGATTCGCTTGACCCGAGAGACACCGCCCATCGCCACCCGAACGTTCGCGTAGCCGGCCAGCGGAACCGAGGGCAGCCGGTGGACATGCGCCCCGGAGACCTCGCTGGGGGTCTCCGGGTCCTGCGTGGAGGGCGCAATCACTAGCACCTCGTCTCCGCGCTCCTGCAGATGCTCCAGGACCCGCAGGATCGAGTGGGTTACCCCATTCATCAGCGGCAGGAATGACTCAGCAACAATTGCGATCCTCACCCCTCCACAGTGCGGTGGCAGGCTGTCGGCGCGGGGTGAGGAGGATGGCGCGGGAGGGAAGAGTGGGTTAACGGGATGTGGTTCGGGGCTGGGGGCGCCTGGCCCACTGGACATGCCCTCCGCTACCGCTGCGAGGCGACCCCGGGCACTGGACATGCCCTCCATGCGGGCCGAGGGCTGGACATAATCCCCATATGCCCACTCGTTGCCGCGAAGAATGAGCATGTCCACCGCGTATAGCGGCCATTTGTGGCAAACGGTTAGTGCTACTGCGGTCCCAGGAGCTCGCGGGCCTGCCGTTGGGCCTCGAGCTGTTCTTCGGTGACCGTGGATCCGCGGAGGAACCCGGCGTCGCCGATGATCCGGCGCAGCTCGGCCACGGTCCGCGGCGTTCCCACACCCTGGTGCACCATGGCGTGACAGTTGGCGCAGAGCGGGATGAGATCGGTGATGGGATCGAGTTGGTAGCTGCTGCCGAGCTGGGAGACCGGGACGACATGGTGGATGTGGATGAATTCCTTGCCGATCTCGCCGTAGACCCTTTCGAAGGAAAATCCGCACGCTGCGCAGTTAGTGCCGTGGTAGGCGATGCAGGCGCGCCGGGCCTCCGGGCTCCGTTCGTAGCGGTTGACCTCAACGCGGACGACCGCGCCCTCCGGATAGGTTCCTGGCACGGCGTCCGTGGGATCTGGCCCCTGCGGCGGCCCAAAACTACCCCACAAGGTGCGGATGTTGGCCTCCTCAGACGAATCAACGGCCATTCCTGAGCCGAAGACGCCGCTCCAAGGGACCCCGGGAACGGATTCCTTGAGAATTGCGGGGGCTATCTCGTCGCCCAAAGGAACGAGGGAGTCGAAAGCTACCTGCACGTACATCGCGGTCTTCCCTGGTTCGGAGTAGTGAGGCCCGACTTCGGGCTGGGCTGAGACCACGACGCCATGGCCGATGAGTCCCCGGCCGTGGCCTCCCTGCAAAAGCAGCCACGCGTCCGTGCCCGCGGTGATTTTCCGGTGGCGGCCCACGCTCCAACGCTCAAGGTGCAGCCCGGTCGCGGCCACGCGCTCAACGGCGTCGGCGTAGTTCCAGTCATTCCAGCGGTCCGGGTTCCAGCCCAGGATGATGGCGGTCATCTGGCCATTCTCGCAGGCGCGGACCGCAGTAAAATTGACGTTAGAGGTGTTGGACATGACCGGGTCCTTTGTGGTTCTGCTGATTATCCTGGCTGCGGTTGCCCTGTTCGCCATCGTCGGCACGGTGGTGCTGGTGGTTCGCGACGGCCGCGGGCTCATTCCGGTGGAAAAATCGGAGCGCCCCTGGACTGCGGGCAACCTGCCGAGCCTGCCGTACTCCCTGGTCCGCTTCTAGCCGCCGCCCTTCAAGTGCGCGATCGGACGCAAACGGCCGCTAAGCAAGGATGCTTAGCGGCCGCTTGTGGCGAACGGATGGACGGGTTAAGGGCTTAGCAGCCATTCGTGGCGAATGGGTGGGCCTTCCGCGGGGCGGGCCTCCGCAGGGCGGGTCCTGCGCGGCCTTTCCCAAGCCGCGCCCAACCACTGGGCATGTCCGCTCAGCGTCCGGCGGCTGCCCCTGCGGTCAGTCGGCACAGCCGGCCGTAGCGGTCGGCAAGTTCCTCGGGCGTGAGTTCGCCATCGATCCGGTACCACTGCGCGACGCCGGTGCACATGGTGGTGATGGCGCGGCTGGTCTCGCGGGGGTGGGGTGCGTCAAAGATGCCCGCGGCGACGCCTTCGTCGATGATTCCGCTGAGGAGGGCCTGCTGGCGATCACGGGCTGCAATGTGTTCCGTGCGCGCGGATCCCTCAAGGCTGCGGATCTCGCTCAGGGCGATGAAGGCGAGTTTCCCCCGGTGCGCGTGGAAGAGGGTGAGGCAGCGTGAATCGGTGAGCTTCGCCGCACGCCGCGCAGACCCGGCGCGCCGGCAAGCCGCGCAGGCCCTCGACGCCCCACCAGTCCCCACCACACCACCTAGCTCCGCGCACAAAGAAGCTGGTGCAGCCGCTGCGTTTCCGCGAGGCGACTGCACCAGCAGGTAGTACGAATTTTCAGATTGCTATGAAACGTTACTCATTCGCGGCTCCCTTTGTCCCGGTTGTTTGCTTACCGGGTATTTGCGTCGTCGGCCAGATGCCTCGACATCAGCCAGCCGGCGCCTACCATTGCTACGCCCAAGATCATAAAGCCCCACGCACCCATGACGTTCATCGACAGGAAGTTGGCCGCCGACCCCACACCGACAATGAGGCTGTAGACGCTCAGGACGATGTACAGCAGGCCAAAGCCCATGAGGAAGTTCCGGGCGCCCATGGGGTTGTTCCGGGACATCACCACGCCGATGGTGCCGATGAGGGCCTGAATGATGTTCAGCAGCATCGATACCTGGAACAGGCCCAGGAACAGGGCCGTGGAATTCGGTCCAACGATCGCCAATGAGTTGTACTGCGTGGTGATGCCGGGGATGAACCCCAGGATGCCCACGACTATTAGGACGATACCTACACCCATGCCGACGTTCTGGACATCTGTCCGTCCGAAGTGAACGCCGTGTGCATGTGGAGATGCGGTAGTCATTTTCTGCCTCCAACCACTGATTGCGGACACTCCAATTTTACGGCGGGGTAGGCAAAAAAGCGCCGGCAGGGCGGCCAATTGAGTTCACCCCCGAACCCCGGAAAACCGGCAAATTCGATGCCAAATCCGCTGGTTGAGCCTGTCGGAACGGGCAGGAACCCCGGCACGTGGCACCATGGAACACGATGAAACTGCGCGCTGATCAGACCGGGGAACGTGGACTTCCGATGCCGTTGTGGCTGCAGGGAGCCCGTGAGTCCGCGCAGGCAGCCATTATCTCCGCCCTGGTGGTCGCCGCCCCGATCCTCGCCGTGTGGGCCACCGCCGGTTTCCTGAACGGCGCACCCGACGCCCTGGCCCGCCTCGCCGGCCAGGCCTGGCTGCTGATCCACGGCGTCCCGCTGCTGCTGGACATCGTGGAAGTGGGCCCCGCGGCCGCCCATCCGCAGTCCGGCGTCCTTTCGCTTACCCCGCTGGGGCTCACTTTGATTCCGTTCCTGCTGGCCTGGCGCGCGGGCCGGCGGCTGGCCCGGGCCTCGTACACGGACCAGCTCTGGCAGGCGCTGCTCGGCTCCTGGCTGATGTACGCCGCATTCGGTCTGACCACCGGCTTTGTCTGCCGCACGGACGACGTCGGCGTGGGACTCTGGTCCGCCGCATTCATCCCGCTGATCCCGTTCGGGCTCGGCATGGTGATCGGTGCCCGCCGGGAGGCCGGTTCCTGGAGCCGCCTGATCGGCGTCGACGCCGTGGACTGGCTCGCCCGCACCAGCCAGCATTCACGCTGGGCCGGTTCCTATCTGGGGTCCGCGGTCAAGGCCGGCTTCGTGGCGCTGCTCGCGAGCCTGGCGATGTCCTGCGTGCTGCTCGCCGCCACCTTCTTCATCCACTGGAACCTCGTGGTCGCGGTCTATGAAGCGCTCGACGCCGGAGCAACGGGAGGTGCGATGCTCACCATCGCGCAGCTCGGCTTCCTGCCAAACCTGGCGGTGTTCGCGCTCGCCTGGATTTCCGGTGCGGGCGTCGCACTGGGCGTCGGCTCCCAGGCCGGGGCGCTGGGCACCGCCGTCGGGCCGCTGCCGTCAATCCCGGTGTTCGCGGCGCTGCCGGCCGGGTCACTGGACTTTGCTGTGGCCGCGCTGGTGGTGCCGGTCCTTGCCGGAACCCTGGCCGGCTGGTGGTTCCTGCGCGAAGGCGAAAACCACTTCGACGAATGGCTCTCGATCAAGATCCACACCCGCTGGTTCACCGCCACGGTCTCCACCCTGGCGCTCGGCGTCATCGTCGGCAGCGTCGCCGGGCTGCTGGCAGCGGGCCTGGCCTGGCTGGCAAGCGGCTCCGCCGGGATCGGACGGCTCACGGAGATCGGACCCGACCCGCTCCGGACGGCACTGTTCGTGGCCGCAGGGGTGGGGATCGGCGTCGTGATCGGCTACGCCGCAGGACCGTGGCTGGAACGCCAGCAGAAGCTGCGCGAAGCGGACCTGGAAACCGCGTCCCTCTGACGCCCCACCGCGGTTAGCGGAACGGGCCTTAGCGGAACCAGCCTTAGCGGAACCGCGGCAGCGACTCTTCCAGCTGGGTCTGGCACATGGAGGCGGCCTGCTGGGTGAGGGCCTGGCGGCTGCACTGCTGGTAGTCCCGGACCTGGTTGAAGAACAGCGCCGAGGTCACGAGCAGCAGCACCTGGACGGCCAGGACCACCATCCCCGAAATCGTCCCGAACAGCACGAACTTGGATTCCTTGAGCTTGGCGTACCGGACCAGCACCATGATGCCCAGCACGATCGCGGCCACCGTCAGAAGTGCACTCAGCCAGAGGTAATTGATGTCCAGCTGGTAGACGAAGAACGACCCCAGCACCGCCACAACGAAGCTGCGGAACAGATTATGGGTCTTGGCCTGCGAGGCCTTGGCCGCGTCGCTGAGCGGGTGCTGGCCTTGCGGCTGGCCGCCCTTGCTGCCGGCGGAGTCGTTCGGGGGATTCATGGTTTCCAGCCTACGCGAGCGGCCCCATAAGCTAGGACAATGCGCATCGTAGTCCTCGTCTCCGGCACCGGCTCCAACCTCCAAGCCGTCATCGACGCCGTGCACGAGGACAAGCTCGACGTCGAGATCGCCGCCGTCGGCGCGGACCGGCCCGGAACCTACGGGGTGGAGCGCTCGGCCGCCGCCGGAATCCCGACCTTCGTGGTGGACTTCAAGGCCTACCCGGACCGGGCTGCCTGGAACGCCGCGCTCACCGACGCCGTGGCCGCGTACTCGCCCGACGTCGTCGTGTCCTCAGGGTTCATGCGGATCGTCAGCGCGGACTTCATCGACGCGTTTGGCGGAAAATACCTCAACACCCATCCGGCGCTGCTGCCCGCCTTCCCGGGCGCGCATGGGGTCCGCGACGCACTGGCCTACGGCGTGAAGGTCACCGGCTGCACGGTGCACTGGGCCGACGCCGGGGTGGACACGGGCCCGATCATCGCCCAGGAAGCCGTGGCGGTCGCGGACGGCGAGACCGAGGAGTCCCTGCACGAGCGGATCAAGGTGGTGGAACGGCGGCTGCTGGTGTCCACCCTGGCATCCCTCGCCGCCGCGCACACCCCCGCCTAAACCCCCGTTGCGCGTGCGGGCGCCTCAGGAGAGGTGGCGCTGCTTGGTCTCGGGGGCGAAGAACGCCATCCACAGCACACTCAGCAGCACCAGCACGCCGGCGATGGCGAACGAGGTCGCGAGGCCCAGCTCCGGCCAGAGGAACGCCGCGAAGATCAGCGGTCCGAAGCCGGCGCCGAGCCGGGAGAACGTCGAGGCCCAGCCGAAGCCCGAACCCCTCAGCTCCGTCGGATACAGCTCCGAGACATAGGCGTAGAGCACCGGGATGGCCACCTGCACCACAAAGCCGAACACCAGCAGCCAGAACACGGCCGCCGTCGGGATGTCCACCACGATCGCCACGATCACCAGGGTCAGAGCGGACAGCGGGCCGGTGATCGCCAGGATCCACTTCCGTCCCACCCGCTCCACCAGCAGCGCGGCAACCACCACACCCAGGAGTCCGACGGCGGCCATGGAGGCGGTGGTGAGGAAGGCCTTGTACTCCTCGAAACCGGCGCCGATGAGGATCCGCGGCATCCAGGTCAGCGACAGGTAGTAGACCAGCAGGATGCTGAAGAACAGCGACCAGGCCGCCGTCGTGATCTTCCAGTCGTACTGCCAGAGCAGGCGCAGCTGGGTCCAGGCGCTGCCGGCGGAGAGCCGCGGGGCGTCCTGCGCCTCGGGCAGGCTGTAGGCGCGGGGCTCGGCCCCGGTCGCCGCGACAAGGTCATCGATCACCTTGGCGGCCTCCTCCCGCCGGCCCTTGCGGATCAGGAACAGCGGGGATTCGGGGACGCTGCGGCGGACCCAGAACACCAGCAGCGCCGGCAGCACCATCACCATCATGGTCAGCCGCCAGTCCCCGTACAGGGCCACGAGCCCGGCGGACACGAAACCGCACAGTGCGGCGCCGATCGGCCACCAGCCGTCCATTGCGGTGAGGACCTTGCCGCGCTGCTTGCGGGGCGTGAACTCGCCCACCAGCGCATAGTCCACCGGGATGCAGCCGCCCAGGCCGAAGCCGGCCATGAAACGGAAGGCAACAAACCAGAGGAAGTCGGGGGAGAAGGCGCCGAGCACGGTGAAGACCGAGAAGATCAGCAGGGTGGCGGTGAAGGCCTTTTTGCGCCCGATGGTGTCCGCGATGGTGCCCCAGATGAAGGCGCCCAGGGCCATGCCGATCAGGTTCGAGGCCCCGATCCAGGCGGCCTCGCCCGGGGTGAGGGACCAGTGCTTGGACAGCAGCGGGATCAGGATGCCGTTGAGCGTGACGTCCCAGGCGTCGAACATAAAGCCCAGGCCGCCGATCAGGAAGATCCGGCCCTGCACTTTCCAACGCCACGGCAGTTCCTGGACCACCTGTTCGCCGCTGGGCACAGTGGTGTACGTATTCATCTCAGCCTCCTGGGAAAACTCTACGTGGCCCGGGGTGCAGGTGCGGTGCGCTTCATACTCCGGCGCGCGGGAAGGCCCGGCGCGCTGACGCGATAAACTGGCCGCATCCCCACCACCCGCGGCCCCGCCGCGATATAAGACGGAGACTTTTGTGAGCTTCACGCCGCTTGACCGTGTATCCATCGACCGTGTGCCCATCCGCCGGGCCCTGATTTCGGTCTACGACAAGACCGGTCTGGAGGAGCTCGCGCGCGGCCTGCACGACGCCGGCGTCAAGATCGTCTCCACCGGCTCCACCGCCAAGAAGATCGCTGCCGCCGGCATCCCGGTGCAGGAAGTCGAAGAAGTCACCGGCTCCCCGGAGATGCTCGACGGCCGCGTCAAGACCCTTCACCCGCGCGTCCACGGCGGCATCCTCGCCGACCGCCGCGTCCCGGCCCACATGGACACACTCACGTCCATGGACATCGAGCCGTTCGACCTCGTCGTCGTGAACCTCTACCCGTTCGTGGAAACCGTGAAGTCGGGCGCCGCGCAGGACGACGTCGTCGAGCAGATCGACATCGGAGGCCCCGCGATGGTGCGCTCCGCCGCGAAGAACCACGCCGCCGTCGCGATTGTGGTGGACCCGTCCTCGTACCACGACGTCGTCGCCGCCGCCGCTTCCGGCGGCTTTGACCTGAAGACCCGACGCCGGCTCGCCGCCAAAGCCTTCGCGCACACCGCCACCTACGACACCGCCGTGGCCAGCTGGACCGCGAGCCAGTTCCTGGACGAGGACGGCGACGGCGTCATCGACTGGCCCGCCTACGCCGGCCTGGCGCTCGAGCGCTCCGAGGTGCTCCGCTACGGCGAAAACCCGCACCAGCAGGCCGCCCTTTACGTGGACAAAGCCGCCCCGGCCGGCATCGCGCAGGCCGACCAGCTGCACGGCAAGGCCATGAGCTACAACAACTTCGTCGACGCCGACGCCGCCCTGCGCGCCGCGTTCGACTTCGCCGAGCCCGCCGTCGCGATCATCAAGCACGCCAACCCCTGCGGCGTGGCCGTGGGTTCGGCCTCCGCCGCGGACCCCATCGCTGACGCGCACGCCAAGGCGCACGCCTGCGACCCGGTCTCCGCGTTCGGCGGTGTGATCGCAGCCAACCGCACGGTCACCGCCGGCATGGCCAGGACCGTCGCCGGCATCTTCACGGAGGTCGTCATTGCCCCGGGCTTCGAGGACGAGGCCGTGGAGATCCTGTCCAAGAAGAAGAACATCCGCCTCCTCGCCCTGCCCGAGGGCTACGGCCGCTACCCCTCCGAAATCCGCCAGGTCTCCGGCGGTGTGCTGGTGCAGATGTCCGACCGGGTCGACGCCGAGGGCGACAACCCGGCCAACTGGACCCTCGCCGCCGGTGAGGCCGCCGACGCCGACACCCTGGCCGATCTCGCGTTCGCCTGGACCGCCTGCCGCGCGGCGAAGTCCAACGCCATCCTGCTGGCAAACCACGGTGCCGCCGTGGGCATCGGCATGGGCCAGGTCAACCGGCTCGATTCCTGCAAGCTCGCCGTCGAGCGCGCCAACTCCCTGGGTGTGAGCGTGGACTCCGACGGTGCTGTTGGGGGCGATGCCCCCGGCGGTGCTTCCAATGCCGACGCGTCCGGAGCCCCGGAGCGTGCCCGCGGCGCCGTGGCCGCGTCGGACGCGTTCTTCCCGTTCGCCGACGGCCTGCAGATCCTGATCGACGCCGGCGTCCGCGCCGTCGTCCAGCCCGGCGGCTCGGTCCGCGACGAGGAAGTCATCGCCGCAGCCAACGCCGCGGGCATCACGATGTACTTCACCGGCGCGCGGCACTTCTTCCACTAGGGGCTCGCGCTGAATCCTCGCGGGTTCCGCTTTCCCGCGTGCGGTTCCGCGCACCCTGCTTCAACACGAATGGACATGCCCTCCCTTTACCGGAGGGCATGTCCATTTTTCGTGGCTGCAGATGGGCATATTGGGACTATGTCCATGCTCTGAGCGTTGCGGGGGACATGTCCCGTGGTGCGGTGTTGCGGGGGAGGACCAGGCTCGCGCGCGGAGGCGTGGGCCGGGGGACATGCTCATTCTTCGAGGCAAGGACTGGGCATATAGGGACTATGTCCAGTGCCAGGTCTGTGGGTTGGGCATGTCCAGACTTGCGGGGGACATGTCCCGTGGTGCGGGGGAGGACCAGGCTCGCGGGCGGAGTCGTGGGCCGGGGGACATGCTCATTCTTCGAGCCAAGGACTGGGCATATAGGGACTATGTCCAGCGCCAGGTCTGTGCGTTGGGCATGTCCCGTGGTGCGGGGGGACCAAGTTCGGGGCGGTGGCCCGGGCCGGGGGACATGCTCATTCTTTGAGCCAAGAACTGGGCATATAGGGACTATGTCCAGCGCCAGGTCTGTGCGTTGGGCATGTCCCCAAGCGGAGGGGGACATGTCCCTTGGTGCGGTGCGTGCGGGGGAGGGCATGCCCAACCGCCGGGCAAGGCCCGGCGGTTGGGCACACGGCAACGCGGGGCCACCCGGTCCCATCCCCACTGCTGGAGATGGGCCTCGAGTGACCCCGCGCTGGTATGGGTGTTGCTGGGTGAGGGAAGCGGGACCTAGGAAGCGGCCGCGGTGGTGTAGGCCTGCTGGATGACCGAGCCCCAGTACGGGCCGTACATCGTGGTGGACTTGCTGCCGTAGCCGTAGCTGTTGACCGAGTTCTGGTAGCCGGTGGAGCTGGTGCCGATAAACCACGGGCCGCCCGAGGATCCGCCGGTCATGTTGCAGGGGATGCCCTGGGAGTTGAACTGCGGGTTGTAGGGATCGTTCGTGGCGGTGCCGCTGCAGCTCTTCAGGGACTTGCCGTCGAAGGGCCGAGCCGCGGGGTAGCCGAACGCCTTGTAGGTGAGGCCGCGGGCGGCGTTGAACTGCAGGCCCGACGCCCCCACAACATCCGAGAGCGTCTGGCCGTTAAGCGGGTTCATGACTGCGAAGCCGGTGTCGTACGTCATGTCGCCGCCGGAGCTCCACTGAGTGGGGGCGTGGAGGGACTTGGCCGTCCACATGCCGTAGGGTGCGGCGCCGTCGAGGTAGGCCGGGACAAAGGTGAACTTGGTGGCGAAGGCGCCGGGGCCCTCGTTGAGGCAGTGCCCGGCGGTGGAAACGGTGCTCTTGTTCGTGGAGGAGACCGAGTTGCCGGAGCAGACGTAGTTGGAGCCGCCCAGGGTGAAGAAGACCTTGCCGATGTGTTTGACCGGGGCTTCGCTCGCGTTCGCCTTGCTCTGGACTTCCTTCGCCTGCAGGCTCGGCGCCTGGGACTCGACGGTGCTGGGCGCCCCCGCTTCTGCCGGGCGGTTCACGGCGGCCTTGGAGTTGGCGCTATTCTGCATGGCCCGCTCGGCCAGCACGTCGCCGGGGATGGCGTTGCGCATCCGCTCTTCCGTCCAGTACTCCGCTCCGCCGGTCTCGACGACGGTGTGGCTGCTGACCCCGGACGTTTCCGTCGGCGCGTTGCCGGGTGCCGGGGCGGCGCTCGCTGCCCCCGCGGCGCTCAAAGCCAGCAGTGCCGCTGCCGAGAGGCTGAGGAGGCTGGTGGCCAGAGTCTTGGGTGTTCTCATGGTTGTCCTAACCGGTGGAATGCGGTGCGGCCTCCGGTGGTGGCCGCTGTGATGGGAACGAAACTACGGGACTTTGACGAGCGTGTAAAGCAAATTGTCAATTCTTGTCACGATATGTTGCTGGCGTCACGGAGCCGGTGGCGTACGACGCCGGTAGGCGGCAACCCTACTCCCTCAGGTAAGTTAGGGGTGTTGAATTGGCAGAAAATTCCGGAAATACCCAGACCTTCAGGGAGACGCCCGAGCAATGGCAAAGATTATCTATACCCACACCGACGAAGCGCCGATGCTGGCCACCTATTCGTTCTTGCCGATTGTTGAAGCGTTCGCTTCGACGGCCGGTGTGGAAGTGGAGACCCGCGACATTTCGCTGGCCGGCCGCATCATCGCCGCATTCGGTGACTACCTCACCGAAGAGCAGCGCGTCAGCGACGCTTTGGCCGAACTTGGCGCCCTCGTCAAGAAGCCCGAAGCCAACATCATCAAGCTCCCCAACATCAGCGCCTCGACGCCGCAGCTGAAGGCCGCCATCGCGGAGCTCCAGGGCCAGGGCTACGCCCTCCCTGACTACCCGGACAACCCCGCCTCGGACGAAGAGACGGACATCCGCTCCCGCTTCGACAAGATCAAGGGCTCCGCCGTCAACCCGGTGCTGCGTGAAGGCAACTCCGACCGCCGCGCACCGCTCTCGGTCAAGGCCTACGCCCGGCAGAACCCGCACAGCATGGGCGCCTGGACCGCCGAGTCCAAGACCAATGTCGCGACCATGGACGCCGAGGACTTCCGCTCCAACGAGAAGTCCGTGGTCATCAAGGCTGACGGAAACGTCAAGATCCAGCTGGTCAAGGAGGACGGCACGGTCAAGGTCCTCAAGCGGGCCTTCCCCGTGCTCGCCGGCGAGATCATCGACGGCACCGTCATGCGCGCCGCCGCCCTGGACTCCTTCCTCGCAGCCCAGGTCGCCCGCGCCAAGGAAGACGGCGTGCTGTTCTCCGCCCACCTCAAGGCGACCATGATGAAGGTCTCTGACCCGATCATCTTCGGGCACGTCGTCAAGGCGTACTTCGCCGAGCTCTTCGACACCTACGGCGCCCAGATCGCCGCCGCCGGCCTGAGCCCCAACAACGGCCTGGCCTCCATCCTCAACGGCCTCGAGGATCTCCCCGAGGAGATCCGTGGCGACGTCGAGGCGGCCATCAAGAAGGGCCTGAACGACGGCCCCGAGCTGGCCATGGTCGATTCCGACAAGGGCATCACCAACCTGCACGTCCCCTCGGACGTGATTGTGGACGCCTCCATGCCGGCCATGATCCGCAGCTCCGGCCACATGTGGGGCCGCGACGGCCAGGAAGCCGACACGCTCGCCGTCCTTCCGGACAGCAGCTACGCCAGCATCTACCAGGTCGTCATCGATGACTGCCGTGCCCACGGCGCCTTCGACCCGACCACCATGGGCACCGTCCCGAACGTCGGCCTGATGGCGCAGGCCGCCGAGGAATACGGCAGCCACGACAAAACCTTCGAGATCCAGTCCGCCGGCACCGTCCAGCTGATTGACGACGCCGGCACCGTGCTGATCGAGCACCAGGTAGCCCCGGGCGACATCTGGCGCGCCTGCCAGACCAAGGATGTCCCGGTCCGCGACTGGGTTAAGCTGGCCGTCACCCGCGCCCGCGCCTCCGCCATGCCGGCGATCTTCTGGCTGGACAAGGGCCGCGCCCACGACGCCCAGATGATCGCGAAGGTTGAGGAATACCTCAAGGAGTACGACACCGAGGGCCTGCAGATCGGCATCATGTCCCCGGAGGAGGCCACTGCTTTCACCCTGGAGCGCATCCGCAAGGGCGAGGACACCATCTCGGTGACCGGCAACGTGCTGCGCGACTACCTCACGGACCTTTTCCCGATCCTGGAACTGGGAACCAGCGCCAAGATGCTCTCGGTGGTGCCGCTGATCAACGGCGGTGGCCTCTTCGAAACCGGCGCCGGTGGCTCCGCCCCGAAGCACGTGCAGCAGCTGCTCAAGGAAAACCACCTGCGCTGGGACAGCCTGGGTGAGTTCCTTGCCCTCGCAGTCAGCTTCGAGCACCTGGCCACGTCCACGGGCAACGCCCGCGCACAGATCCTGGCCGACACCCTGGACCGTGCCACCGGCACCTTCCTGCTGGAGGACAAGTCCCCGAAGCGCAAGGCCGGCGAGCTCGACAACCGCGGCAGCCATTTCTACCTGGCCAAGTTCTGGGCCCAGGAACTGTCCCGCCAGTCCGACGACGCCGAGCTGGCAGCGGCGTTCGCCGCCGTCTCCGGCGCGCTGGACTCCGCAGAGGAGACCATCCTCGGCGAGCTCCTCGCCGTCCAGGGCTCCCCTGTGGACCTTGGCGGCTACTACCACCCGGACGAAGCCAAGGTCACCGCGGCCATGCGGCCCTCGGCGAAGTTCAGCGACGTGCTGTCCATGCTCGGGTAGTTCCGCCGAGCCGGCGTTAGGCCGGCAGTGTTTCATCCCGAAAGGGCGTTTTACCCCGAACGGCGCACCGGAGATTTCCGGTGCGCCGTCGGCGTTTTTTGGGACGGCCACCGGATGACTGTTGCCTGGGCGGGCACCGTCACCTAGGGTACTAAGCAAGCTTAGTTTCGGCTGGCGCGCCACAGGGCCGCCGGTTCGGGGCCAAGGTTGCCTACCCTGAGGAGTCGTCACATGCCAGCAGAGCGCAACATCCAGATCCCCGGTGCCGTGTCCGTGGAACCGCCCACGCTGGAGGAGCCCACCACACCGCGGGAACCCCTTCCGCCCAAGCCTGACCAGCAGGGACCCGAGGCCGTCTCACCGACCGGCAGCCCCACCGGCGCCCCGGTGAACTCCCGGGCACAGTCCGGCGCCTACCTCACCACGGCCCAGGGGCTCCGGCTCTCCGACACGGACCACTCGCTAAAGGCCGGACGGCGCGGTCCGGTGCTGCTCCAGGACCACCACCTGCGCGAGAAGATCACGCACTTCGACCATGAGCGTATTCCGGAACGCGTGGTCCACGCCCGCGGCGCCGGCGCGCACGGCGTCTTCCGGTCCTACGGGTCGGCGTCGAACATCACCCGCGCCGGGTTCCTGGCCAAGGACGTCGAGACGCCCGTCTTCGTCCGCTTCTCCACCGTGCTGGGCTCCCGCGGTTCGGCCGACACCGTCCGGGACACCCGCGGTTTCGCCACCAAGTTCTACACCGACGAGGGCACCTTCGATCTCGTGGGCAACAACATCCCGGTCTTCTTCATCCAGGACGGCATCAAGTTCCCGGACATCGTCCACGCCGCAAAACCGCACCCGGACCGCGAAATTCCGCAGGCCCAGAGCGCCCACGACACCTTCTGGGACTTCGTCTCGCTGCACACCGAAGCCCAGGCCCACACCATGTGGAACATGTCCGACCGTGCCCTCCCGCGCTCCTACCGCACCATGGAGGGCTTCGGCGTCCACACCTTCCGCCTCGTCAACGGCGAGGGCGCTACGAGCCTAGTGAAGTTCCACTGGAAGCCGAAGCAGGGCGTGCATTCACTGCTCTGGGAGGAAGCCCAGCTGATCAACGGCATGGACCCGGACTTTCACCGGCGGGACCTGGCGGACGCGATCGAGGCGGGCGCTTACCCGCAGTGGGAACTCGGCGTGCAGGTTTTCCCGGACACGGAGGAGGAGTTCTTCGAGGGGATCGACCTGCTCGACCCCACGAAGTTCGTCCCCGAGGAACTGGCGCCCGTCCAGCCGATCGGCATCATGACCCTGAACGCCAATCCGGTGAACTACTTCGCCGAAACCGAGCAGGTCGCCTTCCACCCCGGCCACCTTGTCCCGGGCATCGACGTGACCAACGATCCGCTGCTGCAGGTCCGGCTGTTCTCCTACATCGATACCCAGATCAGCCGGCTGGGCGGCCCCAACTTCAGCCAGCTCCCGATCAACCGGCCGCACGCCCCCGTCAACGACATGCTGCGCGACGGCATGCACCAGTCGGCGGTGCACGGGGGAGCAGCGCCGTACCACCCGAACTCGCTCGACGGCGGCTGCCCGTTCCTGGCCGGTGCCGACCTCGGGGCGTTCATCGACGTCCCGGAAGAACTCGCCGCCGCGGTCAAGGAACGGAAGTCGCCCGCATCCTTCGATGACCACTACAGCCAGGCGCGGCTGTTCTTCCGCAGCCTGGCCCCGGTGGAACAGGACCACGTAATCCAGGCCTACACCTTCGAACTGGGCAAGTGCCGCGAGGAGAGCGTCCGCCAGCGCCAGCTGCTGGCACTGGCCAACATCGACCCCGACCTGTGCGCGGCCGTGGCATCCGGACTCGGCATGCCCGCCCCGCAGCCCAGCGAACACGTGGAGGACTCGGCGACCAGTCCGGCGGTATCCCAAATGGGAGGCTCCTGGCCGGTGGCCGGCCGGGTGGTGGGAATCATCGCCGACGAGGACAGCGACCTGGACGCCGTTCAGGCCGCCCGGGCCGCCCTCGACGCAGCAGGGATCGTACCGCTCGTGATCGCCCCGGCCGGAGGCTTCCTCGGCGGGGCCGACGACGGTATCCCGGTTCAGCGGACCTATCTCACGGCCCGCTCGACCGAGTTCGACGCCGTGCTGGTTGCCGCTTCGGGGGCGCCGGCGAAAGATGCAGAGCAGGGACGGGATGCCAAGGCCGGCGAGCCGGGGGCATCGCTTGACCCCCGTGTTGTGCTGTTGCTTTCGGAGATGTTCCGCCACGCCAAGGCGATTGGCGGCTGGGGCCCGGCCGTCACGTGCCTTGACGGGGCGAGCATCCCGCCGGACGCTGCAGGCATCGCCTTGGGGGAGGGGCCCGACGACGTCGTGGCGCAGCTCACCGGGCTGCTCGCTGCACACCGGGCGTGGGAACGCTTCCCGGCGACCGGGGTCTAGCCCCTAACGACGCCCACACAACCCTTCGGCCGCAGGGATCGGAGGATGGACGGAAACTAAGGAGGGAGGAGCCCCGCGGGGCTGCTCCCTCCTTCGTGTTCCGGCCGCCGGAACGGCAGTGGCCTTACTAGTCGTCGTTCTTGCCCTTGCCCTTGCCCTTGCCATTGTCGGCAGGCGGCGCGGGAGCAACGGCGGGCGGGGGAGCTGCCGCTGCCGCAGCGGCCGCCGCCGCGGCTGCCGCGTCCGCTTCGGCCTGCGCTGCGGCTGCCGCGGACTGTGCTGCCGCTTCCTGTTCGGCGGCCACCCGTGCGGCTTCGGCCGCGGCCTCGGCTTGGGCCTGCAGGGCCCCGAGGTCCGCGCGGA
>JAXMJF010000020.1:0-23635 GCA_034376805.1 Arthrobacter sp.
CGTTTCCCCGGCCGGGAGGTCCCGAGCGGCGGCGAAAGCGGAGACCGTAAAGGCCGGGGCCGGTGTCAGCTGTTGGACTGTGAGACCTGCAGCCATGCACAGCAGCAGCGCAACCCACAGCCGCCGGTTGCGGGCCAGCCAACGGGCCAGCCGCCTGCGGGGAGGCTGTCCAGCGGGTCCTGACCGGTGCGGAGGGCTCCCGGAGACAGGCCGGGCCGGGCGGTGCCCGGGGGAGCCGCCGTTGCGGAGAACCGCCAAAGGCCGCCAGTCGCCACGGAAATAGGTGCCAAGGACAACCTTGGGGAAAACGCCTACGGGCGGGAGGGGTCGGGCAACGGTGGCCATAGCCCGACAATACGCAGTGGCGCGAAAGCCGGGCAGCCGGTGCCTGGGCTATGTGGACAAAGCCCGGCAGGCATCGAACCGGAACAGGGCCGGAGCCCTCAAGCAGTTCCTAGCTTGCGGAAGCCGCGGCAGGCGCCGGAGTTGCGGCCGGGGCAGGAGCCGGGGAGACGGTGCTGCCTTTAGCGTCGCGGGAGTCGGTCCGGTAGAAGCCGGAACCCTTGAAGACGACGCCGACGCTGTTGAACTTCTTGCGAAGGGTCCCCTGGCACTCGGGGCAGGACGTGAGGGAGCTGTCGGTGAACGACTGCACGATCTCGAAGGCGTGGCTGCAGTCCTTGCAGGCGTATGCATACGTGGGCACTGGAAATCCTCCTCTGGGACAAACGAGCAGGTCCCGTGCTGTCCGGTGCGGATCGCGGCCGACATGTCCGTCGCTCGAATCCGTCCCTTAGCAGTCGCAGGGCCTGAGTGCTAATTCTATCACCCCGGCCGTGCGTCCATTCGTGAGCTACCGGGGTCGCAGCCGGAGCAGGCCCGCCGGGGTGAGGGCGGCGGCCACTTTCCGGTCGAAAGGCTCAGCCGGGATGCTGCCGGCCGGCAGGACCTCGCCGTCGTACACGACGGCGGCGGTCGGCACGGGCGGCAACAGCCCGCCGTCGGACGCCGCAGTCCCGGAAGGGAGGACGGCGGTCAGCGCGGCCAGGAACTTGTCGTAGTAGCCGCCGCCCTGGCCGATCCGGTTGCCGGAGAAGTCGACCGCCGTGGCGGGCAGGAAGATGCCGTCGGTGTGCCGCATGACGGTGCTGTCGTGACGTTCGCCCGCGGGTTCCTGGATCGGCGCGTAGCTGCTCCGGACAAATTCGGACGCCGGTGTCCAGTACACCCAGCTCAGCGACCGCCCCGGCTCGCAGACCGGAAGCAGCACCTGGTGCCCGGCCTCATGCAGTGCGGTCAGCAGGGGAAGGGTCGGGGGCTCGAAAGCCACGCCCAGATAGGCGGCGAAAGTGCCCGGGCCGCCACCGGTCAGGCCGCTTGCCCAGGCAAGTCCGTGCCGGGCAATGCCCGCCCCGGCGCTCTCCAGTCCGGCCGGTGTCAGCGCGGCACGCCCGGCGCGGTGGCTGGCCCGGATCTCTTCCTTCGACGCCATGCCCGTGTTCCCTCCGCGTGATGCAGCCCGGCAAACAGCGCTTCTCCTGGCGGCCCGAATGATTACCCAATGATTGGTCCCTCCGTTAGATTAGACCAGTGACTACACCCAACGCTCCCGTCCGCAAGGCCGTCATCCCCGCAGCCGGCCTCGGCACCAGGTTCCTCCCGGCCACCAAGGCCATGCCCAAGGAAATGCTGCCCGTCGTTGATAAGCCGGCCATCCAGTACGTCGTGGAGGAAGCTGTCAAAGTCGGCCTGAGCGACATCCTGATGATCACCGGCCGCAACAAGCGCGCGCTGGAGGATCACTTCGACCGCGTCCCCGCGCTGGAAGCCACCCTTGAGGCCAAGGGAGACACCGCCAAGCTCGAGTCCATTCAGGCTGCAAGCAATCTTGGGGACATCCACTACGTCCGGCAGGGCGATCCGATGGGTCTGGGCCACGCCGTGCTCCGTGCAAAGCAGCACGTGGGTTATGAGCCGTTTGCGGTCCTGCTGGGCGATGACCTGATTGACGCCCGCGACGAACTTCTCAGCACCATGATCGAGGTTCAGGCGAAGACCGGCGGATCGGTGGTCGCACTGATCGAAGTTGAGCCGTCCGAGATCAGCGCCTACGGCTGCGCCGACGTCCAGCCGATCGCTGGCGAAGAGTACGTCCAGATCAAGCACCTGGTCGAGAAGCCTGACGTCAAGGACGCCCCGTCAAACCTCGCCATTATTGGCCGTTACGTCCTCCACCCGGCAGTCTTCGAGGTGCTGGAACGCACCGCGCCCGGCCGCGGCGGCGAAATCCAGCTCACCGATGCGCTCCAGGAGCTCGCCTCCGGCGACGGCGAAGGCTACGGCGTGTACGGGGTGGTCTTCCGCGGCCGCCGCTACGACACCGGCGACAAGCTCAGCTACCTCAAGGCCTGCGTCCAGTTGGCCTGCGACAGTGACGACCTGGGTCCCGGCCTGCGGGAATGGCTGCCGGGCTTCGCCTCGAGCCTGGCCCCCAGCCTGACCAAGTAGCTTCCGTGGGGGGCAGCTTCCACTGGCCGGTGACGCTCGAAACCGGCGACCTCGTGTTGCGCCCGATCCGGTACCGGGACCGCAAGGAATGGTCCGAGGTCCGTTCACGCAATAGCGAGTGGCTGGCCCCTTGGGAAGCGTCCAACCCTGTCCCCGGGGGTGGCCTTCCCGACTACCGCCACATGGTGCGGTCCCTCAAGGCGCAGGCCGCCCAGGCTACGGCCCTGCCGTTTCTGATCACAGAGCGGACCCCGGGTTTCCGGGATCCTGTCATTGTGGGACAGCTGACGGTCTCCTCCATCGTGTGGGGCTCCGCGATGATGGCCACGCTCGGGTACTGGGTGGACAAGGACCGGGCCGGGCACGGCTTTGCCCCGACCGCTGTCGCGTTGGTGACGGACTATTGCTTCCAGAACCTGGGGCTGCATCGGATGGAAATCAACATCCGACCCGAAAACGGGCCCAGCCTCCGGGTGGTCGAGAAGCTCGGCTTCCGTGACGAGGGCTACCGGCCGCGGTATTTGCACATCAACGGTGAATGGGCTGATCATCGGAGCTTCGCACTGACGTCCGAGGAAGTGCCGGAGGGGCTTCTGTCGCGCTGGCAGCAGAGCCGTCCGGCGTAGCCGGCAGACCCTTTCTGACCAGCCCTTACGTCATCAATCCAGTCATTTGACAGTTCCCCCGCGACACACCGGGAACAATGCGGTCCCGCACCGCGCATTACTCATACGGTTTTGATGTGGACTTCCCTCTTAGCAGCTCTGTGATCCTTGTCATTGCTGTTGCGCTCTGGATTGTGTGGGTTGCCCCCTACATGCTCCGGAACGGACGCCACCAGCTGCAGCCTGCGGGCGAGCTTGCGGCAGACATGATCGATCTCGAAACAGCAGCCCCCCAAGCCGGGAACGTCATGAAGATGACGGCCCAGCAGGAGAAACCCATGACCAGCACCCAGCGCACCGAGTCCGTCCCGGGAACTACCGGGCTCGACGGCGGCCCCAAGTCTTCAGCCACCGGCCCGGCGTTCAAAATCCGCTATGGCCGGCTGGCCCTCGCCCTGGGCGGCTTGGTCTCGCTGCTCACCGGCGTCGTCTCGGCTGCCCTGCGCATCTTCGGCCTCGGCTCACCCTGGCTGCCTTTCCTTGGGTTGTTCGGCGCCGCGGCCGCGGTCTTTATGCTCCGCTGGCTCGCGGTCAGGGACCGACGCCGAAAAGTGAACGCCGCGTTTCGCGCGGCCATGAGCGCACCCTCCCACGAAGCCGTCCGCGCCCCGGAGCGCGCACCGCTGCGGGAGCCGCAGGGCGAGCCCCGCGAACGGCCGGAGAGCCCGCTCTTTGACGCCCAGGCCGACACCGCAGAACGGAAACAGGCACCGAAGCCCCTGACCGCCCAGGAACTCCGCCAGGCGGCGCTGGCGGAAGCTCTGGCCTCGGGCGACACCTCCGTCCGTGGCGCCGCGGATGCCCCGACCGCCGAAGGGTCCAGCTGGGAGCCGGTGGAGGTCCCCAAACCCACCTATGTGGAGGCACCGAAAGCAGAGCGGGCCGCCCCGGAGCCGCTCGACCTGCCGGAAGCCCCGAAGGCAGTCGGAAAACCGTCGCTGAAGCAGGGCCTGCCGCAGACGCAGGCCGGCAGCCCCGGTGTTGACGCCGAGCAGAAGCCACTGGGCAAGGCCCAGAGTGCCCTGAGCAACCTGGACGATGTCCTGCAGCGACGCCGGGCCTGAGCCTCGTCTTACCAGCCCCGGGCAGCCAGCAACGGCCGCCCGGGGCTATTTTGTGCCCGGCTGATCAAATAACCCGCGGGTCCAAACGGCCGGGAATCAGGCCCAGGCCTATAGCCTCAAGGCATGACACGAATTTGCGTTGCCGGGGGAACCGGCCAGGTGGGCCGCGAAGTCGTCCGGCAGGCCGTCGCGGCCGGGCACGGGGTAGCCGTCCTCAGCCGGAATCCGCCTCCCCCCGGGGCACCGCTCCGGACGGACGGGGCGGAGTACTTCGCCGCCGACGTCACCTCCGGCGAGGGGCTGGCAGCGGCGCTGGCCGGGGCCGGCGTCGTGATCGACTGCCTGGAGGGGCGCTCCGGGAGGGCGCTGAAAGACTTCGCAGACGGCGGCGCCCGGCTGCTTGCCGCCGCCCAGGACGCCGGCGTAGGCAGCGCCGTGGTTCTCTCCGTCGTCAATTGCGACCGCAGCAGCTTCGGCTACTACGCCTCGAAGGCAGCGAAGGAGCAGATCTACGAGCGGTCCGGACTGGAGACCGTCGCGCTCCGGGCAACGCAGTTCCACTCCCTCCTTGCGGCAGTCTTCGCAGCGGGATCCAAACTGCGGATCATCCCCGTGGTCACAGGGGCCCGCTTCCAGCCGATTGCGCCCGCCGATGTGGCAGCGGCCCTGCTCGAGGAGGCCCTGAAACCAGCAACGGGCCGACGGCACAGCGTCAGAACCATCGGCGGCCCCGAGATTCAGGAGATGGGGGAGTTCGCCCGGCAATGGAAGGCCTCTACCGGCTCCCGCGGGCGATTGGTGCGGTTCCCGCTGCCCGGCGCGATGGGCAAATACCTGCGCGCGGGGCTGAATTTGGTGCCGGAGGAACGCCACACCGGTGAGACTTTCAGCGGCTGGCTGGCAAAGAACGCGGATAGTTTGTAGCCTAGGGACACCGGCAACGCCGTTCCTTCGGGACCGGCGTTGCTTCGGGGCTATAGCTCAGTTGGTAGAGCGCTTCGTTCGCATCGAAGAGGTCAGGAGTTCGAATCTCCTTAGCTCCACAAATTTCTGAGGGTTTTTGAACCCTCGAGCGCCTGGATAGGCACATCGCGCGGACCACCGCTTCCGCCTGACCCCCGGGCGGAAAAGCTTGCACAGGCTGACGCTGGGACACATCCGTGATCAGTCTCCCCGGAGGATCAATTCCTGGCGGTTTCGACGTCGCACTATCGCCAGGATTCTCATGTGGCACCCTGTCCCGCCGGCTTCCCGCACTATTGGTTCCCGTGAGTGTCGGGATGTATCGTTGACTATCGTTGTATATCGTTCGCGGTTCACAGAGGAGAACATGATGCGTAATTCATACCCGGCAGGCGGATTCCGCGGCAACAACGTCGACGGCATGTGGCAGGCCGTTGAGGAGTTGCGTTCAAGGTTTGAGAAGCGCTCGGGCACCCGCGCGGGTCGGGGCGAGGTGCGGTCGGCAGTGCTGGCGCTGCTCGCGGAGCGGCCGATGCACGGCTACCAGATCATCCGTGAAATCGAGGAGCGCAGCGGCGGCAGCTGGAAGCCCAGCGCCGGCTCGGTCTACCCAACGCTGCAGCTGCTGGCCGATGAGGGATTCATCAGTGCCGAGGAATCCAACGGCCGCAAGATCTACTCGCTCACTGAAGCAGGCCGGGAGGATGTAGCGGGTGCCGATACGACAGCGCCCTGGGAGTCAACGGGTCCGGCGTCGGGCACCGGGTTCGCAGCGCTCCCCAAGGCGGGCGTCGAGCTCGCACAGGCCGCGTCCCAGGTGGGTCGCACCGGCTCACGGGAGCAGGTGCAGGAGGCCGTGGCGGTGCTCGACGACGCACGTCGTCGCCTGTACTCGATCCTCGCCCGGGATTGACGGGGGTGACGTCGGTTCGTCGGGACCGGGCAGATCCGGTATCCGGCGCCGGGGACACCCGTGCCCGTTACCGTCGCATCCTGCGTTTCGCCGCCTGGCATCTCGCGGTGACCTGGTGGTTCGAGCTGTTCCTGCCCCGCATCGGGCTGGCCAGGGTTGCCGAGCGCACCAGGACCAAGAGGATGCGTCGCTTCGCGCAGCGCTTTCATGTGCTCGCGGTGGACCTTGGCGGTCTGATGATCAAAGTCGGTCAGTTCCTGTCCTCCAGGCTCGACGTGCTTCCGCCCGAAATCACCAAGGAACTCGAGGGACTGCAGGACGAGGTGCCCCCCGTTGCGTTCTCCGCGATCCGCACCCTCGCCGAAGCTGAGCTGGGCGCTCCGCTGGAGCAGTTGTTCGCCTCGGTCGAGGAGACGCCGATCGCAGCAGCGTCCCTCGGGCAGGCGCACCGGGCGAGGCTTCTTCCCCGCGATGCCGCCGACACCGGGCTCGACAGTGTGGTGCTGAAGGTTCAGCGGCCGGGCATCGACGCCATTGTCGACGTCGACCTGGCGGCACTGCGCAAAGTGGGCGGCTGGCTCAGCCACGTGCGCCTGGTATCCGATCGCGCCGACATGCCCGCCCTGGTCGAGGAGTTTGCGCAGACCAGTCGTGAGGAGATCGACTACGCGAATGAGGCAGCCAATTCGGTGCGGTTCGCTGTTGATTTCGCCGACGACGACCGGGTGAGTGTGCCCGACGTCGTCTGGGAGCGGAGCACCCGCCGGGTGCTTACCCTCGAAGATGTCACGGCGATCAAGATCACGGACGCGGAGGCGCTACTTGCGGCGGGCATCGATCCGGCCCAGGTTGCCCCGGTTTTCGCCTCGGTCATGTTCGACCAGATGTTCACGAACGGCTTCTTCCACGCTGATCCGCACCCGGGCAATATCTTTGTCACTCCGGGTACCGGCTCGTCCACAGATCGTCCCTGGAAGCTGACGTTCATCGACTTCGGCATGATGGGTGAGGTTCCGGCGAGTACGCGCAGCGGCCTGCGGAAGCTGCTCATCGCGGCCGCTTCGCGTGACGGCAAGGGGTTGATGACCGCGATCAGCGACGTGGGTGTGCTGGTGCCCTCGGCCGACACGGTCGAGCTTGAGCGGGCGCTGACGCACCTCTTCGCCCGCTTTGGCGGGATGGGCTTCGCCGAGCTTCGCGAGGTGGACCCGCGGGAGTTCCTTGATTTTGCGGTGGAGTTCGGTGACGTGGTTCGCTCGTTGCCGTTCCAGTTGCCGGAGAACTTCCTGCTCATCATCCGGGCGATGTCCCTGACATCGGGTGTGTGCAGCACGCTGGACGCCCGGTTCAATCTGTGGGACTCGGTCGAACCCTATGCGGCGCAGCTGCTGCGCGACGAGCGTGGCAACATCGTGCAGGACGTGGCCCAGCAGGCGTTCGATGCCGCCGGGCTGGCCCTGGGTCTGCCGAAACGCCTGGACGGGCTTCTCACCCGACTCGAGGACGGTTCCCTGTCGGTTGCCAATCCCCGCCTCGAGCGGCAGGTGGCGCGGCTTGACCGCACGGCGCAACGATCGGCATCGGCACTGGTCTTCGGCGCCCTGCTCATCGCAGGTTCAGTGGTCCGAGCAGACGACACGGTGCTCGGCAGTGTGCTGATGATCGTGTCGGTGGTTCCGCTGCTGCATGGGCTGTGGGTTGGGCGCAGCGGCCTCTGAGTGGGCTGGTGTCTCCGCTCAGCCCGATATCCTGTCCAGTGAGACGAGGAGAATCATGACCACCTTGAAAGAACGCCTGCACGCCGACGTCGTCGGCCACATGAAGGACCGCAACAAGATCGCGCTCACCACGGTGCGCAACGTCCTGGGCGAAATAGAAACCCGCGAGAAGTCCGGCAAGACCCCGATCGTGCTGGACGACGCCCAGGTGACGTCCCTGCTGCAAAAGGAAGCGGCCAAGCGCCGCGACACCGCCCGCATCTACACCGAGGCGGGGGAGTCCGAGCGGGCGGCGGCGGAAATCGCCGAAGCCGAGATCATCGAGGCCTACCTGCCGAAGGCCCTGACCGCAGCCGAGGTGGAGGCGATCGTCGACGAGGTGATCAGTGGCCTCACCGCCGATGGCACCGAACTGACCATGCGGCAGCTCGGCGCGGTGATGAAGCCGGTGACAGCCAAGGTCGCCGGACGCTTCGACGGCAAGGCCGTCAGCGAGATCGTGCGCAGCCGCATCGTCCAGTGACACGACGCTCGCCTGTATCCTGAGAAGGCGCGTCCCGCCGCAAACGTCAGTCTCCGATCCGCCCCTCGGACTCTGGGATTGGAACTCATATCGCAACCGCCCTACCCGACCGCCCCCTGGCAATCCCGACGGCCGCCCGCACGTCCCCGCAGGCAGCCTCGGTGAATGAGCCTGCCGTCGTGACATGGGAAGAGGGCGGCCACAGCAGGACCGCCCGCTGGCGATCTGCGAACGAACGACCAGCGCCCGCCCGCGTTGAAGTGGTCACCGACTCCCTCACGGCGGACGAGGCAAACAGGATGGCGTCCCAGGGCATCGCAATGCTCTGGCATGGCGACTTCCACAATGCGCGGCAGATCCTCAACGCCCTGGACCGGCGGGTGAGCGCCGGCAAGAAAAAGGCCGCTGACACGCCGGCCGATGAGTTCTACCGGCACCGCCAGTCCCGCTCCCACCGCGCACGCATTCTCGGCCTGCTGCTGATTCCGATTGATCCGGGACCGGTAGTACCGCTGCGGCGCGCCCCGGACATCCAGGCCGCCGCCGAGGAAGCGTACGGGGACATCAGCGAGTCTTCGGTGGTGTCGCTCCATGAGCTTGTCGGGGCCATCGGGGCCCACGAGTGGCGAAAAAACGGTGTCTTCGTCGAGGCCCTGCGGGGCCGCATCCATCCGCACTACGGCACATTCTTTCCGACCCGCAGCGAGTACGTTGACCTGGTGGCCGCCGCCCCGCTGCCCTCCGACAGGCTGGCGTTCGACGTCGGGACCGGCACCGGGGTGCTCGCTGCCGTGCTCGCCCGCCGTGGCGTGCACCGTGTGGTGGCGACGGACAACGAACCCCGCGCGGTTGCCTGCGCCGGTGAAAACTTCCGGAACCTGGACGTCCAGGACCGTGCGGAGGCTGTCCTGACCGACATGTTCCCGCCCGGCCGGGCACCGCTTATCGTCTGCAACCCGCCGTGGATTCCGGCCACGCCGCATTCCTCCCTGGACAACGCCGTGTACGATCCCGGCAGCCGCATGCTGCTCCGTTTCCTGAACGAGCTCTCCGACCATCTGGAGCCGGGCGGTGAGGGGTGGCTGGTCCTCTCGGACCTGGCCGAGCACCTGGGTCTGCGGTCCCGTGGAGACCTGCTGGGCGCCATCGAGGCGGCCGGGCTGAAGGTGCTGGAGCGGTCCGACACCAAGCCAACCCACCCCAAGGCATCGGACCGCAACGATCCCCTATTCGCGGCCCGCGCGGCCGAGGTCACCTCGCTCTGGCGGCTCGCAACCCGTTAGTGCCGCGCTCCGCCGTGTGTCCTGCCGTTCAGACCCAAACCGAAAGTGAAATACCCATGAGCCTGATCCGGCTGCAAGACGTCAGCGTGCGCTTCGACAACACCCAGATTCTCCGGGAAGCGTTCTTCCGCCTCGAGACCGGCGACCGGGTGGGCCTGATCGGCAAGAACGGCTCCGGCAAGACGACCATCCTCAAACTGGTCCTTGACCAGGTGACACCGGATACCGGCACGGTCACCCTGGAACTGGGCACCAAGGTGGGCTACTTCTCCCAGTTCTCGGAACTCAACGGGGAAGCCACGATCAGTGACGTGCTCGATGCACTTTTTACCGAGATCAAGGCGGTTGAGGCCGATCTGGCCGCCATCGACGCCTCCATCGCAACTGGCCCCGCGGACACCGAACTCGACCGCCTCATCAGCCGCCAGGCCGAGCTGTTCGAGGACATGGAACGGCTCGACGGCTGGGACTACCCGCGGCGCATCGACACTGTCCTCACCACGCTGGGCTTCGACGAGGCCCACCGCAACTGCGCGATCGACGAGTTGTCCGGCGGCTGGCGCAACCGTGCGGCCCTGGCCAAGATCCTGCTCGAAGGCCCCGACGTGCTGCTCCTCGACGAGCCCACCAACTTCCTCGACGTGGCCGGCGTCGAATGGCTCGAAAGCTGGTTCCGGGACTTCAAGGGTGCCGCGATCATCGTCTCGCACGACCGGAAATTCCTCGACGCCGTCGTCACCCGGATCATCGAGGTGGAGAACTTCCACCTGCACGAATACCCGGGCAACTTCGGCGAGTACGTCGTGCAGAAACAGTTCCGCCTCAAGACTTTGGAGCAGCAGTTCGTGCACGAATCCGAGCTGCTGGCCTTCGAATCCGAGGGGATCGCCGACCGCCGCGAGGCGGCCAAGGCAGCCAGCAGCGGGCTGGGGAACCAGCTGGCCAAAATCAAGAAGGCCCGCACACCCCGGCCGGTCGACCAGATCGTCACCGAGATCTACGGCGGCCTGCACGTCAAGGACGTGCTCTGCCGGGTGGAGGCACTGGGCAAGTCCTACGGCGAGAAGTTGCTGTTCGACGGCCTGAGCTTCGAAATCCGCCGGGGCAACCGGATCGTGGTCCTCGGCTCCAACGGCAGCGGCAAGTCCACGCTCCTGAAGGTGCTCACAGGCGAGGAGCGCGCCGACTCCGGCGAGGTGGCCTGGGCCAAGGGGCCGGGCTTTGTCTCCTACAACCAGATGCTCGAGGACCTCGACGACGCCGACACCGTGTCGCACGCGGTCAACGCGCTGCCCGACAGCCTGGCGTTCAGCGCCACGAAGAAGTCCGTCAACCGGTTCCTGGCGATGTTCCAGTTCTCCGAAGCGGACCTCAAGCAGAAAATCGGGAACCTCTCCGGCGGGCAGAAGGCACGCGTCGCCATGGCGCAGTGCCTCCTGTCCGGCGCCTCGGTCCTGCTGCTGGACGAGCCGACCAACCACCTGGACATGTCCAGCACCCAGGTCATGGAACGCGCGCTGGTGCACTTTCCCGGCGCCGTCGTTGTGGTCAGCCACGACCGCTTCTTCAGCGAAAAAATCGCCAACCGCCACCTGGTGTTCGGCGCTGACGGGGCGGCTCCGGGCGAAATCGACGTCCGCGCCGCCTAGCCCCGGTCAGGCCCGGGCCGCGGGGAAGGTGACCGCACGCTTTCCGGACCCCTGAACCGCCGTGTCCGCGGGATAATGGAAGCATGACCGAACAGGACCAGGACCGCGACCCGTGGGATGAGTTCGACCGGCTCAAACCGGCGGGACCTGACCGGGTGGCGGGCCACCCCGGGGGCGAACCCGTGGGCTTCGGCTTCCGCACGGGGGTCCGCAGCGCGAAAGTGGCCATCGGCTTCGCCGTCTATGCCCTGACCCTGGGGACCATCCTGGTGGTGATCGGCGCCATTGTCTTCATCGGCGAAAGCCAGTGGCTGCTGCTCGGGCTGTTGGTGCTGATCGAAGCGGCGTTTGTCCTGGCGTTCAGCCGGCTGGTCGCGCAGGCACGGCGGCGGCGCTGACAGTCGCCGCGCAGGGTGCCGCTATTCCGGTGTGCCCTACTTCCGGTGTCTGGAGGTCAGGGCCAGGTAGGCCCCCAGGGCGCCGACACCGCCGATCCCCGCGGTGAAGAGGGTCTTCGGCCAGTTCCGCCAGCGGTCCGGCTGGGCGGACACCAGCTCTCCGACAGCGTTGATCAGGGCGGCGGTGATCAGTCCGGCGACGATCCGGTTCCCGGTCTTCTCCGCTTTGTCCATCAGCCGGTCCAGCTCCTCGGCCCGGAAGTGAATGTCGATGCCACCTCGTTCCAGGACATCCACCACCCGGCGCATGATCTCCGGCGCATCGGTCCCGAAGCGCAGGGCTTCCCGGCCGAGCTTCTTCAGCCGGTCCGCCAGGGCCTCGGGGGACAGCGAGGCGAGGATCATTTGCTGCGAGAAAGGTCCCAGCTGGGTGGTCAGCTCGAATCCGGGATCCAGCTGTTTGCCCAGACCGTCCGCCATCACCAGCATTTTCAGCAGGAGGGCTGTTTCCCGCGGCAGCCGCAACCGGGACTCGCGCAACAGGGCCGCCAGTTCCGTCAGTACCGGGACGATCGGAATCTCCGCGAGGGGCCGTCCGGCGTACCGGTCCACGAGCCGCCCCAGGTCCGTCTGCAGTCCGCCGAAGCCGCCGCCCGCCTGGGCCCCGCACATGCGGACCAGGGCCGTGGTCAGCCGGGCGGCGTCCCGGTCCACGATGGCCACCAGCATCCGGACCAGCTGGTCGCGCGTGGAGTCGCTGATCTGGCCGACCATACCGAAGTCAATGATGCCCAGGCGCCCGTCAGCTTCCACGAAGAAGTTTCCCGGATGCGGGTCGGCGTGGAAGAAGCCGTCCTCGAACACCATCTTCAACAGCACATCGCAGGCCCGGCGGGCCAGCTCCGCGGCGTCGATCCCCGCCGCCCGCAGCGCGGCCGCGTCGTTGACTTTGATGCCCTGGATCCGCTCCAGCGTGAGCACGCGGGACGTGGTGGTGTCCCAGAAGACCCGGGGGATGTGGACGCGGGTGTCGCCGGCGAAGTTCGCGGCGAAGTGCTCCACGTTCCGGGCTTCCTGCAGGTAGTCCAGTTCGGCGCGCAGGGTCTGGGAGAACTCATCCACGAGGGCCGCCAGATGGACGCCGGCGGCCCGTGTTGAGGCCCGCTCCGCCCGTTTGGCCAGCTCGGCCATGATCTCCAGATCCTCATTGATCTGGGCCACGACGCCGGGCCGGCGGACTTTGACCACGACGTCGATGCGCCGGCCGCCGGGGGCCGCCCCGGCGGGGAAACCTGATGCAGTGTCCTCCGGGTTCGTAGCGACCCGGCCGCAGTGGACCTGCCCGATGGAACCGGTGGCGAGGGGGGTGTCATCCAGCGAAGCGAGCAGCCCGTCCGCCGCGGTGCCAAGCTCCTCGGCGATAACGGCGCGGACCTCGGCGGCAGTTATGGGCGGGGACGCGTCCTGGAGCTTCGCGAGCTCGGCGGCGTACTCCGGCGGAAGCACATCGGTGCGCGTTGACACGATCTGGCCGAACTTGATGTAGACGGCGCCGAGGTCTTCCAGGGCGAGCCGTACGCGCACCGGCAGGCTCACGCCCCGGGGCGGGCGCCGGTGCTGGGCCGTCGCCCCGTCCGCGGGCCGGAACCTGTCCAGTCCAAGGGTTCCCAGCGCGAAGCCCAACCCGTGCCTTGTCAGGGTCTCCACGATGTCCCGCAGCCGGTCCCGCCGTGCGCTCATGACGCCAGACTACACGCGGGTCCGCCGCTGATTCCGCTGGCTAGAGCCAGCCCTTCCGCTTGAAGATGCCGTACATCAGGGCCGCGGTGGCGCCCATCAGCCCGATGGCCATCGGGTAGCCGAAGCTCCACTGCAGCTCCGGCATCCGGTCAAAGTTCATGCCGTAGACGCCCGCGACAATGGACGGGGCGAAGAAAATCGCCGCCCAGGAGGAGATTTTCTTGACCTGTTCGTTCTGCTCGGCGCTGGCCTCGTTCTGCCGGTTGGCCGTCAGTGTGCCGTCGAGGGTGAGGGCGTTCTGCAGGAGGTCCCGAAAGGAATCAGCGCGCGAGATCAGCCGCTCCACGTGGTCTTCGACGTCGCGGAGGTTGTGCTGGAGCTCGGATTTCACCTCATACTTCTCGAACCCGCGCCGGAGCAGCTGCATCATGGCGGGGAGCGGATGGATGGCGCGCTGGAACTGGATGACTTCGCGGGCCAGTTCGTAGATTCGCCGCGAGACCGTGGAGTCGCCGCTGAACAGCTGGTCCTCGATCTCGTCGATGTCGTTCTCCAGCCCGGAAACGACCGGGACGTAGTCGTCCACCACCTGGTCCATCAGGGCGTAGAGCACGGCCTCCGGGCCGTGGCACAGGAGGTCGGGGCGCCGCTCCAGTTTTCGCCGCACCTGCGCCACCCCGCCGGTCTCGGCGTGCCGGACGGTGACCACGAAATTCTTGCCAGTGAAGACATGGAGCTCACCGAATTCCACGGTTTCCGACTCGTCGAGGTACCGCGCGGGCCGCAACACCGTGAAGAGAATGTCGTCGTAGCGTTCGAGTTTGGGTCGCTGGTGCGCCGAAATCGCGTCTTCCACGGCGAGGCTGTGCAGCCCGAACTCCGCCGCGACCGCGGCCATTTCGTCTTCCGTTGGACGGTACAGGCCGATCCATGCCATCCCGCCGTGCCGGCTCAGGGTCTCAAAGGTCTGCTCGAGGCTCTGCGGCTCGGCGCTGCGCACGCCGTCAACGTAGACGGCGTTATCGATGATAGTCACGGGCTTATTATCCCGCCTCCCGCGGCCCCGGCCGCGCAGGCCCGGGCGCCCCGGCGGAACAGCCGGGGCCGAAGGATCACTTGGCCCGGGCAGGGGCGAGCGAGCTGCCCTGGGCCAGCCGGCTGATCAGCGGTTCGGTGCGGTACTGGATGTGGGTGTGCAGGGCAAGGACGGTCTCGGTCCGGATGACGCCCTTGATCCGCAGAATGGAGCGCAGGGCGGCCTGCAGGTTGTGGGTGTCCGTGGCCACGACCCGGCACCATACGTCGCCGCGTCCGGAAATCTCATGGACTTCCAGGACCTGCGCGATCAGGCGCAGGGCTCCCACCACACCGTCGAGTTCCCGGTGGTTGACCTCGATCGTGACGAAGGCGACGACGTCGTAGCCCACCGCCTCAAGATCGATCTCCCGGCCGCCGTCGTGCAGCAAACCCGAACGCTGCATGCGCCGGACGCGGGACTGCGCGGTGTTGCGGGCAATGCCCAGCTTTTCGCTGAGATCGCCGATCGGGATCCGCGGGTCCCGGATCAGTTCCAGCAGGATTTTCAGGTCAGTGGGGTCCAGGCTGTTCAAATCGTCACTCCGGTTCACTCCGACGGCGGCTGATTGACTGTTTTGATCAATTTTGGCACGAAATCTAGCTGAAGCGAGCAGTAATGCACCAGTCTGGAGGTATCGAATCAGTACGGGCTGGCGATTCCCCCACCACAGGGAACACGCGGCCCGCTTCCACGCAAGGGCACGGTATGACGGTCTTCAGCGAGCTCCGCATGCGCCCCGCCACGGCAGAACGCTGGGGCTGGGACGCTTCCACCACGGCACGGCTGGTGATGGCCGGCGTCGTGATTTTCACGCTGCTGGTCGGCGCGAATCTTGCCACGCCGCTCTATCCGCTGCTGCAGGCCAAACTGGGTATCACCGCGTTTGATGTCACGGTGGCCTTCTCGGCCTACGTCCTGGCACTGGTGGCCACCCTGATCCTGGCGGGCCACTGGTCCGACCACATCGGCCGCCGGGCCGCGCTGGTCCTTGCGGTGCTCGTGGGCCTCGCCGGCGGCTCCATTTTTGCCGCAGCGGACAGCCTGTTCGCGCTGTGTGCCGGCAGGGCGCTGCAGGGCATTGCGGTGGCGCTCGCCACCGGGGCCAGCTCGGCGGCCCTGCGGGAGCTGCTGCCCAGCCGTCCCGAGTGGGCGTCGCGGTTCACCCTGCTCGCTTCCGCTGGCGGTGTCGCGGCAGGCCCGGCCATCGGGGGAGTGCTCTCGCTGCTGCCCGGGCCCACGTCCACGCCGTACTACCTGCATTCCCTGGTGCTGGCCGCGCTGCTGGTCCCGCTGTACCTGCTGAAGGCCCGTCCGGCCATCACATCCGTCGCGGGTCCGCAGCCGTGGCGTGTGCTGGCGCCCCGCCGGCCGTCGGTGTCCAGTGAGGCGCGCGGCGCCTTCTGGCTGGCGTCCGCGGTGGGGTTCCTCAGTTTTACCGTCTTCGGCTTCTGCCTGTCCCTGGCGCCGGGCTATTTCGCCCAGATCGTGCACGCCGATTCCCGGCCGCTGATCGGCCTGCTGGCGGGGCTGACCCTGGGGTCCTCTGCACTCAGCCAGCTCCTCGCGGTGCGGGGGCGTTTTGTGGTGCCGATCGGACTGGGCATGCTGGCCGTGTCGGTGCTGCTGATCGCCGCGGCCGCCGCCTGGAGCAGCCCCTGGCTGCTGATCATCGCGAGCATCACCGCCGGCCTGGGCCAGGGCGTGTCCTTCCGGACCGTCTTCAACGATGTGGCCGGGAAGGTCGAAGCGTCCCGTCACGCCCAGATCATCAGCACGGTCTACGTCATCACCTACCTCGGCAGCGCCTTCCCCGTCATCGGGCTGGGGCTCGCCGCCGGGGCCGTCGGCCTGCAGACGGCGGTCGCCGGCTTTGTGGTGCTCTGCTCGATCGCGGGCGTCACCCTCGCCGCCATCACGCTGCGGGCGGCGCTGCGCCGCGCCTGACGGTCCGGAGGCTGAAACGACGCCTGCGCCGTTCCTACTCGGGCAGGGGGCCCTGGTTGCCCTGGATGTGGTCGAACACGAGGGTGGTCTCGGTATGGCCCACCACCGGGTCGGTGGCCAGGTTGTCCAGCACCCAGTCGCGGAGGTCCTCGGTGGTGGCGACGGCAATGTGCAGCAGGTAGTCCACCGAGCCGGAGGTGTGGAAGGTCGAGAGCACGGCCGGGAGCTTCGGGACCCGGGCCGTAAAACGGTCGATCTGTTCGCGGTCGTGGGCGCGGAGCCGGACGGCGATGAGGGCCTGCACGGAGCGGCCGATCGCGGACAGGCTCAGCTTCGCCTCGAAGCCCTGGATGATCCCGCGCTCGGAAAGCGCCCGGGTGCGCATCAGGGCCGTGGACGGCGCGATGCCTACCAGCTCGGCCAGCTGTTTGTTGGAGATTCGGGCGTCGGCCACGAGTGCCGCGAGCAGGCGCTCGTCGATGGCGTCCAGCGGCTCGCCGGCACCCGCTCCCGGCCGAAGATTCTTCGCACTGCTACTCACGGATCCTCCTTGATGGGTTGTCAGTTCATCATAAACGGCGCATTCCGACGCTTCCATTCGCAGCCCCTACAAAACTCCGAATTATTGCCAGATACTTGCGGAATTCAACGGTGAATATTCATAAGGAGCAAGGTGCTTTCTCAAGACTCGCTGGCCGTCCACGCCGGCCGCAACGGCCTCACTGAACTGGGCGTGCACGCAGTGCCCATCGACTTGTCCACCACGGCGCCCCTGCCCTCCGTGCACGACGGCGGTCTCGCCTATGAGCACATGGCCACGGGCGGCAGCCATGTCGAGGGCCAGAGCACCGTCTACCAGCGGCTCTGGAACCCCACGGTGGCACGGTTCGAGGAGGGCGTCGCCGTCCTCGAAGACACCCCGGAGGCCGTGGCCTTCGCCACCGGTATGGCGGCGCTCAGCGCCGTGCTGCTCGCCGTCGTCGCTGCCGGCAAGAAGCACGTGGTCGCGGTGCGGCCGCTGTACGGCGGCAGCGACTACCTGCTGGCCTCGGGGGTGCTCGGCAACGACGTCACGTTCACGACCCCGGAGGGGGTGCGCGCCGCGCTCCGGCCCGAGACCGGCCTGGTGATCCTGGAGACGCCCGCCAACCCGAGCCTGGAGCTCGTCGACATCGCGCGTGTGGCCGCGGCGGCGGACGGGGTCCCGCTCCTGGTCGACAACACCTTCGCCAGCCCCGTCCTCCAGCAGCCCTTCAAGCACGGCGCCGCGATGGTCCTGCACAGCGCCACCAAGTTCCTCGGCGGACACGGCGATGCCATGGGCGGCGTGGTGGCCGCAGCCCCGGAGTGGACCACCAGGCTGCGCCAGATACGGGCCGTCACCGGCGGCATCCTCACGCCCTGGCCCGCCTACCTGCTGCACCGAGGGCTGGCCACCCTCCCGGTCCGGGTCCGCGCGCAGCAGGCCAGTGCACAGAAAGTTGCCGCCGCCCTGGCCGGGCACGGGCTCGTCCGGCGCGTCTTCTACCCGGGGCTGCCCGAGTGCGATCCGCGGGGGCTGATCGGGACGCAAATGTCCGGCCCCGGTTCGCTGCTCTCCTTCGAGGTGGGCACTGCCGGGCACGCCGAACGGATCCCGTCCGCCGTCGGCATGATCACGCACGCGGTGTCGCTCGGTGGCATCGACACCCTGATCCAGCACCCGGCGGGGCTGACCCACCGGCCTGTTGCCGCCGATGCCAAGCCGCACGCGAGCCTGCTGCGGGTGTCCGTGGGCCTGGAGGACCCGTCCGACATCGTGGCCGACCTCGTACAGGCCATCGAAGCTACCCGCTGACGCCCGGAGCCGCCCCCGCCGCCGGCGCGGGCCGGGCGGGATGCACGACGGCGGTGATCACCGCCGTCGTGCAGGCCAGCCCGACCACGGTCAACGCCAGCGCGGTCCAGCCGAGCGACTGGAAAACCAGCCCGCCGGCCCAGCCGATGACGCTGGAGCCGAGGTAGTAGGCGAGGTTGTAGAGCGAAGCCGCCTGTGCCCGGCCGGACGTGGCGATCACCCCGGTCCAGCCGGCGCCGATGCTGTGCGCCGCGAAAAAGCCGCCGGTGAACAGCAGCAGGCCCGCCATGATGAGCGGCAGCAGCGCCGTGAGCGTCAGGGCCAGGCCCGCCACCATCAGCACCGTCCCCGAGATCAGCACGGTGCGCCGCCCGAACCGCGCCGCCAGTCCGCCGGCCCAGCGGGACGAGACGGTTCCGGAGAGGTAGGCCAGGAAGATCAGGCTGATGATGGTGGCGGGCAGGCTGAAGGGTTCCCCGGAGAGCCGGAAGCCAAGGTAGTTATAGACGGCCACGAATCCGCCCATCAGCAGGAACGCCTGGACGTAGAGGGCCAGCAGCCGGGGATTCCGGCCGTGGCCCGCGAGGGTCCGGAACGCCCCGCGGAAACCGCCCGCCGCCGCGGCCGTGAAGCCCCGGGCCTGGGGCACCAGGACCAGGAAGAGGGCCGCCGCCACCGCGGCCAGGAGCGAGACGGCCAGGGCTGCGGCCCGCCATCCCCAGAGCTCGCCGACAAAGCCGGCCAGCAGCCGGCCGGCAAGCCCGCCCAGGGTCGTGCCGGCGACGTAAGTTCCGGCGGCCAGTGCGGCGTGGACCTTGTTGACCTCCTCATTGAGGTAGGCGATGGCGATGGCGGGGATGCCGCCGAGCGCCATGCCTTCGAGCATCCGCAGGCCCAGCAGCATCGGGAAGCTCGAGGCGAGCGGGACCAGCAGGCCCAGAACGGTGGCGGCCGATATGCCCCACATCATGGCCCGGACCCGGCCGATGCGGTCGGCCAGGAAGGACCACGGAAGCACGGTCACGGCCAGGCCCACGGTCGCCAGCGAGATCGTCAGCGCCGCCTCGGCCGCCGTGACCTGCAGCTCGGCCGCCATCATCGGCAGCACCGCCTGGGTGGAATACAGCTGGGCAAAGGTGGCGACGCCGGCGAACGCCAGCCCCGCGAGAATCCTCCGGTACGCCGGGGACCCCTTCGCATGCCCCGGCCAGGCGGCGTGGGTGCCGCCGGCAGGGTCCAGCCGGGCCGGGCCTGGGGCAGCGGGGCGGCGTAACAGGGGAAGTCGGGGCATCTCCCCAGAATAGGCCTCGAAAAGGCATGCTTCCAATGCATGATTCTCATAGAATCGATAGCAAATACGGAACGATTTGGAGGCTGGGACATGGACGTGGAGCACAAACAGCTGGCCCAACTGTTGCCGCTGCTGCCCCTGCTGGCCGAACTCGGGCGCACCCAGCACATCACCGAGACCGCCGAAGTCCTGGGGCTTCCCCAGTCGACGGTCAGCCGGGCAATCGCCCGGGCCAGCAGCATCATCGGGACGGAACTCCTGATCCGTGACGGCCGCGGCGTGCGGCTGACCCCCGCCGCCAAGGCGCTCCTGCCGCACATCGAGGCCGCGCTGGGCGAGTTCCAGACCGGGCTGGACCTGGTCCGGCACGAGTCGGAGGTGGTACGCGGCCGGATCGCGGTGACGTTCCAGCACACCTTCGGCGAGGCGATGCTGCCGCTGCTGATCAGCGCCTTCCGCAGCCGGCATCCCCAGCCGGCCTTCGACCTCAGCCAGGGCGCCCGGGACGGCTGCCTGGCGGAACTGGCCGCAGGCGACGCGGACCTGGCACTGACCGCCCCGGTGGCTGCGCCGAGCCGGCTGATCTCCTCAGCAGCCCTGTACCGGGAACCTCTGCGGCTCGTGGTCCACCACCGGCACCCGCTCGCGAAACGCCGCAGCGCCGGCCTCGCAGAGATCCGGCAGGACCCGTTCGTGGCGATGGGCGCCGGCTACGGCATGCGCTCGCTGACGGACGCCCTGTTCCGGGAGGCGGGTTTCCGGCCCCGCATCGCCTTCGAGAGCCAGGATTCCCACACGGCCAGGGGGCTCGTCTCGGCAGGTCTCGGCGTGAGCATCCTCCCGCCCGGCGGGCTGGCCCCCGGGCGCCACACCCCGGGGCAGTCCGGCGACCTCGGCTGGGTGGAGCTTGCGCTGGATTCAGGCCTTGCCTTCCGGGAGATCGGCCTGGCCTGGCGGGAGCGCCGGGGCGGAGCGGACACCGAACCGGACCCGGTGCGGCTGTTCCGGGAGCTGGTGCTCAGCGAGGGACCGGCACTGCTCGCCGGCTTCGTCCGCGGACGCTCCGGCAGCTGAGCTGTGCTGTGCCGTGCCGTGCCGTGCCGTGCCGTGGCGCGAGTTCGCCGGAGGAGTGCGGCATCGCCGGAAAGACACGGCGATCCCGCACCGTTCCGGCGACTTCGGCGGTGGGGGCGGTGCGCGGTGGTTGGCGGGGTGTGCGGCGTGGCAGGCCGTCAGCCCAGCAGCCCAGCCATGATGTCCGCGACGGAACCGGCCCGCGCCCGCTGCCAGCCCGTCCCGGCCCAGAGGTTCAGCCGTTCCGCGTCCCCGGCCGCGGCCGCTGCCGCGCGCAGGGGAGCGGTGAGGTGGTGCACGGCGGGATAGGACTCCGGCGCATCCGGGTGGTCCCGGACAAACTCGTTGACCAGCGCCCGGGCGGGCCGTCCCGTGAACGCCCTCGTCAGGCGGCTCTGCGTGAAGTGCGGGCTGGCGAGGGCGTCCTTGTGCAGCTGCCGGGCGCCGCTCTCGGGTGTGCGGAGGAACGCCGTGCCCAGCTGGGCGGCCTGTGCCCCCGCGGCCAGCACCTCCTCCAGACCCTCCCGGTCCATCACACCGCCGGCCGCCAGCAACGGGAGGCCCACGGAGGAGCGCACCCGGGCGAGCAGCTCCGCCGTCGTACCCGGCCGGCTGTCTGCGTGTCCGGCACCGTGCACCGCAGCGCGCGGCTGGAACGCCGCGCTGTGGCCGCCTGCGCTCTCATGCTGCACAACGAGCGCATCCACGCCCTGCCCCGCGGCCTCCAGCGCCTCGGCCACCGAGGTGACTGTGGCGATCACGGCGGACCCCGACCGCTGCAGCGCCCGGACAACATCGGACCCGGGCAGCCCGAAGGCAAAACTGACCAGTTCCACCGGGTCAGCCAGCAGCGCGTCGATCTTGCCCTGCCAGCGGTCGTCGTCGTCGAGCCGCAGCGGCGGGACCTCCACGCCGTACCGCCGGGCGTCCGCCTGCAGCCGGCCGCGGTAGTCCTCCAACTGCGCCAGCACCTCTGCGGAGGGTGGCAGCTGCGCGGGGTCGGGAACGAAGACGTTCATGCCGAACCGTGCCCCGGAGGAACGCGCGCTGCGGATCTCCGCCTGCATGGCGTCCACGCTCTTATAGCCCGCGGCCAGGAAGCCCAGACCGCCGGCGTTATGCACGGCCGTCACGAAGGCCGGAGTGGAGGTCCCGCCAGCCATCGGGGCGGCAATCACGCGGGTACCAAAGATGTCGTGCGGCATTGCTCACTCCTGGAATGGATTCAGTAGGCTGTTCCGGTGACTCATTCTGACATCCCGCCGGCGGCGGACCCCGTCTCCCCGACCGCACCCGCCGCCGTGATCGGCCTCGATATTGGCGGGACCAAGACCCGCGGCGTGCGCTTCGAGGCCGGCGCCGTCGTGGCCGACGAATCCGTGGGCAGCTCAAACGTCCAGAACGTCAGCCGCGAGGAGGCGGCCCTGCACCTCGCGGAGCTCTTCGCCCGGATCGGCGGGGGAACGGTCGCCCAGGTCTACGCGGGAGCCGGCGGCATCGACACCGACGAGGACGCCGCCGCGCTCGCCGCGCTGATCGCGCCGCACGTGCCGGGCGCCCGGATCACGGTGGTCCACGATTCGCGGCTCCTGCTGGCTGCCGGCGGCGCAAGCACCGGCGTCGCCGTGATCGGCGGAACGGGCTCGGCCGCCTGGGGCCGGAACAGCCGTGGCGAGGAGGCCCGCGCCGGCGGCTGGGGCTATCTGCTCGGCGACGAAGGCAGCGGGTACTGGCTGGGCCGCGAGGCGGTCCGCCACAGCCTGCGTCGGATGAACCAGGGGCTGGAACCCGACGAGCTCACCACCGCCCTGCTGGCTTCCTGCGGTGTGGATGACCCCAACAAGCTGATTGCGCTCTTCCACTCGCCGGACACCGGACGCAGGTACTGGGCCGAGCGGGCCCGTATCGTGGTCGACGCTGCCGCCGCCGGCCACGCGCCCAGCCAGGAACTTGTGGACCAGGCCGGACGGGACCTGGCAGCCCTGGCGCTGCAGACGGTCCGCAAGCTCGGCATCGCTGGCCCGGTGATCCTGGGCAGCGGACTGGGCATGAACGTCCCCCGCCTGCAGGATTCCTTCCGCGCCGCCCTGGCCGCCGAGGGGATCACCGACGTCCGCGTCCTGGAACAGGATCCTGTCTTTGGTGTGCTCCAGCTTGTGGCCGAGCAGGGCTGACGCGGCCGCCGGGCTACTGCGCTGCCGGGCCATTACGCTGGAGGAATGAGCCTGAACTTCGACACCCGTCCCGCTGCCTACGCGGTCATCATCCGCGACAACGCCATCCTCCTGGCGTACTGGAAGCAGGGCGGCAAGGAAGGCTGGACTCTGCCGGGCGGCGGCCTGGACCTGGCCGAGCACCCTGTTGATGGCTGCCGCCGGGAGATCTACGAGGAAACCGGCTACCGCGCGGAGGTCGGCGCCATGCTGGGGATCGACGTCGGGCACTGGCCCGCGGAGATCCGGATCGACGGCGGCGAACGGGACTTCCAGTCCCTGCGGCTCATCTACGAAGCAACGATCACCGGCGGGGAGCTGCGGCACGAGGTGGACGGCAGCACTACACACGCGGGCTGGATCCCGCTGGAGGACGTTGCAGGGCTCAACAAGGTCTCGCTCGTCGACGCCGCACTCCGGCTCCACCGTGAGCGGCCCCTGAACGGAAAACTGAACGGGACACTGTCCTGAAAGTTTTCCCTAGCCAGGCCCGGGGCGTCCGGCTATTCTAAAAACCGGCAGAAAAGCCGATAACGATAACGGGGAGGTGGAGACGATGACTGCAACAGTCCGGTGCGCACTGCGCGCCACCATCAGCCAGGCCATCATTCCTGCCCCGGCCGTCAGCACCCACTAGCTGTACTCAGCCAGCAGGTTGGTTACATCTGCTGATGGGTGGTCGTCCTCCGAGGGCGCTGTGGTTGCGGCGGTGGTTGTAGAAGTCTAGCCAGCCTGTCAGGGCTTGTGTGCGGTGGTCACTGGAGTCGTAGGCGT
>JAXMJF010000021.1:0-48536 GCA_034376805.1 Arthrobacter sp.
TCTTCCTGCCCATCCTTGCTGGATTCCGTTGCCGTCCTCGAAGCTGAACGCTGTGCCGTAGTGGGCAGGGAGGACGGCTTCCTCCGCTGCTGTTGTCTTGTTCTTTCGGGGCTGCCAGTGGTGTGGTTTTACGAGGTCCCACGGGTCTTGCGGTGACTCGGTGTATCCGTAGAGGTACCAGTCAACGGCGCGGGTGGCGTGGTCTTCGCTGAGGCCGCGGTGATCCCGTAGAAGCTGTTTGAGCCCTGCATTGATCCCTCCTTCCAGCGGGCTGGTCGTCCGGGCAATCTTCTGGCCTTCGGTGGCGCTGGTCAGCCAGGTAAAGAGGTGCCCTGCCTTGATGACGGTGGCCAGGGTTCCTCGTGCCCGGCGCAGGCTCAGATGCGTGTACCACCAGGTCTGTGTCGGTCCGATGTGTGATGGCCGGGCACCGGTCTTCTTCGCGTAGGTCCGGTGCTTGAGAAAAGCCTCCCAGCGGGCCTCCCAGGAAGCGAACTCACCGGTCCAGGCGGCGGCCTGGTCAAGGTCCGTGACGTGGGTGAGTGCCTTGGCCAGTGCCAGTAGTTCCTTGCCGGCATCGAGTTTGGGACGCATCGTCAGGTGCGTGCGGATGTTCTGTCGGATATGGAACAGACACCGTTGGACGTTCGTCTCCGGCCAGTGTCCCCGCAGGGCGCTCTCCAGGCTTTTGTGGCCGTCGACGACGGCCACCGCCGGAGCCGGGACCTGCTGGAGGAGTGCCGCCCAGGAGGCGTGCTTTTCACGGTCACACCACTGCCAGGCGATGACGTGCTGACCGGTGTAAGCGACGAGCACGCACCAGCCGTTGAAGTAGGTGCCATCGAGCATGATCACCGGGTGGATTTCCCCGGTCCCGACGGCCTGCGGGACGACATTCCAACACCATGCACTCCGGCGCCGGAAGGTCCGTTCGGACCCCGCGTGGGCGCCTTGCCGCTGCTTGCCCGTGATCCAGGACAGGAATGCCGTGAATTCTGCCTTCCTCGTGACATCAACCCGGGATTGAATACTCGAAGCACCACACGACTTACAGCGCCATCTCGTCCGCCCGGCACTGGTCGAACCGTTCTTCACAAGCTTCTGAGCACATACACCACACCGGGGCTGATTTGATGGAACCGTCACTCCACATGCTTTCAAAGCATGTGCACACCCCTGAAACCCATGCGAGCACTGGCAAGCAAGCCGATCTCATACACACAAAATTGCGGTGACCATGTCCCGGTGACTGGAGGATCCGGCGGGTTCGCGTTGCAGCCCGTCGTTATAAGGGTTGCGGCAGGGGTTCAAGAATGACTTGGTAGCCCAGGGATTCGAGCTGTCCGATCGCGCGGGCTTTGGCTTTGGCTGGTGATTGCCGGGTGAAGTAGTCGGCGCCGGGGTCCTTGTAGAGTTCGCCGGTGGTCAGCATGTGCCAGGCTGCGGTGAGCATGGTGTGTTCGACCGCGACGAGTGCCTTGGATGGTCCCCGCCGGGCGGTGATGCGCCGGTACTTTGCGGAAAAGTAAGTGTTCTTGGATCGTGCTGCCGCAAGGGCAGCGATGCCCAGGGCTCCTTTGAGGTATTGGTTGCCGGGGCGTGTTTTGGCGGATTTGACCCGTCCGGCGGATTCGTTGGACCCCGGGGACACGCCGGCCCAGGATGCCAGGTGTCCAGCGGTGTGGAACACGGTCATGTCTGCACCGGTTTCGGCGGTGAAGACCTCCGCGGTGGTGGTGCTGAATCCCGGGATGCTGATCGGGAGTTCCCGGGCGAGGCGAAAGGGCGCGATCGCCTCCTCGATCCTGGTACTGAGGGCGTTGATGTCCCGGGTGTGGGCGTCGATCCGGTGCAGATACAGTTCCGCCATGTAGCGGTGGTGGCTGCTGAACCGGCCGGTCAGCGCGTTGATGAGTTCGGGGATCTTTGAGCGCCTCCGGCCGTGGGCCAGGTCGTCCGGGACCGCCGGGTCGTCCTGCCCCTCGATCAAGGCCTGCAGCATCAGCCGCCCTGAGACGCCGGTGATGTCCGAGGCCACCGAGGAGAGCTTGATGCAGGCGTCCTCGAGCATTTTCTCCAGCCGTTGGATTTCCTTGGTTCGTTCCCGGGTGATGATGGTCCTGGCCCGGATGAGGTCCCGCAGTTCACGGATTGGGGGCGGGGGCACGAAGGAGGCCCGGACCAGCCCGTGGGCGCCGAGGTCGGCCAGCCAGGTGGCGTCGGAGACATCGGTCTTGCGGCCCGGCACATTCCTGGCGTCACGGGCGTTGACCAAAAACACGTTAAGTCCGTCGTCTTCGAACAGGTAGTAGAAGGGACGCCAGTAGTCACTGGTCGCTTCCATCACCACCAGGCTCACATGTTCGTTCAGGAGGCGCTCTCTCAGATTCAGGATCTGTTCCGTCATCGCACCCCATGTGGTGACCGTCGACGTGGTGGGCCTGGATCCGCGGTCCTGGACGCGAACGCAGACCTTCGCATCCTTCTTCGATATATCAAGGCCCGCGCACCGCGGGTGGATCACTTCCATTGCGAATCACCCTTCCCCAGTTATGCCAGCAGGAACCAAAGTGTCTGCGTTCCGGGGAGGACGGATAAAACGACAAATCTGACATTCGTGCTCGAAGGCAACAATCCACGGTGCCGCGGACAACAAAGCTGAGCCCTCCACCACCAAACTAACCCACAGGCTCACCGGCACCATAGAAGCATCGGGGTCGACCGAAACACACACATCAAGTCTGATTCAGAGCCTCTGAGAGCACCAGAGATCAATCAGTGCAAAGCAAGGCGACCATATTTTCCATCCCCACGGCGGAGCGACGCGCCTCAGGCACTAAAACCGTTATGGTTGCCGCGGGGACGGCTACCGCTGTCGGGTCCCACAAGCCCCATGTTGGATTGTCTACAGCGGGTGTCGTGCGCCTAGACTGAGCCGAATGAAGGTTTTGGTTACTGGCGGAGCCGGTTACATTGGGTCGCACACTACTCTCTCTTTGCTGGAGGACGGTCACGATGTGGTCGTGCTGGACAACCTCAGCAATTCCAACGCAGAATCACTCCGACGGGTCGAGGAGATCTCGGGACATCACCTCGATTTTCGACAAGTTGACCTGCTCGATGTCGCGGCGCTGGACGAACTGCTTGGCGAGTTTCAATTCGACGCTGTCATTCATTTCGCTGGGCTGAAGGCTGTTGGCGAGTCCGTAAAGAAGCCCCTCGCGTATTACCAGAACAACGTTGTAGGAACGCTGAATCTCCTGCACGGTATGGAGCGGGCCGGAGTTAGAAGCCTCGTATTCAGCTCTTCGGCAACCGTGTACGGAGCTTCGGAGCAGATCCCATTGAATGAAGATGAACCGCTGAACGCCAGTAATCCCTATGGCCGCACCAAAGAACAAATTGAAGACATCCTCTCGGACCTCGGGGCCGCTGATTCTCGCTGGCGGATAGCACTGCTCCGTTACTTCAATCCGGCAGGTGCCCACGCCTCCGGACGCATCGGCGAAGACCCCCAGGGAATGCCGAACAACCTCTTGCCCTTCGTCGCGCAGGTGGCTGTCGGACGCCGGGAGAAGGTCACAGTGTTCGGCGCTGACTACCCCACACCGGACGGCACCGGGATCCGAGACTACATCCACGTTGTGGATCTCGCCGCCGGTCACATTGCCGCACTGGGCTTTCTGATCAGGCACAGTGGTGTTTTCCGCTGGAACCTCGGTACTGGCCGCGGAACTTCGGTACTGGAAGTTATTCATGCGTTCGGCGAAGCCTCCGGCCAGAAAATCAAGCACGAAATCGCTGACAGGCGCCCCGGCGATGCCGCTATTAGTTATGCAGATCCGTCTGCGGCTCTGGCTGATCTGGGATGGTCGGCCACCAAGACATTGGCTCAGATGTGCGAGGATCACTGGCGCTGGCAGCGAAATAACCCTCTCGGTTACTCCAACGCCGGATAGTCGGCTGGCATGATGTTGCGGTGAGCTCCGACGAAACTACCGGCCAGGCCGTTAAACTGCTGGAAGCCGTCCACCGCGACCTGGCTGCTACCGCACTGCCCCTGGCACTGCCCGGCTCGGACGAGGCCCGGCGGGACATCCGCAACGCCCTTGCCCAGCTCGAGGATTACATCCTGCCGCGCTACCGGAGCCTGGACGCGCCCCTGCTGGCCGTCGTGGGCGGTTCCACCGGCGCCGGGAAATCGACCCTCGTGAACGGGCTCGTCGGGCACGCTGTCACCCGGGCCGGCGCCATCCGGCCCACCACGCGCCAGCCCATCCTGCTGCACCATCCCGCCGACGGGCGCTGGTTCGAGGACCAGCGGGTCCTGCCGAGCCTGAGCCGGATCCGCGGCACGGTGACCGGCGAGCCACTGCCCGCCAGCCAGGCCGGTCCCACACCTGACCCTGCCGCGATCACCTCGCTGGTACTGGTCGCCGATGCAGCGGTGCCGCAGGGAATCGCGCTGCTGGACGCTCCCGACGTCGACTCGATTTCCGCCGACAACCGCAAGCTCGCCGGCCAGTTGCTGGCTGCCGCCGACTTGTGGGTGTTCGTCACCACCGCCAACCGCTATGCCGACGCCGTTCCGTGGCGCCTGCTGCTGGACGCGGCCTCCCGGGACATCACGGTCGCCGTGGTCCTGGACCGTGTGCCGGCTGCCGCCGAAGCCGAGGTCAGCGCCGACCTGCAGTCGATGCTCGGCAGGGAGGGCCTGGGTGAAGCCCGCCTTTTCGTCGTCCCCGAGGCGGCATTGGATGGGCTGGGGATGCTTCCTCCCGCCGCTGTGGAGCCGTTGCGGGTCTGGCTGCAGGAACTCGCCGCGGACGCCGCCGGTCGCGCGGACATCGCCCGCCGGACGCTCAACGGGACTGTCAAGGCCCTGGGCGGCCGCGTCGAGGGGGTGGCGAAGGCCGCCGGAGACCAGGAACACGCCGCCGACGTCCTCGCCGGTGATGCCCGGGACGCCTACCGGGACGCCGTGGCCAGGATCCTGGAGGCCACCCGGGACGGCGCCCTGCTGCGCGGCGAGGTCCTGGCCCGCTGGCAGGACTTCGTAGGCACCGGCGAGTTCTTCCGGGCCATGGAGCAGAACATTGGCCGCTTCCGCGACCGGGTTGGTGCCTTCTTCCGGGGCGAACCGGCACCGGCGGCGCGGGTGGAGACGGCGATCGAAACCGGCCTGCAGGCCGTCATTATCGATGAGGCCGCCAATGCGGCCGAAGATACGGATGGTCGCTGGCGCTCCGATCCGGCCGGCCGCCAACTGCTGGGCAGTGACGACCTCTCCGGAACCTCCGACGGCTTCGCCGATAAGGCTGCTGCCGAGATCCGGGCCTGGCAGGGGAGCCTTATGGAGCTGATCCGCACCGAGGGCCAGGGCAAGCGGACCCAGGCCCGCTGGCTGTCGTTTGGCATCAACGGCCTCGGCGCCGCCCTGATGATCGTGGTGTTCTCCATGACAGCCGGACTCACCGGGCTGGAGGTCGGCGTCGCCGGGGGCACTGCCGTCGCCGGGCAGCGGCTGCTGGAAGCGGTGTTCGGCGAGGACGCAGTGCGCCGGCTCGCCAAGACGGCCCGCGAGGATCTCCATACCCGCTGCCAGAAGCTGCTCGAGGCTGAACAGCAGCGATTCCTGGCCCGGCTCGAGATTTCCGGCGGGGTCACCCCGGCGGTGCTCTCCGGCCATGCTGTGGCGCTGCACCGGCTGGCGGCCACCGCGTGAGCCGCCATGGTGCCGCCGCCGAGGCCACCCGGCTGGACCGCCGGCTTGAGGCTCTTAACGAGGCCCGGGAGCTGGCCGAAGGGGCGCTCCCGGACGACGTCCTGGACGGCGTTCTCCAGGTGTTGGACCGGGCCAGCTCCCGGCGCTCCCTCTCAGCTGACCACACCGTCGTCGGATTCTTCGGGGCCACCGGCAGCGGAAAGTCGTCCCTGTTCAATGCTGTCAGCGGAGCGGAAATCGCGACGGCAGCCGCCCGCCGGCCGACGACCTCTGAGCCGCTCGCCGGCGTCTGGGGCGCCGAGGGCAGCGAGCAGCTGCTGGACTGGCTGGAAGTCCGCAACCGGCACCACGCCAGCCCGGTACCCGGTTTTGCCGACGACGGCACCGGCCTGATCCTCCTGGATCTTCCCGACTTCGACTCCACCCGTGCCGCCAACCGCGAGATCGTGGAGCGGATGGTGGGACTCGTCGACGTCCTGGTGTGGGTGCTCGATCCGCAGAAGTATGCCGACGCCGCCGTGCACAACGATTTCCTCACCCCGCTGGCCTCCCATGGCGCCGTCACCCTGGTGGTGCTCAACCAGATCGACCTGCTCCCGGACCGGGACATTCCGCCGGTGCTGGAGTCGCTGAAAGGCATCCTGGCGGGGGACGGGCTGGGCAAGGTGCAGGTCATTGGCGCCTCCGCCCTCGTGGGTACCGGCGTGGACAAGGTCCGGGCCGCCATCCGCCAGGTGGCCACGCAGCGGCAGGCCCAATCGCAGCGCCTCGGAGCCGACGTCACGCAGGCCTCCGCCCGGCTTGCCGAGGCTTCCGGAGCCGGCGCGGCGGCCGGGGTCAAAGCGGCCTCTAAAGCCCGGCTGGCCGAGGAACTGGCGAGTGCGGCCAACGTCCCGCTCGTGGTGGAAGCCGTCGTCCGGTCATTCCAGCTGGAGTCGACCCGCCGCACCGGGTGGCCCGTCACGCGCTGGCTGGTCCGCTTCCGGCCTGACCCGCTGAGGCGGCTCAACCTGCGCCGGGAGGGATCCCGGCCCGAACTGAACCGCACCTCGCTGCCGCCTGCCGGTGCCCCGGAGCGGGCCCGGACAGATGCCGCTGTCCGGGGATTTGCCGGTGCAGCATCCGACGGCGCCCCCGGGCCCTGGCGGGCCGTTATCCGCGGCGCTGCCCGTGAGGGCCGCGAGCAGCTGCCGGATGCACTGGACCAGGCCATCGCGTCCACAGATTTGAAGGCCGCGGGCAAGGCCTGGTGGTGGACGCCGTTCAACGTTGTGCAGTGGCTGGCACTGCTGACGGCCCTGGGGGGTTTCGCCTGGCTCGGGTTGCTCGCCGCGCTGGGCTATTTCCAGCTCCCCGTCCCGGAGGTACCGCTGGTGCAGGGCTGGCCCGTGCCGACCGTGATGATCGCCGGCGGCGCACTGCTCGGCATCGTCCTGGCCATCTTGGCGAAGGTTATCGCGGGAGCCGCTGCCCGGGCACGGGGCGCGGCGGCGCGGAAGCGGCTCAAGGCGTCTGTCGCGGCCGTGGCGGAGGGTTTTGTGGTCGAGCCGGTGGAGCTTGAGGTCAGCCGGCTCGCGTCCTTTAACGCTGCGCTGAAAGCTGCCAGCGCCCCCTAAACGCCGGATGCCATTTCGTTCGGCGCCGATCCCGTTCAGTAGCTGAGTTCCTTCGCCATGCCTGCCTGCTGCCATGTCAGCGACGGGGCAGCGACTGGCCTCCCAAGGGTTTTCCCAAGCCCCTCCCGATAGCTTCCAAGGAACAACCGGTGGTTCTTTAACGAGAACGGGGGCTATCCGTGATGGGTCCAGCAGGAGAAGTAAGGCGTCGCAGCTTTCTGTCACTGGCAGTGAGTTTGGGGGCAGGCGCGGCACTCTACGTGGGAAACAAACCCGCCATCGCGAGCCTTCCGGCTGGCTCCCTGGACGCAATCAACGGCACCGAGGTTCCGCTGTCCACACTCGGAACTGAGCCTTCCGCGGTCTTGCGCCGATACGCCAATGTCTTCAAGAGCAGCCCCAATCCGAGCGCTGTCTTCTTCCGGAACCGAGCCGGAGTCCTGAAGATCGCCGCCGCCTGCCGCGGGCTTGCAGATCAAGTTCAAGTCGTCGATGCAGCCACGGGACAGCTGGAACTTTCGGCCACTCCCTTCCCAGGAGTGGGAGGCGGCGCTGGCCGGGTCGCCTATGAGCCAACGACCGACGCCGTCCTTGCTTTTGGCGCGTCAGCGACAGTCAAGAGCGTGAGCCTCTCAGGTGGCGTGACTGATGCTTATAGCGCCGCGCCGGGTACAACCAATGTTGCATTTGCTCGGGCTGTCGATTCGAAAGGCAGGATTTGGAGCGGCAACTACCCGACGGGCAACGCCACCCGGTTCGATCCAAGCACGGGCGGGACCACCCATACGCCGAGAGTGCATGCGGGCGCGCAATACGTCCGGAGCCTAGCCATCGACGCCAACGACAATGTATATGCGGGGACGGGCGCGCTGAACGCTCGTATCGTGACCTGGCACACGGACCGTCCCGCCGAATTACGGGAAATCGCGCTGCCCAATGCGGCGGCGGAAGGTTTCGTCCTAAACATTGCAGCCCATTCCGGAATGCTCTTCGTGTACTACCAAGGCGCCCTCGGCAAGGAACTGTTCAGGGTATACGACCTGGCCGCGGCGGCTTGGAAGTCACCGCCCTGGACCTGGGTTCCCGTGACGCGCACATCGGCGGCATTGCCTGCTGGGGGGGACGTCTATGCTGTGCGGCACGCGGCAGGCATCCACGAGCTCATGAAAATAAACCCCGACACCATGGCGGCCACTCTAGTTTGCACCGTTCCCGGCGCCCCGAGCGCTTTGAATGTCGAAAGCTCGAACGGACTCGCAATAGTGAACGTCCTGTGCGGTGCGGGACAGCAGCACAATTACGTCAAAGTCTCAGTCGCAGGGACAAAGGTCATCCAAACCGTGAAATCTGGGCTGGCTGACACGCCCCTCAAAGTCCAGGCCCTCGTAGCGTCATTGTCCGGGACCACCATGTATTTCGGAGGGTCCCTGGGGGACGGGATCGGATCAGTGGACCTGGTCTCACGGGAACTGTGGCGTTCTGCTACCGATACAGGCATTGCCCAAATCGAGGGAATGTTCCAATACGACGAAACAACCATTTATGTTGGGTCCTACGGCGCCGGGCGCCTCTTCAGGTTTAATCCCCAGACCAAGAGCATCACGAGGCTCATCGAACTTAGGGAGCAACACTCGCAGTCCCGTCCCTTTGCGTGGGCACGTGCCGCCAACAGAGTGGTGGCGGGCACCGTCGCCGAGTACGGACTTAATACGGGCGCACTGGCAATTCTCAACCCCCTCAGCGATGCAGATATTAGGGTCGTCAGCGGTCCCATTCCAAACCAATCCGTCTTGGGCCTTGCCGGCGACGGCGACCTGGTCTACGGAACCACGGGTGTTAAAGGTGGCTACGGATCAGTGGATGACACTCAACCGGCCCACGTCTTTGCATGGAATGTGCGGGAAAATCGACTCGTCTGGAAGCGGGCGGTGGCCGGCGAAGTGGAGATTAACAGCCCTATCCTTGTCAAGGGTGTCTTGTATGTGAGTACCAATAACGGCGTCATCAGCCTTGACAAGGCTAGTGGAGATCTGTTGTCCAAGTACCGGCTGTTCAACCGGAGCGCGGTTGCGGGTTACAGAACCAGCAGTATTTCCTACCTCCCCCAAGCAAACTCGATCGTGCATCTCTGCGGGGGGACGGCGACTGTTCTGGATACTGAAGCCCGGACCAGGAAAGAAATCCTTCGGGGGCAGTACACGGACATGGTGGTCACGAGTCGGTTCCGGCTGTACTTCGCAGAGAATGGCACCAATGTCGTAGAGATCGATGCTTCCCTGAGCCCGACTATTAGGACAGCCGCCGATCTTGTCACCGTTGGGTCCGATGGCTGGCTCTACGTGGCGCGGTCACTCGGGGAGGGCAAGTTTGCGTCGCCGATCCGCGCGGATTCCGCGTTTGGTACAGATATCCGCTCCTGCCACGTGGTGGATTGGGACGGGGATGGCACCTTCGACGTCTTGGCTACCCGCGCAGACGGCAGGCTTCAACTCTTCCGGGGCCTCCGCGGAGGCGGTTTTGCGGCCCCGGTGACCCTCGGCGCCAGTGGCTGGCACAACAGAAGAATTGCGGTCGGTGTGTGGGGATCTCAGCTGACCGTTGTGTCGGCGGACAAAATCAGTGGACATCTTCTTTCCTGGCCGGGCCTGACGTCTGGCACGTTGGGCCAGCCCACGGTAATGGGCTGGGGCTGGAGCAACAAGCCAATGGTTATGCTGGTGCCGTCCCGGACGACGGCGTCCGCATTGATAGTGAATGATGGAGGGTCTCTGTACCGCTACGCGAGGACCGCCAGCGGAGGGATCTCATCGTCGCCGGTTCGTATCAGTACGGGCGGCTACTCGGGTATGGCAGCGTTCTCGCCGGTCGTCGGCCACAAAACCGATCACAATGGAATCGTGGGGGTAGATGCTGCGGGCGCCGTCGCCTACAGCGACGTGGCGGGCGGTGCCGTAGGGAAGCCCATCAGGTATGCCTTTCTGATGAAGGGCCATAAGTTCGCCAACAGCTGACAGGACGCCAGCGACGGAATCCTCTGGATTAGACCACCGCCGCGGCGTCGCGGACCTTGATCATGGTGCGCAGGTTGCGGGAGGTTGTAAAGGCCTTGTACTTCGGCTTCGCGGACAGCTTGCTGAACGGACTGTCCAGCGTGCCGCCGGCGGGCGCCAGCCACGCCAGGGCCTCCGGACCCAGCGCGGTTACTTGCGCACCGTCCAGGGCGCTGCCGGCGTCATACAGCTCAGCAAGCACCGCGGCGTCCGAGCCGAGCGTGAGGTAGGTGTGCGTGGAGGCGTCGTCCGCAGGAGGGACACGCCGCCACCAGTTCGCCCACCCGGTCCGCCGGCAGAACCACCACCCAGGCGTCATAGCCGAAGGCCTCCCGGAGGCACGCCTCGAATTCTTTCTTCACGCCGGCGGGGGACAGCTCGCTCGACAGCACAACATTTCCACTGGCGAGGAGCGTCTTCACGCCCGAAAACGGACGGGACTTCAGTACTGCCTTTAGATCGGCCATCTTGATCGTGATGCCGCCGACGTTGACCCCGCGCAGGAACACCGCATAACTGCTCATGCGGACAGCCTATGCCGCTAGTCGTTGGTCTTGCGCAGCGCCTCGGTCAGCACACGGGCCGCGTTGCAGACCACTTCGGCGTGCAGCCGGCCCGGCTGGCGGGTCAGGCGTTCAATTGGCCCGGAGATCGACACTGCGGCGATCACCCGGCCGGACGGACCGCGCACGGGCGCCGATACTGAGGCGACCCCCGGTTCGCGTTCGCCCAGGCTCTGGCCCCAGCCCCGGCGTCGCACGCCGGCCAGGACGGTGGGGGTGAAGCGGGCGGCCTGCAGGCCTTCCAGGAGCCGGTCGTGGTCCTCCCAGGCGAGCAGCACCTGGGCGGCGGAGCCGGCCTTCATGGACAACTGGGTGCCGACCGGAATGGTGTCGCGCAGGCCGATGGGCCGTTCGGCGGACGCGACGCAGACGCGCCAGTCACCCTGCCGGCGGAAGATCTGGGCGCTTTCGCCCGTGGCGTCGCGCAGCTGCATCAGGACAGGTCCGGCGGACGCGATCAGGCGGTCCTCGCCGGCCGCGGAGGCAAGCTCCACGAGGCGGCTGCCCAGGACAAAGCGGCCCTGGATGTCGCGGCTGACCAGCCGGTGATGGACCAGCGCTAGCGCCAGCCGGTGCACGGTGGGCCTCGCCAGTCCCGTGGCTGCAACAAGCTGCGCCAGGGTGGTAGGGCCGGCCTCAAGTGCGTCAAGCACATGGGCCGCTTTATCGATGACACCGACTCCACTAGAATTGTCCATGTAATGATATTGCCGTCTCATTATCTGAGATGCAAGTCAACTCGCTGGCGCATTAAGCGGGAGTGCTGATTCAGTGGAGAGAACAAGTCGGCAAGTACGAACACCGCAGTGAAGGGAGCAGGCCGTGGCAAAGACACTGGCCGAGAAAGTCTGGGACGCGCACGTGGTGCGCAAAGGCGACGGCGAAGGAGCCAATGCACAGCCAGACCTTCTCTTCATCGACCTCCACCTGGTGCATGAGGTGACCTCGCCGCAGGCCTTTGAAGGCCTCCGGCTGGCCGGGCGCCCGTTGCGTCGGCCGGATCTCACCATCGCCACCGAGGACCACAACACGCCCACGCTGGACATCGACAAGCCCATTGCCGACCTCACCAGCCGCACGCAGATCCAGACCCTGCGCAACAACTGCCAGGAATTCGGCGTCCGCCTCCATTCGCTCGGCGACGCCGAGCAGGGGATCGTCCACGTTGTGGGCCCCCAGCTGGGCCTCACCCAGCCCGGCATGACCGTGGTCTGCGGCGACTCGCACACCTCCACCCACGGTGCGTTCGGCGCCCTGGCGATGGGCATCGGCACCTCCGAGGTGGAGCACGTCATGGCCACCCAGACGCTGTCGCTGAAGCCCTTCAAAACCATGGCCATCAACGTCGAGGGCACCCTGCGTCCCGGTGTTTCCGCCAAGGACATCATTCTGGCCGTGATCGCCAAGATCGGCACCGGCGGAGGCCAGGGCTACGTGCTGGAGTACCGCGGCTCCGCGATCCGGGCGCTGTCCATGGAAGCCCGGATGACCATCTGCAACATGTCCATCGAAGCCGGCGCCCGCGCCGGACTCGTCGCCCCGGACCAGACCACCTACGACTACATGTTCGGCCGCCCGCACGCGCCCCAGGGCGCCGAGTGGGATGCCGCCGTCGAGTACTGGAACACCCTGCGCTCCGAGGACGACGCGACGTTCGATGTCCAGGTGGACCTCGACGCCGACATGCTGGAACCCTTCGTGACCTGGGGAACCAACCCCGGCCAGGGAGTGTCCCTGTCCGCCAAGGTGCCCTCGCCCGAGGACTTCGGCGACGAGAACGCCAAGGCCGCGGCGGAACGCGCGCTGCAGTACATGGGACTGGAAGCCGGCACCCCGATGAAGGACATCCGGGTGGACACGGTCTTCCTGGGCTCCTGCACCAACTCCCGGATGGAGGACCTCCGTGCCGCCGCGGACATCATCCGCGGCCGCACCAAGGACCCCAACATCCGGATGCTGGTGGTTCCCGGCTCCGCCCGTGTCCGCCTCGAAGCCGAGGCCGAGGGCCTGGACAGGGTCTTCAAGGACTTCGGCGCCGAATGGCGCTTCGCCGGTTGCTCCATGTGCCTGGGCATGAACCCGGACCAGCTGGAACCGGGGGAGCGCTGCGCGTCCACCTCGAACCGCAACTTTGAAGGCCGCCAGGGCAAGGGTGGGCGTACCCACCTCGTCTCCCCGGTGGTGGCAGCGGCGACGGCGGTGCGCGGCACCCTGAGCTCGCCGTCGGACCTGGACCCCGCCCCCGAGTCCGCCGCCATCCGCATCGACGCCGCCTAGTGGGCCCTGCCCAGATCCACACCGTTCAGATCCACACAGCCTAGAAGGATCCGCTATGGAAAAGTTCACCACCCACACCGGCATCGGCGTCCCGCTGCGCCAAAGCAACGTCGACACCGACCAGATCATCCCGGCCGTCTACCTCAAGCGCATCACCCGCACCGGCTTCGAGGACGCGCTCTTTGCGGCCTGGCGCAAGGACCCTGCCTTCATCCTGAACCAGGAACCGTTCAACGCGGGCTCCGTCCTGGTGGCCGGGCCTGACTTCGGCACCGGGTCCTCCCGCGAGCACGCCGTCTGGGCGCTCAAGGACTACGGCTTCAAAACTGTGCTGTCCTCACGCTTCGCCGACATCTTCCGCGGAAACTCCGGTAAACAGGGCCTCCTCGCCGCGGAGCTGGCCCAGGATGACATCGAACTCATTTGGAAGGAACTGGAGAACGCCCCGGGCACCGCGGTCACCGTGGACCTCCTCTCCAAGACGGTCCAGTGCGGCAATATCGTGGCGCCGTTCGAGATCGACGACTACACCCGCTGGCGCCTGCTTGAGGGCCTGGACGACATTGGCCTGACCCTCAAGCACGAGGAGGACATCACCGCTTTCGAGGCCACCCGGCCGGTGTTTATGCCCAAGACTCTTCCAGCCAAGTTGTCCTGACCGGCCGGGCACCGGGGCCTGAGTGTCGTCGGGGGCAAGACCTGCCGCCACTACCGTGCGGGCAGGATCCTGCTGACCGGGCCCGATAACGTCTATCCGGAAGTCCAGCCTGGCTTCACCGCGTAGACCGGCCCGTCCTCCGGGTGCCGGACACAGCGGGAGCGCCTGCCGTTAGCGACTACCTTCGACCGTCGTCTCGGCCGTAAACGTTTCGCTTGCGTCCTGGTGGTAGTCTGCCTCGCCGTGCGACGTGAGTCCGATCGTTTTGCCGATGTCGGCAGCGGTGAGCTTGTACGTGGCGTTGGTGGCCCCCGGGACTGGTGCGCTGTCGCGCAACCATTGGTACGTAATAACCGTCCACCTCAGTTCATTCGGGGGTGCGACGGCGGTCAGTGTGGATCCGACTGTCATGGTGCCGGTTATCTGGGGGAGGTAGGAATAGGGCGGGTCATTTAGTTCCCATGCCGGGCCCCACCAGCAGTCCTGCTCTCCGGTGACAGGGTCGGTGGCGCCACAGAAAAGGTCCATCGGCGGTTCCTTGGCTCGCGTGGTTCCGGCCGCGATAACAGACGCCAGAACCATACGGAGCGGTTTTCGCGTAAGTGACGACTTCAAGTTTCCCCCAAGAATGTTGCACTGAGACCGTGGCTGACTGTACCAGCGGCGCGGCCTCCGAGTAGGAAAGGGGGCGTTTCTGTTAAGGTTCATACAATGCACAAGAACCTCATGATCTATGGCAGTTGCGTCTCCCGGGATGCCTTTCCGCTCCTAGATCCCGAATTCAAGCTGCTGAGCTATGTCGCCCGGCAATCGATGATCAGCGCCATGTCCAAGCCCACTGATCTGCTGCAGGGCGACACTCTGAGCTCAGCCTTCCAAGACCGCTCGCTGGCCGGGGATATCCGCTCGAATCTCTTGCAGCTCGTTCGACGGTTCGCGGCCGACATTGACGTTTTGGCCATCGACCTGACCGACGAGCGGCTTGGCGTAGTTCGGCTCCCGGACGGAACTCATGTCACGCGGTCGCACGAACTGGTCAGCTCGGGGCGCCTCAAGGCCGTTCACGGGAGGACGCAGGATATCCGGATCATGACCGAGCGGCACTGGACCCTATGGGAGGCCGCGGCAACCCGGATACTCGGCGCACTTTCGCAGATGGGGCTGCGGGAGAAGACAGTCATACTGAACACTCCGTGGGCGGAAACGACACAAGCGGGTGATCCCGCACCACCTTTCTGGAACATGGATACCGCAGAAGTCAACGCCTACCTCAACGAATGCTGCGCCCACATGCGAAGCCTTGGGTTCAAGGTTGTGGACCTGCCGGCGGAGCTCCGTTACGCAGCCGTCGACCACAAGTGGGGGGCGGCGCCATACCACTTCGGCGACTCAGCCATGGCCTGGATCGCCGCTGAGATTCGAGAAACGGCGGCAGCTGCCGCCTAAGCTGCAGAGGGCGTCTCGGGGTGACTTCAGAGCGCCATCAATTGTGCGGTGGTTAGCGGTTCACTGGAACCCCGTATTTCAGTTCGGTAACGCAAGCTCCTATGCTTAGCAGGAGCCTTTCTAAGGATTTGGGGGCGAGTAGTCGTGAGGAAACCGGTATATGAGTAGTGTTCTGACAATCCGCGGAGGCGTCCCGCTGACTGGCCGCGTCACCGTGCGTGGGGCCAAAAATCTAGTCCCAAAGGCCATGGTGGCCGCCCTGCTGGGCAACGAGCCATCCGTGCTGCGCAACGTCCCTGAAATCAAGGACGTCGAGGTTGTCACCAGCCTGCTCCAGCTCCACGGCGTCACCGTCGAGAAAGACCCCATCACCGGCGATCTGACCCTCGATCCGACCAACGCCAAGACGGCCTCCCACACGGCGATCGACGCGCACGCCGGCGATTCCCGCATTCCCATCTTGCTGTGCGGTCCCTTGATCCACGCGATCGGCGAGGCGTTCATCCCGGACCTGGGCGGCTGCAAGATCGGTGACCGCCCGATCGACTACCACCTGAACGTGCTGCGGCAGTTCGGTGCCGTGGTGGAAAAGCGTCCCGGCGGCATCCACATCTCCGCGCCCGGCGGCCTCAAGGGTGCCAAGATTTCGCTGCCGTACCCCTCCGTCGGCGCCACCGAGCAGGTGCTGCTGAGCGCCACGAGGGCCGAAGGCATCACCGAGCTCTCCGGTGCGGCCACGGAGCCGGAAATCGTCGACCTCATCGCAGTGCTGCAGAAAATGGGCGCGATCATCAGTGTTCAGACGGACCGCACCATCCGGATCGAGGGTGTCCCGGACCTCGGCGGCTACAACCACCGGGCCCTCTCGGACCGCAACGAGTCGGCGTCGTGGGCGTCCGCGGCGCTGGTGACGCGCGGCGACATCTTCGTCGAAGGCGCCACCCAGCGCGACATGATGACCTTCCTCAATACCTACCGCAAGGTTGGCGGCGGGATGGACATCGGCGACGACGGCATCCGCTTCTATCACAAGGGCGGCAAGCTCAACCCGCTGGTCCTCGAAACGGACGTGCACCCCGGCTTCATGACGGACTGGCAGCAGCCGCTCATCGTTGCCCTGACGCAGGCCGAGGGCGTGTCGATCGTCCACGAAACCGTGTACGAGAACCGCTTCGGCTTCACCGAGGCGCTGATCCGGATGGGCGCCAACATCCAGGTCCACCGTGAATGCCTAGGCAGTGTGCCGTGCCGGTTCGGCCAGCGCAACTTCCTGCATTCGGCCGTCATTTCCGGGCCTACCCAGTTGACCGGCACCGACATCGACGTGCCCGATCTGCGCGGCGGATTCAGCCACCTGATCGCGGCGCTGGCGGCCAACGGCACCTCCCGGGTTACCGGCATCGACATCATCAACCGCGGCTACGAGCGCTTCACGGAGAAGCTTGCGGGCCTGGGCGCCGATTTCGACATCACCTCGTCCGAGTAGCGGGTACCACGTGAAGGAATCGACCAAGAGCCACATCACTTTTGTTGTTGTGGCCGGGATTGTCCGTCCGGTCATGAACCTTCTGATGCGGAAGGAATGGATCGGCCTGGAGAAGCTGCCCGCCGGCGGCTTCATCGCAGCACCCAACCACTGCACCGAAATCGATCCCCTGGTGGTAGCGCACATGCTCTACAACCAGCAGCGGATGCCGCGCTTCCTGGCCAAGGCCGGGCTCTTCAAGGTGCCCGTGCTGGGATTCGTGCTCCGCGCCACCAAGCAGATCCCGGTGGCGCGCTCGACGGCGGGCGCCAACCGCTCGCTGCAGATCGCCAAGGAAGTGGTGGACGAGGGCGGAGCCATCATCATCTACCCTGAGGGCACGCTCACCAGGGACCCCGAGCTGTGGCCGATGAAAGGCCACACCGGTGCCGCACGGATGGCGCTCGAAAGCGGAATCCCCGTGGTGCCGATCGCTCACTGGGGTGCACACGAGGTCCTCCCGCGTTATGCCAAACGGCTCCACCTCTTTCCACGGAAGACCTCGCGCCTGGTGGTGGGCGATCCGGTGGACCTCAGCGCCTTCGCCGGGCGTCCGTTGGACAAGGCCACCCTCACCGAGGCCACCAGCGTGATCATGGCGGCCATCACGGAACTCCTGGCCACTCTCCGCGGGGGACAGCCTCCGCTGGTCCGCTGGGACCCTGCGGCCCATAATCAGTCCACCCACGGCCGCTTCATTGAGCAAAGAAAAACCGGCGGTTCTGCAAAACCAGACGAGAAACTTGGGGACAGCGACGAATGACATTCGATCAAACGCGGGAATTGTCGGCCACGAGCGTTGCTGTCCTTGGCGCCGGATCCTGGGGGACCACGTTTGCCAAGGTGCTCGCTGACGCGGCCACTGCCTCCGGCGTCGAACGCGATATCCGGCTCTGGGGCCGTCGCGGTGAAGTGGTCGAGCAGATCAACCTGAAGCACCGGAACGAGCAATACCTCAAGGATATTGCCCTTCCACCCAGCATCACAGCGTCCACCGATGTCGCCGAGGTCCTCGCCGGCGCTGAACTCGTGGTCCTGGCCGTTCCGGCCCAAACCCTGCGGCCGCAACTGCGCCAGTGGAAGAACCTGCTGGCGCCCGGCGCCCTGGTGGTTTCCCTCATGAAGGGGCTCGAACTGCACTCCGATGCCCGCATGAGCGAAGTGATCTCCGAGGAACTCGGCATTCCCGCCAACCGGATCGCTGTGGTGTCCGGACCCAACCTGGCCATGGAGATCGCCCGGGAAGAACCCACCGCCTCCGTTGTGGCCTGCTCCGACCCGATTGCGGCCGGCTGGATCGCCCGCAGCTGCACCGCCCCGTACTTCCGCCCGTACACCACGGGCGACGTTGTGGGCGTCGAAATCGGCGGCATCGTCAAGAACATCATTGCCCTGGCCGTCGGCATCTGCGAAGGCAAGCAGATGGGTGACAACACCAAGGCCTCGGTCATCACCCGCGGACTTGCAGAGACCTCCCGGCTGTCGCTCGCCCTGGGCGGCGAGGCGCAGACGATGGCCGGGCTCGCCGGCCTCGGGGACCTCGTGGCCACCTGCTCCTCGCCCTTGTCCCGGAACCACACGGCCGGACGGCTGCTGGGCAAGGGGCTGACCCTGGACGAGGTCGCGGCCGAAATGACGCAGACGGCCGAGGGGATCAAATCCGCCCAGGCCGTCCAGGAGCTGGCCGGCAAGCTCGGCGTCGAGATGCCCATCACCGCGGCGGTCGTAGCCGTGCTGGCAGGAAAACTGTCCGTCGACCAACTGGGGCCGCTCCTGCTGTCCCGGGACCTGAAACCTGAAGGCGATTACTGAGCGTGTCTGAAGAAAACGTGAGCACAACGGGACGATCCGCGCAGGCACGGCCCCGGGTGGCGGTGCTGTTTGGCGGCCGTTCCAGCGAACACGCGGTGAGCTGCGTGACGGCCGCCGGGGTCCTCGGCGCCATCGACCAGACGAAGTACGAGGTCATTCCGATCGGGATCGCCAAGACCGGCCAGTGGGTGCTGGCCTCCGGGGACACCCATGACTGGTCGCTCTCGGCCTCATCCCTGCCAGAGGTCGCGTCCTCGGCCCGGACCGTGGCGCTGACCGAAATCGGCGGCGAGCACCAGCTGATCGTGGCCTCCCCGAACGAGATCCCGCAGGAACTGGGCTCCGTGGACGTGGTGTTCCCCCTGCTGCACGGCCCGTTCGGCGAGGACGGCACCATCCAGGGCTTCCTGGAACTGTCCGACACCCGTTACGTGGGTGCCGGTGTGCTGGCGTCGGCCGTGGGCATGGACAAGCACTTCATGAAGGTGGTCTTTGAATCCGCAGGGCTCCGCGTGGGACCCTACATCGCCGTGACGGACCGGCAGTGGCGCAACGACCCCGAGACCGTGCGCAAGCGCGTGGACCAGCTCGGCTTCCCGGTTTTCGTCAAGCCCGCGCGGGCAGGTTCGTCCATGGGCATCTCCAAGGTGGACTCGCTCGAAGGCCTGGACGCCGCGATCGAGGCCGCCCGCGAGCATGATCCGAAACTCGTCATCGAGGCGGGCATCGTCGGCCGCGAGATCGAATGCGCCGTGCTGGAAGGCCGGGGGACCGACGCTCCCCGGACGTCCATGCCCGGCGAGATTTCCGTGGCCGGCGGCGGGCACGAGTTCTACGACTTCAACGCCAAGTACGTCGACGACGCGGCGGCCCTCAGCTGCCCGGCCGACCTCCCGGACGAAGCCACAGCCCGGGTCCGCGAGCTGGCCGCCGTCGCCTTCGACGCCGTCGGAGCCGAAGGCCTGAGCCGGGTCGACTTCTTCTACACCCCTGAGGGTGAGCTGATCATCAACGAGATCAACACCATGCCCGGGTTCACGCCGAAGAGCATGTACCCGCAGATGTGGAAGGCCTCGGGGCTGGGCTACGCGGAGCTGATCGACGAACTGATCTACCTGGCGCTGCACCGCAAGACCGGCCTGCGGTAGGGCCTACTGGCTCGGCGGCAGGTTCTGCAGGTCCGCCTGGCCCACGCAGTTCCGCGCCGCCGGTACCTTCGCGGCGGCGGCGGCGAGGTCTGCGAGCACCGTGGCGGAACTGATCTTGTCCGGGTCCATCAGGATCTCAGTGGCGGGTTCGCGCCCGAATGTGGTCAGGGTCCACACCGGGTCGCCCTCCTTGATGACCCAGTCGACGCCATTCACGCTGACGCAGCGGTCCGTCGTCGGCCCCGGAACATTCACCCCGCAGCGCAGGATCACCAGAGACGGGTCGCCCCAGGCCGCAGTTCCCTGGCTGTTGGTCTTTCGTAGTTTGGCTTCGCCGATCGCATCCGGCAGCGCCACCATCATGGGGGCGCAGGCCGCGTTCGCCGCGTCCGTGGCGGGCGGGACGTCGACCACCGGAGAGCAGGCGCTCAGCACGATCCCTGCGGCCGCCGCAAGGGCGAAAATACGGAACAGGCGCGCGGAGGTTCGGAAACGGTGCATGATTTAAGCCTATCCCTGCCGAAGTGCCCGTCCCGCCAACCGCGCCACCCGTCAAAGGCTCCGGCGACCCCCGGGCTCTACCGTCAAGTAGACTAGGTAGAGCCGTGCACTCTGGGACGTTGCCGAAGATGACGTTAGTCGCGGCCAGAACCGCGCATTTTAAATTCAATCTCGCACTTGGGGGAGGGCCTGTCGATGACGTCGTGCAGCCGGAAAATAAGTACAGCACGCGTTGGACTCGGTGCATTGCTACTCTCACTGTGCGTCAGCACAACGGCACTCCCGGCACACGCTGACGATTTTATGCTTCCGGACCCGTTCGTGGTCGCGGTGACTCCTGCGCCTTTGCCTCCGGCGCCGGTTGAGCCGCCGCCGAGCGAACCGATGCCGAGTGATCCTGCACCGGTTGAGCCGCCCCTCGTTGAGCCAGCGCCAGAGCAGCCGGCCGAGCCTAGCCCGCCGCCGACGGACACGACGCCCCCTGTGATCACATCCCCGCCTGTTTCAGAGCAGCCCGCTGGTCCTGTCCCGGCCCCTGCGTCACTAACACCACGTGCTGAGTTTGTGGCGCCACCCTTGACCGGGACCGTCCAGCCCAATCCGGCCCGGCCGGGCACGGAAGAATCGGCTCCAGCTGGTGCCGAGACTAGGCCATCTTCGTCCCCAACTCCGGATATCGCGGCCTCCACAGCACCCGCCGCGGTTGTCCCCAAGGCGGATCCTCCTGTTACCGTCACCGCGGAAATCCAGGCCGCAGTGGCCACCGCGACGGGCAGCCCGCTGTCAGTGCAGGTCATTACCGTACTGATCCTGCTGGGCCTCGGCCTTGCCTACTTCAAGTTTCTTGGTGGCAAGAGCCGCGGACTGTCCGCCAGGGCAGGAAAGTAACTGATCTTGGTTCACGATGAAGCCGCCGGTGGCGCCATTGCAGACCAACCGGGGGTAAACGGTCTGCGGGTAACCCTATTGACGCACTCCTATTGGCCGGAGCACAGCCCACCCCAACGCCGGTGGACCGCCATGATCAAGGAATTTACTCGGTCAGGCTGGGAAATCGATGTTGTGACGCCAGTGGCGCACTATCCGTTTGGCCGGAGGGCCCTCCCTCGCCGGATAGCGGGCCGGCCTTTCCGACTGCAAACGGGCCAGTTCGCCGAAAAGATACTCCGCGTGCCCTATCTCCGGCACGGCAACTCCCGGGCAGCGCGTCTGTTGGATCAGTGTTTTTCCGCTGCGTTGTCCATTCCTGCCGGCCTGTTGGTACGCAAACCCGACGTTGTCATTGTCACTGCACCGAGCCTGCCGACGCTTGCCGCCGGCTATGCCATCGCCAAACTCCGCCGCGTCCCACTGATCGTAGAGATGAGGGACGCGTGGCCGGACCTCGCGCGTGATGCCCGGTTAGTGCAGGGGAGCGTAAAAAGTCTCGCGGAGCGTGCGGTGGAGTTCGTGCAGCACCGAGCAGACTTGGTGGTCACGGTGACGGAAGGATTCGCTGAAACTCTGCGCTCGCGCGGGGTCCGTAACGTGGCGACTGTGAGCAACGGCCTTCATCTGGACGCCATACCGGTCTTGGAAGCCCCAGGACTCGAACGGCCCGACTTTGAGGCCCTGTATCTGGGCAACCATGGCGAGAGTCAGAGGCTGGACGTGCCCATCCGGGCAAGCGCCCTGGTGGGTGACTCGATGCACTTACATATGGTGGGCCACGGAACTCAGCGGCCAGCGTTGGAGAAGCTCGCTCGCGAAATCAATGCTCCGGTCACCTTCCACGCTCCGCTGCACGGGGTGGCCATGATGGATCGCTATGCCTCGGCGGACACCTGCCTCGTATCCTTGCGTGATGACTGGAAGTCTTTCGAGACGACGGTCCCGTCCAAGACCTATGAAGTCCTGGCTGTGGGACGCCATGTCACAGCGATCGTTCGTGGCGAAGCGGCGAGAGTCATCACAGATGCCGGTGCCGGAGACATCGTGGCAAGCGACCCTGAAGCCGTGGCTGCCTTGTGGAGGGATCTCGCGGCCAACCGCGGCAGACTCGTTCGAAACGGGGAGAGCAGGCAGTGGGTCAAGACCCATGCCGAATACGAACAACTGGCCAGCCGCTACATGGAACTGATTTGGGAACTCCTGTGCCAAGGGCCTGCAGCCACTCGATGATCCAATTCCTGACGAACGTGCGGCTCGCTGCGAGCACGGCACTCCAACACCTCACGGACGACCCGATGGTGCTGTACCTGCAGCTGTCCAGACGCCTGCCGACGTCAGTGGTCCAGCCGGTGGCACGCCTCGTGTGCGGTATAGCGTCGAAAAGCTCAGTGGCCGTTCCCGTCCTCCTCGCCTCGATGGCTCGGGGTGATGACAGCGATGTCGTCCGCCGCCTCCAGCTCGCCGTGGAACGACGGGTCGCTGGGGAGCAGGCCCGCAAGCTCGCCGACCTGGCGCTAGCTGCCAACCTGCCGGTGATTTCGGACGTCCTGCTGGGAGGCGCACTTGGTTGCCGCGGGCTGAAGCCGGCACAGGCCCGCAGGCTGTGGCATGACGGAGAATTGAGCAGAGCCGTGGCTGTCCTCGGCGGTGCTGGCGTACCTGGACGCCGCCAGCGGGCCCGGCTGGCGGGCGAACTAGCCGTCCTCCAAGGGGCTGCGCCTTCGCTGAGCCGGCGCGACTTCACCCCGGTCCCTGGCAGGGTCCTCCATTTGCTGACCAATTCTCTGCCGCACACGGCCAGCGGCTACGCCCAGCGGTCCCACTCCATCATGTTGGCACAGCAGCACCAGGGCTGGGACGTCCTCGCGGTCACCCGGCTCGGCTACCCCGTGCAGGTGGGAAAACTGCTTGCCCGCAGCATCGACGTTGTGGACGGCGTGCGGTACCGGAGGCTACTTCCTGCTCGTCTGGCAAGTACGCTGGACGCGCGCCTCCAGCAACAGGCTGAGGAGCTTCTGAGCGTCGCTTTGGAGTTCAGGCCGAGTGTGCTCCACACCACCACACACTTCGTCAACGGCATGGTGGTCCGCGCTGTTGCGGAGGCCCTTGACATTCCGTGGGTGTACGAAGTCCGTGGTCAGCTAGCTGACACTTGGGCGTCCACCCGCGTGCCGTCGGCCCGCGGCAGCGAAAAGTACCGCTTGTTCCAGCAGCGCGAGGCAGAGACCATGGCCGCGGCGGACCTCGTGGTGACGCTCGGGGAAGCCATGAAGGCAAACATTGTTGCCGCCGGGATTCCGGTCGAGAGAGTCATCATCACGCCAAACGCCGTTGGCGGGGAATTTCTGGAAGAACCGCTGGATGCGGTCACGGCACGACGAGAGCTCGGACTTCCCGAATCTGGAAGCTACATCGGGACGGTCAGCAGCCTCGTGCCCTATGAGGGCATCGATGACCTGATCGCAGCCTTCGAGCTCTTGGCGCCAGATACCCCGGATCTTCGTCTGTTAATTGTCGGCGACGGTACTTCGCTACCGTCCCTGAAAGAAGCAGCCCGGCACAGCGTGTTCGCAGACCGCATCATGTTCACCGGGCGCGTTCCGCGAGTGCACGCCCGCCTATTCCATCAAGCCCTGGATGTCTTTGTGGTTCCGCGTAAGGACCTTGACGTTACCCGCTCGGTAACACCCCTCAAACCGGTCGAAGCCCTAGCCTGCGCTCGGCCAGTTCTGGCCAGCAGGCTACCCGCGCTCCAGGAGATTGTGAGAGACGGCACCAACGGGCTATTGGTTGAGGCGGGGGACCGGCATGATTTGGCAACTAAACTGGGACGGTTACTCGGGTCCCGGGAGCTGCGGAACCGCCTCGGACAAGCAGGAAGGCAGGAAGTGCTGAATAACCGCACATGGCAGGCCAATGCTTTGGTCCTCGATGCCGCCTACGAGCAATTAATGGAGGCTCTTCGTTGAGCACAGATACCCCGGCGGCCCCTCTTGGGCCACAGCCCACGGCGGTCGCAACGTCTGTCAACCTGCGCGGCCTCCGCCGGGTCGGTGCCAGGCCACCCTTCCTCGATTATCTGGTGTCGCTCTGGGACTATCGGCATTTCATCTATTACGATGCACAGTCTCGGGTTCAAACGGGCAACGAGCAGGATCGACTGGGACGGGTCTGGCTCGTACTGGGACCGCTGCTGAACGGGCTGATGTTCTACCTGATTATGGGCGTTCTGCTGCAATCCGGCGGCGGCATAGAGAATTTCGTGGCCTTTCTCATCATCGGTGTCTTCCTGTTCCAGATGTCGACCCGCTCCATTTCGACTTCGTCTCGGATCATCGCCGCAAACAAAAATGTCATACATGCGTTTCAGTTTCCACGTGCGAGCTTGGTCGTGGCCGCAAATGTTCGGGAGTTGTTGTCAAATATTCCGGTCTTGATCATGATGCTAATCCTCGTGATCGTCCTCCCGCCGGCTGAAGAGATATCTTGGCGTTGGCTGCTGCTCATTCCTATCGTGGCCCTTCAGTTTGTCTTCAACTTGGGGATCGGGCTGCTTCTCGCCCGGCTCGTGGCCATGTTCAATGACGTCAGCCAACTCATAACCTACGCCCTGCGTCTTTGGATGTACGCGTCCTGCCTGTTCTTCTCTATCGAGCGCTTCGACTCAATGCCGGCCATCAAGACGCTCATGGAATACAACCCCCTGTACAACGTTCTGCACCTGGCCCGCGAGTGTCTACTGTACGGGAGTGTCGGCTCCTGGCAGCCCTGGACCATTCTCACGCTTTGGGCCACGACAGCCCTGGCCGTAGGAGCAGTCTTCTTCTGGAAAGGAGAGGAAACCTATGGGCGAGAACTCTGACCTGAACTTCATCCAGGGCACGCCGGCGGTAGTCATCGACAAGGTCAGCATGACTTACTGGACCAAGAGCCGCAGCCGGGACAAGTCGCATACATCCACCATGCGGTGGCCGGGACTCAAGGACATGGGGAATCGAACCAAAACGGTGGAAGTGGAGGCACTGAAGGAGCTGTCCCTTGTTGTGGAGCACGGAGAATCCGTGGGAATCATCGGAAGGAACGGTTCCGGCAAGAGCACACTGCTGAAACTCGTTGGGGGCCAAGTTCCCCCCACATCAGGCGCGGTCTACGCCACCTCAACCCCGGTGATGCTCGGCGTCAATGCGGCGCTGCTGCCGGGGCTCTCAGGAGACCAGAACATCGTCCTTGGTTGCCTCGCGATGGGGATGACCCACCAGCAGATCGAGGAGAAATACGATGAAATTGTGGAATTGTCCGGATTGGACGAGGCAATTCACATGCCGATGAAGTCGTATTCAGCCGGGATGGGATCGAGGCTCCGGTTCGCAATTGCGGCCAGTATCGATCCCGAGATCCTCATCATTGACGAAGCTCTGAATACAGGCGACGCGCAGTTCAAAGACCGAACGCGAAAACGAATGCTGGAACTCCTCGACCAGGCCGGAACGGTGTTCCTCGTCAGTCATAGCATGCCGACGATTTCGGACCTCTGCAACAGAGCTATCTGGATTGACCAAGGAGAACTGGTTTCTGACGGGGAACCGGCCGAAGTCATCAAGTGGTACCGGATGTTCACGCAAAAACTTGCAGCCGGCGACCGGTTCGGAGCCATGAAGCTCCGCAGACGCATGATCCACGACCTGGAAGTAGCCGACGTCACCGACCGCAACTCCACGCGGCGGTCAAAGGCGTGAAAGCAGATATCCGTTCGGTGCGGAGACTCCTTTGGCATTTCAGATCCGGTGGACTGCAGCAGGTGCGCACGTGGCTCGCACGAGAAGCTTATGAAGCGGGTCACAGGAAGCTTGACACGGTACGGGGTGCCGAAGGCGTCTGGGTCGGTCGTGGCAAGAACAAACGCCTCAAATTCCGAGCTTCCGCTGTACCTTCGTCCCGCGCCGGCTCCGTGACTGCCGTGCGGGCTGCTGTAATCCTTGACGACTTTTCGGCGTTGGCCTTCGGCACGGAATGGAATTGCACTTCGTTGTCGCCCCGCACCTGGCTGGAACAGCTCTCGGATAGCCCGGTAGATCTCCTGGTCGTAGAGTCGGCCTGGAACGGGAACAAGGGGCAATGGTCCGGGAAGGTAGTTGGCAAGGAACATGCTCCTTCTTCTCCTTTGGTCGAGTTGACATCGTGGTGCCGCGAACAAGGGATCCCCAGTGTGTTCTGGAACAAGGAGGATCCACCCCACTACGACGACTTCCTCGCTGCGGCCAGACTGTTTGACGTCGTGTTCACGAGCGACGCGAACAAGATTGCCGACTACGTCCGGGATCTCGGTCACGACCGTGTCGACGTACTCCCGTTCGCTGCCCAGCCGCTAATTCATAACCCGGTCCGACCGAAATACGGTTGGCACGAACGTGATTTGGCCTTTGGCGGGATGTATTTTGCCGAGAAATATCCTGAACGCCGGGAGCAGCTCGATCTCCTACTGGCAGCAGCCGAATCCGCCTCGGGCGCCATGGTAACGGGCCTCGAGATTTTTTCTAGGCAGATGGGAGGGGAACCGAAATACCAGTTTCCGCCGCCCTTCGCTGACAGAGTGGTGGGTTCTCTGGACTACCCAGAAATGCTGACCGCCTACAAGGCTTACAAGACATTCCTGAACGTGAACTCTGTAGTGGATTCCCCTACTATGTGTTCACGGCGAGTCTTCGAGATAATTGCCTCCGGGTCAAACGTCGTAACCACGCCGAGTGCCGCAATTGGCACTCATTTCGGCCCTGATGAAATCTTCACTGTTGCCACCGAGGCAGAAGCGGAGCAACTCCTGCGCGCATTGCACCGGAACCCGGAGTTGGGCGAACGACAACTGCACCGGGGCCAGCGGAGGATCTGGCGGGAACACACCTACCGGGCGCGAAGCAATCAGATACTGGCGGCCGTTGCGCCGACACTGACCTTTCAGGACCGGCGCCCGACGGTATCGGTCCTGGTGTCGACGATTCGGCCCTGGCAGCTTGAGCACGTTTTCCAGACAGTCGGCAGCCAGCGCGACGTCGACGCAGAGTTGGTGCTGCTGACGCACGGTTTCACGGCGGACCGGGCAACAATCCGTCATCTGAAGGAACAACATGGTGTTTCAACGGTGACCTTGCTAACAGCGGAGGCTGAGGTGTCCTTAGGGGAATGCCTAAATATGTGTGTGGCCGCAGCCGCCGGGCAGGTCCTGACCAAGATGGACGACGACGACTTCTACGCAGCTGATTACCTCAGCGACCAGCTGTTCGCATTGGAGTATTCCGGCGCGGACGTGGTCGGTAAACAGGCCCACTACATGTACCTCGCGGACCGGAATGCCACACTGCTTCGATACCCTGAGTGGGAGCACCGGTATACTCGGACGGTCATGGGCCCCACACTCATGGGTGCCGCGGACGTTTTCCGCAGCAGTCCCTTTGCCGCAGTGGGCAGCGGAGAAGATACACGTTTTCTTCGTGATGTTGTCGCCGGGGGAGGCGCGGTCTATGCGTCTGACAGATTCAACTACTGCCAGCGGCGTGGGTCTGATGGCCACACTTGGAAGATCAGCGACACAGCGTTGCTGGCCAGCAGTGGATTGAAATTTTTTGGAAATTACAGAGATCAAGTCTCTGTCTGAGTGGGGGTTCTCCTTGAACGCAATTGAAACAGTAGCTGTCATCGGACTTGGCTACATTGGCCTGCCGACCGCGGCTATTCTTGCCGGCAACGGCATCCATGTCATCGGTGTCGACGTAAACCCGGACACCGTGGAGTCCGTCAACCGCGGTGAAGTTCCCTTTGTCGAACCGGACTTGGCATCCTACGTAGCCGGCGCCGTGAGCCAGCACAAGCTCAGCGCGTCCGCGGGGACGCCCGTTGCACAGGCGTACATCGTTGCCGTCCCCACGCCCTTTAACGCTGACCACACAGCTGACGTGACCTACATCAAGGCCGCCGCGCGGGGAATCGCACCCCAGCTCGTGGGTGGAGAGCTCGTGATTCTTGAGTCCACGTCACCCCCTGGAACCACTCAGCTCCTGGGTGACTACCTCGTCAGCCTGCGGCCCGATCTTAGTCTCGATGGCGCCGGCGGCAAGCCGTCCATCCATGTAGCCCACTGCCCGGAGCGTGTGCTCCCAGGAAGGATCATGATTGAGCTTGTCACCAACGACCGCATCGTCGGAGGCTTGACCCCGGAGGCAGCCCAGCTCGCGAAAGCGCTATACGCCGTCTTCTGCCAGGGCGAGATCCTTGTTACCGATGCAGCCACGGCGGAGATGGCCAAGCTGGTGGAGAACTCCTACCGGGACGTCAATATTGCCTTCGCGAATGAGCTTTCGGTCATCAGCGACAAGCTGGGCATCAACGTCTGGGAACTCATCAAACTCGCCAATCACCATCCCCGCGTCAACATCCTGCAGCCGGGCCCCGGGGTCGGCGGCCACTGCATCGCCGTCGATCCTTGGTTCATTGTCGCGGCTGCCCCTGAGGAAGCCCAGCTAATCCGGCAGGCACGCGAGACCAACGACTCCAAGCCGGACTGGGTAGTGAAGAAAGTTCAGGAGGCTGTCGGGGAGACTGCGTCGCCCAAGATCGCCGTTTTGGGACTCGCTTTCAAGGCAAACATTGATGACCTCCGCGAATCGCCGGCCGTCGCAATCGTCGAAAAGCTCAGCATTAAGTTGGACGGCGCAGAACTGCTGGTTGTGGAACCGCACGTGGACAAACTTCCGCGCCAGCTCAACGCTCTTTCCAACGTCTCTCTGCACGAACTGGGACCGGCCATTGTCGGCGCGGACGCCGTCTTGCTCCTGGTAGACCACGATGATTTCAAGGAGATGGACCTGAGCACGCTGGCCGGCAAACCACTGATCGACACCCGCGGCATTTGGCAGTAGGGAGTGCTTGAAAGCAGGGACAGGCAGGTTAGGGACTAAATGAAGCATTCTGACGAAGTGGCGCAGACATCAGCCGTAAATCTGGCTAAGCGCAAGCGCTACATGCACGATATTGACTCCCTAATCCAGGACTATGAACGGCTGGTCAAGCGCTCCACCCAGCAAGCGGGAAAGATCAACGACCTCGACAAGCGCCTGCGAGCCATGCAGCGTGCACGCGATGAATTCAAGGGGAAGTTTTCGGCCGTAAGCAAAGAGAATGTCGAGCTCAAGACGACGCTACGGCGGCTACGCCAGTCGACGAGCCTGCGGGTGGGGAAGCTGATCGCGGGTCCGGTGCGCCCGCTCATGCGACTGCCAGCGCGACTGGCGTCGTCGATTAGATCCACTACGGCTCCCGGCAGTCCAGTGCTCGCAATCGTAGCGGCGGGCTCTGCGGAAAAAGCCACCTCGCCAACTCCCTCCGCCACACCGGATGCAGCTCGCACCTTGGAACTGCTTGAATCCGAGTTCAAGGCTGCTCCCTCACGTGGAGCGCTGCTAAAGCTGGTGTGGCATGAGTATTTCGTCGGCGGCGCCATCGCCTCTCCGGCTGCCAGAATTCTGGACAATGGTGGACTCCTTGCCGATGTCTCCGCGTCGGAACGCCGGATCCTCGACAACATTTTGGGCCAGCATGACCTCCTGCAGTCAGGCATGTATTTGCCTCCGCGACAGTCCAACCCCGGCTACTTGGTTGAGCGCGACCGGGTAATGTACTGCGCGCATAGCACCGGGCACTTCAACAGTAACGGCTATTCCACCCGGACTGCCGGCCTTATAGCAGGACTTAGCGCCCGGGCCGAGGACGTCATCGTCGTGGCGAGGCCCGGATATCCCTGGGACTCGGCCACGGATGTGACGGCTCCCAAGCCACAGCGCCTGGAGCGGAACATCGCGGGTGCGCCGCACATCTTCAACCCCGGACCCGACCTGAGCAGCGACCGTCTGGACCACTACTTGATGAACGCGGCTGACGTCTATGTGCGGGAAGCCCAGCGGAACCGAGTGGCAGTCATACACGCTGCTTCGAACCACGTTACCGCCCTCCCAGCGCTGCTCGCGGCCCGCCGACTTGGACTTCCTTTTGTCTACGAAGTGAGGGGGATCTGGGAGATCACTGAGCTGTCCAACAAGCCGTGGTGGGCTCAGAGCGATCGGTATCGGCTGGCAGTGAAGCTCGAGACCCTGGTGGTGGAGCAAGCGGACCAGGTTCTGGCGATCACTGACCAAGTCCGTGATGAACTCGTCCGGCGGGGCGCAACGAGGTCCAAGATTGGCCTCTTGCCGAACTCTGTCGACCCCCACAAGTTCAAGCCCATGCCGCCGGTTCGTGCCCTTCGAGACAAGCTCGGCCTGCCGGAAGAATCGATTGTCATTGGGTACGCCGGAAGTCTGGTTGCCTACGAAGGCATCGGCGACCTTCTGGCAGCCACGAAGACCCTTTTGGACAGGGAACTCGATGTGCGGTTGGTAGTCGTAGGGGATGGCAAACAACTACCCGAATTGAAGAAGGTAGCCCGAGAGCTAGGAGTGGACGGCCACGTAGTCTTCACGGGCAGAGTTCCCGCGAAAACCGTCGCCGACTACATCAGCGTCTTCGACATTATGCCTTGTCCCCGACGCCGTTTTCCGGTGACGGAAATGGTATCGCCGCTCAAGCCCCTAGAAGCCATGGCAAGTGGAAAAGCCGTCGTCCTCAGTGATTTGGGCCCTTCCCGTGACCTTGCCGGTGAGGGCCAGCAACGGGCGCTGCTATGCCAGCCGGGCGACCCCGACTCCTTGGCCGATGTCCTGGCGCGGCTGGTCGCAGACCCTGAACTTCGCACAGGAATGGGTCGCCGGGCTCGGCTCTGGACACTGGAACATCGAACCTGGGCACTTACAGCGCAAATCGCCGCCGAGGCACACCGGTCCGTTCAGATCGGCTCCGGATCTGATCATGGATCAGGACTCAAGACCCAGACGATCGGCATCATTGCTGACCAGTTCACCCTCGAAGGATTACTCCCCGAAGCGAACTTCGTTGTCCTCAAGCCTGAGACCTGGCACGATCAACTGGAGGCCCAGCCGATCGATGCATTGCTTGTGGAATCAGCTTGGGAGGGCGTGGAAGGTCTGTGGCACCGGAAGGTTGGTTTTTACGGGGACGAGCCTTTTGTTGTCCTGAAGTCGTTGCTCTCTCACTGCAACGCCCGTGGCGTGCCGACGATGTTCTGGAACAAGGAAGACCCTGTCCACTTCAACAGGTTCCGGGTCACAGCGAAATACTTTGATCACGTCTTCACAACCGATGCTGGCTGCATCCCGCAGTACTTGTCGGGCGCCGGCTATAGACTCAAGACAGCGGCTTCCTTGGCGTTTTATGCTCAGCCTGAGCTGCACAACATCCTGCCATCCAAGCGGCGCTATGAGCACGCCGTTACCTATGCCGGCTCTTACTACGGGGAAAAGTACCCCAAGCGCTCTGCCGAACTTTCCCAACTGTTGACCGCCGCCAGAGACTTCGGCCTCGCAATATACGACCGGCAGCATTTGAACTCCGACAGCCCCTACCGATTCCCGCCGGCACTGGACAGATTTGTGCGGGGTGGGCTCAGTTATTCGGACATGGTGGACGCCTACAAAGCGCACCCCGTCCACGTCAACGTGAACTCGGTTGATGCATCTCCGACCATGTTCTCGCGGAGGGTAATGGAGATAGCGGCATCGGGGGGTGCTGTGGTTAGCGGTACTGGCAGGGGGGTGGAAGAGGTGCTAAACGGTCTCGTCCCCGTCGTCAAAGGGCAGGACGACGCCGAACTCCTCATGAGTGAGTGGATGACCAACGAGCACATCAGGGCCCGGGATGCTTGGCTGGCTTATAGGTTCATTCACCGCGCGCACACGGCAGCGCACCGTCTCGCCTACGTGCTCCGCACCGCCGGCTTGGTGGTTCGAGCGCCGGAACCCCCGTCCTACGCCGTATTCCTCGACGAGGCCACCCCAAAGAATCTCGCCGCACTCAGGCTGCAGACCATTCAACCCAGCCTCATCTTCAGTCGTGTGAACCAGAGCGATTCCGGAAATATCAGGAATGCGGAAGACTTCGCCCATGCTCAGCAGCAGGCAGCAGAGGCCGGGACCGTCTTTATAGGTACTATGCCCTTGATCCTCGAAGACCGGACGGTCTTCGAGGATCTCCTGACCGCCGCAACTTTCGGGGCATGGAAGTCGATCGGTTACAGCGAGGCCGACCTGAACGTGAGTGGCCTGGGACTCGCACAGCCTGTGCGCTCAGACGACGAGCTACCCCGGCTTGAGGCCGTCCGCCCGGCTGCTTCGGCCTCAGATCTCACCCTGCGCCGTCATCTCATCCGGAGTCAAGAACCGACAGCGCAGACCAAAAGCGTCGCGCCCAGCAAGACGGTGGTCATCGCTGGACACGACTTGAAGTTCGCCACTGGAATTATCGATGAGCTTAGACAGCGCGGACACGAAGTCCTCATTGACCGCTGGCTCGACCACAATAAGCACGATGAGCAGCAGAGCCGAGCCCTGCTCCAAGATGCTGACATTATCTTCTGTGAGTGGGCTCTTGGTAATGCCGTATGGTTCGCTACGAATAAGCTGCCACATCAACGACTGGTGACGCGGGTGCACTCCCAGGAGCTTTTCAGACCGTTCTTGAAGGACATTCCTTACACGAACGTCGATTCGGTGATTTTCGTCGGACAGCATATTGCTGATATTGCGATACGGGACCACAGCGTGCCGCGCAACAAGTCGATAGTTGTGCCGAATCCCGTTGACACCGAAATTCGCCAAGCCGCCAAGGCTGACGACGCCCGTTTCCATCTGGGCTTGGTGGGGATAGTCCCGGCCCAGAAGCATCTGGACAGGGCGCTGGATGTCCTCAAGGCCCTACGCGAGGTGGACCCCCGCTACCGGCTGTTCGTCAAAGGCAAACGGCCGGAGGACTTTGCCTGGATGGCGAGCCGACCGGTGGAAATGCAGTACTACGAGGAGCAATACCTCAGGATCAACTCCGACCCCGACCTGGCGGGCGCCGTCACCTTCGATCCGCATGGTGACGATATGGCGGACTGGTACGAAAAGATTGGAATCGTGCTCTCCGTGAGCGACTTCGAGTCGTTCCATCTGACACTCGCGGATGGTGCGGTGGCGGGTGCCGTACCCGTCAGCCTTGCTTGGCCAGGATCGGACCAGCTATACCCCACGTCATGGCTGGCGGCAAGCGTCCCGGACATGGTGCAGAAGATCACAGCGGCGAATGAATCAGTGGAGGGCTGGCGTGAAGCTGCCGCCCTGGCTAGGGGATTTGTTGAAGAGCGATTCAACAAACCGGATGTACTTGCAGTCCTCTGCGAGCAGATACTGGGTGCGGCGGGAACTGACAGTGGACGCTGACTCGCCCGCGGAACGCACAGCTGCCCAGGACTTCCTGGCTCAATCGTTTGAAGCGGCGGTTGAACGAGAACTGAGGCCAGTCGCCAGCCGCTGGCAGACTGCCGGGCAACTGGTGCAAGAACTCGAGAACTCTGCTGGCCTCGCCGTGGGTTGCCAGGTGGCCGCGGAAAGTTCCTGGGGCTTGAAAATCGCCGTCCCCGACGAGGTCCGAGTGGTGGCTCACGGCCACAGCGTCGCTTTCTGGTGCGAAGAAGTGCAGGTGGCGGAACTGCACGTTGAATCGACGTCGGCTGCCGCCGTCGCTCTCTCGGAGAAGGCCCGGAGGAGTCGGCTGGTGGAACTGGGTGGTCACGGTGGTGACCTCAGGATCCACCTGAGGTTCGAAGAGTTCCTGTTAAAGGACCGCGGAGTGGGACGGGCTGGTCTCGGCTGGCGCAGGCACGACTCCGAACGGTCACTGAACTACATTTTGGATGCTCCCGATTCCGGGCAGTTGCCCAAAAAGCTCCTCGTCGTATTTTCCGCCATTGGAGCCGAATACGACTTCACCTTCAACTACCGGGCCACGGTTGAAGGCAACAAAATGTCCAAGGCGTTCGTCTTGGATGACTTTGGCAGCCAGGGGTCCTACTACTGGCTGGATCATGGGGACGATTCGATTTTCCATGAGACGCAAAGGTTGTTGGCCAAGTTGGTCGATGAGCAGGGCGTGGATTTGCGTGACGTTATGTTTGCAGGGTCATCCAAAGGGGGAACGGCAGCCCTGCTGCACGGGGTAACGCTGGGTGTGGGTCGAGTACTGCTGGGGGCTCCCCAGTACCGTGTCGGCGATTATCTGCTCAATGCGGCTCCCCGAATCCTGGAGTTCATGGCGGGGGACGCGACTGACGAGTCGAGGCAGACCCTGAACGACCGGGCTAGTGAGCTTCTGTACCAGGGACATCGACGGACAGATATTCGAGTGGCGGTTGGGTCCGGCGATCACCACTTGGTCTCCCACGTGGGTCCCCTCACTCAGGAGGCCCGGGCAGCTGGATACACGGTTTCCAGCCTTGTCCTCCCCGGTGTACCCCACAGCAAAATAGGGTGGGTATTTAAACACTTGCTAGCCGCAGAGGCGCTTGATCATGAAATCGGAACGCGGCAGGAGCCTTTGCCTTACTCATTCACCCGCAGCCGTGAGACGGTAACGCTTCGTTGCTGGCCCGCCCAGGATGAAAAACTAGCCGTTCACCTCTCCGGAAAGCAGGCAGTCCTGGAGCGGCGGCCGTACTCTGAGGACGTGGAGTTTTCCTTTGTGTTGGACCCAAGCCAAGGCCACGTGAGGGCCAGGGTCTTCCGCCGCCAGGATTCGGACACTTCGATCCAAGCTTTCACCACGCATTGGGTCTGAAAATTCGTTCCTAATCCTGAGCGGAAATTGCGTTCCCGTAGCGCGGTAACTGGCAACGAATGAGTGCAACTGCCACTAGGCTCAGCAGCGAACATCAACGGATCGCGCTTCCCGCGGCATGCCCATCGGGTGCATAGTCAAAGCGAGGCCGGTCGAACGTTGACTACTCAGCCCAGTTAGGATCCAACCGTAATGCAAGAGTCTCAGGGCCCGATTCCGGCGGCCTACTCCGTCCTTAGACGAAGAACAGTACTCACCCTAGCGCTTGCCGCGGGAACGGGCGCCGCCCTAAGCCGCCCTGGCAGCGGCGCGAACGCGGCCGTCGTAGCGCAGTCCCTCGACACAATGCAGGGGCCGGAAATTCCGTTGACCACCATCGGGACTGAACCTTCCGTCGTCCTAAGGCGCTATCGTGACGTTTTTTCGAGCGTTCCGGACCCTACAGCTACCTTCTTTCGCACCGGCGGAGTACTCAAGATCGCCGGGGGCTGCACCGGCCTGGCAGATCAGCTGCAAATTTTGGATGCCGCCACGGGCACCCGGGAGAAATCGCTCGTTCCCTTCCCTGGCAAAGGAGGCGGCGTCGGGAACGCAACGTTTGAAGCCGCCACCGGTGCCTTGTTGGCTTTCGGAGCGGACAACACCGTCAAGCGGGTTACGCTCTCCGGTGCTGTTGCCGATGCCTATCCCGTTGCTCCGCAGTCGACAAATGCGTCGTTTGCCGTCGCTACCGATTCCAAGGGGCGAATCTGGAACGGTAACTATCCAACGGGGAACGCTACACGGTTCGACCCGACCACGCAGGAGACACGGCACACGGCACGGCTTGGCGCTGATGCGCAATACGTTCGAGCCCTGGCCGTCGATGGCGCTGACCACGTCTTTGCCGGCACCGGGGCGCAAAACCCCGCTATTTATACCTGGCACACAGACAGCCCGGAGAAGTTACGTGAAATCCGCATTCCGGATGCCGCCGCGAAGGGATTCGTGCAGCGACTCAGCGCGCACGGCGACCTCCTCTTCGTGTACTTCGACGGGGGGGACGGACAAATCAAGTTCAGGGTATACAGAACCACCACAGATACCTGGATGCAGGTCCCCTGGCCGTGGATGCCCTCCGGATTGACCACCGCATCATTGCCGGGCGACCAGGATGTCTACGCCGTCTGGAACACTGTCGGTGTCCACAAACTTATGCGCATCAGCGCGAGGACACTGGAGGCCGTCTTCGTGTGTCTGGTTCCGGATACTGCGAGAGCGATGGACATTGAAATGTCCGGGGCAGACACCTTGGTGAATCTTCTTTGTGGTGGGGACGGTCAATACCGTTCTGTCACGGTCTCTGTTGGCGGAGAGTCTGTTTTGCGTGATGTGAAAGCGGACTTCGCAGCCCAAACCTTCAAATTGCAGGGACTGCTGCCATCAGCAGCCGAGAACAAGATCTACTTCGGCGGGTACACCGGTGACGGAATCGGAAGCGTTGACATCTCGACCCGCACAACGTGGAGATCGGCGCCCGGGACCGGGATCGGACAAATCGAGGGCATGCTCGAGTACGATGCCACCACTACCTATATCGGCTCCTACACCGGTGGAGTGCTCTTTAGGTTCAATCCACAGACTCGCACTGCCAAAAAACTCATCGAACTGCGGGATACATATAAGCAGTCGCGCCCCATCGCTTGGGCTTATGCAGGAAACAGGGTGGTCGCCGGAACCATACCCGAGTACGGGCATACAGGCGGTGCCCTTGCATTCCTCAACCCCGCCAACGACGCGGACATCAAGGTCGTCAGCGGACCTATCACGGGGCAGTCTGTCCTGGGCCTAGTTGGCGAAGGGGACATCGTCTATGGCACGACCGGAATCAAAGGCGGCTACGGCTCAGCAGACGATACAAAACCTGCTCACGTGTTTGCCTGGAACGTCGTGCAAGGGCGGCTCGTGTGGAAACGCGCCCTCACGGGGGAAGTCGAGATCAACAGCCCAATACTTGTACGAGGCGTGCTCTACGTAAGCACTAATAACGGAGTCATACGGCTTAACAAGGGAAGCGGCTCAGTGGTGGCGGTCTATCGGCTCCTCTACCGGTCCGCTCCGCCGGCATACAAAACGAGCACCATTGCCTACCTCCCCAAGGCAAACAGTATCGCCCACCTCTGCGGCGGCACGGTGACCCTGCTGAACGCCTACCGCAATACCAAAAAGGAAATCCTCCGGGGTGGATACACAGACATGGTCGTCAACAAACAAAGCCGGCTCTTCTTCGCGGAAAAGGGCACCAGCGTAGTTGAAGTCGATGCCGTGCAGAAGCCAACAATTCGCTCGACCGCGGATCTGGTTTCCGTCGGCCCCAACGGTTGGCTTTACGTTTGCCGGTCCCACGGCGACGGTAGGTTTGGAGACCCGATTCGCGCCGATTCCGGGTTTGGCGGATACGTGCGATCAGCACACGTCGTGGACTGGAACGGCGATGGGATCCACGACGTCCTTACGAACCGCACTGACGGCACTCTGCGGCTCCACCGTGGCTTGCCGGAGGGAGGCTTCTTGCCGCCAACGATTCTCGCGAGTTCCGCTTGGGACGCCGTCGATCTGACGGTTGGAATGTGGGGCTCGATCCGATCGGTAATAGCTGCTGATGCCAGCGGAGTCCTCAAGGCATGGCCCGTCCTCAGTTCTGGTGCATTGGGGTCACCCAGCACTATTGGTTCGGGGTGGAAAGGGCGGAAAATGGTGCTTATGGTGCCGTCGCGGTCGAGCGCGGCTGCCTTGATCGTCAACCAGGCAGGCTCCTTGTACCGGTTTTCCAGGACTGCAGGGGGAAAGGTGTCCACCAGCCCGGTACGGCTCAGTACCGGTGGATTCACCGCGATGACGGCCTTCACGCCTGTCTATGCACACCGGCCGGATCTCAACGGGATTGCCTGGCTGGATGCTGCGGGAAGTGTTAAATACACGGACATCGCACCAAATTCGGTGGGTCGGAACGTGAGCTACGCGTTCATCCTCAAAAGCCATAAGCTAGCGAGTAGCTGACCCGGGTGGATAGCAACCCCAGCTCAAAGGTTAAGACGGGTGGCGATCCGGTCGACGATTTTTCCGTCTTTGCGCACAAAGGCTCTGACTGAGCACGGCGCTGCCGGGGCATTGAAAAAGACGACGTCGTCGGAGGAATACCACTTTGCGTCAATGCGTGAACCGTCTTGCATAAGGTAGTAGGCGATCTGGTGGTCCGGTCCGAACATCTTTGAAAAGTTTGTCTCTGCACAGATAACGTTGGTCGCCGTTCTGCTGCATTTGAGGCGGAGCGTACGATCCAGCGGCTGGAGCTGCCAAGCTATGGACGGCTGTGGGTTGTCCCATCCCGCAACAGTCGCAACGAGATCCGCTTCGCTGGCGAATCTATAGGACTCGTGCACGGCATCTACAAAATGTTCCTTGGATTGGCCGGAGAGGTTGAGTGTACGCCTCATGTAGACAAATGTTGGCCGGTTGTTCCGTGCGAGGGTGAGCCTAATGCCTCGATTCATGAATACCTCTGCAGCCTCGTCATCGATGTATTCAGGTATTGACCATGGGCTGTAATCTGCCAAGTCAGAGAACCGGTCGCTGGGCACCACAAAGAATTTGTTACCGGGGATCACCCTATTGAAACTGACTTGCTCCATCCGGCTGTCAGTGTCACCGATATGCGCGACGTAGCACTGGTACATACCTGCCGCGGAAGGGGAACTTGGAGAATCCTTTAGAAGAACAGCAGCCAGTGACGATATCTGCTCCAGGTGGCCCGGCAGATAGAGATCGTCATCGTCCATGGAAATGCGAATCACGGCACTGTATTTGCTGAAATCCACCCCTCGGCTAGAATTCGCGAAAAGCTGCTCCCGTCGACCGGGCTGTTTGTTGGGGTTCTTCACCTGATCAATGTGCGATCCCTCAAGGACACCGTAACCGTCGGCAGGGTGCTCATAAAAGTGAATTTTGCACCACGTATTTATTCCGTTGTTGAAGCTGTCAAACGCCGTCTGTATTGTTGAGGCCAGATGCGACTTGTCGCGTGAAAGGTGCACCGTAAGTCGAATATCAGATGACTCGGGAATGCGTTGATGGCCGATACTTTGGAGCGTAATCAAGAAGCGCGCCATGTAGCGATCGATAACGTGCGCGTCAGTCTCCGCATCACAGAAAATGGTGTCGAGCCAGATCAACTGCCTCCGCGCGCCGACTGCAGTGCCGCTGGCCACATCGTCTACCGAGTCCGGCTCGCCCGTAAGTCTTGAGACCGCCATGTTCTCTGGCGAATCGGGATCTTGATCCAGCGGGCCGCCCCAATTGGACACTGCAAGGTTTACGAACGGATTTAGGACTGTCCGGTAGGGCATGTTGTGGCCAGTGGCGAAATGCTCGACGACAAACCTGATGTTCCCATCCTTCGAGACACTGGAGTGGGGCTCCATACCCCGCGATGCGGCGAAGGGTCCTAGATGGTTATCCACATGGTGTCCGTCGTCGTCGTTCTGAACGTAAAGGACCTGATGGTCGGTCGACGCTTCGGCCGCTTGTCGGGTTGCGAGATTGGTCCTCACGCCCAAGGTGCCGAGCTCATTGGCGGAGTGAAACTCGGGGAAGAGGCGTTTGAGATACTGATTCACCGACTTGGCCCAGTATTTTCGAATATTTGTCTGCGGATTGAAAACGAGCGCACGGCTTCCGGGGGTCTTGGATGCCAGTGCCAGCGACGCAAAACCTCCGCCCGAACCTCCCATAAAGAGGATCTTGGTGACGCCCATCTGCCGCGCAGTTCGGGAGACGAGCGTGGCATATCGACTTGAAAGATCGTCGTTGGAGCTGCCCGTGAACCAGGCCAGTTCCAGGTCATCAAATGGTTCCAGAGCGGTGTCGGCAAGGAACATCAAGTTCTCTTCCCGATTCTCAAGGGAGGCCAGCCACTCGAATCTCGGCAGACTGTATTTTTCTCGAGGTAGGGCGCCATGGCTGATGACCAACAGGGTGTCTGAGCCGCTGTTTTGGATGAGGCAGCGCAAGGGGTGAACCTGGCCCACGCCGGGGTGCACGACGTGGTGAACGCGTCCCTCGTATCTGGCATCAAATTGCTCGATCGTGTTCCACCGGAGCAGGACTGCATGATGGCGGTTGTCCCGCACGGGAGCGTCGGGATGATCGGTCCCTTCATCAGGGGAGTTTTCGCCAGCATTGCCGACCGCGAGTTTGAGTTTGCCGGCGACCGCCGCATACACGTCGTTGTGGAAGTTGTAGGGCGTCGGTCCCCATTTGTGTTCCCGTGAAGTCCATGTCTCCGAATGACTTACCACTGTGACGCCGGCTTGCCGCAAATGGTCGACATATCGTACGAACGCCAAGTTCGCCTCAGCCGACGTGAGGCCGAAAGGCAGTTCGGCGTCCAAGCCACTTTCATCGGAATGAGCCCATGCGACGTCAAGCAAATAAGTGTGTGCGAGAAGTCCATTGCTGGCGAGAAACGCGATTAAGCGCTCGGCAGCCGCTCGCCACAGTCCAAAATGCTCCTCGCTGCCGAACGCAACCACGCGGGACGGGCCGCCGACCGTGGCGATGTGTTTCATACGCTCAGGGGAACGGGTGATGTATGTTCCGTCCACGAGGAGGTCGACCCCGAAGCGCTCGTCAAAAAGATCGATCAACAAGACATCAGTGTGCCGCGCTGCGCTCCCAATTTCGTGGCAGAGAGACCCTCGGATGTCGGCTTCAAGCAGACGCACTTCCGCAGGCCGCGGCGATGTCGCGGATGCGATCGTGGCCGCGCTCAGTCCGCTCATAGCGCTGATGAGTGACTGGCGCGAAACGGCGCCACTTCGCCGCATCCAACTGTCGGTTTGGTCGTTTATCAGGGCCTGAGCGGGGCCCCCGCCATAGACGAAGACGTTGAGAGGGCGCATGTCTCAGACGTGCAGGGCCAGATCGCTCGGCAGGACTTCGCCGAACTCAGGAAGGCGGCTCCCAAGGCCGAGCATCTGGGAGATCGCGGCCACCGTGCGTGCCGCCGCCCTGCCATCGCCATAGGGATTTACAGCGTTGGCCATCGAATCGAAGTGACCCTGGTCGTGCAGGAGCCGGTCAACTTCTTTCACGATACGCTCTTCGTCGGTGCCGATCAGGGTGACCGTTCCGGCGTCGACTGCCTCCGGGCGTTCGGTGTTGTCCCGCATCACCAGGACAGGTTTGCCAAGGCTGGGGGCCTCTTCCTGCACTCCGCCCGAATCCGTCAGGACAATGTGAGCCAGCGACAACATGCGGGTGAATTCGCCATAAGCCAAGGGCTCCGTGACAATAACGTTCGGCTTGCCTTCGAGGGCGGGCAGCACGGCTTCGCGTACTACCGGGTTTTTGTGCGCTGGCAGGACGATCACCATGTCAGGCTCGGCGTCCGCAATCCGTGCCAGGGCCCTGCCCACTCCGCGCATGGCGTCGCCCTGGTTCTCGCGCCGGTGGGTGGTCACCAGCAGGATCTTGCGACCGCTCGCTGCAAGGTCCTCAAGCTGAGGGTCGGTGAAAGGGATCTTCTTGCCGACGGTCGTCAGGAGGGCGTCGATGACCGAGTTGCCGGTGACCACGATGTCGTTGGCATTGATGCCCTCGGCGAGGAGGTTTGCGCGGCTGACACTCGTCGGCGCGAGGTGGAGGCTCGCAATTTGGCTCGTGATTTTGCGATTGGCTTCTTCAGGGAACGGTGAGAAGAGGTCGCCGCTGCGGAGTCCGGCTTCGACATGGACAACCGGGATTCCGTGATAGAAAGCCGCGATGGCACCGGCTGTAGACGTCGTGGTGTCGCCTTGCACAATCACGGCGTCAGGCTTCTTCTCGGCGAAGAGTTTGTCCAACCCGTCAATGGTCCGCGTCATGATGGCGGAAAGCGATTGCCGCTGCTGCAGGATATTGAGGTCGTGGTCCGGCTCAATGCCGAAGAGCTCGTTGACCTGGTCCAGCATCTCGCGGTGCTGGCCGGTGACGGTCACGACACAATCAAATAGCTCAGACTCATGCAGAGCGGCAACGATCGGGGCCATCTTGATGGCCTCGGGTCTGGTGCCGAAGATCGGCATGATGCTGGGCATGGGTATTCCCCCGAAGAATTGTGGACGACGTCGGCACCGATGCTACGGGCACTGGCATCGAATCGCTGAATCGGTGCCCGCCACGTCAAGCAATTTCGGCCACGGTCAATGCTAATGCGAGACCTGAAAGTATTTCAGCCCCCGACGATCAGGGCAAATATAAGGGCGGGGATGCTGATCGAGACAATGATCACGACCAGCAGGGCAACGGCTCGCTTGCGTCCATAAGCCTGAACCCGAGCTGAGACGTTTCGAGCCTGCGGCTTGGCTCCGTGACTGGGGAGGGCCTCCAGCGGCAACGGGTCCACGCCCGGGACGAGGAGTTCGTCGGCTATTTCCTCACGGAAGAAACGCCTGCGCAGATGGCGCGGAGCGGGGACCAGCGGGGGAGTGTCATTGGATTCGTCCACGGTGTGCTCCTCCTCATCTGGTCGGGCTAGCCGGTTGTACAGGCGTCAGCCAAGCTGTCTGGACGTCCACCGCGTCCCTATCAATTCTTGCATCACTGCCCCTTGGGCGTGCATTCCGGCCGCAGGGACGCATCGATCAGGCCCCCGGTTTCAACGACAAACCGCCGCAGCCACTGCCCCGGACTCAGCGCGGGATGGGAGGCAACCATCTGAACGTCCGCCGTCGTGCACTGCTCGATCAGCCGTCCGGCCCGGGTGACGTGGTAGCTGGACGTCACCACGGTGACCGACTTCCACCCGTTGGCGTCAGCAAGGTCCGCAATGATGCCTGCCTCACTCCTGGTGTCCATGCCACTGGGGCGGAAACAGACCAGTCCCGGGCGGGGAAACGCGGCTGAGTTGCAGATGTCGTCGGCCGCCGCATTGCCCAGGGTGTCCGTGTGGGACAGCACCAGCACCGGAACGTTGTGCTCGCGTTGGAGCGTTTGCGCCACCGGCAGCCGTTCGGACGCGGCCCCGCCCAGCATGATCACGGCGTCCGTGCGGTGCACGCTCAAGGGATCCACGTTGACGAACAACTGGACTGCGACCACCAGCCACAGCAGCACGGCGCCGGAAGCTGCCGCCAGGGCCCAGCGCAAACGCCGGGGTGCGGCGTTCAGCGCGGGCAGTGGCGGGGGCATGCCTAAGAGTCTCGCACGCCCGTGAGGGAGCGGGGAAAACGCGGCCGCCGCGGCGTTTCAGGGCAGCTTTGCCAGGCCGACCCGGAACAACTTGCCTCCGCCGTTGTCCGCCCCTCGCGGTAGCGTAGGGCTGTGCCTGAACACGAGACTGTCCCCCCGACTGAGGCGCCCCTGCCCAAAGCGCCCCTGACCGTGGCGGAACTCTCCGAATCCCAGCTCCTGGAACGCATCTTCCCGCGCCTGCATTACGGCCAGGAACACAACCCGTCCCTGATTCTGGGCCCGGGAGACGACGCCGCCATCGTGGCCGCCCCGGACGGGCGGGCAGTCCTCAGCATCGACACCCAGGTGGCCGACCAGGACTTCCGGCTCGAATGGAACAACGGCTACCGGACCACCGGCTACGACGTCGGCTGGAAGGCAGCCGCCCAGAACCTTAGCGACATCAATGCCATGGGGGCCCGCGCAACCTCCCTCGTCGTCAGCCTCACCATGCCGCCGGAAACCCGGGTCGCCTGGGTTGAGGACTTCGCCGACGGACTCAGCGCCGGCATCCGGGAACTGGGCGCCCCGGACTGTGCCGTGGCCGGCGGCGACCTCGGCCGGGGTCGCGAACTGGCTGTCAGTGTGGCGATTCTTGGCTCCCTCGACGGCGGGTCACCCGTGCTGCGCTCCGGAGCCCGGGCGGGGGACACGCTGGCGCTGGCCGGCACCGTGGGCCGTGCCGCGGCGGGCCTCGCACTGCTGGAATCGGCAACGCCGGTCGAGGCACTGACCAAGGACCAGCGTGCCCTGATGGACACCCAGTGCCGGCCGCGGCCGCCCCTTGCGGGAGGACCCCTGGCCCGGGATTCCGGCGCCACAGCCATGATGGACATTTCCGACGGACTGGTCCGCGACGGCAACCGGATGGCGTCCGCCAGCCACGCCGTCCTGAACCTGGACGCGGCGGTACTGGAGCAACTGGCGGTTCCCCTCCTGCCCGCCGCCGGACTGCTCGGCACTGATCCGATGGCCTGGATCCTGGGCGGTGGGGAGGACCATGGACTGCTGGCCACTTTCCCCCCTGGTCTTCAGCTGCCTCACGGTTTCACTGCGATAGGCTCGGTAGAAGCCCCTGCATCAACGGACAGCACGGGCGTCAAGATAGCGGGCAGGCCCGTTGACACTGTGGGATGGGATCACTTTGCAGACTAAAATTGCCGCCAACGCGCAAGCGATGAAGCGGTGGTTGAGCAAGGCAGAAACGACGCTTGGAAACCACAGCGACCGCCTGAACGCCATCAACATCTTCCCCGTCGCCGATGGCGACACCGGCACCAACCTGTATCTCACGGTGCGCGCCGCCGCCCAGGCACTGCACTGCCTGGATACCGCCGCGATACCCCAGGTCACCGCGGATTCGCCGGTGCATTCCTTTGGGCCACCGGATCCGGCCCAGAACGACGTCGGCGCCGTCCTCGCCCGGGCCGGCCTGGCCGCCATGGAAAAGGCCCGGGGCAACTCCGGCACGCTGTTCGCCGTATTTCTGTGCGCCGCCGCCGAACCCCTCGCCGGCCACCCCCGGCTCAGCGCCCCGCTGCTGGCCGCCGCGCTGAACCGCGCCCAGCTCCGGGCATGGTCCGCGTTGAGCGACCCGGTTCCCGGCACCATGCTCTCCGTGATGGAAGCCGCCGCCCGCGCCGCGGCCGCCGTGGACTCAGCGCACGACGGCGACGACAGCAACCACACCCTGGGCCTGGCCCTCGACGCCGCCGTGGAAGCCGCCCTCGCGGCGGTGGTCCGCACCGAGGACCAGCTGGAGGCGCTGCACGCCGCCCATGTGGTGGATGCCGGCGGCGTCGGGATGCTGCTGATCCTGGACTGCCTCCGCTCCGCTATCCTCGGCGAGGAACTCCAGGACCAGCTGCTGGACGGCTTGCACGGCTACGACGTCCAGGACCCCCACATCCACGCCGGCATGCCGCGGGACGAGGGCGTGGAGGTCATGTGCACCATCACCCTGTCCCCGCTCGACGCCGCCATGATGCGCCAGCGGCTCGACGAAATGGGCGACTCCGTCATCATGAGCCAGGTCGGCGGGGCGGCCGACGCCGCCGGTGCCTACCGCTGGCGTGTCCACGTCCACGTGCCGCACGCCGAGCCCGCCGTGGCCCTGATCCGTTCCCTCGGCGAACCCTCGGACATCAGCGTCAGCGAGCTTGCTGTGCCTGACGCCGAACCCCTCAACGCCGCTACCCGTGAACCCGCAGGACAGGTCCCCGACGGACATGAACGCTAATCCGGCCAACGCCGAACTGGGCATCGCTGAACTGGGACTCGGCCTGGAACGCCGGATCGGCAAGCGTTCCGCGGCGCCCATTGAAAAGCACCTCGGCATCACCACTGTCGGCGGTCTGCTGAACTACTTCCCCCGCCGCTACCTGAACCGCGGCGAACTGACCCCCATCAGCGAGGTTCCCCTCGACGAAGAGGTCACCCTCATCGCCCGGGTGGTCTCCAGCAGCACCCGCGCCATGCGCGCCCGCCGCGGCTCGCTGACCGACGTCGTGATTTCCGACGACTCCGCGTCCCCGGGCACCGGGATGGGCAGCGGCACCCTGAAGGTGAGCTTCTTCAACGGTTTCCGGGCCAAGACCGAACTGCTGCCGGGCCGCCGCGCCCTGTTCTCCGGAAAGATCACCCGCTACGGCGGCGCTCTGGGACTGACCAATCCCGACTTCCTACTGCTGGACGAGGACCCGGACAACGCGAAGGACCCGGAGGAGCTCGCCGCCATGCCCATCCCGGTCTACCCGGCGACCGCCAAGCTGACCAGCTGGTCCATCCATAAGGTCATCACCACGCTGCTGGACACCGCGGACCTGGACGCCCTGCCCGACCCCTTGCCGGCGGAGATCACCGTACGGGAGAAGTTCCTGGCCGTCGCGGATGCCTACCGGCTCATCCACACCCCGCAGACCCCCGCCGACTGGCAGCGCGCCCGCGACCGCTTCCGCTACCAGGAAGCCTTGGTGCTCCAGTCCGCCCTCGCCCGGCGCCGCGCCCAGCTCGCCGCGGAGGAGGCCACCGCCCGCCGGCCCGCCGCTGAGGGGCTGCTGACCGCCTTTGACCGGCAGCTGCCGTTCACCCTGACCGCAGGCCAGGCCGCCGTCGGGAAGACCCTGGCCGCGGAGCTTGCCGAGGACTCGCCGATGAACCGGCTGCTCCAGGGCGAAGTCGGCTCCGGCAAGACCATCGTGGCCCTGCGCGCCATGCTGCAGGTGGTTGACGCCGGGGGACAGGCCGCCCTGCTGGCCCCCACCGAGGTCCTCGCCGCGCAGCACTTCGACTCCATCCGCCGCACCCTTGGGCCGCTGTCCCGTGACGGCATGCTGGGCGGCTTCGGCCCCGATGCGGTCCAGGTCACGCTGCTGACCGGGTCCATGCCCACTGCGGCCCGGAAACAGGCCATGCTGGACGCCGCCTCCGGAACCGCCGGAATCGTCATCGGCACGCACGCCCTGCTCAGCGACAACGTCTCCTTCTACGACCTCGGCCTGATCGTGGTCGACGAGCAGCACCGCTTCGGCGTCGAACAGCGTGATGTGCTCCGGTCCAAGGCCCGCAAGCCTCCCCACCTGCTGGTCATGACGGCCACCCCCATCCCCAGGACCGTGGCCATGACCGTGTTCGGCGACCTCGAAACATCCGTCCTCGACGAACTGCCGGCCGGGCGCGCGCCGATCACCACCCATGTCGTCGGGCTCGCGGAGCACCCCGCGTGGGCCTCGCGCATCTGGAGCCGCTCCCGGGAGGAGATCGACGCAGGCCACCAGGTGTACATCGTCTGCCCCAAGATCGGCTCGGACGACGACGGCGACTTCAGTCCCGGCGAGGCCGAACCGTCCGCCGCCGATCTGGACGGCGACAACGGTGCGCGCGAGCTGGCCTCCGTGACCGGCGTCGTCGAACTCCTGCGGGACGAACCCGCCCTGGCCGGTGTGCCCGTGGCCCCGTTGCACGGCCGGCAGGACCCGGTCCTGAAGTCCGAAACCATGGCCTCCTTCACCGCCAACCAGACCAAGCTCCTGGTCTCCACCACCGTGATCGAAGTGGGCGTGGACGTTCACAACGCCACCCTGATGGTGATCCTGGATGCGGACCGTTTCGGCATCTCGCAGCTCCACCAGCTCCGCGGCCGGGTGGGCCGCGGCGGGCTGCCGGGCACCTGCCTGCTCGTCACCACGCTGGAACCCGGCCACCCGAGCCGACGCCGGCTCGACGCCGTCGCGGCCACCACCGACGGTTTCGAACTCTCCCAGGAGGACCTCAAGCTGCGCCGTGAAGGCGACATCCTGGGCGCCTCCCAGTCCGGCGGCCGGTCCACGCTGAAGCTGTTGCGGGTCCTTGAACACGAGGACGTGATCGCCCGGGCCCGGCAGGATGCGCAGGCGATCGTGGGCGGTGACCCGTCACTGGGCGCCCACCCCGTCCTCACAGCGGCGATCGACGAATACCTCAATCCGGAAAAGGAGGCGTTCCTTGAACGCGGCTAACACCATCCATGCATCCAGGGCGGCCCGGCCATGAGCCGCATCATTTCGGGGGCCGCAGGCGGAACCACCCTGGTCAGCGTCCCGGGATCCCTCACCCGGCCCACCACGGACCGGGTCAAGGAAGCCCTCTTCTCCCGGCTGGACGCCTTCGAGGTGATCGCCGACGCCCGCGTGCTGGACCTTTACGCGGGTTCGGGTTCGCTCGGGGTGGAAAGCGCGAGCCGCGGCGCTCTGGGCGTGGACCTCGTGGAATTCGATGGCAAGGCCAGCGAGGTCTGCCAGCGCAACGCGGACCTGGTCAACACGGTGGCCGGGCGCAAGGTCGTCACCGTGCACCGCTCCAAGGTCGACTCGTTCCTTGACCGGACCCAGGAGGCCGTCCGCTGGGACCTCGTCTTCCTTGATCCGCCCTACCCCCTTGACGAACCGGCGCTGGCCGGGGTGCTGGCCAAGCTCCTCCCGCACCTGGCCGAGGGCGCCGTCGTCGTCGTGGAGCGCTCCTCCCGGACCCCCGAGCCGACCTGGCCGGACGGGATGGAGCGGTTCGCGGAACGGAAGTACGGGGAGACGAAGCTCTGGTTCGCCGAACCCGGCGTGACCCCGGCAGCGGACCCCGACACGGACCAGGCGGCGGAACCCGGCGCTACCTAGGTGTAATTCCCACGGACGTTGTGAACGCGGCTGATGGGGGTTTTGCCTCCGATGCCGGTATGGGTTCTGTGCTGATTGTAGTGGTGCAGCCAGCTCTGGTAAGTGGCAGCGCGTTCCTCTTCTGAAGCGTAGGGGC
>JAXMJF010000022.1:0-36594 GCA_034376805.1 Arthrobacter sp.
TGGGACCTCGTAAAACCACACCACTGGCAGCCCCGAAAGAACAAGACAACAGCAGCGGAGGAAGCCGTCCTCCCTGCCCACTACGGCACAGCGTTCAGCTTCGAGGACGGCAACGGAATCCAGCAAGGATGGGCAGGAAGAAGCCGGTGACGCGCCCAAGCCATACACACATTTTGGCCGCTAACCCCGCATTACCGGCTTAAAGCAGAAAGTCCGGAACACTGTTTCTAGTGTTCCGGACCTTCCCTTCAGTTGCGGGGACAGGATTTGAACCTGTGACCTCTGGGTTATGAGCCCAGCGAGCTACCGAACTGCTCCACCCCGCGTCGCAAGATCAACTCTACCTGCCGGTGAACTTGAGGCCAAATCCAGGCCGCGTGATGTGCGTCTCCCGGCCAGGGGCCCGGGGCTGTCCGCGTCCGGAGGGAAACGGAAAGGCCGGGTTCCCGCTCCGGTGGAGCAGGAACCCGGCCTTAGCCGCGCCTCGGTGGGCCGGGCGTCAGCTGCTCGGCGTCGGGGCCGGGGTGGCCGCCGGCGTGGTGGCCTCCGGCGCCGGGCTGGCCGCCGGTGCCGGAACCGGAGTTTCCGCCGCGATCTTGGCTTCGGCGTCGATGGCCCGCTGCAGGGCTGCGGTGAGCTTCCTCTGCTCCTCGCCATAGGCAGCGAAGTCGCCCCTCGCGAGGGCCTCCTGGCCGGCCTTGATGGCAGCGTTCGCCGCATCCAGTGCCGCCTTCAGCTCTGCCTTGGCGTCCGTGCTGCCCGGAGCGGACGGCGTCTCGCCCGGCGTCGTAGGCGTACCGGGCGTCTGCCCGTTGTTGGCCGAGTCGCCGGCACTGGCTCCCGACTCACCGCCGAACAACTGGTTCAATGCCTCATCCAGGGTCGGAGCGAAACCGATCTTGTCACCAAACGCCACGAGGACACGCTGCAGCGTGGGGTAGGACGTTTCGCCAGTGGACCGCAGGTAGACGGGCTGGACGTAAGCCATGCCGCCGCCAACCGGCAGCGTCAGCAGGTTGCCGTTGAGCACCGCCGACGCACCCTGGCGCAGCAGGTTCAGGGCCTGCGAGACCGTGGGGTCCGAGTTGAACTTGTTTTGCGCCTGGCCCGGGCCGGGGATGTTGGACTCCGGCGGGATCTGCAGGAGCCTGAGTTGGCCGTAGCTCTCGGCCTTCACGCCCTTCTCACTGCCGGCGTCGGAGTCCGCGGCCAGGAAGCCGTACAGGACGTTGCGGGCGTTTCCGTTGACGACCTGCGGGATGAACGATGAGGTCAGCTGGAAGGCCGGTTTGTCCTGGTCAGGCATTTTCAGGGACATGTAGTACGGCGGCTGCTTGACGTCGTTCTGCACGGTCGGATCGTTCGGGACGCTCCAGGCATCGTTGTTGGTGTAGAAGTTGTCCGGCTGGGTGACGTGGTAGCGGCCCAGGAGTTCCCGCTGAACCTTGAACAGGTCTTCCGGGTAGCGGACGTGGCTCATGAGAGCTCCGGACATTTCCGAGAACGGCTTCAGCGAGGACGGGAAGATGTTCTGCCAGGACTTCAGCACCGGGTCCTGGTCGTCCCAGGCGTAGAGCGTCACCTTTCCGTCGTAGGCGTCCACCGTGGCCTTGACCGAGTTGCGGATGTAGTTCACGGAGGTGTTCGGCAGGGAGGCCGTCCGCCCCGCAGTGGTCTGCGAGTCGGCGGTGGCCTCGGAGAGCTGTTCCTGCTGGGAGTACGGGTAGTACGGGCTGGTGGTGTAGCCGTCCACGATCCACTTCACCCTGCCGTCGACGACGGCCGGGTAGGCGTTGCCGTCCACGGTGAGGTACGGGGCAACCTTTTCGACGCGCTCCCGGGGGTTGCGGTCGTAAAGGATCTGGGACTCGGCGTTCACACCGTCAGAGAGCAGCAGGTCCGAGGACTGGAACTTGATCGCGTAGAGGACCTTGTTGAAGAAGCTGCCCACGTTCGGGCCGCCGTCGCCGGTGAAGGTGTACTGCGTTTCGCCGTCGCCCTCTTTGGCGGCAGGCCGGTCCTGCTCGCGGTTCGGGGCGCCTTCGGGGGCGCCGACGACCGAGTAGTCTGCCGAGTTCTCGCCGAAGTAGATCCGCGGCTGGTAGGTCGAGTCATCACCGAGGACGCCGGTGGAAGGGATTCCGGCCTGCAGGAACTCCGGTTTGCCATCGACGGTGAACTTGTTGCCCTTGGCAGCGACGACGCCGTAGCCGTGGGTGTAGACGACGTGGCGGTTCAGCCAGGACTGCTGATTGGCGCTCAGCCCGTCCGGATTGAGTTCGCGGACCGCGATGACGGTGTCCTGGATCTTCCCGTCAATCTCGTAGCGGTCCACGTTCAGGGCGCTCGGGAACTGGTAGTAGGGCCGGTACTGCTCGAGCTGCGAGAACGCGTCCGAGATCAGGTTGGGGTCCAGTAGCCGGATGTTGGCGGTGGTCTGCGCGTCGGGGGCCAGGGCGCCCGTGGTGGGGTTGGTGGTGGCGTTGTACCGGGTTTCCTGGATCTTATCCAGGCCGTACGCCGAGCGGGTCATGTTGATGTTGCGTTCAATGAACTGCTTCTCCAGCGTCTGCTCCGAGGGCCGGACCTGGAACTGCTGGATCACCCAGGGGTAGACACCGCCGGCCAGGATGGAGGTGATAACAAGCATCGCCAGGCCGATAACGGGCAGCCGCCACTTGCCGATCACGGCAGCGATGACGAACAGGACAGCGACGAGGACCGCGGCCACGGCCAGGATGGCTTTGGTGGGGATAACGGCGTTGACGTCCGTGTACAGCGCACCGGCCCAGCGGCCGCCGTTGTTCTGCACGGCGGCGTAGCGGTCAAGCCAGAAATTGGCGCCCATCAGGAGCAGGAAGGCTGCACCGGAGACGGCAAGGTGGATTTGCGCCGCACGGCTGGTGAAGATCCCGCGTTCCATGATCCGGATACTGCCGTAGAGGTAATGCGTAAGGATGCCGGCGATGCCTGCGATGATGGTCACGCTGATCAGGAAGCCGGTGACGAAGCCCAGGAAGGGCAGGGTCATCAGGTAGAAACTGATGTCGAGTCCGAACAGCGGGTCGTCCTGGCCAAAGGATTCCTGGTTCAGGAACAGGAGTACCTTCTGCCACTGGCTGGCCGCGGCGCTGCCGGCGAACAGGCCGAAGAGGACGGGCAGGCCGATCATAACGACGCGGCGGACCGGTTCAAGCTGGACCTGGTAGCGGTTCAGGTTGTCCCGGATGTCCGAGTCCGGGGCATACACGGGGCGGGCGTGGTAGGCGATCCGGATGGCGAAAAAGACGGCGGCGAACATCAGCGCGAACCCGGCCAGGAAGATGGCGATCCGCGCCAGGTTCTCGGTCAGGAAGACTTCAAAGAAGCCCAACTGCTGGTACCAGAGGACGTCCGTCCAGACATTGGCGAAGAAGATGAAGCCCACGACGATCAAGGCCACAACTATCAACGTCGGCGTCAGTGCGCTTCGTTGTTGCTGGGGTCTTCCGGGCGGGACTGTGCTGGCGGGACGGGACAAACTCGGTACCTCATAGCTGGTAGTCAGTTACTGGTTTTTAGTTATCTGTGCGGTGCCTGGATGCAGGAACACGGAGTGCTGCATTGTAGCGACCGCCGGCACCGCCCCAACAGGGCGGCGAAGCCGTCATAAGTGCCACGAGTGGCGTCGGATCTTAGTTCCGCCGTCAGTCTAGTTGGTGGAGCAAACCGGAAGCCCGGATGTGTCGGCCCCGGACGCGGCCAGTTCGACCGCTTTCCGTGCGTCGGCCAGATTCTCGACCCGGACCACCTGCAAACCGTCCGGAATATGACCGACGACGTCGTCACAGTTTGCGGCCGGGGCCAGGAACAGGGTGGCGCCGCCGGAGCGCGCACCGTGCATCTTCTGGCTGATGCCGCCGATCGGGCCAACAAGGCCCTCGGGCGTGATGGTTCCGGTGCCCGCGACATGTTTGCCGCCGGTCAGGTCGCCGGGGGTGACCGTGTCCACGATGCCCAGGGCGAACATCATCCCGGCACTGGGGCCGCCGACCTTCTCCAGGGAGATCTTGACGTCAAAGGGGAACTTGAACTGGTACTGCAGCAGGACGCCGAGGATGAACCGCCCGGCCTCGGTCTTGGCTGGCGTGATACTGGTGCTCACGTTGCTGCCATCACGGTCGACGACGACCTCCACCGGGGCGCCGTTGCCGGCGGCCAGCTCAGCCTGGACGACGCTCAGCGCGGTCGCCGTCTTGCCGTTGATGGATAGCAGCACGTCGTTTTCCTGGAGCTGGCCCGCCGAGGCGGAGCCCTCCGGGATGCCCGCGATCTGCATTTTCTGCTCGAACGCAATCCCCAGTTCCCGGAGGGCTGAGGCAACGGCGTTCTCCTGCGACGTGGTCATCGCGACGGCGCTTTCCTGCTGGGACTGTTCCTTGGTGACTCCGGTGGGGAAGACGAGTTCCTCCGGGTAGACGGCTTTCGCGCCGCTGAGCCAGGCCGAGAACGCCTCGAAAACCGTCACGGGCCCGTTGGGGCCGCCGTCGACATAGACCGTCGTCAGGTCCAGGTTGCCCTTGGCGGGAAAGGTCTCGCGGCCTGTGACGCTGATGACCGGATTGCCGTTGTCATTGCCCAGGGTGTTGAAGGTCGGACCCGGTGATTCCACGACATACGGGACAGGCAGGCTCATGGCCGTCACGCCCAGCCCCAGCGCCAGCAGTCCCGAGACGAGCATGGCTGATGATCGGTTGTCCCGCTTCTGGCCGGATCGTGATCCGGGGAGGAGGGTCCTGCGGCCCCGGGACTGGCCGGCCGGCGGCTCGCCGGCGGGCTGCTCACCCTGCGTAATCGTCAATGAAGGACCTCTCCGTGCCGGCGCCCGGGGACCCTGCGGACCCCCTGGTCAGCGCACCGCGCCCGCGCCCTGAGCCGCGGCTGCTGCCTGCCAATATTCCAGTTCCTAACACTACGCGCTCGGCTGCTGGACGGGCTCTTTGCCTAGAGCGAACGTGGCGGGGTTTCAGCAGACAGCCCGCTGGCTGCGGGGTAGCGTGAACCTGAGAAGCAGCCACACCGACGATCGGCGGGATCATGACCTCCAACCCACTTAATCCGTCCAATGGCGACGAGGAACCCAAGGATCCGCTGGCAGAAATGCTGAAGAACCTGATGGGCGGCCAGGGCATGGGGAACATCGACCCCGCGGAACTGGCAAAGGCCGCGGGCCTCCCGGACGACCCGAACCTCCTCGCCCAGATGTTCTCCCAGGTCCAGGCCATGATGAGCGCCTCCTCGGAAGGCCCCGTGAACTGGCAGCTGGCGCACGAGAACGCGCGGCGCGTGGCCGCCAGTGGCTCCGACCCGTCCGTCACGGCGCAGCAGTCCCGCGAAGTCGATGAAGCCCTCCGGCTCGCCGAACTGTGGCTGGACCAGGTCACCGGCCTGCCGGCCACGGGCCTGATCGGCCGTGCCTGGTCACGGGCCGAGTGGGTCGAGGAAACGCTCGGCACCTGGAAGCGCCTGACCGAACCGGTCGCCAACAGCATCGCGAATGCACTCTCCACCGCCATGACCGAGCAGATGCCGGAGGAAATGAAGTCCATGATGGGCGGCGCGTCCTCCATGCTGCAAAACATGGGCGGGGCGATCTTCGGCATGCAACTGGGCCAGGCCATCGGCGCCCTGTCGGCCGAGGTGGTCAGCTCCACGGACATCGGCGTCCCGCTCGCCGACCTCGAAATGGCGCTGCTGCCCTCCAATGTGGCGAAGTTCGGCGAGGGCCTCAGCCTGCCGGAGAACGACATCCGGCTGTTCCTGGCCGTCCGCGAAGCAGCCCACGCACGGCTGTTCGTGCAGGTCCCCTGGTTGCGGGGGCACCTCTTGGGCGCCATCGAGGCTTACGCCCGCGGCATCCACATCGACACCTCGAAGATCGAGGAACTCGCCCGCGAACTCGATCCGGGCAACCCGGAGGGCATCCAGGACGCCCTGTCCCAGGGGGTCTTTATGCCGCAGCGCACTCCCGCGCAGGATCAGGCGCTGGAGAAGCTTGAGACGGCCCTCGCCCTCGTGGAGGGCTGGGTCGACGAGCTGAGCTGGGCGGCCACGGAGAAGCTGTTGCCCTCGGCCGCGGCGCTGCGTGAGACGGTGCGGCGCCGCCGCGCCACCGGCGGACCGGCCGAACACGCGTTCTCCTCCCTCGTGGGACTGGAACTGCGGCCGCGCCGGCTCCGTGAAGCCGCCGCGCTCTGGGCCGCGCTGAAGGACGAACGCGGAGTCGACGGCCGCGATGCGATCTGGCAGCACCCCGACCTGTTGCCCACCGCCGAAGACCTGGAAGACCCGAAAGGCTTCAGCGAGCGCCGGAAGCTGGCCGAGGCCAGCGACTCCGAGGTTGACGACGCCCTGCAGAAGCTGCTCAGCGGCGGATTCGACGAGCAGGAGGACGCCCCGGCGGCTGGCGAGGACACCGGTGAAGCCGTGGAAGAAAACGGCGAGGACACCGGCGGGACCGGCACTGGCGACGCCCCGGACAATGGTGAGAATCCCAAGTCCTAGCTGATTGTTCACCGGCCCCGGCTGGAACTTCGGTTCCGGCCGGGGCTTCGCTGTGCCCCGGGCGGCTGCGCCGGCCGGGGGAACGTCAGACGGTCAGTGGGTCCGCATCGACGCCGTCCACATCATCGTCCTCGACGTCCGGGGTGAGGCCTCGGGACGTGGCGAAGGAGACTCCCTCAAGGAAGGCTTTGGCCCGGGCGGTGTCCGGGTAGGCCTCGAGCAGCCGCCAGAACGCGGCGTTGTGGCCGGCCACCAGCAGGTGCGCCAGCTCGTGCAGCAGCACGTAGTCGATGACCCACTGCGGCATGGGCTGCAGCTTGTCCGACAGCCGGATGGTCCCCTCCGACGGCGTCGCGGAACCCCAGCGGGAGTTCTGGTTCCCCACCCAGCGGACCGATGTGGGGACTGCCCGGCCACCCAGGTACTTCGCGGAGAGCTCGGCGGCGTGCGCCGCGAGGGCGGCGTCGCTGCGCGGACGGCGCCGGCCGGCGCCGCGGGTCCCCCGCTCCCCCTGAAGCCGCAGCTTCTCGAGCATCCGGTGCACCCACTCGCGTTCCTGGACCCGGCTGAAGGAGGCAGGAATGGCGACGACGGCGGTGCCGTTTTCCCAGAACGCCGCCACGGTCCGGCGTCGCCGGGCGGAGCGCCGCACCTCCACCGGGGCGCCGTCGGCAGTGGTCAGCGGTGTGGCCGCGGCAGCTGTGGGACGGCCGGCCATCAGAGGGTGGTGCTTTCGACCAGCACTGCCAGCACTGCTTCGCCGTATTTCTCCAGTTTGGACGGCCCCACCCCGGGAAGTTTGGCGAGCTGTTCGAGGGATTCGGGCCGGTCTTCGGCAATGGCGGTCAGGGTGGCGTCGGTGAAGACGACGAAGGCGGGGACGTCGGCTTCCAGAGCAATGTCCTTGCGCCACTGCCGGAGCGCGTCGAAGGTCTGCTCCTCGTAGCTGGGCGGGCACTGGCTGCAGCGGCCCACCTTGCGTTCGGCGCCGGATGTGAGCATGGTGCTGCAGACCCGGCAGGTGGCCGGCACAGCGGCTTTGCGGCGCGGGGCTGCGCCCTTGCCGCGGACCGAGGAGCTGGCCACGGAGTCGGGGCGCAGCCCGTCCAGGAAGCGCGAGGGCTTCCGGTTGGCGCGCCCGCCCGGGGTCCGTGCGGTGGACCAGGACAGGAACAGGTGTTCCCTGGCCCGCGTGATCCCCACGTACAGCAGACGGCGTTCCTCGTCCACGGACTCGGGGCTGTCCGCGAAGGAGATCGGCATGAGCCCCTCGCTGAGCCCGACGAGGAACACGGCGTCCCATTCGAGGCCCTTGGCGGCGTGCAGCGAGGCCAGGGTGACTCCCTGGACGGTCGGGGCGTGCTGGGCCAGGGAGCGTTCCTGGAGTTCGTTGACGAAGTCCGCGAGGGTGAACTGCGCGCCGCGGCTGATCACGAGTTCGTCGGCCAGTGCGACGAGCGCGGCGAGGGATTCCCAGCGTTCCCGGAGCGCGCCGCCGCTGTGCGGGGCGGCGTCGGTGTAGCCCAGCGAGGCGACGATGTCGCGGACCAGCTGGCCCAGCGGTTCGGGGCTGGCGGTTTCGGCGACGGCCCGGGTGGCAGCCCGCAGCTGCAGGATGGCGTCCCGGACTTCTTTGCGGGCGAAGAACCGTTCCCCGCCGCGCAGCTGGTAGCCGATTCCCGCCGAGGCCAAGGCCTGCTCGTAAGCCTCGGACTGTCCGTTGGTGCGGAACAGCACGGCGATCTGGCTGGCCGGCGTGCCGGCGTCGAGGAGCCCACGGACCTTGACCGCCACGGTGGCGGCCTCGGCCTCGTCGTCGGAACATTCGGTAAATTGCGGCACCGGGCCGGGCGGGCGCTGCGCCACGAGCTGCAGCGGTGTGGCCCAGGCGGCGTCCGCGACTGGACCACCGCTGCGCCGGCCCGCCAGCAGTTCGTTGGCCAGCCTCACCACCTGCGGGGTGGAGCGGTAGTCGCGGATCAGCTTGACGACGGTGGCCTCGGGGTACTGGGCCTTGAAGCCGAGCAGGTGCTTCGGCGAGGCTCCCGTGAAGGAGTAGATGGTCTGGCTGGCGTCTCCGACGACGCAGAGCTCATCGCGTCCGCCCAGCCACAGTTCCAGCAGCCGCTGCTGCAGCGGCGAAACGTCCTGGTACTCGTCGACGACGAAGTGGCGGTACTGCTCGCGGACGGTGGCGGCGACCTTCGGGTCCTCCTGCAGGATGCCCACGGTGATCAGCAGGACGTCCTCGAAGTCGATCACGTTCCGGTCCGTCTTGACGTCCTCGTAGGACTGGAAAACGCGGGCGACGGCGGTGAGGTCAAAGCCGCCCGGGGCGCCGCGGCCCTGGGCTTTTTCGAGATAGTTGGCCGGGGTCAGCATGGACACTTTGGCCCACTCGATTTCGGAGGCCAGATCGCGGATCGATGCCCGGTCGGTGCTGAGGCGCAGCCGCCGGGCCGCCTCGGCGATCATCTGGGCCTTGTGGTCCAGCAGGTTGGGCAGGACGCCGCCGACGGCCTGTGGCCAGAAGAACTGGAGCTGGCGCAGGGCTGCGGCGTGGAAGGTGCGGGCCTGGACGTTGCCGACGCCGAGGTCGCGGAGCCGGCTGCGCATTTCAGCCGCCGCCCGCGACGTGAAGGTGACGGCCAGGAGCCGTTGCGGGTTGTACACGCCGGAGTGCACCCCGTAGGCGATCCGGTGCGTGATGGCGCGGGTCTTGCCGGTCCCGGCGCCGGCGAGGACACACATGGGGCCCTGCAGGGTGCTGGCAACTTCACGCTGTTCGGCGTCAAGGCCACCGAGGATGCGCTCCTCAAGGGAGCGGTTGTCCGGCGCCGCGGCGTCGGCGTCCGGCGCAACCTCGTCGGACGGGCCGGTGGGGAATGCGCTGGACTGGAAGATATCTGTGTTCACGTCTGCTGCTCAGTCGTTCGAGGGTGTGCGGTGGATGCGCGGCGGTGGTCGGTCCGCGGCGCGGGGGGGCCGCTGCGTGTTCTCACGAGCGCCTTATGGGTTGTCTGCGCGGTCCCGGATGACCCCGCCGTACCAGTGCTCGATCAGGGCCCGGGCGATGGACAGCCGGCTGGAGATGACAATCTCACCGCTAAGTACTGCCTCCTGCAGTTCGCTCCGGCTGAACCAGCGCGCCCGCGTGACCTCGGCGCCGTCGGGCGTGGCCTCGGTGTCGGCGGTGGTGGCGGTGAAACCGAGCATCAGGGAGGCCGGGAACGGCCATGGCTGGGACCCGAGGTACTGGCAGGCGGTGACCCGTACGCCGACTTCCTCGCCGATCTCCCGGACCACTGCCTGTTCCAGCGACTCCCCCGGTTCAACGAACCCGGCGAGGGTGGAATAGTTCCGCGCATCAAGCGGGCCGCCGCCGCCGAGCAGCAAACGGCCGTCCGGGCCCACCACCGTAACGATGATGGCCGGATCGGTGCGCGGGTAGTGCTCGGAGCCATCCGCGGGGCAACGGCGGACCCAGCCTCCGGCTTCCGGCACGGTGGCTGTGCCGCAACGGGGGCAGTGCGTGTGCGTGGCGTGCCAGTTGGCGATGGCGCTGGCCTCGATGAAGATCGCGGTGTCCGTGGGGTTCAGCGTGGCCGCGACGTCACGGAAGCCCGCCCACTGGGCGCCTTCGGGGATGCCGGCAATGTGGTCTTCGAATTCCTCGGCCCGGACCTCGAACTGCTGGGGCAGGATGAAGAGGACCAGTTCGGTTCCCGCCTCGAGGTCCGAGCCGGGCAGGGCGGAGCCAAGATAGATCAGCTGGTCCGGGGCGTAGGGCGTGTCCTGCAGGTGCCGGGCGAGGTCGACGGCGTCCAGCAGAACCAGGCTGCTGCCGTTGATGAGGGCCTGCCGGCCGGACAGCACCATGGCCCGTGCAGCGCCGGAGTCCATAAGTTCCTCAAGCATCCCGGGCTTCAGCCGCGCGGCGGCTCCCCGGTCTACCAGCGCCGGACGAACCGGGAGGACAGTGTCCAGGAGATGGTTGGCGGCCAGGCCGTTGTGCGGGGAGATTGACGTGCCCGCCTGGGCTTGGCTATTGGGCGCCGGTGACTCCGCAAGACTCATGTACCCACCGTACTGACTCCCGCTGACAAATGACATTTCCCGCGGGCCTATGTGGGCATCCGCACGTGCCCTGCGGTGGCGGCAGGGCCCGGCGCAGGAACGGAGCCCCGTGGGCAATTTATTCCCGATCTTTCAGACTCGCCGTGGTGCATCGCCGTCTTGGGCGCCGCTCAATCTACCGTGGAAGCGTGAGAAGAAAACCAATCGAACTGGCAGCTGTGGCAACCGCGGCAGTCCCCGGACTGACCCCGACCGCCGTCAGCTCAGCGCCCGACGATCCGGCGGACTTCGACTCGGCCCTCCTCCTGGACTCCGAAGGCAAGCGCTGGCGTGTCCGCTCGCCGCGCCACGCCGAGGCCAGCGCGCGGCTGGAGACAGAATTCCTGGTGCTGCGGGCCTTCCTCCCGGGCATCCGCGCAGAGCTGCCCTTCCTGATGCCCACCGTGGCCGGCACCGTGCGGCAGGGCGCGCTCAGCACCTTCGTTTACTCGCATCTGGCAGGCTCGACCCGCTCGGTGGAGGAACTCGGCGCCGCATCGCCGGCTGTGGCCCGCGAAATCGGCGCGGCCCTCGCCGCCATCCATGACTTGCCCCACTCGCTGGTCAGCAATGCCGATCTGCCCAGCTATACGCCCAATGAGTTCCGCCAGCGCCGCCTCAACGAACTGGACCAGGCCGCCACCACCGGCAAGATTCCGCCCTTGCTGCTTCGCCGCTGGGAACACGCCCTCGAGGACGTCTCCCTCTGGCGCTTCAACCCGTGCGTGGTGCACGGGGACCTTCATGAGGACAACCTGCTGGTCGACGGCGACCGCGTGACGGCTGTGACGGGTTGGACCGATCTCCGGATCGGCGACCCGGCCGACGACATGGCCTGGCTGGTCGCGTCCAACGACCAGGACTTCGTGGATGCCGTCCTGGCGCACTACACCTCGTCCCGGCGCGACGTGCCGGACGCCCATCTGCTGCGGCGTGCGGCGCTCTCCGCCGAATTCGCCCTGGCGCAGTACCTCGTCAAGGGCATCGCGACCGGGAACCAGGACATGATCGACGAGGCCGAGTCCATGCTCACCGCACTCGCCGAGGACGTCGCTGAGTATGGCGGGCAGCCGATCAGCGTTGAGCCGCTCCCCCAGTCCACCCCTGCTCCCGGTGCCGCATCAGGCCAGGCGCCGCAGCCGTCAGCTGCGGGCAATGCGCCGGTGCCTGCCGTGAGCAAGGTGACCCTGCTGGCGCCGGACTCGGTCTCCGGCCTTTCCGCCGTTCCCTCCAGCACCGCGATGCCTGCCGTCCACGTCACGCCCATCCCGCTCACTGCCGGCGGAGAAGACGGAACGGCTGGGGCTGACAGTGCGCCCCGGGCTGACGGCGCGGCCGGCGATGCCGGCGCGGTTGACGACAACAGCGCCGGCCGGGCTTCCATGCCGGCGCCCAACAAGGTGTCCGGTGTCTCGGTCACTGCGATTCCCGACGACGCGCCGGCCGCCGAAGAATCCTCCGAGGAAGACACCTCAACCCAGTCGATCGCCGTCGTCCCGGCAGACCGCCAGGAAGGGGCGCGGACCGGCACCATGGTCCCGGCCGAACCGGAAGCCCCGGCGAACCCGGCAGACGACACCTCGACGACCGCTCTCACGGTGGTCGAGGCGAAGTCCCGCTAGCCGGTCCCCAGGGCGGTGGCAACGATTTGTTCGAGCCGTTCCGCTGAGCCCAGATCGTGCGGCCGGACCACCTGGTTGTCCGCCACGTAGTAGAACGCCGCCCGGACCTGGTCCAGCGGGACGTCCTTGAGCCGGGCCCAGGCCAGCCGGTACACGGCCAGCTGGACCGCCTTGGTCTTCAGCTGCGCGGCGGACGGACGGCGGCCGGTCTTCCAGTCCACCAGGTCCCAGCTGCCGTCGGCATCGCGGAAGACGGCGTCAATCCGGCCGCGGACCACGACGTCACCAATCCGGGTCTCCACCGGCACCTCAACGTGGGCCGGGGCGCGGTTCGCCCACTCCGACTGGCGGAAGGTCTCCACCATGCTGTCCAGACCATACGCTGCGTCGATGTGGTCGTCGGAGCCGGCAGCCTCGCCGAGGTCCAGCATGCCGGCGGCGCCGAAGTACTCCTCCACCCAGGCGTGGAAGGCGGTGCCTTTGCGGGCCGACATCCCCGGTTCCCGCGGGACCGGGCGGCGGAGCCGGGCGACGACCGAGGCGGCGTCGTCCTCCAGATCCACCAGGGTGGACGCGGAAATGTGGCCCGGCAGGTGCACGTCGTGGACCGCGGTCCGGCGGGAACGGCGTTCCAGCAGGGTTGCGGCCTCATAGGCCCAGCCGCCGGCGGGACCGCGCAACGGCCGGCGCTTGTCCGGTCCGGGGCCGCCGGGCCCGGCGGTGGCATCCTGCAGCACCGCTGAGTCCAGGGACGCCAGCACCCGTGCCGCCGCGGACTGCATGGCCGCCCGGCGGCCGGGAACCAGCCGCAGCCGGGACCCGGTCCGCGGATCGAGAGGCCCCTCAAGAGGGTCATACGGCCAGCCGGCGACCTCCAGTTCCGAGGTCAGCGGGCTCTCCTCCGGCAGTGATTCCTCGCTGACGGACTGCGGGTGGATCGTGGCGGCGCCGTCCGCCACGAGCACCTCGAGTTCGGCCAGGAAGTCCGACATGTCCGCCATCCCGGCGCGCGAGCCCACCCAGGCTGCGCTGGATACCCAGAGCACGTGTTTGGCCCGGGTGTAGGCCACGTAGGCCAGCCGCCGTTCTTCGGCCTCGCCGTGAACCTGCACGGCGGACTTGAACTCCCTCTCGGCGTCGAGCCAGCCTTTTTGGTCCGGGTGTTCGAGGTCCCATTGCGGCAGATCCGCGCGGTCCCCGCGCAGCGGCCAGGGCAGTGCGGCGCTGCCGCTGCTCCAGCGAGAGTCCCGGCTGCTGGGGAAGGCCCCGTCGTTGAGCCCCGGCACGAACACCACATCCCATTCCAGGCCCTTGGAGGCGTGCACGGTCAGCAGCTGCACCGCTTCGTGGTTCACTTCGGGTGCGGCGGCGTCCAGGCCGTTCTCCTCGGCGGCCGCGGCCTCCAGCCAGGCCAGGAAGGCGAGCACGTCGACCCGGTGCGAGGTGTGCAGGAACCCGGCGGCGGCGTCCTGGAAGGCATCCAGGTTGCGGCGGGCCTGATGAATGCTGATCCCGGGCCGTGCCGAGACCTCGATGTCCAGCAGCATGGCCCGCTCCACCTCGCCGAGCAGGGTGGTGAGATCATCGCCCATGTAGCCGCGCAGTTGCCGGAGTTCCGCCGACAGCCGGTGGAGCCGCTCCAGTGCCTCGGCGCTGAGCTGGCGGCCGTGCGCAGAGGTCCAGCCTTCGCGCGGCAGCCAGTCGAGGGCTTCGACCAGGCTGGCGGCGTCGGTGAGGTCGCCCTCGATCACCGCCGCCTCCGCGTCGGCGTCGCCGTCGTCGGTTCCGGGGCGTCCGCGGCGCCGGGCGAGGAAACTCGACCAGTCCCTCAGGGCCATCAGGTCCGCCGGTCCGATCCGCCAGCGGGCCCCGGCGAGCAGTCGCATCAGCGAATCGGAGCGGCCCGGATCGGCCAGCACCCGGAGGGTCGCGACGAGGTCGACGATCTCGGGGGTGTCCAGGAGGCCGCCGAGGCCGACGATCTCATACGGGATCCCGCGCACCTCGAATTCCCGGCGGATGCATTCCATCTGGGCGCGCCGGCGGCACAGCACCGCCATGGCGGGAGGCTCGGGCTCCGCTGCCGACCCGTCAAAGTCGGTCACCCGGAACTTCAGCACGTCGCCCGCGATGGCCGCGGCCTCGTCCTCGTCGGTGCCAAAACGGCCCATCACCACACGGCCCTGGACCGCAGCCGGGCTGGGCTGCAGCGGCGGAACCTCGACACCCCCGGCGGTGTCCCGCTCGCCGGCCGGGCCGGTCTGGGCTGCGGCCTTGCTGAGCGGCGCCGAAATGACGTTGGCGGCGGAGAGGATGGTCCGGCCGTTGCGCCACGCCGTGGTGAGGTACGACGTCGGGGCGACGGCAAAGCGTGCGGTGTCAGCGGGACCGGCAGGACCGGCGGATTCGGCAGCGGCGGCAGCGTTCTCAGCGCCCGCGGCGCCGTCGCCGGCCCCAAGCCGCACCGGGAATTCGCGGACAAAGTGGAAGAGCTGGCCGGCGGAGGCGCCGCGGAAGCCGTAGATGGACTGGTTGGGGTCCCCCACCGCGGTGACTGCGTGGCCGTCACCGAACAGCCGGGAAAAGAGCACGAGCTGGGCGTGCGACGTGTCCTGGAACTCGTCCAGCAGCACCACCTTGTAGCGCTGGCGTTCGGTTTCCGCGGCGACCGGGATCTCGTTGGCGACGCGGGCGGCGAGGGCCACGAGGTCGCCGAAGTCAAGGGCGCCGCGGGCCCGCTTGGCGTCAGTGTAGCGTCCCACCATCTCCGCGACGCTGGCCCGCGTGCGCAGCAGCCCGCTGAGCTCGCCCACGGCCTGGCTGGGGTTCTTTTTTGCGGTGGCGAGGTAGGGCAGCGCCTCGAACTCGGATACCCGGTCCAGCAGCCAGCCCCGGACCCCGGCCGGGTCCTGAAGATGCTCAGCGCACTCGCCGGCGAGCTGGATGACTGCCTTGACCAGGGTGGATTTGGCGGAACGGAAGTGCTCGTACTCGCCGTCGAAGGCTTCCACGACCTCGCTGGCAAGCTGGAAGGACTGGGCGCCGCCGAGCAGCACGACGTCACGCTCCACACCGAGCCGGAGCCCGTAGTCGGACACGATCCCGCTGGCGTACGAGTGGTAGGTGGAAACCTTGGGTTCGAGCGCGTCGGTGCTGAGCAGCCCGGGAGGGAACACCCGGTTCTGTGTGTCCTCCGCGGCGATGCGCTGGAGCGCGGCCAGCTTCGCGCGGATGCGGGTGGCCAGCTCCCCGGCCGCCTTCCGGGTGAAGGTCACGCCGAGCACTTCCTCCGGCCGGACCCACCCGTTGGCGACGAGCCACACCACGCGGTCGGCCATGGTGGCGGTTTTGCCCGAACCAGCCCCGGCAATGACGAGCCGGGGTGAGAGCGGCGAGGAAATAATGTGCGACTGCTCGGCCGTGGGGCTGTTCTTTTCGCCCAGCAGGGAAGAGAGCTCCTCGGGGGTAAACCGCGGGGAAGGAAGGGCGGCGGGGAGGGTGGCGGGCACGGCTGCGTCCACGTCCGCGACGGCAGTTGTCCTGGCACTCATTCGGTAACCTGCTTTCCCCGCAGGCACAGCGGGCAGACTTCGGGAAGACGGCAGCCGTGGCCGCCGTGGCCGCCCTTGGACGGATCGTGGCGGGCCTCGAAGGTGTTCCCGGACATGACCCGGGCGGCATCGCCGACCATGCCCAGGGCCCAGTTCTCTGCCGGGTCAAGGGGAGCCTGGGCCTGGATGCCCGGGCTTTTGGTGGTAGTGCCGAGCTGGGCCAGGACGGCCCCGCCGGATAACGGGGGCGGGCCGTCGTCGGGACCGGCAAAGCCTCCGGCCAGCACCGCGGCCTGATAGGCGCCCAGCTGCGGATGCCGCTCGAGGTCGGCCTTGCCCGGCTGCCGTTTGCCGGTCTTGAGGTCCACGACGACGAGCCGGCCCTCGGAGTCGATCTCCAGCCGGTCGACCTGGCCGCGCAGCACGGCCGGGCGGGCCGGCCATGGCTCGCCGTCCGCCTCGGCGTCAATACCGGGGCTTCCGGCCGGGGCCACAACGTCCGGGAGCTTGACTTCGAAGTCCAGCTCGACGCCGACCAGGGACCGGCCTTCGCTGCGCATCACCAGCACGTACTGGGCGAGCTTCCGGACCATGGTTTCGGCGCGCTGGAAGTCCAGCTTGCCCTCCCAGTTGTCCTTCATCCCCAGCGCCGGCCAGCGGCGGACGAGTTCGGCCACGTAGTCGCTGCCGGAGGCATCCGGGAGATCCTGCGCGATGGCGTGGACAAGGGTGCCCAGGCTGCGGGCGAAGTCGGTGGCGGCCTCCCCGCCGGCGGCCTGGACAAACCAGTCCAGCGGCGATTTCTGCACGGTCTCCACCTTTGACGGCGAGACGAACACGGTGCCGCCGGGCGGAACGACAGGCTCCTCGGTGGACAGTGGTGCAAGGCCCCACCAGCTGGCGGGGTGCGCTCCGGGCACGGGCGGCTCGGCGGCGGCCAGGGCACCGAGGACGGCGCTGGCCTCCAGGGCTTCAGGAGTCCCGGCGTCCAGCTGGGCGTACTGGCGCAGCTCGGCGACCAGGGCGCGCAGGGTGAGCGGGCGCTCCACCGGGGTGAAGCCGCGCCGGTCCTGGCCCGCGCCCAGCGGCGCGACGTAGTCCAGGAACGAGGACGGCTGCTCGTCCTCCGAGGACACAGCGGTGCAGATCAGCACCTGCTGTGCCCGCGACACCGCGGTGGAGAAGCTGCGCAGCTCGTCATAGCGGATTTCCCGCAGCCGGCTGAGGGGATCCAGCTGCAGGGCGTATTCCACGCCGTGCTCGACGGAGTCCGCGAACAGTGTGCTGCCGAGCAGTTCGCCGCGGAGCCTGGTGTTGGGCCACACGCCTTCCTGCAGGCCGGGGACGATGACCACGGGCCATTCCCGGCCGGCGGCGCTGGCCGGGGTCATCAGTTCCACCGCGTCCTCCAGCTGGGCCCGTGCGGCGAGGGTGTCCATCGGGAGTTCCTGGCTGAGCAGGTACTCGAGGAACTGCTCCGGTCCTGAACCGGGAAGCTGGTCCACAAACCGTTCGGCGGTGTGGAACAGGGCCATCATGGCGTCGAGGTCCCGGTCCGCCCGGGCCCCGGCCGATCCCCCGGCCAGCGCCGCCTCGGTCCAGCGCGCGGCGAGGCCGGTGGAATTCCAGAGCGCCCACAGCACCGTTTCGGCGTTGCCCCCGGGAGCCTGGGCAGCGTCCCGGCCGGCCTGGATCATCCGGGCGATCCGGCGCGCTGACTGCCCCTCGATGCCCAGGGTCGCCAGCGCGCCCTGTTCCAGCAGCGCCTCGACGAGGAGCACGTCGCTGGTGCGGCCGCCGCCGCCCAGGATTTCCTCCCGGCGCAGGGACTGGCGCAGGCGCCGCAGCTCGATCGCGGTGGATCCGCCGATCCGGGAAGTCAGCAGCGCGACGGCCGCCTCCGGGGTCAGCACCGCCGGGTCAAGCGCCACGGCATAGGCATCCAGCAAGGGCCGGACGGCGACCTCGTCCCGGACGGCGGACTCGGCCACCGGGATCCGGACCGGTATGCCCTGGCCTGCGAGGTAGCGCTGCAGCTGGCTGAGCTGGCCGCCGTTACGGACGATCACGGCGATGTCACCGAGTTCGCGGCCGTCGTTGAGCTGGGCCTCAAGGATCCGTTGCGCCACGTAGCGCAGTTCGTGCACCGGTGAGGGCAGCAGGTGCGCTTCGACGGTGCCGCCGGCGGAGCCCTGGTCCTGGGGCTGTTCGAGCCGGCGCGCGGACTGCCCGCCGGCGCGGCTGGAGATCCGCCCGGCGACGGACAGCCAGGCGTCCGCCACCGCCGGGGTGTGGCGGTGCGCGGTCCGGAGCGGCCGTTCGAGGACGGTCCCGCCAGCCGGGGCGAGCAGCCGGGGAAGCTCGGCCACCAGGTCCGGTCGGGCGCCGCGGAACCCCTGGACCACGGTGTCCGGCGATGAGGTGATGATGGCTTCCTTGCCCGCGGCGATGTCCGCGAGCAGTTCGAACACGGCAGGGTTGGCTTCCTGCATGTCATCCACCAGCACCAGCTGGAGCCTGTCGCGTTCGGCGGCGAGGAAGTCCGGTTCGTCCTGGAAGATCTGCCGGGCTGCGGTGATGATGCCGGCCGGGTCGAAGGACTCGGGCATACGCAGGTCCAGGACGTCGCGGTACTCCGCATACAGCGCGGCCGCAGCCACCCAGTCCGGCCGGCGGCAGCGCCGGGCGAGGACCACAAGGTCCTCGGCGGTCCGCCCGGATTCGATGATCCGGTCAAAGAGCTGGCGGACTTCCTGCCGGAACCCGCGGGTCTGCAGGGCAGCGCCCAGATCCTCCGGCCAGGGCAGCTCGAGTCCGGGCTGCGCGTGGCCTTCGAGGAGCTCCTTGATGATCAGGTCCTGTTCCGGACCGGACAGGAGTTTCGGCGGGCGCGGCAACGGCAGGATCCCTTCGGCCTTGGCACGCCGGATCAGGTCGAAAGCGTACGACGCCCAGGTGCGGGCCGGCGTCGTGCTCAAACTGCGGTCCAGGCGCGCGGTGAAGCGGTCCCGGAGCGAATCGGCGGCGAGGCGTCCCGGGGCGAGGATGAGCATCCGTTCGGGATCGATGCCGTCCCGCTGCGCACGCCGGACGGCGGCCTCGACGAGCACTGTCGATTTGCCGGTCCCCGGCGCTCCGGGGACCAGGACCGGGCCGGAGCCGTGCGGGACGTCGACGGCGGCGAGCTGGTCCGCCGTCAGCACCGGCACCGCGTTGTGCAGCGTGCGCGGAGGCAGCAGGCGAAGTGCGGAACCGGAGCCCGCCGGCTTGGCGGGGCGCTGCCCGCCCTTGGCGGGCCTCCCGGTGGCGGGCTGTGTGGATGCGGGCTGTGCTGAGGTTGGCTGTGTCGATGTGGGCTGGAGGGACTCGGGGGTGTTGCTCGGGATGCTCACACAGTCATTTCATCATCCGGGGCCGACAGTTTGCGCAAGGACCGCTCCAGCCGCTCGGCCACGGCGTCAATCCGGTCGAACTCACCGTCGCTCGGTGCCCAGCGGGCGGCCATCAGGTCCACACGCCAGCGTCCCTCGCCGGTTAGGAGGTACTCAGCATAGTTTCCCAGCAGCGGGGTCCCTTCCAGGATGTACAGGGTGAGGGCCTCACGTTCGTGCCCCGGGGGCGCGTCACCGCTGGCCTTCAGGACCCGCCACCAGGGTACGGAACTGCCGTGGTGGCTCATGACGGAGCCGATCTGCCGGGCGCCGCCGGAGCCGAGGAGCTCGGCGACGTCACCGTACGCCACCGCGGCGCCGGCGGGGATCAATGCCACCACATCCAGCACCGCCTCCACATACTCCATCCGCATGGCACAAGCCTAGCGTCCGGGGCGTTGGAGGGGCGGCCGGAACGGGACGCCGCCGGCCTCCCGGGCGTTCTTAGACGGGGTGCGGTGACGCGGACCGGGCCCCGGGGTGGCGGCGCATTTGTGTCGGTGGCAGCAGGTAGCGTTGAAGCATGAGCACTTGGAACACCCTCCCCCGCGCAGCCTTCGACCTTGAAACCACCGGGCGGAACTCCCGCTCCGCGCGGATCGTCACGGCGTCCATCACCGTGGTGGATGCCGAGGGTGGGATCGTGAAGGAACACGAATGGCTCGCCGATCCGGGGGTCGAGATTCCGACAGAGGCCAGCGACATCCATGGCGTCACGACGGAGCGGGCCCGCAGCGAAGGCCGTCCTGCCGCTGACGTGGTCCGGGAGGTCGCCGCGGTGCTCCAGGACCTGTTCGACACCGGTGTGCCGGTCATCGCGTTCAACGCCAGCTACGACTTCACCGTGCTGGCCGCCGAGTCGGCCCGTTACGGTGTGCCGCAGCTGAGCCGCTTCCCGGTGCTGGATCCGTACATCATGAACAAGCAGGTGGACCGATACCGCAAGGGCAAGCGCACCCTGACCGCCCTCTGCGAGGAGTACGGCGTGAACCTGGACAACGCCCACACCTCGGCAGCCGACGCCCTGGCCACCCTCCGCATGCTCGACGCCATGGCCGGGAAGTTCCCCAAGCTTCGGATGCCGGCCAGCCACCTGCACCAGCTCCAGATCGAATGGGCCTCCGCCCAGGCCTCCGATTTCCAGAGCTACCTGCGCAAGACCAAGCCCGCCGCCGTGATCGAAGGCGACTGGCCCGTGCTGCCGCCCGAGGACGCCAGCCGCGGCGACTTCTAGGGCGACTCCGCTTCTTAAAACGAAACCTTCGGGCGCTTAGGGCCTCTAAATAGGCCTCCACGGACTGCATTTCCAGCGATTGCGACGGAACTCACACATCCGGGTCCTGCCGGCGGCCAGAGCCGCCTCCGGCAATCATTCCGCCCCGCCCGTCCTGCGGTGCCCAGATCGGTGACGATTGCGCGCACCCTTGAAGCTGATTCGGCGGCGACGGCCCTCACCACGCACTAATTCGGATTCATGCACGCTTGGTGCCAAGTGAAACAATTATATTTCGCAGGCTTGCCTGCCCCTGCCAGCGCTGAGGCGCCGAGGCCCGGGGCGTGCCGCGGCCCGACTCCCGTTAACGTCCGATGAAAGTGATTGCGTGATGAAAAACAAAGCCATGAAGTGGCTGACAACGGTTCCTGTAGCGATCGCTGTTGCCGTCTCGCTGGCCGCATGCGGCGGCGGAGCGGCCGCCCCGAGCGGAACGCCCACCGATGCCCTCGCCGGCAGCGACCAGACTTCCCTGGACAAGTACACGACCGCGGACGTCACCCCCCTGGACCAGATCGACAAGTCCCAGCTCGGCCTGCTGAGCGAGGGAACCCTTACTGTCGGAACCCTCTCGGACGCGCCGCCGAACATCTTCATCGACGAGTCCGGCAAGTTCACCGGCTACGACAACGAGCTGTTGCGCGCGATCGCGGCAAAGCTTGACCTCGAGGTCGAGTTCAAGGCGACCGGCTTCGCGTCGCTGCTGTCCCAGGTCCAGAACAAGCAGTTCGACCTCGGATCCTCCTCGATCTCCACCACGGACGCCCGGCGCAAGACGGTTGGATTCACCAACGGCTACGACTTCGGCTACATGGCCGTGGTCGCCAAGGAGGACGACAAGATCAAGGGCTTCAAGGACCTGACCAAGGACACCCGCATCGCGGTCGTCCAGGGCACGGTGCAGGATGACTACGTCACCAACACCCTGCAGATCGAGCCGGTCCGCTTTGAGGACTACAACACCGCCTACGCCAACCTGAAGAACGGCCAGGTGGACGCCTGGGTCGCTCCGTCCCAGCAGGCCACCGGCCAGGTCAAGGAAGGCGACGGCACGGTCATCGCCGAGTCCGTTGTGAACACCCAGAACTTCACCGCCTACGCCGTGAACGCGGACAACCAGGCACTCATTGATGCCCTCAACTCGGGCCTCGACGCCGTGATTGCCGACGGCACCTGGTCCAAGCTGACCAAGGAGTGGTACCCGGACCGCGAAACCCCGGACACGTGGTCCCCGGGTTCCAAGGCTGTCACCGTTCCGAAGTCCTAGTCCATGGATGCACTCGATCAACTCGCAAAGACCTTCTTTGACTGGGAGGCGATGGCAGCTGTCGTACCGTCCATGCTCACGGTCGGTCTGCCCAACACCCTGATCCTGGCGGTTTCCTCGGGCGTGCTCGGGTGCATCCTGGGCATGATCCTGGCCATCATGGGCACGTCCCGCAACACCGTGCTGCGCTGGCTGTCCAGGATCTACACGGATGTCTTCCGCGGCGTACCGGCCATTGTGGTCATCCTGCTCATCGGAATTGGGCTTGGGCCCATCATCCGGCAGCTGACCGGCTCCACGAACCCGTTCCCCCTCGGCATCCTGGCCCTGACCCTCATGGCTTCGGCCTACATCGGTGAGATCTTCCGCTCCGGCATCCAGAGCGTGGAAAAGGGCCAGCTTGAAGCGTCCCGGGCGCTGGGGTTCAGCTACAACTCCTCGATGAGCCTTGTGGTGATCCCGCAGGGCGTCCGCCGCGTGCTGCCGGCCCTCGTGAACCAGTTCATTTCGCTGATCAAGGACTCGTCCCTGATCTATCTGCTGGGTCTTCTCGCAAGCCAGCGGGAGATCTTCCGCATCGGCAACGACGCGGCAGCCAATACGGGGAACCTCTCCCCCCTGATCGCTGCTGCTGCGCTGTACCTCGTGCTGACCGTTCCCCTCACCCACTTGGTCAATTACATCGATAACCGCCTGCGCACCGGCCGTCCGGAGAAGAAGCAGCCGGACGACGCCGCGGCCCTGATCGGGAAGGGAGCACAGCCATGAGCGAATTCGCCTCCGGCTCGCTGACCGGCAAGAACCTGCACCTGTCCTTCGGATCCAACCACGTTCTCCGCGGCATTGACCTGCACGTCGAGAAGGGCACCACCGCGTCGGTGATCGGCCCGTCCGGTTCCGGCAAGTCCACTCTCCTGCGGGTGATGAACCGCCTGATCGAACCGGACCAGGGCGACATCCTGCTGGACGGGCGGTCGGTCCTCAAGGACAACCCGGATGAACTGCGCCAGCGCATCGGAATGGTGTTCCAGCAGTTCAACCTGTTTCCGCACAAGACCGTTGTGGACAACGTCTCCCTCGCGCTGCGCAAGCTGCGCAAACTCCCGGCCGATCAGGCGCGGGCCGAAGCCCTCGAGCAGCTCGACCTCGTCGGCCTCAAGCACAAGGCGGACGCCCGTCCGGCCAACCTGTCCGGCGGGCAGCAGCAGCGGGTGGCGATTGCGCGGGCGCTGGCCATGAAACCGGAAGTGATGTTCTTCGACGAGGCCACCTCGGCCCTCGACCCGGAGCTCGTCAAGGGCGTGCTGGCTTTGATGGCCGACCTCGCCAAGGGCGGCATGACCATGGTTGTTGTGACGCACGAGATGGGCTTCTCCCGCAACGTCTCGGACACCGTCACCTTTATGGACGCCGGTGTCGTCGTGGAATCCGGTCCACCGGAACAGCTCTTCACGAACCCGCAGACGGAACGGCTCCAGGGCTTCCTCTCGGACGTCCTGTAACCCGCAGAACTGCAGCTTAAACACGTGAGGCACCCGCCGCGGCGGGTGCCTCAAGTGTTTAACGACGACGCCGGAAACAGGCGGTCGCGGCTGTGCAGCCTTCGCCCGTTTAGCCCTTCGCGGCGGCCGCGGCCTTGGCAGCAGCCGGCAGGGCGTCGAAGATCCGGTTCATCGCGGCGTCGTCGTGCGCTGCGGACAGGAACCAGGCTTCGAAGACCGACGGCGGCAGGTACACCCCGGAGTCGAGCATGGAGTGGAAGAACGGCGCGTAGCGGAACACTTCCTGGCCCTGGGCGTCGTCGTAGTTGTGCACGCCCCGGGCGGACGTGCCGAAGGCCACCGAGAACAGGTTACCGGCGCGCTGGATCGAGTGGTCCACCCCCTCCGTTTCCAGGGCCTCCGACAGTGCCGCGGAGAGCTCCAGCGAGCGGGCGTCAACGAAGGAGTAGACCTCGGGGGTGGCGTTCGTCAGGGTCGCGACGCCGGCGGCCATCGCCACCGGGTTTCCGGACAGCGTGCCCGCCTGGTAGACCGGGCCCAGCGGCGCGAGGTAGTCCATGACCTCCGCGCGGCCGGCGAGGGCCGCGGCCGGCATCCCGCCGCCGATGACCTTGCCGAAGGTGAGCAGGTCCGGCGTCCACGGCTGGGCGGCGTCGGCCGCGCCCCCGGTGAGTCCCCAGTAGCCGGAGTACCCGGTACGGAAGCCGGTGAGGACCTCGTCGAGGATCAGCAGGGCGCCGTGTTCGCGCGTGATGCGGGACAGCCCCGCGTTGAACCCCTCCCCCGGGGTGACAACACCCATGTTGGCGGGGGCCGCCTCGGTGATGACGGCGGCGATGTTGCCGCCGTGCTTGGCGAATGCGGCTTCGACGGCGGCGAGGTCGTTGTAGGGCAGCACGAGGGTCTCGGCGGCCGTGGCGGCCGTGACGCCGGCGGAGCCCGGCAGCGCCAGGGTGGCGAGACCGGAGCCGGCCGCGGCCAGCAGCCCGTCGAGGTGGCCGTGGTAGCAGCCGGCAAACTTGACGATGAGGTCACGGCCGGTGAGGCCGCGGGCCAGCCGGACGGCGGTCATGGTCGCCTCGGTGCCGGTGGAGACCATCCGGACGCGCTCGGCGGCGGGGACGCGTTCCTGGACGATCGCCGCGAGGTTGGCCTCGTCCGGGGTCGATGCCCCGAAGGACAGCCCGCGGTCCACCGCTGCGTGCACGGCGGCGAGGACCGCCGGATGGGCATGTCCCAGCAGCGCCGGGCCCCAGGAGCAGACCAGGTCGACATACTCGGTGCCGTCGGCATCGGTCAGGTACGGGCCCTTGGCGGAGACCATAAAACGCGGTGTCCCGCCGACGGAGCCGAAGGCGCGGACGGGCGAGTTCACGCCGCCCGGCATCAGCTGGCGGGCGCGGTCGAAGAGTTCCTCGTTGCGAGGGTGGCTGGAAGTCATGAGTCCTATTCTTTCAGTTCAATTCAGCGGGGAGGCCGCGGCCAGCCGGGTGGCCACCCGGGGGGCCACCTCGGTGCCGAACAGCTCGATCGAGCGCATCATCGCCTTGTGCGGCAGGGTGCCGTTGCTGTACTTGAGGTCGAAGCGGTCCACGGCCAGGTTCTTTTTCAGCAGCACGATCTTCGCGGCCACGGTGTCCGGGGATCCGACGTAGAGGGCGCCCTCGGGGGTGCACATGGCGTCGAACTCGGCCCGGTTGCCCGGGCCCCAGCCGCGCTCGGCGCCGATAAGGTTGCGCTGACCGAGCCAGTGCGGGAAGAACTCCTCCCGCGCCTCCTCGTCGGTCTCGGCAACATGTCCGGGTGAATGTGTGGCCACCTGCTGCAGCGGGTGGCCGTATTTCGCCATCGCCTCGCGGTAGAGGTTCGCCAGCGGGGCGAAGGACCGGGGCTGTCCGCCGATGATCGCGAAGATGATCGGGTAACCGTATTCGGCGCAGCGGAGCACCGATTCGGGCGTCCCGCCGACCCCGATCCAGGCGGGCAGCAGGTGGTGTTCCAGCGGCGGGTAGACGCTCAGCCCGTTGATGGCCGGACGGGTGCGGCCCTCCCAGTGAATCGGCTTCTGGGCGCGGGCCTTGTCGAAGAGCTCAAGCTTTTCCTCGAACAGGACCTCGTAGTCGGCCAGGTCGAGGCCGAAGAGCGGGAAGGATTCAATGAAGGAGCCGCGGCCCAGCATGACCTCGGCCCGGCCGTTGGAGATGGCGTCCACCGTGGCGAAGCGCTGGAACACCCGGAGGGGGTCATCGGAGCTCAGGACGGTGACCGCCGAGCCGAGCCGGATCCTCTTGGTCCGGGCGGCCGCCGCGGCGAGGAACACCTCGGGGGCGGACACCGCGAAGTCGCGGCGGTGGTGCTCCCCCACGCCGAAGGCATGAAGTCCCACTTCGTCCGCGAGTTCGGCCTGTTCCAGCAGCTGGCGCAGCACCTGGGCATGCGGGACGGGGTGGCCGTCGGGGAAGACACCGACGTCGCCGAAGGTGTTCAGGCCCAGCAGGATCCGCCCCGGGCCCACGGGGGCGGTGGGGTTGGACCCGGAGTCCGGGCCGGCCGGCGTGTTCATGAGGACTCCTTCAGCCAGCCGGCGAGTTCGCTCGCCCAGTACGTCAGGACCATGTTGGCCCCGGCACGTTTGATGCCCAGCACCGATTCGGTGATCGCGTCCCGGCGGTCGATCCAGCCGTTGGCGGCGGCGGCCTCGATCATCGAGTACTCGCCGGAGATCTGGTAGGCGGCGACCGGCACGGAACTCATGTCGGCGACGTCGGCGAGGATGTCGAGGTAGCTCATGGCGGGCTTGACCATGACCATGTCGGCGCCCTCGGCGAGGTCCAGCTCGACTTCGAGGATCGCCTCGCGGCGGTTCGCGGCATCCATCTGGTAGGTGCGGCGGTCGCCCTTGAGCTGGGAGTCCACGGCTTCGCGGAACGGTCCGTAGAACGCCGAGGCGTATTTCGCGGCGTAGGCGACGACCGCGGTGTTGGCGTGGCCGGCATCCTCGAGGGCCTGCCGGATCACACCGATCTGGCCGTCCATCATCCCGGAGGGTCCGAGCACGTGGGCGCCGGCCTCCGCCTGGGCCACGGCCATCCGGCCGTAGATTTCGAGGGTGGCGTCGTTGTCCACGTAGCCGTGGGCGTCGAGGACACCACAGTGCCCGTGGTCGGTGAATTCGTCCAGGCAGACGTCGCTCATGATGACGAGGTCGTCCCCGACCTCGGCGCGGACGTCCCGGATGGCCTTGTTCAGCACACCGTCGGGGTCCAGTGAGGCGGTGCCGGCGGCGTCGCGGACGGCGGGGATGCCAAAGAGCATGATGCCGCCGACGCCGAGCTGCACGGCCTCGCTGGCGGCGCGCTTCAGCGTGTCCGTGGTGTGCTGCTGAACCCCGGGCATCGAGGCGATGGGGTTCGGCTCGGTCAGGCCTTCACGGATGAAGGCGGGCAGGATGAGTTCCGCGGCCGAGAGGCGGTGTTCGGCCGTCAGCCGGCGCATGGCCGGGGTGGTGCGGAGCCGGCGGGGGCGGTGGGTCGGGAAGCTCATACGGTGTCCTTTGCTGTGGGCTCTGCGGCTGGCTGGTGGGGTGGGGACGGCTGGCTTGCCAGGGACCGGACGACGGCGGCGACCAGGCCGGAGGCGGTGGGTTCCTCGGCGACGGCGGCGACGGTGAGGCCGAGGAATTCCGCCTCGGCGGCGGTCGACCGTCCGATCGCGACGAAGCGGCAGCCACCCAGCGGGGCGAGGTCCTGGTGGATGCGCCGGGCCGCACTGGGGGAAGCGGCGACGACGGCGTCGAGCCGGCCGGCGGTGATTTCAGTTTTCGCCTGGTCCGGGGTGAGCACGGCGGCGGGCTCGTCCCCATGCGGTCCGGCGGCTGCATTCTGCCCGCGGGGCATGGCGGGCTGGCACGCGGCGAGGCTCCGGCCCGGGTCGGCCGGGTAATCCACGGTGCGGTACGCGGTCACGGCCTGCACGAAGGCACCGCGGGCCTCCAGTCCGCGGCGGAGCCGAGGGTCGGCGATGTCGGCCTGCGGCAGCAGGACGCTGCCCTGGTGCTCGGGCCAGATATCGACCAGCCCGGCCCCGGACTGCTGCCCCGTGGGTGCCAGATCGACCGCGACTCCCCGGGATTCGAGGAAGCGGCGTGTCGCGGGTCCGATCGTGGCCACGAGGAGGCTGCCCGGCAGCCAGCTGCTGAGGGTGGTTCCCCGCTCAGCGGCCTTGGCCTCGAGCGCCTGGACGGTGGTCACGCTGCTGACCACGAGCCAGGCGTAGGCCCCGGCGCCGAGGGCGTCGAAGGCGACGTCCAGGGAGTGCTGGTCACGGGCGAGCTCAAAGTCGATGAGCGGCAGCAGCAGCGGATCGGCGCCCACCTTGCGCAGGGCCGCGACCAGGTCCCCGGCACGGTCCGGGCTGCGCGCGACGAGTACCCGGGCGCCGTCGGGCACCCTCATCACAACTTGCCCGTCCGCGTGGTTGCGGCCGCTGTGCCGTCCCATGACCTGATGGTTTCCGCCGTTCAGGAGGCGGCCAGGTCCGCGATGTCAGCGGCGCCGCGGGCCAGCAGGACTTCGGCGAGCTCAATCCCGAGCAGGGTGGCCCCGACCTCGGTCAGTCCGTCGGTGGCCTTCTTGTCCCGGACCGTGGCTGTCCCGTCGACGGCGCAGACCACGGCCTCAAGGTGCAGCAGGCTGCCCTTGCGGAAGGCGTACGCACCCACCGGCGCGGCGCAGCCTGCTTCGAGGCGGGCCAGGAGCGCCCGCTCGGCGGTGACGGCAAGCCGGGTGTCGGGGTCGTCGAGGGCGGCGAGGGCCTGCGCCAGCACGCCCTGCGAGCCTTCGGTGGATCCCGCCTTGCGCGGCGCATCAGCGGTGCGGCATTCGATCGCGAGGGAACCCTGCCCCGCGGCAGGCAGCATCACCTCGGTCTCGAGGTACTCGCTGACGGCGTCGAGCCGGCCGATCCGGTGCAGTCCGGCGGCGGCGAGCACGACGGCGTCGAGATCGCAGCTCTTGCCTTCGACGACGGCCTCGGTGCTGTTGCCCGGCAGTCCGGGGACACGGCCGAGCCGGGTCTCCACGTTGCCGCGGATGTCGCGGATGTCCAGGTCCGGGCGGGCAGCCCGCAGCTGGGCTGCGCGGCGCGGCGAGCCCGTGCCGACGGCGGCACCGGTGGGCAGGTCCGCGAGCTTGAGCCCGTCGCGGGCGCAAAGCACATCCCGGACGTCGGCGCGTTTCGGCGTCGCCGCGAGCGTCAGCCCGAGGGCTGCCCCGGTGGGGAGGTCCTTGAGCGAGTGCACCGCGACGTCGCAGCGGTCCTGCAGCAGGGCGTCGCGCAGGGCGGCGACGAAAACGCCGGTTCCGCCCATCTGGGACAGTGACCCGGTGAGGACGTCGCCCTCGGTGCGGATGTGCACCAGCTCCACAGGGAAGCCGCCCACGGCGGCCAGCTGGTCCGCGGTCTGCTGCGTCTGGGTGAGGGCCAGCTTGCTGGCCCGGGTTCCGATCCGGACGGTCACGGTGCGACCTGACCCGCCGCCGGAGCGGGCGTGCCGGTGGCGGCCGGGTAGGGGTCGTGCCCGGTGCCGATAGTGGTGTCGGCGCCCGAGATGGTGGGCTTTTCGCCGCGGAAGTTGGCGCAGCAACCCGGCCGGCAGACGTCGTACCAGGGGCCGAGCTTGGTCAGGTGCGGGCGGTCGGCGATGTTGTTGGCGGCGGTCCGCTCGCAGATCAGGTCCACGATCCCGCCAACGAACTTGCGGTGCGTGCCGGGCGTGGGGACCCGAGTTGCGGCCAGGTCCAGCTTGGCGCAGGTTTCCAGGGCTTCAGTGTCGAGGTCCCAGACAACTTCCATGTGGTCGCTGACGAAGCCGAGCGGCACGATCACGATGCCCTTGACGCCCTGGCCGGCGAGTTCCTCGATGGCGTCGTTGATGTCCGGTTCCAGCCACGGCACGTGCGGGGCCCCGGAGCGGGACTGGTAAACGAGGGACCAGGGGGCGGTGTCGCCGGTCGCGGCCTCCACACGTCGGATGACCTCGGTGCCGGAGGCAAGGTGCTGCGCGACGTAGGCGGAGTCTTCCTCGAAGCGGCGAGGTTCGGCGTCGGAGCGCCCCGCTGCTTCGGCGTCACGGGTGGGGATGGAGTGCGTGGCGAACAGAATGTGGACCGGCGCGTCCGGGGTGCCGGCCGCGGCCAGCTGGGCGCGGACGTCGGCAAGGCCGGCGGCGGTGCCTTCAACGAACGGCTCGACGAAACCGGGGTGGTCGAAGTACTGGCGGACCTTGTCGACCTCGAGCTTTCCGCCGAGGCCGGTTTCGGTCAGCGCGATGCCGATGTCCTCGCGGTACTGGCGGCAGCTGGAGTAGCAGGAGTAGGCGCTGGTGGTCACCATCAGGACCCTGCGGTGACCGGCGTCGTAGATGTCCTGGAGGGTCTGCGGGATGTAGGGGGCCCAGTTGCGGTTGCCCCAGAAGACCGGCAGGTCGATGCCGCGGCTGGCGAGTTCGGCCTCGATGCCGGCCTTGAGCTCACGGTTCTGCTGGTTGATGGGGCTGATGCCGCCGTTGGCGCGGTAGTGGTGCGAGACCTCTTCGAGGCGCTCGTCCGGGATGCCGCGGCCGCGGGTGACGTTGCGCAGGAACGGCAGGACGTCGTCCTGGCCTTCGGGGCCGCCGAAGGAGGCGAGCAGCACGGCGTCGTAGTCCTTGGGGGCCATCCTGCCGGCTTCGGTCACCTCGTTGATGGTGGTGTCGGCTGCGGCATTGTCCTGGGGATCGAGCGGGCTCATGAAAGTACCTCGGCAATCTCGGCGGCGCTTACCCGGCGGCCGGTGTAGAACGGGATCTCTTCTCGGACGTGGTGGCGGGCTTCGGTGGCGCGCAGGTGGCGCATCAGGTCCACGAGGTCCACCAGTTCGGGGGCTTCCAGGCCCAGGATCCATTCCCAGTCGCCGAGGGCGAAGGAGGACACCGTGTTGGAGATGACCTGGGGGAAGTCCCGGCCCAGCAGGCCGTGGTCACGCAGCATCGCGCCGCGTTCGGCGTCGGGCAGCAGGTACCACTCGTAGGAGCGGACGAAGGGGTAGACGCAGAGCCACTCTGCCGGCTCCACCCCGCGGGAAAAGGCGGGGGTGTGGTTCTTGGCGAACTCGGCCTCCCGGTGCACGCCCATCGCGGACCAGGCGATCTCGGTGCCGCTGAACAGTTCGCTGCGGCGGATGTCGCGGACCGCGCGCTGCAGCGCCTCCGGCTGGGGGCCGTGCAGCCAGACCATGATGTCGGCATCCGCGCGCATCGCTGAAACGTCGTAGCTGCCGCGGTGGACCACGCCGGCCTCGGCCAGCCGTGCGGTGAGGGCGTCATATTCCCCGGCAGCATCGCCGCTGCGGAGGACATCGGCGGAGCGCTTGAAAACCGTCCAGAGGGTGAAGAACTGCTCGGCTGATTCTTCGCTGGCTGATTCAGTTTTAGTGACAGTTTCGGCAGAAGTGTGGCTCATGGATACCAGTCTGCCCCTTACCCCCAATGAAGTCGAAATAAAGCACTTCTACAGTGCGTAGAAGTGCTTTATTTCACACGGCTGGGGATTCCGGCGCCGGATTCCGCGCCCGCTGCGGGGAAGCGGTCGGGACGTCAGACCCGGCGCAACCGCAGGACCACGACGCCGGCGATCCCGGACAGTGCCACGAGGCCGATGCCCAGGCCGAGCAGGGGCGAGGGTCCGGCAGGTTCCCGGGTCGATGTCGCCTCCATCGAGGTGCTCCCGGAGCGGGGCGTGGCCGGCGGTGTCGCGGGGCCGGCCGTGGCTGTCGGAGAAGCAGCGGCCGTGTTCGACGGCGACGCCGGGGTTTGGGTGGGGGCCGCGGTTTCGGCGGGACCTTCCGCTGCCGGGGCTTCGGGGGCCGGCTCCGCGGCAGGCCCTGCGGCCGGACCACCGGGAACGGGGGCCGCAGGCGCTGCCGGCTGCGGCGCGGCAGGGGTGCTGGGCTCCGGAGCCGCCGGCACCGCCGGGACGGCCGGCACAGCTGGTGCCACAGGCTGCGGGGTGACGGTCCGCGTGGGAGTCGGCCTCGGGCTGCGGCTTGGCTCCGGCTCGTCCGGCTCCTCGGTGGAGGTCGGCTGCGGCGAGGGACTCGAGGGCGAGGGGCTGGGTGTGGGGTGCTTCGACGGCGCCAGCAGGCCGTCAACCATGCCGGCGAGGTCAAGGGACAGCAAGTCCGTCGCGGCGGGAACTGAGGTGGACGCGGAAACGCCCGTGGCCGCTTGCGCGGCAGGCGCACCTGCGGAAAGAGCCAGTACCACTCCGAGCGCAGCAGCTGCCGTGCCGATCCGAAGTCCCCCATGGTGACCGGCCTGCGTTTTTTGGACGTTGGACCTGTGAGTAACCATGGTCATCGACCTTAGCTGTCAGCGGACACGGGGGAAAATTTGCCGTTTCCGCCTGTTTGTGGGTATCCGGTTGCGGGTCTCCGGGCCGCCTGCAGGGCGTCCGGATGACGGGTTCCAGCTCAAGACAACAGCTGCCGGACCTGATTCGGTGTGTCGGCCACGATCGCCGCCAGGCCGTTGCCGGACAACCAGCCGCCCACCACCGCCAGGGTGCCGTCCGCCGCGCAGATGCTGCGCACTTCCGCGACGCGGCGCTTATGTCCAAGCGAAGCGAAGGGCAGCGCGCCACCCCAGCGGACAACGTCCCAGTCCACCACGTCGCCGGCGGTGACCGGAACGGACAGCAGCATGGAGGCGTCGTTCAGGGCAGCCTCGAACAGCTCACTGTCGGTGCCGGGCTCCGGGCGGACCGTGGCCCCGTGCCGGGTGTCACCGCGCCCATAGGACAGCCGGACAACATGGGTACCGGGGCCGGTCTGAGCCGCCAGCCACTCCCATTTGGCGGTGGCGTGGGTGAGTGCCTTGGCCTGGACTCCGGGGCTCTGCGGCGCGACCAGGATTCCGGTTCCCCGCGGGCGGGCGTCGAGCTGGGGCAGGTCCACCACGAGTGTGACCAGGCTGACGTCGGGGCCGGGATCGGGACGGTGGCCGGCAAGCTCCGGCATGGCGCCGGCGAGCAGCTCGATGGCGGCAGGGCCTTCCACGGCGACGACCAGGAGCCCGGCGTCGTACGCGGTGCCCCCCGCGGAAACCCGCCAGCCGTCGGCCGTGCGCTCCACGGCGTCGGCCCGGGTGCCATCGGTCAGCGTCACGCCCTGGCGGCGCAGATCGGACAGCAGAGCCGGGATCAGGGTATGCATCCCGCCGCGCAACCCTGCGACGGCTGATCCCGCCTTCTGCAGCCCGGACGACGCCGCCCCGGGGACCGCCGCTCCCCCAGCCGCGACTCCACGACGTTGCGCCCCAACAGCAGCGGCGAGGGAGCCGTGGTCCCGGATCCCGGCGCGCAGGCCGGGGGCCACCATGTCGATGTCGAGGACGTCCGGGTCCGCGGAGTGGACTCCGCCGACGACGGGCGCCACGAGCCGTTGGAGCACGCACCGCCCCATCCGTGCACGGACCAGCGCAGAGACGCTCGTGGCCTCGGTCCGGGTACCAATCGAGGCGGGCAGGAGTTTGTCGACCGAGGCCCGGAGCGAACCGAGGAGGCCGAGGGTGCGGCGGACTTCAGGGTCCCAGGGGTTGGCCGGGATGCCCAGGACGCCGGTGCGCGGAAGTTCGCGCGGGCCGTCCGGCAACTGGACCCACGCTCCGCCCGGCTGCGGGGCGACGATCTTCCCGGCCAGGTCCAGTTCGGCGGCGAGATCCGCCACGGCAGAGGAGCGTGTGGCGAAGGACTCGGCGCCGCTGTCCAGGGTCAGGCCGGCCACCACATGGCTGCCGACGCAGCCGCCCCAGGCGCCGGAGGCCTCCAGGACCGTGGTGCGGACGCCGGCGCGGGCCAGTTCCCGCGCGGCCAGCAGGCCGGAGATCCCGCCGCCCACCACCACGGCGTTGGGCGCTGCGGTATCCCGGGCGGTGCGGGCTGCCTCCACGCGCTTACTCCGGGGAGATCGAGTGGATGAGCTTGACGACGCGCGTCAGAACATCGGGATCGGTGTCCGGCGGCACACCGTGGCCGAGGTTCAGCACGTGGCCGGGTGCTGAGGCGCCGGCGGCTATGACTTCGCGGACGTGGGCTTCCAGCACTTCCCACGGCGCGGACAGCAGGGCGGGGTCGATGTTGCCCTGCAGCGGCACCGTGCCGCCCAGCCGGCGGTTGGCTTCGTCCAGCGGCAGCCGGTAGTCCACCCCGACGACGTCGACGCCGACGTCGCGCATGGCGACGAGCAGCTCCGAGGTGCCGGTGCCGAAGTGGATCAGCGGCGCGCCGAGGCCACGCACGTGGTCCAGAGCGCGGGAGGAGGCCGGGGCGACGAAGCGTTTGTAGTCGGCCAGGCCGAGGGAGCCTGCCCAGGAGTCGAAGAGCTGGCCCGCGGAGGCGCCCGCTTCCAGCTGGGCGCGGAGGAACATGCCGGAGGCGTCGGCGGCCCAGTTGGCCAGCGCCGTCCAGGTCTCCGGGTCGGCGTGCATCATGGTGCGCGGGCCGAGGTGGTCGCGGGAAGGTTTCCCTTCAACCATGTACGCCGCGAGCGTGAATGGTGCGCCGGCAAAGCCGATCAGTGGGGTCTTCCCCAGCTGGGCCACGGTGAGGCGGACGGCCTCGCGGATGGGTTCAAGGGCTTCCCAGGTGAGCTGGGGCAGGGCGGCGACGTCGGCCGCGGTGCGGACCGGCTTCTCCAGCACGGGACCGACGCCGGGGACGATGTCCACGCCGACTCCGGCCAGTTTGAGCGGAATGACGATGTCGGAGAAGAAGATGGCGGCGTCGACGTCGTGGCGGCGGACCGGCTGCAGGGTGATCTCGGAAGCCAGTTCGGGGCGCAGGCAGGAGTCCAGCATGGCGACCCCCTCGCGCAGCTTGAGGTATTCGGGCAGCGAGCGTCCGGCCTGCCGCATGAACCACACCGGACGGCGGGAGGGTTTGCCGCCGCGGTAAGCGGTGATCAGCGGGGAATCCGCGGTGCGGCCGTCCATCAGAGGGTGCCCGGCGTCAAGGCCGGAGAGTTCAGGAGTTGCCGCAGCGCGAGGAGTCATGCCTTCGATTGTGCCGAAAATCAGCCCCAAAAGATAACGACAGCCTGTCACCGACACAGACAATGACCCGGGCTGCGCCCCGGCCGTGGCGCGAATCACAGCCCCGCGTGTGCAGTCGCACGCCGGGCTGTTGTTCTACACCGGAACGAAAAAGCTATGATTGTGATGCTGTGGTTCTTTTTTCTCTGGTGGCGACTCACGCCGACATCGACCTCGAGACCGTTGCTCAATTGAGCACCGGCGCTTCCGAGCTCGCCACATCCGCCCTCGCCGGATCGCCGGCCGTGGCGGGTGCCATTGTCCTTGCCACCTGCAACCGCTTCGAAATCTACGGTGAGGCGCCCCGGCACGATGATGTCGAAGACGCCCGCCTGGCCCTCATCGCCCAGCTCAGCGGCTCCACCGGACTTAACGAACAGCTCGTGGCGCGCTCCTTCAATACCCGCACGGGCGCGGACGTCACCCGGCACCTCTTCTCCGTGAGCTCCGGGCTGGACTCCGCCGTCGTCGGCGAACGCGAGATCGCCGGCCAGGTCCGCCGGGCCCTGATCACGGCGCAGCACGAAGGCACGGCCAGCGCCGGCCTCGTCCGGCTCTTCCAGGCGGCGTCGAAAACGGCCAAGGACGTCGGGGCCCAGACCGCCCTCGGCGCCCGCGGCCTCTCAGTGGTCTCTGTGGCCCTGGACCTCGCGACCGAGTTGTCCGAAGTCCCTGACTGGTCCACCAAGAAGGTCGTGGTGTTTGGCACCGGCGCCTACGCCGGCGCCACCATGTCGCTGTTGCGTGAGCGCGGCTGCACGGATGTCTCCGTCTACTCCTCCTCCGGCCGTGCCGCCGGTTTCGTCGCCACCCGCGGCGGGACCGCACTGGACGGCGACAGCCTCCCGGCCGCCGTCGCCGCCGCCGACGTCATGATCGGCTGCAGCGGGGCGGACACCCGCGTGGAAGCGTCGGAGCTGGCCAGGGTCCGGGCGTTCTCGCCCCAGCCCCTGATCGCCATCGATCTGGCCCTCACGCACGATTTTGATCCCGCCGTCGGCGGACTCGACGGCGTCGAACTGCTCACGCTGGAATCGGTCCGCCTGGCCGCCCCGCAGGAGCAGGCCGAATCGCTGGCCCAGGCGAGCAGCATTGTGGCCGGCGCGGCCAGCGCGTTCGAACAGGAACGCGAGGCCCGCTCGGTGGACTCGGCCATTGTCGCCCTGCGCCGGCACACCATGAACGTGCTGGACGCGGAGATGGAAAAGGTCCGGGCCCGCCACGGCTGCACCGCCGCGGCCGAAGAAGTCGAGTTCGCGCTCCGCCGGATGGTCAAGCAGCTGCTGCACGTCCCCACGGTCCGGGCCCGCGAGCTCGCCGCCAACGGTCAGCAGGAAGACTACGTGGCCGCCCTTGAGGCGCTGTACGGCATCACGGTTGAACCGCCCGCGGCAAAAGCGGTCGCCGAATGCCCGGTTGTCCACGATGAACGTCCCTCCTCGGGCGACATCCGCGAAACCGCCTAAGCGACGCTTCCCGCAGGCTTAACCGCCCGACGGCGCGAACATGCTGCCTGCCTGCTGCCTGGCGCGGAGACCGACCCTGCCGCGACGGCTTCCCGTCGAAACTCGGCATCAACGATTCGATCCGATCTCTTGATCATCCGCCAAGACGACAGTCGGCGACATGGTTCAGCACGCCAATCCGGCACGTGTTAATCCAGAGACAGGTCCTGGCGGACGGTGTCTACGGCTGGCCACGGGTGCCCGGCCGTGCACAAGTACCAGTCCGTGAAGGGATCCGGCGGCAGTTCCAGGTTGGGATCCCGGCCGGGGTCCGCGGGCACGCCGAGATCGTGATCCCAGCCCGGGTCCGGGGGCAGATCCAGGTCGGCGTCCCAGTCTGGGTCCGGGGGAAGATCCAGTCCGGCAACCCAGCCCGGGACCGCGGGCAGATCCAGATCGGGATCCCAGCCCGGCTCCGCGGGCGGGCCTGGGTCCGGGAGTGTGTCGGTGGCCGGGAGGTGGCCCGGCCAGTCGGGTGGTTCCCAGTCCTGCTGTTCGCTGGGATAGGTCCGCCCTGTCGGTGAGGTCCACCCCGGCGGGCTGTTCTTGCTGGCCCCGGATGGTGTCCAGCCGGAGCTGTGTTTGAGGCGGTGGTGTTTCGGGCAGGGCTGGCCCAGGTTGGTGATCCCGGTGGTGCCTCCGTCGGCCCAGGCCAGGAG